>NZ_JBVJMA010000024.1:0-69378 GCF_055584445.1 Streptomyces sp. NPDC103540
GCGGACGCGCGGTGTCGTTCCAGCCGTGCAGGACGAGCTCGCGCTCGGCCTCGCCCATCACCTCCACCTGCGAGACCCGCACCCCCGGATCGGCGACCACGGCGGTCAGCACGCGCACGAGACGGTGGGTCAGGGCCCACACCGTCTCCTCGTCGAACAGGTCGACGGCGTAGCGCACCCCGCAGGTCATCCCCGTCGAGGCCGCGTCCTGCTCGGACGGGGTCCGGCGGAAGAGGATCTCCAGGTCGAACTTGGCCGCGCCGGCCGCCGGCGCGACCTCCTCGGCGGGGATCCCGGCGAACCCGCCGGTCGCCGCTCCGGCGGGACCGGAGCCGCCCTCGTAGGCCACCATCGTCTGGAACAGGGGATGACGGGCGAGCGAACGCTCCGGGTTGACGGCCTCCACCACCGAGTCGAAGGGCAGGTCGGCGTGGTCCAGCGCCGCCGTGACCGTCGCGGCCGTGCGCTCCAGCAGCTCCGTGAAGGTGGGCGCGCCGGACAGGTCCGCCCGCAGGACGACCGTGTTGACGAAGAAGCCCACGAGCCGGTCGAGGGCCTCGTCACCGCGCCCGGCGACCGGGCTGCCGAGGGGGATGTCCTCGCCCGCGCCCAGCCGGTGCAGCAACGCGGCCACGGCGGCCGTGACCACCGTGAACACCGTCGTCCCCGTCGAGCGGGCCAGGGCGTCCAGCCCCTCGACCAGCGCCGCCGGCAGCCGCGTCTCCACCGTCGCACCGCGGTGCGAGGGGATCGCCGGACGCGGCCGGTCCGCCGGAACGCTCAGCTCCTGCGGCAGCCCGGCCAGGGCCTCCCGCCAGTACCCGGACTGCCGGTGGGCGAGCGAGCCCTCCCGCCCCGGCTCGCCGAGCAGCTCGCGCTGCCACAGCGCGTAGTCGGCGTACTGCACCGGCAGCGGGGCGAAGTCCGGCGCCCCGCCGCCCAGTCGGGCCGCGTAGGCCCGGCCCAGGTCGGCCAGCAGCGGGCCGGCCGACCACTCGTCGGTGGCGATGTGGTGCACCAGCAGGACCAGCGTCCAGCCCTGTGCGCCGGCGTCCAGCAGGGTCACCCGCAGCGGGGGCTCCGCCCCCAGGTCGAACGGCCGACCCGCGGCCTCCTCCGTCCGCTCGGCCAGTTCCCCGGCCGGCACCCGGACCAGGTGGAAGGGCACCACGGCCGCCCCGGGCTCCAGCACCCGCTGGTACGGGCCGCTCGCGTCCTCGGCGAACGCGGTACGGAGCGACTCGTGCCGGGCCACCACGTCCGCGACCGCCGCCCGCAGCGCGGCCGGGTCCACCGCGCCGCGCAGCCGCAGCACGTGCGGGATGTTGTAGGTCGCGTTGGGTCCCTCCAGGCGGTGCAGGAACCACAGTCGGGCCTGGGCGTACGACAGGGGCAGCCGCTCGGGCCGCGCGGCCGCCACCAGGGCCGGGCGCACGGTCGACCCCCGCCCGTCCACACGGGCCGCCAGGGCGGCGACCGTACGGGCCTCGAACACGTCCCGCACCGAGCAGTCGTCGCCGGCCGCGCGGAGGCGGGCGGCCACCCGGGTGGCCAGCAGCGAGTGTCCGCCGAGTCGGAAGAAGTCGGCGTCGGCGCCGACGGACGCCAGCCCCAGGGCCTCCGCGAACACCGCGGCGACCCGCTCCTCGGCCGCACCGCGCGGCGCGCGGCCCACGGGCTCCTCGCCCGCCGCCGGGGCGGGCAGGGCCGCCCGGTCCAACTTGCCGCTGATCGTCGTCGGCAGCTCCGCCAGTCCCACCACGGCCGCCGGGACCATGTGCTCCGGCAGCAGCGGCGTCAACCGCGCGCGGATCGAAGCCGGGTCGGCGGTGCCGGTCACGTAACCGACCAGTCGCCGGCCGCCGGCCACGTCCTCCCGTACCACCACCGCGGCCGCGGAGACCCCGGGCAGGGCGGACAACGCGGACTCCACCTCGCCGAGTTCCACGCGGAAGCCGCGGATCTTCACCTGGTCGTCGGAGCGGCCCAGGAACTCCAGCAGGCCGTCGGCCCGCCACCGGGCCAGGTCGCCCGTCCGGTACATGCGCTCGCCGGGCCCGCCGAACGGGTCGGCGACGAACCGCTCCGAGGTCAGCGCCGCGCGCCCCAGGTAGCCGCGGGCGTTCTGCGTTCCCGACAGGTACAGCTCACCGGGCACCCCGACGGGCAGCGGACGCAGCCGGGAGTCCAGGACGTGGGCCCGCGCGTTGTCCAGGGGCCGTCCCACGACCGGGGTGGGGCAGTCGCCCACCCGCGCGACGAGCGCGTCGACCGTGAACTCGGTCGGTCCGTAGTAGTTGACCACCTCGACGTCGGGCAGCTCGCGCAGCTCCGTCCACAGCGCGGCGGGCACCGCCTCGCCGCCCAGGAGGAACAGCGCCGGCCGCCACGGACCGGCCAGCAGACCGGCGTCGACCAGCTGGCGCCCGTACGAGGGCGTCACGTCCAGCGCGTCGATCTCCGCGGCGCGCACGTACGCCACGACCGCCTCGGCGTCGCGCCGTTCGAACTCGTCCAGCACGTGCAGCTCGTGGCCGGCGACCAGCCACAGCAACTGCTCCCAGGAGGAGTCGAAGGAGAAGGAGGCGGTGTGCAGGGCCCGCACCCGGCGGCCCGACCGCGCGGCGACGGGCAGGTACAGCTCCCGCTCGTGGTCGCGGAACAGGGCGGTCAGGCCGGCGTGCCGCAGCACCACGCCCTTCGGGCGTCCGGTGGAGCCCGAGGTGTAGATCACGTACGCGGCGTTCTCGGGGTCCACCGCCACGTCCGGCCCCGGCACGGCCGCGGCGAGCCGGGCCTCGGTCAGCGGATCGTCCAGGACCACCGCGGGGGTGCCCGCGACGAGGTCCGCCACCGCGCGGGTGGTCACCGCGCACACCGGGGAGGCGTCCTCCAGCATGAACGCAAGCCGCTCGGCGGGGTGGTCGAGGTCCAGCGGCAGGTAGGCGCCGCCCGCCTTGAGGACGGCGAGCACGGCCACCACGGCGTCGACGGAACGCGGCACCGCGAGGGCCACCACGGAATCCGGACCCACGCCCTCGGCGACCAGTACGGCGGCCAGCCGGCCCGCCCGCTCCGCGAGCCCGGCGAAGGTCAGCCGGTCCTCGCCGGCCACGACGGCGACGGCGTCCGGGGTCAGGGCGGCCCGCTCCGCGAACACCTCGGCGACGTTCGCCGCCGGCACCGCGCGGTCCGTGGCGTTCCAACGCGCCATCAGGGCCCGCTCGTCGGCGTCGCGCAGCTCCCAGGCCGACACCGGGCGCGAGGGATCGGCGACCGCCTCGGCCAGGGTCCGCAGCAGCCGGTCGGTGAAGGTCTCCACGGTCGCCCGGTCGAACAGCCCGGTGGAGTAGAAGACCTCCAGCTCCAGGTCCTCGCTGTGCGCCGCGTCGGCGAAGGTGATGTCCAGGTCGAACTTGGTGACCCCGGGGTCCACCCGGTCCACCCGCGTGGGCAGGCCGAAGAGGGTGCGGACGTCCTGGGTCACCGTGCTGTAGGAGACCATCGTCTGGAAGAGCGGGTGACGGGCGAGCGTGCGCTCCGGGTTGACGGCCTCCACCACCTGCTCGAAGGGCAGGTCGGCGTGGTCCAGGGCGGCCAGGTCGGCGCCGCGGACGCGCTCCAGCAGTTCACCGAAGGACGGGTCGCCGGACAGGTCGGTGCGCAGCACCAGCGTGTTGACGAAGAAGCCGACCAGATCGTCCAGGGCGCTGTCCGAACGACCGGCGACCGGGCTGCCGAGCACGATGTCCTCGCCGGCGCCGAGCCGGTGCAGCAGCGCGGCCACGGCGGCGTGCACCACCATGAACACACTGGTGCCGCTCTCCCGGGCCAGCCGCCGCACGCCGAGGGCCAGCTCGCGCGGGACCTCGCGGTACAGCAGGGCCCCGGCGTGCGCGGCCACCGCCGGACGCGGCCGGTCGGCGGGCAGTCCCGCCTCCTCGGGCAGCGCGGCGAGCGCCTCCCGCCAGTACGCGGCCTGCCGCGCGGCGAGGGAACCGGGCTCCTCCACGGCGCCCAGCAGGTCGCGCTGCCACAGCGCGAAGTCGGCGTACTGGACCGGGAGGGGGGCGAAGAGCGGTTCCTCGCCCGCGCACCGGGCCTCGTACGCCCGCTCCAGGTCGCGCAGGAACGGGCCCATGGACCACTCGTCGCTCGCGATGTGGTGCAGCAGGACCACGAGCGCGTCGCCACCGCCCTCGCGGTCGCGCAGCAGGGTGACGCGCAGCGGCGCCTCGGCCTTCAGGTCGAAGAGGTGCGCGAGGGCCGCCGTCACCGCCTCGTCGAGACGGCCGTCGGCCACCTCGACGATCCGCAGCCGCACCCCGGCCTCCGCCGGGTCGACCACGCGCTGGTACGGGACTCCGTCGTGCTCCCCGTACACCGTCCGCAGGGCCTCGTGGCGGGTGGCGACGTCGGCGAGCGCCGCGTCCAGGGCGCCCGCGTCGAGCGTCCCGTCGAAGCGCACCGCGAAGGGGATGTTGTAGGTGGTCGCGGGTCCCTCGACCTGGTCGAGGAACCACAACCGGCGCTGCGCGTACGACAGCGGCAGCGGATCGGGACGTACGCCCGCCACGGGCGCCGTGCGGCCGGCGGACGTGCGTCCGGCGAGCCGGGCGGCGAGGCCGGCGACGGTGCGGGCCTCGAACACGTCGCGGATGCCGCACTCGGCGCCGAGGGCGGTCCGCAGCCGGGCGATCACCCGGGCGGCCAGCAGGGAGTGTCCGCCCAGGGAGAAGAAGTCGTCGTCGCCGCCGACCGAGGCCAGCCCCAGCACCTCCGCGAAGACCCCCGCGACGATCTCCTCGTGGGCGCCGCGCGCGGCACGCCCGCCGCCGGAGAGACCGGAGAGGTCGGGGGCGGGCAGCGCGCGCCGGTCGACCTTGCCGTTCGCGGTCAGCGGGAAGGCGTCGAGCGCCACCACCGCCGACGGGACCATGTACTCCGGCAGCACCTCGGCCGCGGCCGCGCGCAGGGCCGCAGGCTCGGGGGCGGGGCCGTCGGCGGACGGGGTGACGTAGCCGACCAGGGCGGGGAAGCCCGGCAGGTCCTCGCGGACCAGCACCACGGCACGGCCCACGCCCGGCGCGGCCGTGAGGGCCGCCTCGATCTCGCCGAGTTCGATGCGGAAACCGCGCAGCTTGACCTGGTCGTCGACCCGGCCCAGGAACTCGATGCGGCCGTCCGCGTCGCGCCGGGCCAGGTCGCCCGTCCGGTACATGCGCTCGCCGGGCTCCCCGTGGGGGTCGGCGACGAACCGCTGCGAGGTCAGCGCCGGACGGCCCAGGTAGCCGCGGGCCAACTGGGACCCGCTCAGGTACAGCTCGCCGGGGCGGCCGGGGGCCACCGGGCGCAGGGCGGAGTCCAGGACGTGGGCGCGGGTGTTCCAGAACGGCAGGCCGATGTCCGGGACGCCCGTGTGCGCCGGGTCCAGGTCGGCGGAGGTGGCCCAGACGGTGACCTCGGTGGGGCCGTAGACGTTGGTGACGGACAGGGCGGTACGGGCCAGGCGCTCGGCGAGCGCGGCGGGCAGTGCCTCGCCGCCGACCAGGACGCGCGTGCCGTCCAGGGAGGTGGGGCGCCCGTCCTCCAGCAGCGCGTGCCACAGGGAAGGGGTGGCCTGCATGACGGCCGGCCGGTGCGCGTCGACGAGGGCGGCCAGCGCGGCCGGGTCGCGGACGGTGTCGCGGTCGGCGAGGACCACCGTCGCCCCGCACAGCAGCGGGGTGTGGATCTCCAGCGCGGCGATGTCGAAGGCGATGGTGGTGACGGCGACGAGCCGGTCGCCGGGCACGAGTTCGAGGACGTCGGCCTGCATGTGCAGGAAGTTGGCGAGCGCCGCGTGGCCGATCACCACGCCCTTGGGACGGCCGGTCGAGCCGGAGGTGTAGATCACGTAGGCCGGCTGGTCCGCGGCGGGCGGCGCGGGCGCCGGGGCGGCGGTGTCGACGTCCGCCAGCGCGGCCAGGGTGTCGGGGGCGTCCAGCACCACGACCTCCACGCCCGGTACGTCGGGGGCGAGCGCGGCCTGGTCCAGGGTGGTCAGCACGCAGACGGGACGGGCGTCCTCGACCATGTACGCGAGTCGCTCGGCCGGGTAGTCCAGGTCCAGGGGGAGGTAGGCGCCACCGGCCCGCCAGACCGCGAGCAGGGCCACCACCAGGTCGGCCGTACGGGGCAGGGCCAGTCCGACGATGCCCTCGGGGCCCACGCCGCGGTCGGCCAGCACCCGGGCGAGCCGGGCCGCCCGGTCGTCGAGGCCCGCGTAGTCGAGGGTGACCCCTCCGGCGACGACGGCGGGCAGCTCCGGGTGGCGGCGGGCCTGCGCGGCGAACGCCTCGACGACCGTGCCCGCGGGCAGGGCGTGCGCGGTCGCGTTCCCCGTGCGCAGGGCGCGCTCCAGGGCCTCGGGCTCCAGCAGGTCGTGCCGGCCGACGGGGGCCTGCGGTCCCGCCGCGGCGGCGGCGCGCAGGAAGCGGGCGAACTCGCCGCAGCGCGCGCCGAGCGAGTCGGCGTCGTAGGCCAGGGGGTTGCCGTCGAACTCGAACCGGATCCGTCCCTCGGCGGCGTCGTGGTAGACGCCCAGGGTGAGGTCCTCGACGGGGCCGGCGGCGACGTTGTGCACGGTGCCCGGGGAGCCGGCGAAGTCGAGGTCGTTGTCGAAGGCCTTGACGTTCACCATGGGGCCGAGCAGCCCCTGCGCCCGGCCGGACAGGCCCAGTTCGCGGCGGATGTCCTCGGCGCGGTAGCGCTGGTGGCGGCGCAGGTCCCGGATCCCGGCGGCGACCTCGCCGACCAGTTCCGCCAGTTCCGCCCCCGGGCGGACCGCCACGCGCAGCGGCAGCACGTTGACGACCATCGCCGGCACCTTGAGCGCGGCCGAACCGAGCCGGGCCATGGCCGGCAGCGAGAGCAGCACGTCCCGGGTGCCGGTGGCCCGGTGCAGGAAGGCCGCGAAGGCGGCCGTCATCACGTCGGCCCAACTGGCGCGCGCGGCGCGGGCGATGTCGAGCAGTCCAGTGGTCTCCTCCACGGAGAGGGTGGCCCCCTCGCGCAGGAAGGCGTGGGCGGCGGGGAGCGAGGCGCCGCTCAGCGGTTCCGGCTCCGGGCAGTCCGCCAGCCGCTCCAGCCAGTAGGCGCGGTCCGCCTCGAACCGCTCGGAGGAGCGGTACTCCCGCTCCTCGTCGGTCACCACGCTCAGCCCGCCGAAGGGGGTCGGCGCGGGCTGCTCGCCGGCGACCAGCGCGCTGTACACCTCGGCCGTGCGGCGGGAGAGCAGGGAGAAGCCGAAGGCGTCGAGGGCGATGTGGTGGGCGCGCTGGTACCAGAGCGTGCGGTCCGGGCCGACCCGGTGCAGGGAGAAGACGTACAGCGGATCGCGCAGCGGGTCCACGGGGGTCGCCATGTCCCGGTGCATGAGGGAGAGCGCCACGCCGACCGGGTCCTCCTGGCCCGTGTGGTCGAGGGTCGCCACGATCGGGCCGGCGGCCGGGCCCGGCCACACCGTCTGGTACGGGACGCCGTCCGCGTCCTCGCCGAACCGGGTGGTCAGCGCCTCGGTCTCGGCGACGGTCCACCGCAGGGCGGTGACGAACAGGTCCGGGTCCAGCGCGCCGTTGATCTCGACGTACTGGCCCACGTTGTAGACCGGGGACTCGGGGTCGAGCCGCTGTCCGTACCAGACACCGGTCTGGGCCCCGGTGAGGGGCAGGCGCTGGGAGGGTCGGTCGCTCATGGGGATCGTGCTCCAGGGTTCGGCGACGGCAGGGCGCGTCGGCCTCGGGGCGGAAGGCCGGCGGGGCGGGCGGCCCGGAGGGCGGGCAGGCCGGGGGCCCGAAGGGCGGGATGCCTCGGGACGGGGCGAGAGGGTGGTGCTCGGTGCTCGGTGCTCGGTGCTCGGTGCTCGGGGCCCCGGGCGCGCGGGGCCCCGAGCGCGCGGGGTCAGCGCTCGGCGGGGCGGGGCGCGGGGTCCTCGGCGGGGTCGGAGGCGGGGCGGGGTGCGCCGGGGTGCTCGGTGCCGCGTTCGGCCGCGCCCGCGTCCCGGGTCCCGTCGTGGTCCCCGGCCCCGTCCTCGTGCTCGTCCTCGTGGGGCAGCGTGGCCCGGCGGAGGCCGGGTACGGCCACGGCCACGGCGACGGCCGCGACGGCGCAGACGGCGCCGTTCAACACGGCCGCTCCGGCCGGGCTGAACCAGCGTGCGACGGCGGCCACCTCGGCGTCCCCGACGACGCCGCCCGTGGTGCCCTGGGCGGTGATGACGCTGACGATGCGGCCGCGCAGCCGGTCCGGCGTGCTGTGCTGGACGAGGGCGTACTCCAGGATCTCGTACACCGTGCCGGCGGCTCCGCCGACGGCCAGCATCACGAAGGCGACGGCGACGTTGCCGCTGAGGCCGAAGCCGATGGTGGCGAGGCCCCCGGTGAAGGCGGCGGCGAGCAGCATCCGTCCGGGACGGGCGGTGCGCGACAGCCACCCGCTGGTGGCCGACACCAGGACGGCGCCGACGGCCGGGGCGGTGTACAGCAGGCCCAGCATGACCTCGTCGCCGTGGAACTGACGGTCGACCATCTCGGGGAAGAGCACGACGGGGACGTTGAACACGGCGACGACGCCGCCGAGGAGCACGAGCCCGCCGACCACACGGTTGCGCAGCGCGTACTTGAACGCCACCAGCGGCGATCCGCTGTCCTTCCCGTACTCCTCGTCCTCGTCCGCGCCGATGCCGGGGGGCAGCGGGCGGATGCGGGAGATGAGGAGGGTGGTGACGGCCGTGGTGACGGCGGCGAAGGCGTAGACGGGGCCGGGACCCCAGGCGGCGAGCAGCAGGCCGCCGAGGAACGGGGCGCTGATGGAGCCGATCTCGCCGGTGAGGGAGATCAGGGCGCCTGCTGCGGGGAGTTGGTCGGGGCGGACCAGGGTCGGTGCGACGGCCATCAGCGCGGTCACGCTGACGCCCGTGGCGAGGCCGTCCCAGGCCACGCACGCGTAGATCGCCCACAGGGAGGGATCGGGCAGCATGGCGTTCACGGCGAGTCCGGCGAAGGCGAGGGCGGCCGCACCGCGCGCGCAGACGATGAGCCGCTTGCGGTCGGTGCGGTCGGCCATCACGCCGCCCCACAGCGATCCGAGGAGCACCGTCACGCTCATGATCATGCTGGTGACGGCCACATCGAACGTCGACCGGGTCATCGCGTAGACCTGTGCGGACAGCGCCACGGTGGCCATGCCGAGGCCGAAGAGGGAGACCACCCGCGCGGTGAAGATGGCCCGGAAGTCGGGGCTCGTGCGCAGGGGGTCGATGTCGATGAGGAGGTCACGCAGGGGCACTGGGGGCTCCGTTGACGGCAGGGGTGTCGCGGGTCAGGCGGCGGGGGACAGGAGCGCGGCCCATTCGCGCAGGGTCGGGCGCTCGGCGAGGTCCACGAAGCTGATCCGTGCGCCTTCGGCGCGCCATCTCTCCACGAGGGTCATCAGCCGTATGGAGTCGAGCCCCTGGTCGATGAGGTCCTCGTCCGGGGAGATGTCGGAGGGCTCCACGTAGAGGACCTCGGCCACGTCGTGGACGAGCCGGTCGAGGTCGAGGGACCCGGGGGTGAGCGGGAGGGCGGAGGGGCCTGAGGCGGCGGTGTCGGGCATGGGTGCTTCCTTCGTCCGGAAAGGCGTGGCGAGGATACTTAGGTAAGCCTAACCTAAGTTATTGATCACGGAAGACGCCGGCGCCCCCGATTCCCCGTCGGGGAAGGTCCCCGACGAGGCGGGAGCGGTGCGGGAGTTGCCGGGGCCGGTGACGACGCACCGGCCCCGGTGCCGCGCGGGGCGCGCCGGCGGGCGCCGGATCAGCCCTGGGCGGCGATCAGGCTCGCGGGGCGCATGTCGGTCCAGTGGGCGTCGGTGTACGCGGCGCACCCGGCTCGGGTGTCCTCGCCGTGCGCGACGGTCCAGCCGGCCGGGACGGCGGCGAACGCGGGCCACAGGGAGTGCTGGTTCTCGGCGTTCACCAGCACGAAGTAGCGCGCGTCGTCGTCCTCGAAGGGGTTGGTGGTGGACATGGCTGTTCTCCTTGGTGACGGGGTGGAACGGTGGTGGGGGAGCGGTGGTTCGGTGAAGGCGCCCTCGGCGAGGACGCGTTCGGCGTGACGGGGGTGGTTCAGGAGCCGGCGCCGCCGGAGCGCGCGTCGCCTTCGGGCTCGGACCGACGGGCCGACAGCGCGCGGACGGTGGCGGTGGCCTCCTCGGCCAGTTCCCGGGCCTCGGCGGCCCCGAAGAGCCGGTCCGACCAGCGCCAGCGCAGCGTGAGCGCGGTCCTCCCGTCCGCCGGCGCCTCCGCGTACGCGGTGACCTCCAGCGGCCCCGTCAGGGGGAGCGGCGTGCCCGTGGGCTCCAGGGCCCGCCACTCGGAGGCGGGGGCGGGACCCCAGCCCCCGGAGCCCGGGGCGGCCCGCAGCGCGTTCCGGCGCCGGTAGCGGATCCCGCAGCGCGGCAGGTCCGCGAGGCGGCCCGCGGTCTGGGGGTTGAGGTGGCGCAGCTGGTCGAGCCCCCGGCCCCGGTCGGGGACCGCGGCCAGCTCGCGCACGACGCGCCCGTACGTCTCCGCGGGGCCGGTCGTCGAGGACGGGCCGCAGGCGTCGAGCGCGAGGCGCAGCAGGTGCGCGGAGGTGAGCCTGCCCGCCGTGCGCGGGGCCGCCTCCGGGCGGGGCAGCTCCAGGTCGACGAGCAGTCCGGTGCCGTCGTGCAGGCGGGGCCTGCCGTTCGCGAGCCGGGCCAGCGCCGTCAGGAGCAGGGCGTCGACGGCGTGTCCGTCGCCGGGTTCCGGACGGGATCCGGGCCCGGAGGGGGCCGGCGGCAGGGTCAGCAGGGTGGTCACGAGGTGGCCGCCCTCGGTGGCCGCCCAGGCCCTGCCGGCCGGAGCGGCGGCGAGCGCGCGCCAGTGGGGCAGCTCCCGTGCCCGGTCCGTGGACTGGGCCTCGGCGCTCAGTCGCGCCGCCCAGTCTACGAGGCCTCCGGCCGGGGCCATCCGGGCGTCGGCGGCGGATTCCCCGTAGGCGAACTCCTCGTACAGGGGGACCAGTTCGTCGGTCAGGGCCTGCCAGGTGACGTCGTCCACGGAGAGCTCGTGTCCCAGCAACAGCAGGCGACCCTCCTCGCGCGGACCGGCGTCGAACCAGACCGCGCGCAGCACGGTGGCCGTACGGGGGTCCAGCGCCTCGGCGGCGGTCCGCGCCGCGGCCGCGACCAGGCGCTCCCGTTCCTCCCGCGGACGCCCGGCGACGCCGATCCGGCGCAGGGTGGCGGGATCGGTGACCGCCGGGGCCGAGACGGCCGGTCGGATCTCCTGGGTCCACACCCCCTCGGTGCGGTGCAGCGCGAGCCGCAGCGCCGGATGCCGCCGGGCCAGGGCCGCGAGGGCCTGGCGCAGCGGAGCCGCCCGCAGCCCGGCGGGGACCCTCAGCAGCACCGACTCGTGCAGTCGCTCCACGGCGCAGCGCGCCTCGCGCAGCCGGTGCGCGGAGGGCAGCAGGGGCAGGGTGCCCGTCTCGGTGTCGTGTCCCGGTCCGCCGGGCCGGGTGCCCGTCGGGGCGCCGACCGCGCGAGGCGCGGCGGACGCGTCCGGTGCGCGGTGCGCGGACGGCGCGGCGGCGGGCCGGCGCAGTACCTCGCCGAGGGGACGGCCGGGTTCCCGGGCCAGGGCCACCAGGGCTCCCGCGCAGGCGTCGGCGTGCCGGGCCAGCGAATCCGCGTCGTACAGCGCCGGGTTCGCGTCGAAGTCCAGGCGCAGTCGTCCGTCGGGAAGCCCGGCCGCCGAGACGGACAGGTCGTCCACGGGCCCGGAGGCCAGGGTGACCACGTGCCCGCGGGTCCCGGCGAAGTCCAGCTCGGTCTCGAAGGGCCGCAGGTTGATCAGGGGGCCGGGGACGCGGCTGCCCGGCAGCGCCGGCCACAGGGCCTTGGCCAGTTCCTCGCCCCGGACCCGCTGGTGGCCGCGCAGGAAGGTCAGTTCGGCCGCCGCGCGACCCAGGAGGGTGCGGAAGGTGTCTCCGGACCCGACCGGGATCCGCGCCGGCAGGACGTTGACCGCCATCCCGGGCACGCGCAGGGTGCCGGGGGCGGTGCGGGCCGTGGCGAAGAGGGCGAGGGTGGCCTCCTTGGCCCCCGTCCGTTCGGTCAGGTGGACGGCGGTCGCGGCGACCACGGCCTCGCCCCAGGTCACCCCGGCCGTACGGGCGGCGGCGGAGACGGCCGCGCCGTCGGCGCGGCCGAGCACGACGGTCCGCCGCAGGGCGGTGTCGCCGGCGGGGGCCGTGCGGCCCGAGGGCCAGACGGGGTCCGGCAGGTCGGCGTAACGTTCCTGCCAGGCCGCCAGCTCGGTGGCGTGCGCGGCCGACGCGGCGTAGGCGCTCTCGGCGTCCGCGAGGACCGACACCGGGGCGAACGGCGACGGGGTCACCGGCGTGCGGCCGACCAGGGCCGTGTAGCGCTCGGCGATGCGCCGGCTGAGCAGGGCCACGCCGTAGCCGTCGACGACGAGCTGGTGGAAGTACTGCACGAGCAGGTGGTGCCGGGGTCCGGCGGTGACCAGCACCGCGCCCGCGAGATCGGGCACCGCGTCCGGCCGCACCGGGTCGACCAGCAGCTCCAGCCGGGGCGGGCAGGCGAGTTGGCGTCGCACGAGGTCCACGGCGGCGGCCACCGGATCGGCGGCTCCCGAGGTGTCCAGGCGGGGCAGCCTGCGCACCCCGGTCCGGGCCGGCGCCGGCGCCTGACGGTAGCGACCGGCCTCGCTGGTCACGCTGAAGCGCAGCCAGGGGGCCTCGTCGAAGGTCCGGCTGACGGCCTCGTCCAGGGCCTCGACGTCGAGCGGGCCGACCAGTTCGATGTACTGGCCGACGTTGTGCCCGGCGTACGAGGGGGCCGCGGTCTGCGCGGCGAGCACGTGGGCCTGGGCCGCGGTCAGGTTGACCGCGGGCGGCGCGGCGGGGGCCAGGGGGGTCTGCGTGGGGGACACCGGGGCTCAGCCCCGGTTCGCGGGGACGGCGGGCGCGGTGCCCGCGGCGGCGTCCGTCGGTCCGGTCCGCAACTCGTGTTCGGTCGCGCGCAGGAGCAGGGAGTCGCAGATCTCGCCCGAGCGCACCGCCAGCGTGGACAGCAGCGAGGAGGTGATGCCGTGCGTGTGCTCGGTCGCCGCGCCCTGGACGTAGACCCCGGCCCGCAGTCGGTCCGTGGTCTCCACCCGGTGGTCGCGACCGATGCGCAGGCGCCCCTGTCCGTCGGTGAGGCATTCCCCGGCCAGGTCGCCCAGCAGCTCCAGCGGGTCGGCCGGTCGGTAGCCGGTGGCGAGGACGACCGCGTCGCAGTCGAGGGTGGAGGTCCCGCCGCCGGTCAGCGAGCGCACGGTGGCCCGTACGCCGTGCTCCACGGGGGTGACGGAGACGAACTCGCAGGCGCCCGTGATCCGCAGCCGCTCCGTGCCAGTGATCTTCTCCTGGTAGGCGGTGCGGTACAGCTGCTCGATCAGGTCCCCGTCGACCACCGAGTAGTTGGTGTTCGCGTGGTAGCCGAGGAGCTGCTCCTTGACCTCCTGCGGCGCTCCGTAGAAGGTGTCCACCGCGGCCGGGTCGAAGATCCGGTTGGCGAACGGGCTGTCGTCGGCCGGGCTGTACCCGTAGCGCCGGAAGACCGCGTGGACCTCGGAGTCGGGGAAGGTCCGGTGCAGGTAGTCGGCGGTCTCCGCCGCCGACTGGCCGGCCCCCACGACCACGAACCGGCGGTGGCGACGGTTCGTCAACTTCGGTGCGCGGAACAGCAGATCGCGGTTGTGCCAGACGCGGGCCCCCGTCTCGACGCCGCGGGGGAGGCGGGGGACGAGGCCGGTGCCGATGACGACGTTGCGGGTGCGCAGGGTGGTGCCGCCGCCGTCCGCGTCCCGGGAGCGCACCTCCAGTTCGTCCACGGCGTCCGTGGCGCCGAGGGCCGGCGGCGCGGTGACCGTCTCGACCTCGGCCCCGTAACGGACCTGGTCCCGGAAGGCGCTCGCGCACCAGCGGAAGTAGTCGTGGAACTCGATGCGGGTCGGGAAGAAGGTCTTGTGGTTGACGAAGTCCGCCAGCCTGCCGCGGTCCTGGAGGTAGTGCACGAAGCTGTACGGGCTACCGGGGTTGCGCATCGTGACGAGGTCCTTCAGGAAGGACACCTGCATGGTGGCGCCTTCGAGGAGCATTCCCCGGTGCCAGCCGAAGTCCTCCTGCCGCTCGACGAAGGTGGCGTGCACCGCTCCACCGGACGTGCGCTGGAGGTTGTGCTCCTCGACGGCTATCGCCAGCGCCAGGTTGGCAGGGCCGAAGCCGATGCCCACCAGGTCACGGGTGCCGGGGACTCGGCTCCCCGGAGTGGTCTGCGCGTGTGGTGCGGACATGCCCATCCTTCCTCGGTCTCACCCATTTAGTTAGGTAAGGCTGGCCTAACATCACCCATTCGCGGGGTGCTGTCAAGCTGCGGCGTGTCGCCCGGACGTGGCTTGAACGCATCGTCAGTTCGCCCCTGACGTGGGCGATTGGGGAGGGCGTGACAAAAACCCCGGGGCCGGACGGCCGGTCGGGGTTCCTGTCTTCCGGGTGTCTTTCAGACGTGTCGTGAGGGTGCCGTGACGGCCGGTGCGTCGGGTACCACGACGGTCCCCGTGTGTTCGTCCGCGAACACCTCCAGCAGCAGGGCGTGCGGCACCCGGCCGTCGAGGACGTGCGCCATGCGCACGCCCGCGCGGACCGCGCGCAGGCAGCCCTCCATCTTGGGCGTCATCCCGCCCGTCAGCCCCGGCAGCATGGACTCCAACCGGCCGGCGGTCAGCCTCGGGATGACGTCGGTGCTACGGGGCCAGTCCGCGTACAGACCCGCCACGTCGGTGAGCATGATGAGCTTCTCGGCGTCCAGCGCCTCGGCGAGCGCGGCCGCCGCCAGGTCGGCGTTGATGTTGTAGACCGCGTCGTCCCGCTCCCCGCGTGCGATCGGCGAGACCACCGGAATCCGGCCACTCTCCAGCAGGGCGCGCAGGGTGTCGGGTCGGACCCGGACGATGTCACCCACCAGGCCGATGTCCACCTCCCGCCCGTCCACCCTCGCGGGCCGCCGCACGGCGGTCAGCGTACGGGCGTCCTCGCCGGTCATCCCGACCGCGAACGGTCCGTGCGCGTTGATGAGGTTGACCAGGTCCCGCTGGACCCGGCCGGCGAGCACCATGCGCACCACCTCCATCACCTCGGGGGTGGTGACCCGCAGTCCCGCCGCGAACTCGACCTCCAGGGCCAACTTCCGCAGCATGGCGCTGATCTGGGGGCCGCCGCCGTGCACGACGACCGGCCGCAGTCCCGCGTACCGCAGGGACACCACGTCCTGGGCGAAGGCCCGTTTGAGCTCCTCGTCGACCATGGCGTTCCCGCCGAACTTGACCACGACGGTGCGCCCCTGGAACCGTTCCAGCCACGGAAGGGCCTCGATGACGGTCCGGGCCCGTACTCCCGCCCCGCTCACCGCGCGTACGTTCTGCTGGGGCTGCTCATCGGGCGTCGAGCTCCTTGATCAAAGTGGTGGTGGTCCGGACGACGGCGCCGCGCGCGGCCGACCACCGCAGGGCGAGTTCGTGTTCCTCGGCGGACAGGTCGGCCACCGCGTCGGCGACCACGAACGGCTGGATGTCGTTCATGAAGGCGTCCGCCGCGGTCAACAGCACCCCGGAGTGGGCGAAGAGGCCGCAGACGATCAGTTGGTCCCGGTCGGCTGTCCGCAGGATCCTTCCGAGGTGGCTGCCCAGGAAGGCGTTGTGGCGGGTGTTCGTGACGAGGTGGTCGCCGCGGGCGGGGGCCAGGTTCGCGACGATGTGGCCGTCGCTGTCCGCCCCCGCGCCCGCGTCGGCGTCCCCGCCCGCGCCGGCCCCGATCGGCAGCCGGTCCGCGAGTCCGCGCCGGTGCGATCCGGGGGTGGGCTCGGTGCTGAAGACGACCGGGATGCCCAGTCGGCCCGCGGCCTTGCGCAGGCGGGCGATGTTGCCGACCAGCTCGCCGCGTGGCGAACTCCCGGGCGAGAAGGCCCGGATGAGATGGTTCTGCATGTTGTGGATGAGTAACGCGGCCCGCCCCGGGTCGACCCTCCAGGGTGCGACGGAGTGCGGGAGCGCGTCCTCGGTGGGCATCGGATATGGCTCGGCCATCGGAAGTCTCACTGCCGGCGTCCCCTCGGCAAGAGGCGGCAACGACCCGCCTCACTCTCGTTAGCTTAGCCTAACCTAAGTATCGCGGTTCGCGCTCGTGTTCGGTCACCGGACGCCGAAGAGGGCGCCCGGTGACGGGGGTCGGCGGAGCGGGAGAGGGACCGACGGGCAGCGGGGGCAGGGAGGGCGGGGGCGGGCAGGGCGGGGCGTACGGGGTCAGGGCGGGCCGTACGGGACCGGAGCCGTCAGCGACGGAGCTGCTTCGTCCAGTCCTGCGGAACCCGGTCGGCCGGTCCCGGGGCCGGCTGGTCCTCGGGGTGCCCGCTCGGCGCGGCCAACGCGGGGCCGGACTCGTACAGGGCGTTCGTGTCGTAGTTCCAGAACCACTCCTCGCCCGGCTCGTAGCTGCGCACCACGGGGTGCCCGGTGGCCTTCCAATGGGCGGTGGCGTGCTGCGCCGGCGAGGAGTCGCAACAGCCGATGTGCCCGCACAGGGCACAGCGCCGCAGGTGGAACCACCAGCCGCCGGCCGCGTCGCACGCGGCGCAGCCGGGGCCGGCGGGCGGGACGCTCGGGTCGATTCCGTTGATCTCGCTCACGCGCGCTCCTCGGCGGTGTCGGGGGACCCGGTCGTGGGCGGGGCCCCGGGGGAGTTCTCCGGTGCGTCCTCGGCGGACGGTTCGACCTCGGACGGCTCGCCCTCCGGGGCGGTCAGGGGCAGCAGCACCTGGAAACGCGTGTCACCCGGCGCGGATTCGACCTGGAGGCTGCCGTGGTGCTTGTTGACGACGATCCGCCACGAGATGTCGAGCCCGAGCCCGGTCCCCTCGCCGACGGGCTTCGTGGTGAAGAAGGGGTCGAAGATGCGGCCGCGGATGTCCGCCGGGATCCCGGGCCCGGTGTCGCGGAACTCCACCAGCAGCCGGTCGCCCTCGCGCGCCGTGCGGACCGTCAGCGTGCCCTCGAGGCCGGTGCTCCCGATGGCGAAGACGGCGTTGTCGACGAGGTTGGTCCACACCTGGTTGAGCTCCGCCGGGTAGGCCGGCACCGGCGGCACGGAACGGTCGTACTCCTTGACCACCCGCACCCCGGGGCCGATCTTGCCGGACAGCATCAGCAGGGTGCTGTCGAGCAGCTCGTGGACGTCGACGACCCGGTGCGGGGCCCGGTCCAGCTGCGAGTACTGCTTCGCCGCGTCCACCAGATGGGAGATCCGCGTGGTGGAGTCGTCGATCTCGTCCATCAACAGCTCGGTCTCGACCGTGTAGTTCAGCCAGCCGATCGCCGACGGAAGGATCTCCTCGGCCACCGTCGCCGCGACCTGGTCCAGCCAGTCCGTGTCCAGTCCGGCCTGCACGAAGGTCGGCGCGATCCGCCAGCCCTCCGCGATGCCGTGGTCGTCGAGCCAGTCCGCGAGCTCGTCCTCCCGGTCGGCGGCCTCCAGCGGGCCGATCGCCGGCGCCTTCGCGACGCGCTCGACGGTGCGCTCCTGGATCTCGATGAGATCGGCGATCACCTCGCGCGAGTACTGCCCCTGGGAGATGTGGGCCAGCTTGTGCCGCATCTTGCCGACCCGTTCCCGCAGCGTCGCGGTCGCCCGTACGGCCGCCGCGGCCGGGTTGTTCAGCTCGTGGGTGAGGCCGGCGGACAACGAACCGAGCGCCAACAGCCGCTCACGCTGCCCGATGGCCCGCTGGGTGTTCTTGGAGCCGAAGAACAACCCCTCCAGCAGATGGGCGGCCATCGGGAACCACTCGCGCATGATGTCCGAGAAGGACTGGGCGGGCAGGACGAAGAACCGCGTCGGCTCGGTCACCCGCATCGAGTTCGTGTACGTCTGCGGTACCTGCTCGCCCAGGTAGGCCTGCATGGCTCCCGCGTACACGCCGCGCTGCGAGGTCCGGCTCACCTCGACGTCGTCCCCGCCGACCCGGCGCGACAGGACCACCGTGCCCTCGATCATCACGTAGAAGCACGTGGCCGGATCGCCCTCGGTGTACACCGGACCCGGCTCGAAGCGCTCCACCCGCCCCTCGCCGCACAAGCGACCCAGCTGTTCCGGGGAGAGCTTCTCGAACAGGAACAACGAGGCGATCTCCGCCGGGGCGCACGGCATGACCTGTCCGCTCATGACTGCTCCAGGTAGCGGTGGACGAGCATCACGGCCATGGCTCCCTCTCCGACGGCGGACGCGACGCGCTTCGCGGACTGGGCGCGCGCGTCACCCGCCACGAACACGCCGGGGATGTTGGTCTCCAGGTGGTAGGGCGGCCGGTCCAGCTCCCACTCGGCCGGCGGCCGACCGTCCGGCGTCAGGTCCGGGCCGGTCAGGATGAAACCGTGCTCGTCGCGCAGCACCGTGCCGTCGAGCCAGTCGGTGAGCGGGGCCGCGCCGATGAAGACGAACATCCACTGGCAGTCGACGCGCTCGGTCTCCCCGCTGTCCACGTCCCGCAGCGTCAGCCGTTCCAGGTGCCCGTCCCCGTGCGCCGACTCCACGACCGTCCGGGTGCGCACCGTGATGTTCGACGCCTCCTCGATCTGCTGGATCAGGTAGTACGACATCGAGGCCCGCAGGGACTCCCCGCGCACCAGCAGCGTCACCGACTTCGCGCCCCGGGCCAGGTACATCGCCGCCTGCCCGGCGGAGTTGGCGCCGCCCACGATGTACACGTCGTGCCCCTGGCAGGAGGCCGCCTCCGTGAGCGAGGAGCCGTAGTACACCCCGCAGCCCGTCAGGTCCTCGCAGCCCGGCGCCCGCAACTGCCGGTACGAGACCCCCGTCGCCAGGATCACGCTGTGCGCGGCGACCGCCGAGCCGTCGGAGAAGCGCACGACGCGGGCCGCGCCGTTCACCTCCAGCCCCGTCACCTCGCGCGCCGTGAGGATCTCGGCGCCGAACCGGCCCGCCTGGCGCCGCGCGCGTTCGGTGAGCTGCGCCCCCGAGACGCCGTCCGGGAAGCCGAGGTAGTTCTCGATGCGGGAGCTCTGCCCGGCCTGCCCGCCCGTCGCCGACCGCTCGACCAGGACGGTGCGAAGCCCCTCGGAGGCCCCGTACACCGCCGAGCCGAGCCCGGCCGGGCCGCCTCCGATCACGACGAGGTCGTAGAAGTCCGAGGTCGGCGTCGTCGCGAGCCCCACGTGCGCGGCCAGCTCCGCCGCCTCGGGCGCGATCAGCGCGGTGCCGTCGGGGGTGACCACGAGCGGCAGCCGCTGCCCGTCGGCCCCCGCGGCCTCCAGCAGCCGTCGCCCCTCGGGTTCGTCCGAGGAGTACCAGCGGTAGGGCACCTGGTTGCGGGCCAGGAACTCGCGGACGTGCGAGGACGGCGCGGACCAGCGGTGACCGACCACCTTCGTGGCCGGGACCGGCCGGTACTCGCTGGAGCGCCAGGCCGTCAGCAGGTCGTCCAGGACCGGATACAGCTTCTCCTCCGGCGGGTCCCACGGCTTGAGCAGGTAGTGGTCGAGGTCGACCACGTTGATCGCGTCGATCGCCGCGTTCGTGTCGGCGTACGCCGTCAGCAGCACCCGCCGCGCGCCGGGATGGATGCCCAGCGCCTGCTCCAGGAACTCGATGCCGTTCATCTGCGGCATGCGGTAGTCGGCCAGGATCACCGCCACCGGATCGCCCCGCAGCTTCAGCTCCCGCAGCGCCTCCAGCGCCGATTCGCCGGATTCGGCCCGCACGATCCGGTACCCGGCGCCGTAGCGGCGCCGCAGGTCACGGGCGATGGCGCGGGAGACCCCCGGGTCGTCGTCCACCGTGAGGATGACGGTCCGCGCGGTTTCGGCGGCCTGTGCCATACGTCGTCTCCACCCCGAGTGCCCCGGGCGGGCGGCACGGAGCGCGGCCCGCGCCGCTTTGCGCCCATCGTATGTTCGATGCTCCGCCTCCGCCCCGGGACGACGCCGACCGTGCGCTCCCGGTCAAGGCCCGGTCGCTCCCGGTCAAGGGGACGGCCCCGGGGCGGCCGCCGTGCGGTGTCCGGGCAGCCGGGCGCGTCAGGAGGTGGTGCCCGCCTTGACCCATCCGTCCCCGCCGAGCGGGAACTCGAAGGCGGGCCGACCGTTCAGGCCGCTGGTGCGGAAGGGCCTGCCGTTGTGGTCGATCTTGAGCGTGCCGTGGCGGGAACCGCTGGACCAGGCCAGCTCCAGGTACCAGCTCACGTCGTACGCGGAGGCGTCCGCCTTGATGTGGAACACCTCGGGATCGGACTCGCTCACCTTGAACGGGAAGTTCGGCTGTCCCGCCTCGGGGACGACCGCCGGACGCGCGGCGTCGAGGGCCACGGTGAACGACCGGGTCGGCACGCCGGCGCCGCAGCCGACGCCCGGGTAGCCCATGGCGTAGTCGTTCCAGGCCAACGGGGATCGCTTGGCGGCGGTACGGACGGTCAGGCTGTCCAGCACCACCGTCTCCTTGCCGGAGCCCTGGAGGGTCAGGGTCACGTACTGCTCCCCCGAGGAGACGGCTCCCGAGGCCGCCACCCACGCGGGCGCGTCCCGTTCGGCGGGCGGCGGGCCCACCTCGGTCGGGGGCCGGTCGATCAGGTAGTGCTGGCCGCAGGGGCTCTCCCAGGTGTACGGCTGCGTGGTCACCGCCAGCGGCACACCGGCCCCGGCGGCCGGCGGCCCCGGCGTGCCGGCGGCCCCCGGGGCCCCGTCGGTCGAGGCCCCGCCGGTCGGGCTCGCGCCGGTCGGGGTCGCGGAGCCGGAGGCGGCGCCGGCCTTCGTGGCGGCGGGGCCCGGCTTGCCGTCCGCGGGTTCCGTTTCGCCGCCGCCGCCGGCGAGGGAGGCGGCGCCGACGGGACGGTCGCGGACGTCGGTGCCCCGCTCCGTGAGGTGCGCGGTCAGCGCGATCGTCCCGGCGACGACGGCCACCGCGATCCCGGCGAGGACGGCCCGGTGGAGGCGGCGCCGCCGTTTCGGCCCGGGCCCCTCGGCGGGGCCCGGAAGCCCGGCCACGCCGTCCCCGGCGCCGGCTTCGGCCCCCGCGCCGGCTTCGACGGCCGCGCCCGCGGGCCCGTCGCCGTCCCCGTCACCGGCAGCCGTCCCCGTCGCTTCGGGGGCGGGAGCCGAAGGGGGCTCGGCGGGCCGGCGTACGGCCGGCGCCGGCGTCCCCGCCGCTCCCGCGCCGGCGCCCTTGCGCGGACGGTTCGCGTCCGCCAGCACCCAGCTCCGGTGCAGGGCGAGGAGCTCCTCGGGCGATGCCTTGCAGAGCCGCGCGAAGCGTTCGAGGGGCGCGTACTCCGTCGGAACGACGTCGCCGCTGCAGTAGCGGTGCAGGGTCGAGGTACTCATGTGGAGCCGTTTGGCGAGCGTCCCGTAGCTGAGACCGGACCGGTCCTTCAACTCCCGCAACAGCCCGGCGAAACCGGATCCGGCCGTGTCCGACGACACTGTTCCTCCCACCCCCGTGGCCTGTCCCGCATCCCAGGGACGGGCCGTTCCCGCAGCTCAGAGCCTGCGCCGGCATCCCAGCGTCCCTGATGGCCCCTCGGATGTGGCGGCTGGGACGGATCACCGCCCAGGCTGGAGCCAATCCAAGCACACCGCTCCCGAACACCGGCTCCGACCGGCCGTCGGGGCACGCCACCTGAGAGGCGATCAGCCATGTCCGCGTTCCGCACCGCCCGTACCACCCCCACCACGGGCAGCGCCCGCACCTCCCGTGTCCGGTCCTCGCGCCGCCTCGCCGGCGCCGTCGCCGCGGCCCTCGCCGCGCTGGCCCTCACCGCCTGCCAGGACGGTACGGGCCTCAAGGACAACGGGGCCGCGCCCGCCCCCGAGGCCGCCGGCTCGCCCGCCGCGAGCGCCACCCCCGGTGCCCAGACGGGCGGGCAGGGCGCGTCCGCCACCCCGGCCGCGGGCTCCGCCACCGCGACCGGCGGGGCGAAGACGGGCGGCGGCGCACAGGCCGGTTCCGGCACGGCGGACGCGAAGGCGCCCTCGGACCAGGCCGCCGCGGGCGGCCGCGTCCTGTGCAACGGTTCCAACACCGCCGTCACCGTCCAGCCGGTCCCCCGACCGCTCAACCACATGCTGATCACGGTGAGGAACACCGGCTCGAAGACCTGCGACCTGACCTACCACCCCGTCCTCCGCTTCGACGAGATGCAGTGGGCGCCGACCGCGCGCAAGGACACCCAGCCCCAGGCCGTGGTCTCCCTGGCACCCGGCGAGTCGGGCTACGCGGGAGCCCGGCTGTCGGCGGCCGACGGCAGCGGGGAGGGCGGGACGACCGGGCGCCGGCTCACCGTCGCCTTCCAGGGGACGACCCCCCACAGCAGCGGCGGCGCCTCGGCCACCCCCGCCCTGCCGGCGGCGGGCCTCTACTACGACAGCTCCCTGGAGGTCACCTACTGGCAGCAGGACGTCGCGGACGCGATCGAACGCTGAGCGGCGGGCGCGGCGCGGGCGGGCGCCGCGCGGGCGGGCGCGCCGGCGCCGACGGGGCGCAGACTGGAGGCAACGCGGCGGGCGCGGTCCGCGTGCACGCGGAGGAGGGCCAGGCATGACCGAAGGCGCGATTCCCTACGTCCCCCCGGCGCGGGTCACCGTACTCGGCGTACACCCCGAGGACCCGCCGTTTCGCATCGTGGAGATCGACGGCGAGGTGGTGGGCACCGCCCGGTCCATGACGGACGTGATCCTGACGGCCGCGGCCGCCGGGATCACCCTCCACGACCTCGACGACCCGGCCGAGGTCAGGTGGGTCGGCGGCGGGAAGTACCACTGGCACCCGCACTGACGGCCCACCCGGCCCCGGCCCCCGCCGCCCGCCCCGAAGGCGCGCGTGGGCGGCGTCACCACTCGGGGTGGACGTCGTGGCTGTCGTGGCGGGTTCCGGCGGTGGTGGTCCAGGGCCGGAAGCGCCCCGGACCGGTCGAGTCGGGGTCGTAGGTGACCGGCTCGCGGGTGTCGTCGGTGACGATCACCGCCCCGGCCCGTTGGGCCGCCCGCAGGGCGTGCGTCCAGTGCCGGCCGCGGTGGCCGGTGCGGTAGTCGGGGATCTTGCACTGGGACATGGGTCTCACCACCTCGCCGCGGCCACGGGTCGGCCCCGTCGCGCCCGCTTTCCCGGCACCTGCCCGGCCCGGCCCCACCCATGCGTCCCGGCCGGCACGCCCCGCCGCGCGGGGGCCGCGCCGCGCACGCCCCGCCGCCCCCGCCCCGAGGGACACCGGTGGGGATCCGGGTCAGCGGCGGTCGGCGGCGGCCGGGTCGGCGACCACCGGGTAGGGCACGTGCGTGCGCAGGTCCGGATCCACCGCGAGGGTGCCGCCGGCCGGGGGCGCGGCCCGCTGGGCGCAGTCACGGCGCTCGCAGATCCGACAGCCCAGGCCGATGGGCGTGCCGGCGCGCGGGTCGTGCAGGGCGATGCCCCCGGCGTAGACCAGCCGCGGCGCGTGACGCAGCTCGCAGCCCAGCGCCACCGCGAAGTCGGCCCGGGGCGCGTCGTGACCGTAGCCGCCGCGGGTGACGGTGCGGGCGATCCAGAAGTACTTCTTCCCGTCGGGCATCTCGGCGACCTGCGTGAGGATGCGACCGGGGGCGGAGAAGGCCTCGTAGACGGTCCACAGCGGGCAGGTGCCGCCCAGGCGGGAGAAGTGGAAGTCGGTCGCGGACTGCCGCTTGGAGATGTTGCCCGCGCGGTCCGCGCGCAGGAAGGAGAACGGCACCCCGCGCCGGCCGGTGCGCTGGAGCGTGCTCAGGCGGTGGCAGACGGTCTCGAAGCCCACGCCGAAGCGGGCCCGCAACAGCTCGATGTCGTAGCGGAGTTCCTCGGCGGCCGCGTGGAAGGCGGCGTACGGCATCAGGAGCGCGCCCGCGAAGTAGTTGGCCAACCCGATCCGGGCGAGGCCCTCCGCCTGCGCGGAGGACAGGACGGCGGCGCGCACCGGTTCCTCCAGCAGCCGCGCGTGCTCCAACAGCGCGAGCTGGGTGGCCATCTGGAAGGCCCGCTGCCCCTCGCTCAGCCACGGCGACAGGAACAACAGCCCCGAGCCCGCGTCGAAGCGGCGCGCCTCGGCCGACCGTTCCGGCGCCGCCCGGATCACCCGGACGCCGTGCCGGGACGCCAGCCGTTCGGCGAGCGCGTCCGCGGCCCGCGCGACCCCGTGCGTCCCCATCGCCTCGGCGGTCCGCTCGGCCGCGGAGTCCAGTGCCGCGAAGTGGTTGTGGTGCGCGTAGAAGAAGTCCCGCACCTCGTCGTGCGGTTCCGCGGGCAACAGGGTCGCCGCCGCGCGGTCCTCGGGCGGGGCCAGGGCGACGACGCGCTCGGAGGCGTCACGGTAGCGCCGGTGGAGGGCCACGAGCGCCCGGGCCACGTCCGGATGGTCGCGGGCCACATCGGCGATCTCCTCCGGCGCGACACCGGCCCCGCACGCCTCGTCCCCGAGCGCCGCGCGCAGGTCGGTGGCCAGCCGCTCCTCGCCGGCCTCGGAGAAGAACTCCGGGTCGACCCCGAAGACCTCGGCGATCCGCACCAGCACGGGAGCCGTGAGCGGACGTCGGCTGTGCTCGATCTGGTTCAGGTAGCTGGTGGACAGGCCCAGGGCGCGGGCCAGTTCGACCTGGTTCATGCCCCGCTCGCGGCGCAGTCTGCGCAGCTTGGCGTGGGCGTAGATCTTCCGTCCGGCAGGGCGTCCCATGCGGATCGACGGCTCCCCTCTCCGCACCGTTTTTGTGAAGGTAGCATCCGCACCTTTCGCAGGATTCGCAGATTCGCAGCCCCGACATGGATGGATTACGCAGGTTGGAGCCGTCGCGCGCGGGGTGCGCCCGGGGAAGACTCGTGCCGTACACCGCATCCGCGGCTGCATCCACGTCAGAGTCGCAGCCGCAGCCGCATCCGCAGCCGCATCCGCCGCACGTCGCGAGGAGCCCCGTGATCGACCACCCCGTACGCGTCCACCCCAGCGCGGACCGCCTGCCCCGCGAAGGGCAGCTCGCCTGGAAGCTCGCCGCCGTGGCCACCCACACCCCCGACGCCGCCGACCTGGAACCCCGCACCACCGCGATGGCGATCAACCGGATCATCGACAACGCCGCCGTGGCCGTCGCCTCGCTGCGCCGCCGCCCCGTGGCCGTCGCCCGCTCCCAGGCCCTCGCCCACCGCTCCCGCGCCGGCGCCTCGGTCTTCGGGGTCGCCTCCGACACCCGCGTGTCACCGGAATGGGCGGCCTGGGCCAACGGAACCGCCGTCCGCGAGCTGGACTTCCACGACACCTTCCTCGCCGCCGACTACTCCCACCCCGGCGACAACATCCCCCCGCTCCTCGCCGTCGCCCAGCACACCGGGCGCACCGGCGCGGACCTGCTGCGCGCGATCATCACGGCCTATGAGGTCCACGTCGCCCTCGTCAAGGGCATCTGCCTGCACGAACACCGCGTCGACCACGTCGCCCACCTCGGCGCGGCGACCGCCTGCGGCCTCGGCGCGCTGCTGCGACTGGACACCGCCACCACCTACCAGGCCGTCCAACAGGCGGTGCACACCACCACCGCGACCCGGCAGTCCCGCAAGGGCGAGATCTCCAGCTGGAAGGCGTTCGCCCCGGCCTTCGCCGGCAAGGCCGCCGTCGAGGCGGTCGACCGGGCCATGCGCGGCGAGGGATCCCCCTCACCGATCTACGAGGGCGAGGACGGCTTCCTCGCCCGGATGCTCGACGGACCCGACGCCTCCTACACCGTCCCCCTGCCGGGCCCCGACGAACCGCGGCGGGCCATCCTCGACACCTACACCAAGGAGTACTCCGCCGAGTACCAGGCGCAGGCCGTCATCGACCTGGCGCTGCGGCTGCGCGCGAAGGTCGGCCCGCCGGAGCGGGTCCGCTCGATCGTCCTGCACACGAGCCGGCACACCCACGACGTCATCGGCTCCGGCTCCGGCGACCCGCAGAAGTACGACCCGGCGGCCGGCCGCGAGACCCTCGACCACTCGGTCCCGTACATCCTCGCCGTCGCCCTGGAGGACGGCGCCTGGCACCACGAGCGCTCCTACGCCCCCGAGCGCGCCCGGCGGGCGAGCACCGTGGAACTGTGGCGGAGGATCTCCACCGTCGAGGACCCCGAGTGGACCCGCCGCTACCACCACCCCGACCCCGCCCGCCGCGCCTTCGGCGGCCGGGCCGTGATCACCCTGGAGGACGGCGCCGTCGTCGAGGACTCCCTCGCGGTGGCCGACGCCCACCCCGCCGGGGCGCGCCCGTTCGACCGCGCCGGCTACACCGCGAAGTTCCGCACCCTGACCGACGGCCTCGTCACCCCCGCCGACCAGGTCCGCTTCCTGGAGGCCGCGGACGCACTGGCCGAGCGGGCGGGCCGCCGCCCGGGGCCCGCCCCCGACACCCTGGCCGCCCTCTTCCCGGTCGTGGACGCGCGGGCCGTCGCCGCGCACGACGCCGCACTGCCGAAGGGCCTGTTCTGATGCTGCACACCCACACCACCCCCGCCTCGCGCCGCCGGGAGTTCCGCGCGGCGCTGTCCGGCGGGCGGCTGCTGCGGATGCCCGGCGCGATCAACCCGTACAGCGCACGGCTCATCCAGGAGGCCGGCTTCGACGCCGCCTACCTCTCCGGGGCGGTGCTCGCCGCGGAACTGGCCCTGCCCGACATCGGCCTGACCACCGCGACCGAGGTCGCCGACCGCGCCCGGCAGATCACCCGCGTCACCGACCTGCCCGTCCTCGTCGACGCCGACACCGGCTTCGGCGAGCCGATGAACGCCGCGCGCACCCTCCAGCTCATGGAGGACGCCGGTCTGGCCGGACTCCACCTGGAGGACCAGGTCAACCCGAAGCGGTGCGGCCACCTCGACGGCAAGGCCGTCGTGACCCGGGAGGAGATGGCCCGCCGGCTGCGGGCGGCCGCCGAGGCCCGCCGCGACCCCGACTTCCTCCTCATGGCCCGCACCGACGCCCGCGCCGTCGAAGGACTGGCGGCGGCGATCGACCGGGCGAAGGCGTACGTGGACGCCGGCGCGGACGCCGTCTTCCCCGAAGCCCTGGCCGACGAGGCCGAGTTCGAGGCCTTCCGCAGGGCCGTCGACGTCCCCCTCCTCGCGAACATGACCGAGTTCGGCAAGGGTCCCCTCCTCGACGCGCGCACCCTGGAGGACCTCGGCTACAACATCGCGCTCTACCCCGTCACCCTCTTCCGCCTCGCGATGGGCGCGGTCGAGGACGGGCTGCGCACCCTCGCCGCCGAGGGCACCCAACAGTCCCTGCTGTCCCGCATGCAGACCCGCTCCCGGCTCTACGAGGTGCTCGGCTACCGGGACTACGCCGCCTTCGACTCGGCCGTCCTTGACTTCACGCTCCCGCCCGGAACCTGACCCGCACCGGAGGCCCGTCATGACCACCACCACGCCCGAGATCCACCGGGGCCTGACCGGTGTCTTCGTCGACACCACCGCCATCTCCACCGTCATCCGGGAGACCAACTCCCTCACCTACCGCGGCTATCCGGTCCAGGACCTCGCCTCCCACCGCTCGTTCGAGGAGGTCGCCTACCTGCTCTGGTACGGGGAACTGCCCGACCCCGCCGAACTGGGCGCCTTCCGGGCCGCGGAACGGGCCCTGCGCCCGCCGGCCCGCAGCACCGCCGAACTCCTCGCCCGACTCCCGCGGACCTGCCACCCGATGGACGTCCTGCGCACCGCCGTCAGCCTCCTCGGCGCCGAGGACCCGGCCGAGGGCGACGGCAGCGCCGACGCGAACCGGGCCAAGGCCCTCACCCTGTTCGCCCGCCTGCCCGTCGTCGCGGCCGCCGACCACCGCCGCCGGCGGGGTCTGCCCCCGATCCAGCCGGACCCCGCCCTCGGCTACGCCGAGAACTTCTTCCACATGTGCTTCGGAGAGGTCCCCGCCCCGGAGGTGGTGCGCTGCTTCGAGATCTCCCTCATCCTCTACGCCGAGCACAGCTTCAATGCCTCGACCTTCACGGCACGCGTGGTCACCTCCACCCTCTCCGACCTCTACAGCGCGGTCACCGCGGCCATCGGAGCCCTCAAGGGGCCGCTCCACGGAGGGGCCAACGAGGCCGTGATGCGCATGCTGGAGGAGATCGGATCCCCCGGGCGGGCGGGGGAGTGGCTGGAGGAGGCCCTCGCGGCCCGGCGCAGGATCATGGGCTTCGGGCACCGCGTCTACAAACACGGCGACTCCCGCGTCCCCCTCATGCAGGAGGCCACCGACCGGCTCGTCGCCCGCGCCGCCGACCCCGACACGGCCCGTCTGGCGGCCCTGCACGCCGAGCTCCGGCAGGCCGTGCTCGACCGCAAGGGCATCCACCCGAACCTCGACTACCCGGCCGGGCTCGCCTACCACCTCATGGGGTTCGACACCCCCGCCTTCACCCCGCTGTTCGTGATGAGCCGGGTCACCGGCTGGACCGCGCACGTCATCGAGCAACTGGAGCACAACGCCCTCATCCGCCCCCTCGGCTCCTACACGGGCCCCGCGCAGCGCCCCCTGCCGGCCCCCGGCCGCTGACCTCCCCACCGCGACGAGGTCGGGCCCCGTCGGCGCTCCCCTTAGCGGACCGCGACGACCACGTGGCTGTTGCCGAACTGCCAGACCGTGCCCACGTGCTCGAACCCCGCCTCCCGCAGCAGCGCGAGGTGGGCCGTGAGGGTCAGGTCGTTGCCCTCGCAACGGGGGTGGGAGTGGCGGCCCCGCGCGGCGAGCAGCGGATCCAGTTCGGGATCGGCCCGGACGCCCGACCACCAGGACTCCCAGTCCTCGTGCGCGAGCGCCTGTCGCCGCTCCGCCCGCCGCCGGCCGATGTCGACGGCCAGTTCGTGCACCTTGGGGGAGTCCGGCTCCAGGTGGTCGCCGTTGACGAGGACCCCGCCCGGCCGGATCCGCTCCGCCAGCTCCCCGTACGTGCGTCGCAGGGCGGCCTCCCCGAGGTAGTGCAGGGCCGTCGTCGAGACGGCGGCGTCCACGGGGCGGTCCAGGGCGAGGGCGTCCAGCCAGCCCGGCTCCCCGATCGAGGCCTCGACGAACCGCAGGGCGCCGCCGTGGTGCGCCCGCCCCAGTTCCAGCAACAGCGGATCGGCGTCGACGCCCACCACCTCGGCGGCGGGCATGCGTCGTGCCAGGCGGGCCGCCAGCGACCCCGGCCCGCACCCCAGGTCGAGCAGGAGGGGGCCGGCGCGGTCCTCCGTCACGCGCTCGACCACGTCGGAGATGACGGTGAACCGTTCCTCGCGGTCGATCGCGTAGCGCTGCTGCTGTCGCTCCCAGCGCTCCACCCACCGGCCGGCCGCCACCGTGCCCACGTCCATGTTCCCGTCCGCCCGTGCTCTCGCCGCTCCCGCGGCCCCGAACTCCACATGAAAATCATTGCAGACTGGCGAGGGTGGCGAGCAGCTTCTCGATCTCCTCACGCGTGTTGTGGACGTGCAGGCTCACCCGCACCGACCCGTCCGACTCCTTCGCGCCCGCCTGGCAGTGGCTGTCGGAGCGCACCATGAACCCGTGGCTGTGCAGGATGAACCCGAGATCGCCGGAGGAGATCGCCCGGTGCCGGAACGCCACGATGCTGCGACGCCGTTGGACCTCGGAACGGGCCGTCAGGCTGGAGCGGCAGCCGAGCACCTCGTACGCGTCCAACCCGCTCAGCCCGTCCGTCAGCAGGGCCGCCAGGGCCACCGTCCACGCCTCGATCCGCTCCGTGCCGGCCGCGTCGAGCCAGTCGAAGGCCGCCGTCAGGCTCACGATGCCCACCGTGTTCGGGGTGCCCGCCCAACCCCCGGGGCGGAAAGCCGGACCCCGCGCGCCCCGGGACCAGATCGCTCCGGACCCGGGCAACGCCAACGCCTTGTGCCCCGAGAACACCACGAAGTCCACGTCGAGTTCGGCGACGGACAGCGGCAGGTGGCCGACGCTCTGCGCGGCGTCGAGGCAGATCGGCACCCCCGGACCGACCACCTCGCGGATCCGGTGCACGTTCATGTCGGAGCCGTAGACGTGGTGCACGTGCGTGGCCGCCACGAAGCGGGTGCGCGGGCCCACCGCGGCCGCGAGCGCCACCGGATCGTAGTCCCCGGAACCCGCCTGGCGGGGCAGCTCCCGCACCCGGATCCCGACCCCGCGCCGGGCGAGCAGCTCCGCCACCTCCCGCCACGGCGCGAGGTTCGCCTCGTGATCGGCGAACGGGACGACGATCTCGTCCCCGTCGACCAGCAGCTCCGCCAACCAGTCCCGGGCCACGCTGCGCAGCCCTTCGGTCGCCCCGCTCGTGAAATGCGTCGACGACCGGTCCGGGCGGGGGTCGCCCAGGAACTCCTTGACCCGCTCGCGGGCCCGCTCCACCAGCGCCGTCGTGGCGTTGGCCCACGGATACGAGCCGCGCCCCACGTTGGCGTTGGAGCGCGTCAGGTATCCCTGTACGGCGTCCAGCACGGCCTGCGGCTTCTGCGAGGTGGCCGCGCTGTCCAGGTACGCCGACCCCGGGTCGGCCGCGATGATCGGGAACTGGGCGCGCAGCGCGAGCTGCCACGACCGCAGCGTCTCCAGGGTGTCCTGCGGACGGGCGGCGCCCACCTCAATCACGCACCAGCGGGGCGCCCGCGTCCCTCCAGGCGATGATCCCGCCCGCGAGGCTGCGCACGTCGGGATGGCCCATCCGGGTCAGCAGGGCGGCGAAGCGCGCCGACTGCTCCCCGACCGGACAGGCCAGCAGGACCGGCTGCCGCCTGCCGAACGGCAGCCCACCCCGGACGAGTTCCTCGAACAGCTCGTCGACGATGTTCACCGACCCGTCGATGTGCAGCGCCGCGTAGGCGAAGGGGCTGCGCAGGTCGATCACGAGCGGCCGCTCCGCCGCGATCCACTTGCGCGCCCCCGCCGGTTCGACGACCTGCGCGGCCCCCACCTCCTCGGCGGTCACCGAGGCCGGCGAGTTCCGTGCGTGCGGGCGGCCCAGCAGGTCCGGGCGGCGCTGCTTGACGTAGCCGAGGTAGCTCTCCACCCGGTCGCAGACGATGAACACCGCCGTCCGACGCTCCGTCGAACCGGCGTCCAGGGGCCGCAGATGACGCACCGCGCCGTGGTACGCGGCGCCCCCCGTGGGCCCGGCGAGGATGCCGCAGCGCCGCACGAGGGTGAGCATGCCCTCGATGGCCTCGTCGGAGCCGACCGCCTCGATCGCGTCGTACGCCGCCGGGTCGAAGAGGCCGACCTCGTGGACCTCGTCGATGGTGCGGATCCCGGGGATGAAGTCGGACTTCTCCCCCACCAGCCCGACGACGCGCACCCGAGGGTCGTGCGCGCGCAGCGCCCGGGCCACCCCGCCGGACGAGCCCGCCGTGCCGACGCAGGCCAGGAACCAGTCGGGGGCCCGGCCGTCGAGGTCCGCCACGATCTCCGGGCCCGTGCCCGTCGCGTGCGCCTCGGTGTTGAGCGCGTTGAAGTACTGGTCGGTGTGCAGGTGGGCGCCACCCCGGTTCAGTTCCCGGTGGAAGAGGGTCAGCGGGTCCTCGGTGTCCATCGGGTCCAGACACTCGCTGCGCCCCGGCAGCTCCTCGATCTCGGCGCCCAGCAGCAGGAGCAGGTCCTTGACCTCCGGGACGCGCATCCGGTTGGTGACGCTCTTGAAGGACAGCCCGTGCATGCCCGCGATCACGGCCAACGCCTTGGCCGTGTTGCCGCTGGACAGCTCGACGATCGTCTCGCCGCGCTCCCGCGCTCCCGGCAGGGCGGACCGGGCCATGTTCCACGCGGCGCGGTCCTTCACCGAGCCGAAGGGGTTGAGCATTTCGAGCTTCGCGTAGAGGTCGATGTGGCGCAGCCCGTGCACCTCGGGATCGATGCGGACCAGCGGGGTGTTGCCGATGGCCTCGGTGATGCTGTCGTACCTCATGCCCGTCCCCCCGGATCGTTGATCGGCCAGTACTCCTCGTCCAGACACCAGTGCCAGCCGCCGAGCGCCGCCCCCTCGGCCCCGGCCGCGCCCTCCCGCCGGACGGCCACCTTGCGCGCCACCGGCTGCCCCTGGGCCCGGGTGGCCCCGAAGTCCATGCAGTAGCCGGCCGTGTTGACGAAGGCGAGCAGGTCGCCCGGCCGCGCCGGCCGCGGCAGGAACACCGTCCGGCGGGTGATCAGGTCGGACTCCAGGCAGAGGTTGCCCATGAGGTGGACGCCGACCGGCTCCGAGGGCCCCGCCGCCTCCTGCCCGCGCGGCAGGAGGATCGGGTCCACCAGGATCCCGTGGTCCTCCAGCGCCACGTCGTTCGCGTTCATCGCCAGGCGTACGAGCGCCGGGCCCGCGTCCGAGGCGCGTACCTCCAGGACCCGGGCCAGGGACAGGCCGCACTGGTCGGCCAGGGCCCTCCCCGGCTCCGTGTGCAGGTCGTAGAGGCTCTCCAGCAGCAGGGTGCCCAACGCGCGGCCCAGCGTGGGGGCCGGGCGCGACAGCAGCTCGTCGAGGTAGGCGGCGCCGGCGACCGGCCGGTGGGCCGGATACAGGCTCAGGGCGCCGCGCAGCGTACCGCCCTCGGCGTGCAGCCCGTAGCCGTGACCGCCCCAGGTCAGGGGCGGGCGCCGACCCATCACGGCGGCGGCCAGCTCGCTCGTGTAGCGGTCCCACTGGGCGCCGTGCGCGAGGTAGTCGACGCCGAAACCGCCGCCGATGTCGACGGCGCGCGGCTGGAACCCCCGTAGCCGCAGGTCGTCCATGGCGCGCAGACAGCCTTCGAGGGCGATGGCCTTCTCGTCCGCGCCCGTCGTGTCGAGGTGGTACGCGACGCCGACCGGTTCGAGGTGGTCGCGGTGGCGTTCGAGCAGGTCCAGCAGGGGCCCCAGGGCCTTCACGGAGGTACCGAAGCGGCTCCGCCGGGACAGCACCCGCGGCCCCGAGGCCTCGAACTCCGCCAGGCGCGGCACGACCCGCAGGCGGGGCAGGTCGTGGCGGCGCACGAGCGCGGCCGCCGCCTCCAGCTCCTCGGGCCCGTCGGCGTTCAGGGTGACGCCCGTGCGCGCGGCCAACCACAGGAAGGCCGGGTCCTTGGGACCGGTCGCCATGACGCGGTCCGCGGTGAAACCGTCGCCGAGGGCGTGCCGCAGCTCGCCGAGGGAGGCCACGTCGAGCGCGGCGTCCGTGGTGGTGAGGCGCCGCACGAGGGAGCGGGAACGGTTGGCCTTGTGGGCGAAGTGGATCCGCCCGCCCAGGTGGTGGCGCCGGTAGACGGAGCGGAAGCCCTCGGCGTTCTCCGCGATCTGGTCGGGTACGAGGACGTTGAGGGGCGAGCCGAGGGCGTCCACGAGCATGTGCAGGAACGGAGCCGCGCCCAGCAGCGCCGCGAGCCGCGGGGCCAACCGGGGTTCCAGGTAAAGGGGGCCGGTGCTCATCCAGCTGTCCTCCCGGCGGGCTGATCGTACGACGATGTCCGGCGCGTTCCTGATCATGCCCGGTCGGCCCGGTCCGGACGCGTGTCGACGGGAGACGACCGAAACGCGCCGGGCCCGCGCGGTGAGGGGGAGACCCACGGGACCGAAGGAGGCGAGGGGGACTGGGGAGGAGGCTCCGGGGGCGCCTCACAGGGCCAGGAACATCAGGATCTCGTCACGGTCGTCACCCGGCGCCACGCGCAGCGCGCCGGGCCACCGTCCGATCTCCCGCCATCCCAGACGCCCGTAGAACTCCTCCAGCCCCAGGCCCGCCCGGACGGTGAGGTGCAGCTGCTCCAGCCCCATCCCGTCCCGGGCGAGCTCGCGGACCCGTCCCATCAGCGCCGCGCCGATGCCGCGCCCGCGGAAGTCCGGGTGGGTCTGCACGTGGTTGACCACGCCGTGGTGCGCGACGAGGGGATGCGGATCGCGGCTCACGGCCAACCAACCGACCGGCCTGCCGTCGAGGGTGGCGATCAGCAGGCGGTGCAGCCGCGGGTCGAGCCCGCCGATCAGCAGGTCGGCGACCGCCTCGCCCTGTGCCGTGCTGACCGGCGGCATGGGGAAGGCGCCGTGGATGACGGCGCCCCCGGAGTTGACGACCCTGACCCAGCAGTCGACCAGGGCCTCGCGCAGTCGCGCCGTCATCTCCCGCGGCCGGCGGATCTCCAGGAAGGCGGGCGTGTGCTCGATGCTCACGCACCCACCCTGCCAGAGACGGCCGCGCGCGTCAGGACGCCGCCTCCGGGCCGTTTCCCCGGCTGTTTCCCGGCCGCGCGCCGGCTGGGCCGCGGCCCGTGGCGCCGGGTGTGGCGTCGGCTGTGGCGCGGCCCACAACGCGCGCCGGGAACCGCCCCGTCCACCGCCCCGACCACCCTCGTGGACCGCCTCGCCGGTCACGCGCGCGGACCGGAGCGCCGCCACCGCCACCACCGCGGCCGACACCACCGGGACCACCGCCACCACCGCCACCACCAGGACAGGACGAGCCGATGAACCGTAGGGACCTGCTGCGCGCCTCCACCGCCCTCGGCGCCGCCGCCGCGGTGACGGGGGCCGCCACCGCGCCGGCCGGGGCGGCGCCGCCCCGGGCCGAGACCGCGAAGGGCGGGCCGCTGCGCGTGCACGTCGTCATGTTCGACGGAGTCGAGGAACTCGACTTCGCCGCCCCGTACGAGGTCTTCTCCGCCGCCCGGTTCTTCACCGACCGCGAGGTCGACGTCCGCTACGTGTCCTGCGCCGGCCCGGGCGCCGTACGGGCCGCGTACGGGACCCGGATCGAGGTCGAACACGGCTGGTCCCCGCGCTCGGCGGACGTCGTCGTGGTGCCCGGCGGCGGCTACGCGCGCCGCGACGCCCCCGGCGTGTGGGCCGAGATCGCCCAGGGCACGCTCCCCCGCGAGCTGGCCGCGGCGCCCCGCCGCGGCCTCACCCTCGCCGGGCTCTGCACCGGCGTCATGCTGCTGTCCGCCGCCGGTCTGACCACGAACCGCCCCTGCACCACCCACCACAAGGCGCGCCCCGACCTCGGGGCCCGGGGCGGCCTCGTGAAGAACGCCCGCGTGGTGGACGACGGCGACCTCGTGACCGCCGGGGGCATCACCTCCGGCCTGGAGCTCGCGCTGTGGCTCGTCCGCCGCGAGCTGGGCGCGGACGCCGCGCTCGGGGTGGAGGCCATGCTGGAGTACGAGGCCCGCGGCACCGTGTGGACCCGCCCCGGCCGAGCGTAGCCCGGCCCCGGCGGATCGCGGCGCGGGTACCGCGCACGGCCGCCCCGGGCCGAGGTCCGCACCCCGCGGCGGCCGGCGCCCGGACAGGCGGCCCCGGTCCGTCGAGGGCGCGCGGCGCGGCCCCGCCCTCCGCTTCGAGGCCACCGTCCTGATCGCCGTGATCGGTGAGTGGCTGTGACTGCCGGGGGCGTCGGCCCCGCATGCCATGCTGACCGCGGTCAGGTTGAACGGGGCGAGGGGAGATCGTACAGATGGGTGCCCGGTACTACGGCGCCGACAGCGAGAACGGCGACCGCGTCGACGACCCGTCCGAGGACGCGCTGTTCATGCTGATCAGCGACCTCAACGACTCCGACAACACCTTCGTGGTCGTCCAACCTGATGAGGACGACCCCGTCTGGTTCGCCTCAGTGGCCATGCTGGACGAAGACGGCTACGAGATCGTCCGCCGCGACACCACCCGCAACGAGCACGAGGTCACCACCTCGACCAGCATCAACGACATCGCCCGCGACCTCACCATCTGGATGGCCGCCCGCGGAATCAGCGCTCGCCAGCCCCGATCCCACCCCGGCGTCGGACCTCTGCGGCCTCCTCCCGCGCCGCGGTTGCCTCGGCTCTGGCCCTGAGCCGGTCCTCCTTGAAGACCAGCGCACCGGCCAACGCGTCCAGGGCCTCAGCGATCCTCTCCCGCCAGTCAGCGAACTCGACGAAGTCGGCATCGGACGGCTGCCGCGACTTCACCGAGCGGAGATGACGCAGGGCGTGCTTCAGCACGGGGTCAACCACGAGGCTTCTTTCGATCGGTACGCGGTTGACCCCATCGTGCACCACTTTCAAACACGCCCTAGTCGCCGACGTCCCGGCTGCGGAAGTCCTGAAGGGTTTCGCGCCGCACCAGCAGCCGGGCCGTGCCGCCGTCCACCGCCACCACCGGGGGCCGGCCGACCATGTTGTAGCCCGAGGCCATCGACAGCTGGTACGCGCCCGACACCGGTACGGCCAGCAGGTCCCCGGGCCGGACGTCCTCGGGCAGCGACACGTCCGCGGCGAGGACGTCGCCCGCCTCGCAGTGCCGGCCCACCACCGTGGCCGCGCACGGCTCGGCGGCGGAGCGGCGGCCGACGAGCCGGGGCGCGTAGCGCACCCCGTACAGGGCCGGGCGGGGGTTGTCGCTCATGCCCCCGTCCACGGCGACGAACGTCCGCGCGGCGCCGCGCTTCACCGCGAGCACCCGGTACAGGGCCACCCCCGCCGGCCCCACGACCGCCCGGCCCGGCTCGATCGCCAGCCTCGGCACGGCGAGACCCGCCGCCGCGCAGCTCGCCACCAACTCGGCACGCAGCCGGCGGGCCAGCGCGGTCAGGTCCAGCGCCGCCTCGCCGGGACGGTACGCGACGCCGTGGCCGCCGCCCATGTCCAGCTCGGACAGCACCACCCCGTGCGCGTCGCGGACGCGGGCCATCAGCCCCACCATGCGCCGCACGGCGGCCACGTACGGTTTGACCTCGGTGATCTGCGAACCGATGTGGCAGTGCAGGCCCGTCAGTTCGAGCCGCGGTTGGCTCAGGATCCGGGCGATGGCGTGCTGCGCGGACCCGTCCGTCAGGGACAGCCCGAACTTCTGGTCGTCGGTGCCCGTACGGATCTTCTCGTGCCCGCCGGCCATGATGCCCGGCACCACCCGCACCATCACCTTCTGCGGGCCGCCGGTCCCCACCGCCGCGGCGAGCCGGGCGATCTCGGACGGGCTGTCGATGACGATCCGGCCCACCCCGAGCCGCAGCGCCGCCTCCACGTCGTGCGGCGACTTGGCGTTGCCGTGCAGCAGCACGCGCTCCGCCGGGAAGCCCGCCGTCACGGCGAGTTCGAGCTCGCCCGCCGAGCACACGTCCAGCCCGAGCCCCTCCTCGTCGATCCAGCGGACCATGGCCCGGGACAGGAAGGCCTTGGCGGCGTACAACACGTCGGCGTCCGGGAAGGCGTCCCGGTAGGTGCGGCAGCGGGCCCGCACCTCGCCCTCGTCCAGCACGTACACCGGGGTCTCGAACCGGTCGGCGATCTCGGCGAGGGACACCCCGCCGACGGCGAGACCGCCCTGCGGCAGCCGGCGCGCCGAGGCCGGCCAGACGGACAGGTCGTCGGCGTCCGCGCGCGTCTCCGAGGCTGCGGTCACGGTCATGACGGCCCCCCTCAGACGCTGTGGACGGTGAGCCGGTCCGACCGCACGGCCGTCGGAGCGGCCGCGGGAGCCGACAGCGTCGGATCGACGGTGATCAGCCGCGCGCCCAGCGGCTCGCACAGCTCCCGCAGCAACGCCTCCGACAAGCGCACGCACCCCTGCCGCTCGCCGAGGGTGGCCGTGAGCCGCTCCCTGCGGGTGAACCCGACGGCCGTCCGCGCGCCCAGCGGCGTGCGGAACAGGCGGATCACCGCCCCGCTCCCGTCTCCCGGCCGGACGGGCACGTACAGCAGCCCGGCCGGGATCCGTTCTTCGGGCTCGGGGTCTTCTTCGTACCGGAACAGACACATGGGGCTCTCCCTGGGGAACCGCGGACGATGGTCGGCGCTCCGGTCGCGGGGAGGCGGTCGGAGCGCGTCACCGAAGCTATCCCCGCCCCCGCGTCCCGCGCGCCGCCCCCTGACGCGACCTTGACGCGGATCGGCCGAGTCCATACACGTCGCTGACGGCCGGCGGGCCGCCGGCCGGCGCCCGCGTCAGGGAAGCGTACGGGTCCGGGCCCCCGGCGTCAGAGGACCGTCAAGGCGGCTGCCGGGCATCCCTCCCGCGTCGTTCCATGGGCCGCGAACGCCGAAGTGGGGCGGGCGGACGACAGGAGGGCGGGGCAGCCGTGCGAGGACGGGTGGTGGCGGGTACGTGCGGATCCCTCGGGAGCCTCACGGCCCTGCACCGGGCGGCGGAAGAGGCCCGAACGAGGGACGCCGAACTGTGGGTCGTATTGGCCTGGCAGCCACCCCTCGGCGGTCCGGGCGGCCGGGGTGGCGGCGGGACCCCGCTGTTGACGGGCTGCCGCGAGGGGGCCGTCCGACGGCTGCGCGAGATCCTGCGCACCGCCTTCGGCGACGGCCCGCCGGGCGTGACCCTGGCCGGCCTCGCGGTCCGGGGAACCCCGGGCGCGGCGCTCGTCGACACCGTCCGCGACCCCGGCGACCTGCTCGTCGTCGGCACGGGGTCCCGTACGCCGCTGCTGCGGGCCCTGTGCCCGTCGGTGTCGCGCTACTGCCTCGCCCACGCCCCGTGCCCGGTCCTCGCGGTGCCGCACAGCCCGCTCCAGGCCGACCTGGAGGCCGTGCACCGGCGGGGCGGCCGGCGTCGACCGCTGAACGTCGCGGACCTGACGGGGTGAGCGCCCCGCCCGCGCGGACCGCCCCGCGCGCCGGCTACCGGTCCGCCGCGTCCAGGGCCGGGGTCAACCGGTTCCAGGGGTTGGGCAGTTCGCCGGTCACCGGCCCCGAGACCGCCGCGCCCCGCTCGCGCGCGGTGCGGACGGCCAGCGGGACCAGGGCCTCGGGCACCCCGTAGACGAGGTGGCAGAACCGCTCGGGCGGGAGCCGGCCCGTCCACGACGGCCGCGTGAACGCCGAGACGTACGTCGACCAGTGCCCCTCGAAGGTGACGGTGAGGTCGGCGAGCCGGACGTAGCCGGCCGTCGGGTGGACCCCCGGGTTCAACACCACGGTCGTCACCCCGAGCCGGCGCAACGACCGGACCAGCCGGCGACAGCCGGCCAGTCCCTCCCGCGTCGCCGTCACCCGGTCGAGGAAACAGCCGTCGGCCCCGTACCACTCCCGGTAGCGGCACATCTCCTGGATGATCTCGGCCTGCCCGCGGGACCCGTAGTCGGTGTCCACGTACGCCAACAGCCGCGCGCCCGCCGTACGCAGAGCCGAGGCCGCCGCGGCGAACGCCGGATCGGGGCGCGCGCCCGGCCCGTCGGCCGGATTGAGCACCACCCCGTACGTGGCGGCGGCGCCCGTGATCAGGCGGTGCCAGGCTCCGGGGTCCTCGGCGGGGTGCACGTACAGCGGAACGAGCAGGCTCATGGGCTCCCGGTTCCTCCCGCGGCGGTCGCCGCCCACAGCGTGGCGAGCGTGTCGTCGAGGCCGTGGGCCGGGCGCCAGCCGAGGGCCTCCTCGGCGGCCGTGATGTCGGAGCACTGCCACGACACCTGGGCCGAGCGGGCCGACCCGCCGGCTGCCTCCTCGATCCGGCCCCGGAAGCCCGCCCGCGCGGCCAGGACCCGCACCAGCTCGCGGACCGGCACGGCCCGACCGGCGCCGATGTTCAGTACGGGCGGCAGCGGCCCCGGCGCGGTCACCGCGAGCGCAACCGCCCGGGCGACGTCGCGCACGTCGACGAAGTCCCGGTGCGCGGACAGGTCGCCCAGCCGGAGCACCGCCTCCGGATCCGGGCCGGCCTCGCGCAGCAGGGCCGCGATCCGGCCCGGCAGCCCGGTCGGCGGGGCGCCGGGCCCCACCGGGTTGCCCACCCGCAGGACCACCCCGTCGAGCCCCGAGGAGGCCACCGCGACGGTACCGGCGAGTTTCGTCGCCCCGTACGGGGTGACCGGGCGGGTGGCGGCCCACTCGGCCACCCGGGTGTCCGGTTCGCCGGGCCCGTACTCGGCGGCCGAACCCAGGTGGACCAGGCGCGCGGCGGGCGCCGCCTCGCGCAGCGCGGCGCACAGCGCGGCGGGACCGCGGGCGTTGACCTCGGCGAGCGTCACGGCGTCGCCGCCGGTCGCGCCCGCGCAGTTGACCACGGCGTCGGGCGCCGCCGCGGCCAGGGTGTCCGCCAGCCGCTCGGGACGGTCGGCGGCGAGGTCGAGGCCGAAGTCCGCGGCGGGTGAGCGACCGCCGTCGAACACCCGCGCGCCCGGGAGGGCGCGCAGGTGGTCGACGACGTGAGCGCCCAGGTAGCCGGTACGGCCCAGGACGAGAATGCGCATGACGTGCTCAGGCTCCCTTGAGCAGCAGGGACTTGCGGGTGGTGAACTCGGCGTTGGCCCGGTCGTAGTCGTCGGGGCGGCCTATGTCGAGCCAGTAGCCGTCGAACGCGTAGGAGTGGGGCAGGTTCTGACTGCGCAGCAGGTCCAGGACGAGTTCGTCGAAGCCGAGCGGCAGGCCGGGGGTGTAGCCGTCCAGGGTGGCCCGGCTCAGACCGTACACGCCCATCGAGACGTGGTAGTCCATGCTCGGCTTCTCGGTGAAGCCGATCACGCGACTGGCGTCGGTGGTCAGCACGCCGAAGTCGATGTGCACCTTGCGGGGGTAGGTCGCGATGGTCAGGGGCGCCCCCGAGGCCTCGTGGCTGCGCAGGACGTCGGCGTAGTCGAGGTCGGTGAGGACGTCGCCGTTCATCACGAGGAAGTTCTCGGGGAGCCGGTCGCGCAGGTTCAACAGCGGGCCGATGGTGCCGAGGGGGCTCTCCTCGGTGGCGTAGTCGATGCTCATGCCCCACTGCGAGCCGTCGCCGACGTAGGCCCGGATGATCTCCCCGAGGTGGCCGATGGCGATGGTGCAGCGGGTGAAGCCGGCCCGCGAGAGCTGGCGCAGCACGATCTCCAGGATGGCGTGCTGGTCGCCGATGGGCACGAGCGGCTTGGGCAGGGCCGTGGTGTAGGGCCGCAGCCGAACGCCCTTGCCGCCCGCCAGGATCACTGCGTACATGGGGTCTCCTCCTTGGTCGCGTGGGGGGACTTCGAGTGACGTGGGTCGTGGGTGAACGTCGGCGGAACGCGTGGGGGTCAGATGTTGTAGATGCCGGTCTTGTAGCGGCTCAGGTTGGCCGGGTCGCGGAAGAACTCGACGGTGTGCGCGAGGCCCTGCTCCAGCGTGTGCGCCGGCTGCCACCCGGTGGCCTCGACGAGCCGGCTCGCGTCGGCGACCAGGCGCATCACCTCGGAGGCCGGCGGGCGCAGGCGCGCGTCGTCCTCGCGGACCTCGATCGGGGCGTCCATGACCTTGCCGATCAGGCCGACCAGGTCCGCGACGGAGATCTCGCCGCCGGTACCGGAGTTGAACGTCCGCCCCACCACCCGTTCCGCGGGGGCGGTGCCGACGGCGAGGAAGGCCTGGGCGGTGTCCTTGACGTAGCTGAAGTCGCGAGTGGGCCGCAGGTCGCCGAGGGTGATGACGCGTTCTCCGGCTGCCACCTGGCCGATCACGGTGGGGATCACCGCCCGCATGGACTGGCGCGGCCCGTAGGTGTTGAACGGGCGCAGCGTCACCACGGGGGTCTCGAAGCTCGCGTGGTAGCTGTCGGCCAGCCGGTCCCCGCCGGCCTTCGAGGCGGCGTACGGGGACTGGGTGTTGATGGGGTGGTCCTCGGTGATCGGGACGGTCTGCGCGGTCCCGTACGTCTCGCTGGTGGAGGTGTGCACCAGGCGGGGCGTGCCGAGGGAACGGACGGCCTCCAGCACGTTCAGGGTGCCGGTGACGTTGGTGTCGACGTAGCTGTGCGGCGCCCGGTACGAGTAGGGGATGGCGATGAGCGCGGCCAGGTGGTAGGCGGCCTCGGCGCCTTCGAGCAGGCCGCGGACGGAGCCGGGGTCGCGGACGTCACCGAGGACGATCTCGACCTGGTCGAGGACGTCCGGCGCCAGGGTCTCCAACCACCCGTAGGAGGAGAAGGAGTTGTACTGGGCCATGGCCCGGACGCGGTAGCCGCGGGCGACCAGGGCCTCGGTGAGGTGGGAACCGATGAAGCCCTCGGCTCCCGTGACGGCGGCGAGCGGTGCGGAAGTCAACTGCCTTGCCCTTCTGGTGGATGGGACCCGCGTCCGGGGACGAGGGGCGGAAACAAGCACGAACAACGACGAACGATGACGAACGACAATGAACGGAACGAACGGTGACGAGCGGGGGCGAAGAGGAAAGCGGGGACGGAAGCGGGGAGCGGGTGGACGCTCCCCGGCCGGCCGTCAGGTGTGTCGGGCCGGCCGCCCGAGGATCCACAGCGCACAGCCCGCCAGCAGCAGCGCCGCCGGACCGAAGGCCAGTGGCAGGACCGTCGGGCCCGGCGCCAGGCCGAGCGCCGTGACCGCGCCGGCCCCGCCCGCCGCCGCCGTACAGATGACGGCCGGCGGCCAGGCCACCCCGAAGGCCTGGAGCAGCAGCGCGGTCCACAGGGTCGCCGCGAGCGCGAGCAGCGCGACCGGGGCGGCGCCCGTCAGCAGGGCCACGGGCAGCAGGAGCACCACGTACGCCGACAGGCACAGCGCGAGCACCCCGGCCGACCTCAGCAGGAACCCGACGGGTGTGGCCGCCGCACCGAGCGCGGTGACGGACAGTCCCCGGAAGCGGTACAGCAGCCATTCGGCCGGCCCCATGCTCACGGTGAGGGCGATCACCGCGTACGGTTCCTGCCGCCCCTCCAGCAGCACCAGCACCGCCGCCGCCAGGCCGAACAGGCCGTACGGCAGGGAGCGCGACAGCCGGGGCCGGGGGCCCGCGTCGGCCGCCGCAGGGGCGGCGTGGGCGGCGCGCAGCGACCGGGCGGCCGCCCCCAGCGTCGCGAGGAGCGCGAGGACGGGGAGCCCCGTACGGATCACCGGCCCCGGCTCCCACCACGGCAGGACGGCCCCGCCGGCGATCAACGGGGTGAGCGCCGCCAGCAGCAGGCGCTCGCGGCCCAGCACCAGCAGGACGCCGGCCGCGGCGAGGTAGAGGGACTGCGCGGCCGCCGCCCAGATCACCGGCCCGCCCCCGGCGGGCACCGCCGCGGCGGCGGTGGCGCACAGGGCCCCGACCGGGGCTCCCACCAGCAGGGTGCGGCCCGCCTCCCGACGGCCGGTCACCATGCGCAGGTAGGCCCGGTGTCCGAGGGCCTGTCCCCAGGCCCAGGAGACGATGCCGGCGACGACCAGCGCGCCGGCGTGCCGGCCCGGGTTCCACAGCGGCGCCGTCAACAGGTACGCCAGGCCGGGCAGGGCGAACAGCACCCCGCGCAGCAGGCATCGCACGTGGTCCGGTCGCCACGGGTCGGGCCCCTTGGAGGGTTCGACGAAGACCCGGGGCACCCGCTCGAACAACGCGGCCGCCAGGGAGAAGATGTTCGGGTGCCCGTACCGTTCCCGGATCACGTCGGCCGAAAGGCCGTCCGCCTCCAGCAGCGCGGCCACCTCGTAGGGGTGGACGGCCGGGCCGACGCGGTCGGCCAGTTCGGCGGCGAGCCGGCTGACCTCCTCCTCGTTCGGTCCGAAGGAGGGCAGCCGCAGGGTGAGGGTGGCGTCGGTGCGCTGGTGTCGCGGTGCCCGCCGGGTGTCGGCCAGCCGCAGCGTCAGCGTGTCCTGGTTGGACCCGCCGGGTTCGAGTGACATCGGCCCGCTCATCCGGCCAGACTCCCCGCTCCGGCGCCGCCGCCGGTCCCGGTCCCGGTGAGGACCCCGCCGGCGGGCACCGGCCCGACCGACGCCGGTACGCCGCGCACGCCGACGGTGCCGGCGGAGGCCGCCGGGACCCGCGCCAGGCGTGCCGCGCGGTCGAGTTCGGGCAGTTCCAGGTAGATGGAGCGGAAGGTGTCGATGGTCTGGCGCAGGGTGAACTGCTCGATGACCCTCAGCCGCGCCGCCTCGCCCATCGAGGCCCGGCGCCGCGCGTCCCCGAGCAGTTCCAGGGCGGCGCCGGCCATGGCGGCCGGGTCGCGCGGCGGGACCACGAGGCCCGCGTCGCCGACCGCCTCCCGCACCCCTCCCACGTCGGTCGAGACGGTCGCCCGCCCGCAGGACATGGCTTCGATGAGGGTGAAGGGGAAGCCTTCGCTGATGCTCGACAGCATGACGACGTTGCCCGCGGCGTAGGCGTCCTTGATGTCGTCGACCCGGCCCTCGAAGGTGACGGAGTCCGCGTGCCCGAGGTCGCGGGCCAGCGCCTCGCAGCGCTCGCGGTACGCCTCCCCGCCGCGCGGGGTCCCGCCGAACAGGCGCAGCCGGGCCTCGGGTACGCGTTCGCGGACCAGGGCGAAGGCGCGGATCAGCGTTTCGAGGTCCTTGATCGGGTCGACCCGGCCGGCCCAGCTGAGCGTCGGCACGTCCGGTTCCGGCCCGGCGGGCGGGAAGGCGGCGGGGTCGACGCCGTTGTAGACGGTACGGATGGACTGCGGGTCGGCGCCGCCCTGCTCCTCCCACAGCCGGTTGTAGCGGTTGCCGGGGGTGATCAGGGCGGCCCGGCGGTAGCTCTCCTCGGCCAGCAGCCGGAAGAAGCCGAGGACGACGGCCTTCACCGGCCAGCGGTACGGGGCGGTGCGGTAGCCCAGGTAGCGCTCGCGCAGGTAGACGCCGTGTTCGGTCAGGAGCAGGGGGACGTCGTGCCGTTCCAGCGCGGCCAGTCCGGGCAGGACGGCGACGCCGCCGCTGACGGCGTGCGCGACCCCGTGTTGCGGTGGGGGAGCGGCGAGCGGGCGCAGGGCGTGCTCCAGCAGGGAGGTCGCGGTGAGGGCGTCGTGCAGGGTCGGCCGGGCCTCGCGCACGGCGAGCCCGGGGCGGTTCCAGACGGCGGACAGGACGGCGATGGCGCGGTCGCCGCGCAGGAACGGGCCGAGGGCGCCGTCGGCCGCCGCGTGCGCCATCGTGTAGAGCGCGGGCGCGAAGCCGGCCTCGGCGCACGGGTCCAGCAGCGAGGTCACGAAGCGTTCGTAGGCGTCGGACAGGCGTCGGTGGGCGCGTCCGCGCGGGGCGCGGCCCTCGGGCGGGGTGCCCCACATCGGGACGGCCCGGACGCCCAGGACGTGCCCGGGCAGGTCCCAGACCACGGGTTCGCGACCGGTTCCGGTGACCGCGATGACCTCGAAGTCGATGTCGGGCATGCCCTGGACGAGTTGGTCGCACCAGACGCTGACGCCGCCGTGACTGTGGGGATACGTGCCTTCGGTGAGCAGGGTGACGCGCGTCGCGCCGGGGCGTCGCGCGCCGTGGTGAACGTACATGCGGGTGCTCCACGGCAGGTGTGTGGGGGTGGGTCGGACCGGTCCCGGCCGCGTGGTGGCGGCGGCCGGGACCGGCGTACGCCGTCTCAGCGCCGGTCGGTTTCGGCGCCGGACTCCCGTACGGCCGCGGGGACGTGGGTGCCCGGGGCGGGGGCGACGGCCGGCGCCGACTGCGGCGCGGTCACGGCGGACGGGGCCGCGGGCGCCGACGCGGGCAGGGCCAGCGTCAGCGGGGTGCCCGTCGAGGGGGTCCAGCCGGAGACCTGCCCGGCGTACGGGCTGCCGTACGCGGCGCCGGTGGGGCCGCCCTGCCGGGTGCCGGCGGGCAGGGTCGCGGTGACGTCGAGCCCGGCGGGGGCGGTGACGGTCACGGTGTCGCCGACGCGGTAGGCGGTGACCTGCCCGGCCTTGACGGCGGCCTTCCAGGCGCCGCGGCGCTGGAGTTCGAGGCCGGTGTCCTTCATCCGCTGGTTGACCAGGGGCGTGTTGTCGGCGAAGAGGGCCTGGTAGCCGTCGATGACGCCGTTCAGCACGGGGTAGGCGAGGCGCTCCTCGGCCAGGTTGGACTGGTGGATGAAGTGCGGCTTCGGATCGTTGGACAGGACGTGCCCGAGCGCGGTCCGGGTCTCGATCGGCACGATGTGGCCGGCGTACGCCGTGGCCGGGTCGAGCGGGGCGGGCAGGCAGGTGGTGGTGTCCGCGTGGTCCTCGCAGATGCCGCTGCCGCCCTGGGCCCGGGAGGTGTAGATCCAGTTGTACTCGTCGACGGCCTCGGCGGCCTTGCCGACGTTGTAGTACACGTTCACCGGGTAGCGGGCGACGGTGGCGGCCGAACCGACCCGGCGCTGCTCGGGGTCGCGGGAGTTGTCGGAGGCGAGCCACTTGATGCCGGTGCCGGTCAGGGAGAGGGCGAGGTTGGGGTTGTCCTGGGGCTGCTGCGGCAGGACGGCCATGCCCGAGTGCTCGCCGGTGACCAGTTCGTCGTTCTGCAGGGGCAGCCCGAAGCTCTGTCCCCAGACGCGGTTGAGGACGATCTCGTCGTCGATGGCGGTCCGGCTGACCCACTTGGTGCCGCCGCCCGGGTTCGTGGCGCACCGCCACGGGACCACGCTGGTGTCCTGTTCGCAGCCGAGGAAGGCGTGCGTGTAGGTGTGGTTGATCCAGCGGAACTCGGCGCGGTCCGCCTGGAGCCGGTCGGCCAGCTCGTCGACCCCGTTGTTGTCCTCGCGCTGGTCGAGGCTGCCGGCCCCGTTGTAGACCATGTCGAGGGTGAAGTCCTTGGAGTCCTGCCAGGACTTGGCGTACGAGGCGTCCGCGGCGGTCATCCGGATGGGGTTGGGCGTGCCGGTCCCGGCCGCGCAGTCGACGTCGCCGGGGGTGCAGTTGAGCACGGTGTCCCAGCGGTCGTCCGCGGCGAAGACGTCGTCGACGTGGACGGCGAAGTAGTTGCGGGAGGCGCCCAGGTGCACGCCGCCGGTCATCCACTCCACGATGCCGCGGGCCAGCAGCCGATACTGCTGCTGGTAGCGGTTGTAGACGAAGGTGACGACGAGTTCGCGCCGCCCGTCGTGCCGGTACTCGCCGACCAGGGATCCGCGTCGGGCCGTGCCCGGGATGGGGGCGTCGACGTACGGGGTGAAGTCCGCGCCGGGGGCGGGCTGTGCGAGGTAGGCGTAACTCTCGCCCACGGTGGGGGAGTTGTCCTCGAAGGGCACCGCCCCTTCGAGGTAGCCGAAGGGCCCGGAGCGGCCGGCGGCGGTGACCTGGGCCTGGACGCCGTCGACGCTGCCGGCGTAGCCGCCGGGGACGAAGTACTGGAGGCCGACCTGGGGGCGCGCGTACGTGTAGGCGTCGACCTGCGGGATCGAGTACGCCTGCTCGTAGGCCGCCAGGGCCGTCATCTCGGTGGAGCCCGCCGAGAACGGGTTGTCGTTGGGCAGCACCACCGCCTGGTACTTGGCGCGCGGCCGGCCGTCGACCGTGTCGGCGAGGAAGGCCGGGTCGATGGTGGGCCGGTCCGGGCGGGTGAGGTCGATCTGCGTGTACGGCGTCCCCGCCGATTCCAGCTCCGCCGTGATGGCCTGCACGGCCGGTCCGCCGTCCGTCACGACCAGCACCCGCAGGTCGACGCGGGGTGTCGTGGTGTCGGCCTGGGCCGTGCCCGCGGGCAGGCCGAGCGCGACGATGAGTGCGCCGACCGATAACGCGGCGGTGCGTATCCTTCGCTTCATGCGGTGAAGTCCCCTCCCCGGGCAGGGGTGAGCACGCTTCGCACGAAGCGGACGCTCCCCCATGGCGCGACGCCGATGTCCCCCTCAGAAACCGGTCGTCGACGCATCCGTCGCGTCACATGGTGGTGCCTGTGTGTAGCTTTCGTGGTGATGTCGCGAAAACCGACGAAAAAAAGTAGGTGCCCAAAGGGCGTCGATCCGGGACCGGCCGGTCTTCGCGGGGTCGCCGGCGGACCTCAAGCGGAAGCCCGCGGCGGCTCGATGGCCGGTCCGGGCACGAACGCGGCACCGGCGGACCGAAACGGTCCGCCGGTGCGGCACTTCAGAGGTCCAGACCACTCGGGTATCGGCGGGCGGCGCTTTCCGGCCACCTCCCCGTGGCGTGGGACCGAGCCGAACCGTCAGGCGCAGAGCACGCGGGTCTCGGGCGTGTAGGCCGGACCGCCACTGGTGTTCGTGCTGTCGCTGAACTCGGCGTAGTAGTAGGAGTAGAAACCTATGTTGCCGTTGCAACCGGAGTCGGCGGCGACCTGGAGGGTCAGGGTGACGGTGCGGCTCTGGCCGGGCGGGATGGTGGCGCCGTAGTTGGTGCCGAGGTCGGACGGACCGGTGCCGGAGCAGGACGTGGCGCCCGTGGGCGTCGCCAGGCTGCACCCGGTGAAGCTGTACTTCAGGTCGGGGCGCTGGGTGGTCAGCCAGGTCGGGCTGATCGTCTGGTAGACGAACCAGATGTCGTAGGTCTTGTTGTTGGTGAGCGTCATCGAGAGGTTCACCGTGCCGCCGGGGGTCACCGTGGCGGAGTTGGAGGTGAACGTGAGCGCGGCCGGCGCGGGGTCGGCGCTCGCGGCCGGGGCGAGGCCGAACAGGGCCAGGACGAAGGCGAGGACGGTGGCGAGGCCGAGGCGGCTCTTCAGAGGTGATCGCATGGCCCGGGAGGCTAGGGCCGCCTCGAACACGCCGTCTGCCCCTCGGGGGGCGGGGGCGCGGAGAACGGCCGGAAGTGCGCGCCCTGTGAAGGTCCCGCGACGAACCCGTGGCGGGCGGTCACGGAACGTGTACCGGCAGTCCACGGGCAGTGTCGGGTGGTGTCCGACGGGGCGCACGGTGCCGGACGGACCCCTCGCGCCCCGGACGAGTGATTGGCGCGTACGTGTCACCACCGCGGCCCGGAACGTCCCCCACCGGTTCGCGGCCCACCCTACCGGCCCCGCGCGCGGGTGCCCGACGCCGCCCCGCCGCCCCGCCCTTCGGCGCCCGATCCGGCCCGACGGCCCGTCAACCGGACGATCTGCGGGCCGTATCCGCTCCGACCGGCAACCCTCCCGAATTCGCCACGGAACGCACTGCGACTAAGCTCCGCCGGGTACCGCCCGCCTTCCTGTTCGAACGGGTGGGGACCACGGGATCACCACCCCCGCGCACCCCCGCGCGAAGAGTTCCAGGAGTTGCGTTTTGATCGGGCGTCAGCAAGAACGGGCGATCCTCGCCGAGGCGTTGTCGCCCCGCACCGCGGCGGCCTCGATGCTGCTCCTCGGCGACCCCGGCGTCGGCAAGACGATGCTCCTGGACACCGCCGTCGAGGAGGCCCTGAGCACCGGAACCAGGGTGCTGCGGGTCCGGGGCAACGCCGCCGAGGCCGAACTCGCCTTCGCCGGTCTGCACCAGTTGCTGCTGCCCGTCCTCGACTCCGTCGACGGCCTGCCGGCCCGTCAGCGCGCCGCGCTGGGCGCCGCGTTCGGCCTGGGGGACGACCCCACCCCGCCCGACCACATGATGATGAGCCTGGCCGTCCTCACCCTCACCTCGCAGGTCGCCTCGACCGGACGCCTGCTGCTCGCCGTCGACGACGCCCAGTGGCTCGACCCCGGCAGCTGCCAGGTGCTGGGCTTCCTCGCCCGGCGCCTGGCCGGCGAGTCCATCGCCCTCCTCGTCGCCGCGAGGGGCTGCCGCCGCCCCGACTGGCTGGACCCGGCCGTCCCGCAGCTGCTGCTGCCCGCCCTGTCGCCCGCCGAGGCCGAGGAACTCCTCGGAGCCCAACCGGAACCGCCCGTGGGCCCCACCCGCCGACACGTCCTCGCCGCCGCCGCCGGCAACCCCCTCGCCCTGATCGAACTGGCCCGCACGGCCGCCCGCGACGGCCGGCTCCCCGCCGTGGGCCCCGTACCCGTCACCGACCTGCTGGAACGGGCCTTCACCAGCCAGGTCGACGAACTGCCCGAGGCCACCCGCGAGGCACTGCTCGTCGCCGCGGCCGCCGAGGGCGCCGCACTCTCCGACGTCCTCGCCGCCCTGCCCACCGACCCCGACCCGCGGGTGTGGCTCCCGGCGGAACGGGCCGGCCTCGTCCGGGTCCAGGCCGACCGCATCCACTTCCGCCACCCCCTGATCCGTTCGGCCATCTACGGAGCCGCCCCCTTCGCCGACCGCCGCCGCGCCCACCTCGCGCTCGCGGCCGTCCTCGACGCCGACCCCGACCGGCGCGCCTGGCAGCTGTCGGCCGCCACGCTCGCCCCCGACGCGGAGGTCTCCACCGCCCTGGAGACCACGGCCATGCGGGCCTTCGCCCGGGGAGCCGTCGCCGAGGCCCTCGCCGGCCTGGACCGGGCCGCGCGGCTGAACCCGGACCCCACCGAGCGGACGCGCCTGCTGTCGACCGCGGCCTACGCGGCCGTCGTCGTCGGAGACGTCGACCGGGCCGGCGCCCTCGCCGCGAGCGCCTCGCTCCTCGGCGGGGCCCCGGACGCCGTGCGGTGGATCTCCGCCCTGAGCGGCCTGGTGGAAATGCTCACGCTCCGCATGGAACGCGCCTTCGCCCTGGTCCTGCCCGACGAACTGCCCGGCTCGACGCAGATCGACGCCGGCGTCTCCACCATCGCGACCGGCATCGCCTACCACAGCGGGATCCCCGCCCAACGCGAACGGATCCGCCCGATGCTCGCGGCCCGCGGCGCGCAGGACGGCATGGCCGACCACCCCTTCCACCTCTGGGACATCGGCGCCACCGACCCCTTCGCACACGGGAACGCGGTGCGCGAGCGGCTGCCCGCGCTCACCACCGCGCCCGGCCTGATGCCCACCGAGCACCACACCCTCGGCGTCCTGTGCATGCTGCTCGACGAGACCGAGACGGCGGTCGCCCTGCTCGGCGAGGTGGTCAACCCGCAGTGGGAGGACGCGGCCGACTTCCACGCCGGCACGGCCGCCGCCGACCTGGCCTGGGCCAACCTCGACAGCGGCCGGTGGGCGGACGCCCGGCTCGGCGTCGAGCGGCTCGCCGACCGCTTCCTCGCCGGCCGGCGGGGCCTCGGCTCCGCCCGCGCACTGGCCGCCCTCGCGACCCTGTGCGCCCTCACCGGGGAACCCGAGACCGCCCTGCGCCACGCCGCGGCGGTGCTCGCCGTCACCGAACCGGCCCGCGCCCTCGCCACCGTCGCCCGCGCCCGGCGCGCCGCCGGTCTGGCGGCCACCGCCCAGGGCGACCACGCCGCCGCCTTCCACCACCTGCGGGCGCTCTACGACGCCTCGGGAACCCCCGTCCACTACCACCTGTCGTGCTACGCCGTCGCCGACCACGCCGCCGCAGCCGTGCTCACCGGACACACCGAGGAGGCCCGCGCCGCGCTGGAGGCCGTCACCGTCGAGGTCGGCGACGGCGCCTCGCCCCGACTGCGGCAGATCCTGCTGAGGGCCCGCGCCCTCCTCGCCGGACCCGCCGAGGCCGACGCGTACTTCCACGCGGCGCTCCGGGACCCGGCCGGAGCGCGCTGGCCCTTCGAACGCGGCCAGGTCCGGCTGGAACACGGCGAATGGCTGCGCCGACAGCGGCGCATCGCCGACGCCCGCGCGGCCCTGACCGAGGCCCGCGAGGTCTTCGAGGGCCTCGGGGCCCCGCACTGGGCCGCCCGGGCCGAGGCGGAGCTGCGGGCGGCCGGCGTCGCCGTCGAGTCGCCCCGGCCCAGCGCCCTGCGCTCCCTGACGCCGCAGCGGCAGCGCATCGTACGACTGGCCGCGCGGGGCCTGACCAACCGGGAGATCGGCGAACGCCTCTTCCTGTCCCCCCGGACCGTGGGCACCCACCTCTACCAGGCGTTCCCCGTGCTCGGGGTGAGCGCCCGCGGCCAACTGCGCGACGTCGTCGAGCGGGAACCGGGCGAGTGAACGGACGAGCGGGCGGGCGAGCGGGCGGACGGGTGGGCGGACGGGTGGGCGGACGGGTGGGCGGACGGGTGGGCGGACGAAGGAGCGGGCGAGCGGTCGGAGCCCCGGACACGAGGCAAGTCATGTGACGGATGGCCGCGGCGCCGCCGCCTCCGAGAGTGGGAACAGGAACACCCCGCACCGCACTCGGAGCCACCCATGCCCCTCGCCCTGTCCTCCTCCTCCCCGCTGTCGCCCTCCGAACGGGTCGACCGCTGGCACGATCTGGTGTCCGGCACCTTCATCCCGCTCGACCTCGTCCTGCACGAACGCGAATCCTCCGTCGGGACGATCACCAGCCGGCGGCTCGGCCCCCTCCAGGTCTCCGTGGTCGAGGCGGGCCCGCAGACGGTCTCGCGCAACGACCGCCGCATCGCGCAGGGCGGCGCCGAGTACCTCACCGTCACCCTCCAACACCGGGGCACCGCACGGCTCCTCCAGGACGGCCGCCGGGCCCTGGTGGGCCCCGGCACCTTCACCTGCACCGACGCCGGACGCCCCTACCGGCGCGAACAGCCCGACGACTTCCGCTTCACCGCCTTCCGGGTGCCCAAGCAGGCCCTGGGCCTTTCGGACGGCGACCTGCGCGCGGTCACCGGCACCCTGTTCAGCGCCGGCTCCGGAACCTCCGGACTGGTCGCCGGGTACCTGACCCGCCTCGCCGAACAGGCCGCCGCCCTCGACGCGTACACCGCCCACCAGCTCGCCCTGACCGCGACCGACCTGCTGGGGGTCCTGGTCCGCGAACGGCGCGGACTGCTCGACCCGAGGGCCCCGGAGGCGGCCCGGGGCCTGCTGGCCCGCGTCAAGGAACACGTCCTGCGGAACCTGGGCGACCCCGCGCTCTCGCCGGAGCGGATCGCGAGCGCCCACCACGTCTCGGTGCGCTACCTGCACAAACTGTTCCGGGCCGAGGGCACCAGCGTGGGCCGCTGGATCCACCGCGAACGGCTGGAGCGGTGCCGGCGGGAGCTGTCCCGCCCCTCGACGACCGCCCCGACCGTCTCGGCGGTGGCCCAGCGCTGGGGCTTCGTCAGCCCCTCCCACTTCAGCAGGGCCTTCCGCGCCGCCTACGGGATGTCCCCCCGGGAATGGCAGGCGCACGCCCGGAGCGCCCCCGGACCCGAACCCGTCGCCGCCCGCCCGGACGCGGAGCGCCCGGGCACGGTCTGACCGCACCCGGGACACCGCACCCGGGACACCGCGCCGGGGACACCGCGCCGGGGACACCGCGCCGGGGACGGCCCCTCACAGGGTGCGGCGTACCCCCGCCTGCCGCTCCAGATCGCGCAACTGCACCGCCAGGTCACCATCGACCGCGTGGTGCGCCGGCCCGCTGCGGCCGATCGGGAGCACCGGCGCGCCCCGCATGTCCTCCAACATCAGCGCGAACGCCGCGTAGCAGGCCGCGAGGGCCACCAGGAGGCCCAGCGCCCCCGCCGCGTGCGTGAGCCACGGCGACCCGGTCAGTCCCGCCAGGCCCCCCGCCGCCCAGCGCGGCAACGAGACCACCAGGACCAGCCACAGGGCCCGCTTGGGCCGCGTCACCGCCGCCATCAGCGCCCCGAAGCACAGGAACGCCAGGTTGAACACGCCGAGCACCCGCGGCCCCCCGGCCGCGCCGGTCCCCACGACCAGCGCGTACGCCAGCCAACTCCCGGCGAAGGTGCCCATCAGCGTCGCCGCGATCACGTCCCGCGCCCCGAACGCGAGGACGGACACGAGGAGCTGGAGGACGAAGGCCGGCAGCACGCACAGGGCGACGGCCCGCCGCTCCGGCCCCTGGAGGATCCCCAGTTGCAGACAGCCCGTCATCACGGAGGCGATCGCCACCGTGAAGAACCCCAGAGGCATCGGCGAGGCGATGGGGCGCAGGGTGATCCGGGTCATGGACCGCAGGTCCGGCTCGAAACGACGACCGGGACCCTCCCCTTCGACATCCGTACTCATCCGCGGACTCCCCTCGTTCAGTGCGCGAAGCACGGGTCGACGGGCCCCGGGACACCCGGCCCCGGCCCGGCGTCGGCGCGGGCGACCCGCCACAGGCGGTGCTCCTCGGACTCGCCGACGGCCTCGACCACGGCGTCGGCCTGGCGCGCCCCGCCGGCCGCGTACCCGCCGAAGTGGGCGACGGGGCTCCACGCCGGGGCGATCGGCGGGACGGCCTCGTCGAGGCCCGCGTACTCCTGCGCCGCGTGGACGACGCGCCCGCCGACGACCGTCAGCACCGACTCGATGTCGGGGATCGCCTCCTCGGGCACGGTGAAGTAGTCCCGCGACAGGACGGCGAGATCGGCGTAGTACCCCTCCCGCAGGACGCCCTTGACGTCCTCCTCGCCGGTGAGCCGGGCCCCGCCCCGCGTGTACAGGTCGAGCGCGGTCCGCCGGTCCGGCCGGTTCGCGGCCGGGTACAGGGCCGTACCGCCGACGGTGCGTCCGCTCACCAGCCAGTGCAGCGACACCCACGGGTTGTACGAGGACACGCGCGTGGCGTCCGTCCCGGCGGCGACCGTCAGACCGCGCTCCAGCATGGCCCGGACGGGCGGGGTGCGGGCCGTGGCCCGCGCGCCGTACCGGTCGAGGAACGCCGTGCCCTGGAAGGACATCCGGTTCTGCACGGACAGGGCCCCGCCGAGGGCGGCGACGCGGTCCAGGCTGTGGTCCGAGACGGTCTCCGCGTGGTCGAACAGCCACCGGTTGCCGGCGGGGAAGAGCCCCTCGGCCGCGAGCCTCTCGAAGACGGCCAGGTGGCGGCGGATGGTCTCGTCGTAGGTGGCGTGCAGCCGAAAGCCCCAGCCGCTCTCCGCCAGCAGCCGCACCGCCCGCTCGAACCCGACCTCGTAGTCGGCGTCGAGCGCGGGCCGGGGCTCGGCGAAGTTCTCGAAGTCGGCGGCGGCCCAGGTGAGGTTCTCGCCGGCGCCCGCCAGGCGCAGCCACGCGTCGCCGTCGCCGGGCCTGACCGTCCGCGTCCAGCGCCGCAGGTCGTCGAGCTCCTGGCCGGCGGTCTGCGGGAACAGGTAGTAGGCGATGCGCAGCGTGAGTTCCCCCGAGCGGGCCAGGTCGACGACCGTCCCGTAGTCGTCGGGGAAGTTCTGGAAGCCGCCGGCGGCGTCGAGGGCCGAGGTGAGCCCGAAGCGGTTCAGCTCGCGCAGGAAGTGGATCGTGGAGGTGCGCCGGTCGGCCTCGCCCAGGGTCGGGGCCTTGGCCAGCGTCGAGTAGAGGACGAGGGCGCCCGGCGCCGCCAACAGCACCCCGGTCGGCTCCCCGTCCCGGCCCCGGACGATCTGCCCGCCGCGCGGGTCGGGGGTCTCCCGGGTGAACCCGGCGGCCCGCACGGCGGCCCGGTTCATCAGGGCCGACCGGTACAGGTGCAGGACGAACACGGGGGTGTCGGGCGCGGCGGCGTTCAGCTCGGCGACCGTCGGCATCCGGCGTTCCGCGAACTGCTCGGCGGTCCAGCCCCCGACGACCCGGATCCACTGCCCCTTCGGCGTCCGACCCGCCTGCTCGCGGAGCATGGCGAGGGCCCGGCGCAGACTGCGCACCCCGTCCCAGCGCAGCTCCAGCACGTAGTTCAGGCCGCCCCGGATGACGTGCAGGTGCGAATCGTTGAGACCGGGGACCACCCGGCGGCCCAGGGCGTCCACGACCCGCGTGGCGGGCCCGACGAGCCCCGCGAGGTCGCGGTCGTCCCCGAGGGCCAGGACCCGGCCGTCGCGGACGGCGACGGCGCCCGCCTCGGGCCGGGCGGGATCCCCGGTGTACACCTTGGCGTTGCGGAGGAGGAGGTCGGCCGCGCCCCCGGCGGGGGCGGCGACCGGGCGTATGCCCCCCACGGGCATGCTCGGCGCGCCGCTCACGCCAGGGCCTCGCGCAGCGTGTCGACGGCGAGCCCGACGGCGAGCCGCGCCGCCCGCGTGTCGCGCAGCGCGTCCAGCATCACGAAGTCGTGGAGGGTACCCAGGACGCGCAGGGCCGTGACGGGGACGCCGGCGGCCCGCAGCGCGGCGGCGTACGCCTCGCCCTCGTCGCGCAGCACGTCGGCCTCGGCGGTGATCACCAGGGCGGGCGGGAGCCCGGCGAGCCGCTCCGCGCCGGCCCGCAGCGGGGAGGCGGTGGGCTCGGCGCGCTGGGCCGGGTCGGTCGTGTACTGGTCCCAGAACCAGCGCATGGCGTCGCGGCGCAGGAAGTACCCCTCGGCGAACCGCTCGTAGGACTCGGTGTCGAAGGAGGCGTCGGTCACCGGGTAGAACAGCACCTGCGCGGCGAGCCGGACGTCGCCGCGCTCCTTGGCCATCAGGGTGAGGGCGGCGCTCATGTTGCCGCCGACGGAGTCGCCCGCGACGGCGATCCGGGAGCCGTCGAGGCCGTACCGCCCGCCCTCCTCGCCGATCCAGCGGGCGACGGTGTGGTTCTGCTCGATGGCGACGGGGTAGCGGGCCTCGGGGGAGAGGTCGTACTCCGGGAAGACCACCGCCGCCCCCACGCCGACGGCGAGCTCGCGGACCAGCCGGTCGTGGGTGTGGGCGTTGCCGAAGACCCAGCCCGCCCCGTGGATGTAGAGGATCACCGGCAGCGGGCCCGCGGCCCCGCGCGGACGCAGGATCCGGGTGCGGACCCCGCCGGTGGGGCCGCCCGGCACGGTCACCCACTCCTCGTCGACGGGCGGCAGGACGACGCCCTCGCCGCTCTGTACGTCGTCCACGGCCTTGCGGCCCTCGGCGACGGGGATCTCGTAGAGGAACGGCGGCCGCGCGGTGGCGTCGGCGAAGGCCCGGGCGGCGGGCTCCAGGACGGGCGCGTGCGGGGTGCTCGGCGCGGAGGGGGTCGGGGGAACGTGGGACAAGGCGGTGCTCCTTGGGGAGTCGGTGGGAATCCGGGAAGGGACGGGGAGGGGAGGAGGCCGGCGGGAGAGGACGGGGGAGGGGAAGGGGGGAGAAGACGGGGCGGGGACGACGGGGCAGGGGACGACGGGGCAGGGGACCGGGCGGGGCGCCCGTGGCGTACGAGGCCCAGGATCGGCCCGGTGGCCGCCCCCGGACGGGAGACGACCACCGGCACGCCGGACGGGGGGCCCGCTCAGCCGAGGAAGGCGAGCAGCGCCTCGTTGACCTCGTCGGCGTGCGTCCACAGCAGGCCGTGCGGGCCGCCCGCCACGATCCTCAGCTCTGCGCCGGGGATCCGCCGCGCCAGCGGGATCGCGGTCGAGTCGATGGGCAGCGTGCGGTCGGCGTCGCCGTGGACGATCAGCACGGGGACGTCGATGCGGGGCAGGTCCTCGCGGAAGTCGGTCAGCCAGGCCCGGACGCAGTCGAGGGTGGCCTTGGCCGAGGCGCCCGCCGCCACGTTCCAACTCGCCCGGACCGCCTGCTCGCTGATCCGCTCGCCGCCCAGCACGTCGACGTTGTAGAAGTCGGCCAGGAAGTCGCTCATGAACGCGAACCGGTCGGCGCGCAGCGCCGCCTCGATCCCCTCGAAGACCCCGGCGTCCACCCCGGCCGGGTTGTCCTCGGTCTTCAGCAGGAACGGCGGGACGACCCCGATCATGACGGCCCCGGCGATCCGCCCGGACCCGTGGGCGCCGAGGTAGCGGGCGACCTCGCCCGAGCCCATCGAGAAGCCGACGAGGGTGACCTCGCGCAGGTCGAGGGCGGTCAGCACCGCGTGCAGGTCGGCGGCGAACGTGTCGTAGTCGTAGCCGTCCGCCGGCCGGTCGGAGCGCCCGAAGCCGCGCCGGTCGTAGGTGACGACCCGGTGTCCGGCGGCCAGCAGTGCGGCGGTCTGCCGTTCCCAGGAGGCCCCGTCGAGCGGCCAACCGTGGATCAGCACGACGGGACGGCCCGCGCCGTGGTCCTCGTAGTAGAGCTCGACGGGCGCGGAGGCGCCTTCGGCGACCTTGATGTAGGGCATGTGGATGTGCTCCTGTGCGTTGTCGTTGGGTTCTCGTCCGGGGCGTGGCCCGGAGGGGGGCCCGGCCGCCCGCCCGAAGGGGTGTGCGCGGACGGCCGGACCGGTCTCACGGCGAGGGCGCGCGGTGCAGTACGAGCCGGGTGAGCAGCCCGCCGCCCACGCCGGCCGCGAGGACGGGGGCCGCCCACCACAGCGGGTACGGCGTCAGGTCGAGCGCCCGGTCCAGGGACCACGCCCCGGGACCGCAGGCCGCCAGGGCGGCGGCCACGCCGATCAGGACCAGGGGGTACTCGTAGCCGTCGTCCTGCACCCAGAGGCCGTTCGGCCACTTCACGGTCAGGGCGACGGTCATGACGCCGATGGCCCCGGCGGCGGCGAGCGGGGTGAGCAGCCCGGCCGCGAGCGACAGCCCGGAGCCGATCTGGCCGCCGCCCGCCGCGAGGGCGGTCAGCGCCCCGCCGCGGAAGCCGTCGGCGCGGAACTCGCGGGCCCCGCCGTCGAGGCCCTTCCCGCCGAGGCGCGTACTGATCTTCTGCACCCCGTGGCCGGCGATGAGCAGGCCCACCAGCAGCCGCAGGACCAGCAGGCCGGTGTCCAAGGGGGTCAGCCGGCCGCGTGCGCGCCGATGACCGCCTGCGCGTAGACGACGCCGAGGCCGTAGGCCCCCGCGTGCTCCTTGACGATCTCCATGACGGCGCCGTACGTCTCCTGGCGCGCCCAGTCCCGCTGGAGCTCCAGCAGGACCTGCACCCAGGTCACGGGGACCGCGCCGGCGGCGAGCATCCGCTGGAGGGCGTGCTCGTGGGCGGCCGGGGTCACGCCGCCGGAGGCGTCGGTGACGACGTAGACCTCGTAGCCCTGCTCCAGCGCGGACAGCGCGGGCAGGACGAGGCAGACCTCGGTCCACAGCCCGGACAGGACGATCTTCCTGCGGCCGGTGGCGCGGACCGCCTCGACCAGGTCCCCGTCCTCCCAGGCGTTCATGCTGGTGCGGTCGATCGGCTTCGCGTCGGGGAACACGGCGGCCAACTGCGGCAGCAGCGGCCCGGAGAAGGACTCGGCGGCGACCGTGGTCAGTACGGCGGGGACGTCGAAGGCCCGCGCCGCCTTCGCGAGGCCCACCGTGCTGTTGATGATCGCGGTGCGGTCGCCGCTGCCGGTGCCGAAGAACATCTGCGGCTGGTGGTCGACGAAGAGCATGACGGAGTTGTCGGGGGTGAGGAGGTCGGTGCTCGGGGCGGCGTGCACCCGACTGACGTCGAACATGGGGCTGTCCTCTCGGGACGCGACAAATGGAGGCAAGGAAAAGGAAGGGAAAGGAAACAAAGGAAGGAAGCGAAGAGGTCGGGAAGTGACCGCCGCCGCGTTCCCGCGACCGGCCACGCCCCGAACGTAGGCCCGCCCGCCGTGACGCGGTTGCCCCAGCGCGCCCGCCCCCTTGCCCCCGCACGCACGGCCCCGTTCCGCCGCCGCGAACCATCGCGGCGGCGGAACGGGGCCGTGCGTGCGGGAGAGTCGTGCCGGCTCAGGTCCGCGAGCGGGAGGCCAGGCCGGAGCGGCTGCCCGCCCCCGGGGCGACGTCGATCGCGAAGCCGCTGCGCGGGCGCGTGGGGATGCGGTTGATCGGGATGGACAGGTCCTGGGCCGGTACGGCGAAGTCCAGGTCCGCCAGGGCGGCCGAGAGGGCCGCGAGGACGGTGACGGTGATGTCCTCGCCGGGGCAGCGGTGGCCGGTCCGGGCGTCCCCGCCGCCCTGCGGGATCAGCTCGGAGGGGTCGGGCTCGCGACCGAGGAAGCGCACGGGTTCGAAGTGGTAGGGCGCGTGCCACAGCGCCGGGTCGTGGTGGTGCCCGTAGACGTCGAGGAGCAGCAGCGTCCCCGCCGGGATCCGGGTGCCCGCGAAGGTGAGGTCCGCCGCGGCCCGGGCCGCGATGAAGGGCACGAAGGGGTAGAAGCGGCGGACCTCGTGCGCGAAGGCCCGCGCGTGGGCCCTTCCGCCGGAGCGCAGCTCGTCCCCGCGCCCGGGGTGGCGGTGCACGGCGTGGGCGGCGAAGACCACGAACCACGCCAGGGCGACGGTCGGCCGGATGACGTTCAGCAGCTCGACGGCGGCCGTGCGCGGATCGAGGAGGGCGCCGTCGGGCCCGCGGTGCAGGGCGATCGCCTCCAGCGGGGACCCGGCCGCCGCCGACGGGCCGCCCCCGGGGGAGCGTACGTCGACCACGGCGCGGGCCAGCGCGCCCTCCTGCCGGTCCCGGGCGTGACGGGCGTGCCGGTGCCGGGGACCCGGGGTCGCGAAGCCGTCGACCATGGCGACGCAGTCCTCGGCGATCTGCCGGGCGGAGTCCGGCGGCACCGGCAGGCCCGTCCAGTCGCAGGCGGCCTCGGCGAGCAGGGTGGCGACCTCGTCGAAGAGGACCACCCGACGGCCCTCCCAGCCGGGCGCGGCCTCCTGCCAGCCGCGCTCGACGCGGTGGGTCAGGGCGGCGACGGAGGCGGGATCCATCAGGACCGAGGCGAACAGCCCCTTGCGCGCGAGGTGCGCGGGACCGTCCAGGGTGTGCACGGCCCCGCGGCCGAAGAGGGTGTCCAGCACGGGACCGGGAACCGCTCCGTGGCGCCGGACGCGCTCGGTGTCGTAGAGGAGGGCGACCGCCTCGGGACCGTGCAGCAGGGCCGTGGCGTGGCCCAGGAGGCGGGTGCGGATCAGGGGGGCGTCGTCGTGGGCCCGGCGCAGGGTGGGGGCCCAGGCGTAACCGTGGGTCAGCAGTGACAGCGTGCTGTCGGTCAGTGGTACTGCCATGTGCGGCCCCTACCCGGTCGGGCCCCACCCATGCCGGCGGGGCCCGAGCGGTGCTTCAGGGGCCTCAGGGGCCCTCGTCGTAGGTTCCGGCCTCGATCTCCAGGGCGAGCTCCTGGAGCACCTCGATCGAGGTGACGTCCGTGCGCCCCGCGTCGTGGGCCATCGCGAGGCTGGTGAAGGCGAGGCTGAACCCGGAGACCATCGTGTGCAGGGCCGGCCCGAGCGCCTCGGCGACCAGTGCGGCCACCTCCCGAGGGGTCGCGTCGGCGGGCACCCGGATCGACGGCAACATCTCGTTCAGCAGGTGCGTGGCGACGCCGGCCGTGCCGCCCTCGCCGTCCGGATCCCGGCCGGAATCCCCGGAAGCCTCAAAATCCCCCGGCTCGCCCGCCTGGGCCGCCAGGCGGATGTCCTGGGCCTCGGTGAGGATGCCGATCACCCGTTTGAGTACCTCAGCGCGTTCCATCCGAGGAGCGTAGCCCGCCCGGAGGGCGCTTGAACGGGCTTCGCCGGGCGGCGGACCGATCCGCGGTCGAGCGCCGGTCGAGCCTCACGCGCGGACGCCGGCGAACTCGGTCACGAGCGCGGAGCAGAAGGCGTCGAGGTCCTGCGGCCTGCGGCTGGTGATCAGCGCGGCGGGCCCCGCGCGGCAGACGTGCGCCTCCTCGTCCACCCAGGTGCCCCCGGCGTTGCGGATGTCGGTCCGCAGGCTGGGCCACGAGGTCAGCGTCCGACCGCGTACGACGTCCGCCTCCACCAACACCCAGGGGGCGTGACAGATCGCGGCGACCGGTTTGCCCGCCTCGAAGAAGTCGCGGACGAAGGCCACGGCCCTGTCGTCCGTCCGCAGCGCGTCGGGGTTGGCGACCCCGCCCGGCAGGACGAGCGCGTCGTACGCGTCGGACGTGGCGCCGGCGAGCACGTGGTCGACGGGGTGGGTGCCCGCCTTGTCGAGGTGACGGTAGGCCTGGACCCGGCCGGGGGAGGTGGAGACGAGCTGCGCGGACCAGCCCGCGCCGCCGACCGCCCCCCACGGCGAGGTCAGCTCGACCTCCTCGACGCCTTCGGGCGCGGTCAGAAAGGCGATGCGCACGGCACTCACTTCCTTCGCTTTCTCGGCTCTGGGTTCTCTCGGGTCTCTGGGTTCTCTCGGGTCGCGACCGGCACGCGGCGCCGGGGTCGGGGCGGTCGTCCGCGCCCGTGCGCGCTCGTCCGGTGCGTGGGGGCGCCTGCCCGGTGACGCCGGCCCCACTCGCGGGACCGCCGCGCGAGGGGCACGGGCGGGGTGCGGGACGAGTTCCGGCCGGCCGACGGGATGAACCGGCGGCATATGGCGCGATCCCGTCGCAGGCCCCCGTAAACACCCTTCCTCGCAAGATCACTGCATTGAGGTAATGCCCCTCGCTTGACCGGGCGGGCCCGGTGATTCGGCCGTTAGTGTTCCCACGGATCTGGACGGATTCCCCGATATTCGCCCCCATTTTTGCTCTTTACCCGGTGACGCGCGTGTACGCCGATCACCGCCCTTGTGAAGGAGATCCCCGCGCGATGACCGTCGACACCAGCCCGGAAGCGCAGCCGGCACCGCCTCAGCAGTCCAGCCTGAGCACGGCCGCCGCCCGCAACCTCGCCACCACGACCAAGTCCGCCCCCCAGATGCAGGAGATCACCTCCCGCTGGCTGCTGCGGATGCTCCCCTGGGTGGAGACCAAGGGCGGCGCCTACCGGGTCAACCGGCGTCTCAACTACACCGTGGGCGACGGGCGGATCGAGTTCGTCCAGGACGGCGCCGACGTTCGCGTGATCCCCCGCGAACTGGGCGAACTGGCCCTGCTGCGCGGCTTCGAGGACGTGGAGGTGCTGACCGCCCTCGCCGGCCGGTGCGTCCAGCGGGACTTCCGCGCCGGCGAGGTCCTGGTGCAGCGCGGCAACCCGGCCGAGCAGATCCACCTGATCGCCCACGGCCGCATCGCCCAGACCTCCGTCGGCAAGTACGGGGACGAGGTGGGCGTCGCCGTACTCGCCGACGGAGACCGGTTCGGCGACGACGCCCTCGTGGACGAGGAAGCCCGCTGGCAGTTCACCGCCACCGCCGAGACCGCCGGTACGCTGCTCACCCTCTCCCGCGCCGACTTCGCCTCCGTCCTGGCCGCCGCGCCGGGCCTGCGCGACCACGTCGAGAGGGTCGGCTCGCTGCCGCAACAGCGCCAGAACCGGCACGGCGAGGCCGAGATCGCCATGTCCGCCGGCCACTCCGGTGAGGCGGACCTGCCCGGGGCCTTCGTCGACTACGAACTCAAGCCGCGCGAGTACGAACTCTCCATCGCCCAGACCGTCCTGCGGGTCCACACGAGGGTCGCCGACCTCTACAACGGTCCGATGAACCAGACCGAGGAGCAACTCCGTCTGACCATCCAGGCGTTGCGCGAACGCCAGGAGCACGAGCTCGTCAACAACCGGGAGTTCGGCCTGCTGCACAACGCCGACTTCAAGCAGCGGATCCAGACCCACTCCGGCCCGCCCACCCCGGACGACCTCGACGAGCTGCTCTGCCGCCGGCGCGGCACCAAGTTCTTCCTGGCCCACCCCAAGGCGATCGCCGCGATCGGCCGCGAGTTCAACGCCCGCGGGCTCTACCCCGACCACGTGGACGTCGGCGGCCAGTCGGTCCCCGCCTGGCGCGGCGTACCGATCCTGCCCTGCAACAAGATCCCGATCAGCCGGGAGAACACCAGCTCCATCATCGCCATGCGCACCGGCGAGGAGAACCAGGGCGTCATCGGCCTGCACCAGACCGGGCTGCCGGAGGAGTACGAACCGGGTCTGTCGGTGCGGTTCATGGGCATCAGCGAGCAGGCGATCATCTCCTACCTGGTCACCACCTACTACTCCGCCGCCGTCCTGGTCCCCGACGCGCTCGGCGTCCTGGAGAACGTCCAGATCGCCCGCAGGCGCGACTAGTCCGCACAGGCAGCGACAGGCAGCGACAGGCCGCACCGGCCCGGGCGTACCGGGCCGGCCGCGCCCGGGACTCCCGGGATCCGGGACGGCCCACCCACCTCACCAAGGAGTAACGGATGCCCGCTCCCGGGCTCTCCCCCCTGCAATCGGGCCTGCCGGCCGCCGCGGCCGGTTTCGGGGCGCACGTCCTGGCCCGGGCGGAGGCCGCCGGCGTCGATGCCGCGACCGACCTCCCTCCGGGCGTCGCGCCGGACATCGCCCCGGGCGTCGTGCCCGACGTCGCGCCGAGCGCCGTGCCGGACACCGCCCCGGACGCCGCGCCCGTACGGGCCGGCCTCCCATCGGCCCCCGTCCACCCCTTCAAGGCCGCGCGGACCGCCCCCGCGGTGGTCCCGGCGGAGGCCGCCGCACCGGAGCTTTCGGCACCTGAGCTTCCGGCACCGGAGCTTCCGGTATCCGAGGCGCCGCCACACCAGGTCGCCCCCGCCGACGCGTCGGTGGTGGTCGCGCCCCTGGAGCGGATCCTGCGCGGCCCCAGCGGCCTGGGCACGGCGAGCCTGTCCCTGGCCCGGCGCGCGGAGGCGCCCGCGCCCTCCCCGTCCGCCGCGGGCGGAAAGCCGGCGGTGGGCAGCCCGATCCCCGGCCTCTACCACCACCCGATCCCGGAGCCCGATCCGGTGCGGGTGGAGGAGGTCAGCCGCAGGATCAAGGCCTGGGCGGAGGACGAGGTCGACCTCTACCCGGACGACTGGGAAGACGAGTTCGACGGGTTCGTCGTCGGCCGCTACATGGTGGGCTGCCACCCCGACGCCCCGACCGTCGATCACCTGATGGTCGCCACGCGGTTGATGGTCGCCGAGAACGCCGTCGACGACGTGTACTGCGAGGACCACGGCGGATCCCCCGTCGGCCTCGGCGGGCGCCTGCTGTTGGCGCACACCGCGCTGGACCCGCTCCACACGACGCAGGAGTACCGGCCCGCCTGGGCCGAGTCGCTGTACGCGGACGCCCCCCGGCGGTCCTACCGCTCGGCGATGGAGTACTTCCTCCGACTGGCGACGCCCTCCCAGGCGGATCGATTCCGCCACGACATGGCCCGCCTCCACCTGGGGTACCTCGCCGAGGCCTCCTGGGCGGAGACGGACCACGTACCGGAGGTGTGGGAGTACCTGTCGATGCGGCAGTTCAACAACTTCCGCCCCTGCCCCACCATCACCGACACCGTCGGCGGCTACGAACTGCCGGCGGACCTGCACGCGCAGCCGGCCATGCAACGCGTCATCGCGCTCGCCGGCAACGCCACCACCATCGTCAACGACCTCTACTCCTACACCAAGGAGCTCGCGAGCCCCGGCCTGCACCTGAACCTGCCGGTGGTGATCGCCCGACGCGAGGACCTCCCCGTCAAGGAGGCCTACCTGAAGGCGGTCGAGGTCCACAACGAGCTCATGCACGAGTTCGAATCGGAGGCGGCCGCCCTGGCCGCCGCCTGCCCCGTCCCGAGCGTGTCGCGCTTCCTGCGCGGAGTGGCCGCCTGGGTCGACGGCAACCACCACTGGCACCAGACCAACACCTATCGCTACAGCCTGCCCGATTTCTGGTAAGGATGGATTTATCTGTGACCAGCACCGAATTCACCACCGTCGACACGACCACCGCCGCACCCTCGGTGATCATCCCCTCGCCGGCGACCCCCTACCAGGGTGACATCGCCCGCTACTGGGACCACGAGGCCCGGCCCGTCAACCTCCGCCTCGGCGACGTCGACGGCCTCTACCACCACCACTACGGCATCGGCGACGTCGACCACGCGGCCCTCGGCGACGCCTCGGACGGCGATTACGAGAAGCGGCTCATCGCCGAACTCCACCGCCTGGAGTCGGCGCAGGCCGAAGTGCTCCTTGACCACCTCGGCCCCATCACGCGCGACGACACGCTGGTGGACGCCGGCTGTGGTCGCGGCGGGTCGATGGTCATGGCCCACCAGCGCTTCGGATGCAAGGTCAAGGGCGTCACCCTGTCGGCCAAGCAGGCCGACTTCGCGAACCAGCGCGCCCGTGAACTCGGCATCGAGTCCCACGTGGACGCCCGCGTCTGCAACATGCTGCACACGCCGTTCGAGACCGGCCAGGCCGCCGGCTCGTGGAACAACGAGTCCAGCATGTACGTCGACCTCCACGACCTCTTCGCCGAGCACTCCCGCGTCCTCGCGGTCGGCGGTCGTTACGTGACCATCACCGGCTGCTGGAACCCGCGTTACGGCCAGCCCTCGAAGTGGGTCTCTCAGATCAACGCGCACTTCGAGTGCAACATCCACTCCCGCCGGGAGTACCTGCGGGCCATGGCCGACAACCGCCTCGTGCCGCAGGCCGTCATCGACCTGACGCCCGACACCCTGCCCTACTGGGAGCTGCGCGCCCAGTCCTCCCTGGTCACCGGCATCGAGGAGGCGTTCATCAACTCCTACAAGGACGGCTCCTTCCAGTACGTCCTGATCGCGGCCGACCGCGTCTGACGCCCGAGGGCACGTGAGGGAACGGGCCGGGCCCCACCGGGGGCCCGGCCCTTCAGCGCGCCACCGGAGCGGGCGCCGGGCGCGCCGCCGCCGGCGTGGCGGGCAGCAGGGCGGCGGGCAGCAGCGCGAGGGCGACGAGCGCCGTCAGGGCGAGCAGGGGCGGGCCCGTCGTGGTCGCGCCCGGTGCCATCAGACCGGCGGCGACGGCGATGCCGAGGGTGGGGCCGACGTTCATCGCGGTCTGCTTCAGCCCGCCGACCACGCCCGCGTAGCCGGGCGGCGCTTCACCGACCACGGTGCCCGTGGCGGTGACCATGACGCCGGCGAACCCGGCGCCCAGCACCGCGAAGGTGACGGAGACGAAGCCCCACGTGGCGTCCGCGTCCAGGCGGGACAACCCCGCCGTCCCGAGCGCGACCAGGAGCGTGCCGCCGATCGCGGTCGCGCGCGGGCCGTGGCGGCGCAGCGCGGCTGCGGCCACCGGAGTGCCGAGGACCATGAGGACGGTCAGCGGGAGCACCCGGACGCCGCAGTCGAGCGGGTCGAGCCGCAGGACGTCCTGGAGGAAGAAGGTGCCGACGAACAGCGCGCCGAACATGCCGGCGGAGACGAGCAGCAGCAACCCCATCGAGGCCGTCACCGGGAGCGAGCGCGCCACGTCCGCCGGCACCACGGGGTGCGCCGAGCGGCGTTGGTGGTCGGCGAAGGCCACCGCGAGGCCCGCGACGGCGAGGAAACCGAGCAGCGTCGCGGGGGCGCTCCAGCCGTGCGCCGGGACGCCGACCAGGGTGTGCACCAGGGCCGCCAGGGCGAGCGCGAGCAGCGCCGGCCCCGCGAGGCCGAGCCGCCCGGTCGCCCCGCGTACGGGCGCGGGCGCGCGTACGGCCAGGGTGAGGACGGCGATCGCGAGCCCGATCGGCACGTTCACCACGAACACGGCACGCCACCCGAGGTGCGCGACCAGGGCGCCCCCGAGGAGGGGTCCGGCGCCGGCCGCGATCCCGATCGCGCTCGTCCGCACGGCCACCGCGCGGGCGAGCCGGTCCGTCGGATACGCCAGGCGCAGCAGCGCGAGCGTCGCCGGCTGGAGGAGGGCGCCGAAGGCCCCCTGCGCGGCGCGCAGGGCGATCACCCAGCCGACCGACGGCGCGAGCGCGATGCCGGCGGAGGCGGCGGCGAAGCCGAGGACGCCGACGCGCAGCAGTCGGGCGTGCCCGTAGCGGTCGCCGAGCCGCCCGGCGATCACGAGCAGGGCCGCCACGGCGAGGAGGTAGCCGGTGCTGGTCCACTGCACCTGGCCCACGCTCGCCCCGAGGTCGCGCTGGAGGGCGGGCTGCGCCACGAGCAGGACCGTGCCGTCCAGCGCGACGATCGCCGCTCCGGCGACACTGACGAGGAGGGCCGGGGTGGGGCGCGGGGGAGCGGTCACGGGCCCACCGGGCCGAGGTGGGCGTCGAACACGGCGGTGAGCAGCCGCTCCAGCCGCTCCTCGTCGCGGGTCCCGACCTCGCCGGCGCCGGAGGTCCCGACCTCGCCGTCTTCGGCCCCGGCGTCGAGGACGAGGTCCAGGCTGCCCCACGCCCACAACTGGACGACCCCGTGCAGGTTCGACCAGAGGGCGGCGGCGGTGACGGCCGCCGGCGGGGCCGTCGTACGCCGGGCCCGTCGCCCCGCGCGACACGCGGCGACCAGCTCGACGAGGAGCTCGAACATCGGGAGCGTCGAGTCCCTGAGCCGGGGCCCGTCCGCGCCCCGGCCCGTGCTGTCCAGCAGGTCGTGACGGAACATCAGCTCGAACATGCCGCGCTGCTCCAGCGCGTAGCGGACGTAGGCCCGCCCGAGCGCCCTCAGGCGCAGTTCGGGGGTGCTCTCGCCGGTGATCTCCCGGTCGCACCGCGCGCCGAGTTCCGCGAACCCGCGGTGGGCGATCGCGGAGAGCAGGGCGTGGTGGGTGGGGAAGTGGCGGCGCGGGGCGCCGTGCGAGACACCGGCCCGCCGGGCGATCTCGCGCAGTCCGAGGGCGCCGGAACCCTCGGTCCTCACCAGGTCCACCCCGGCGTCGATCAGCCGGTCCCGCAGGGATTTCTCGCTGTCCATGGAGCGTGTCTACCAGGATGTGTAGACACTGTCTACTCCCGTACGGGCCGCCGGTCCTCCCGGACCGCCCCGAGGCGCGGTCCGCCGCCTTCGCGAGGGCGAGGGTTGCCCCGACCGGGAGCGGGTAGCCGCAGGGCACCCGACGTACCGGCACCGGGTTCCGCACCCGGTGCGTCCGGCACCTCACGCCCGGTGCGCCGTGAACTCCCCGAACGGAGGGCGGACATGTCCACTGCCACACTGATCGGCATCATCGTCGCGGCGGTCGTCGTCGTCCTCGCGCTGACCGTCACCTTGGTCGTACTCTCCCGGCGGCGCCGGCTGCGCGACCGGTTCGGGCCGGAGTACGGACGCGCGGTGCGCGAGGAGGGCGGCAAGCTGGCCGCCGAGCGGGAGCTGCGCTCCCGTGAACAGCGCCACGACAAGCTGGAGATCAAGGAACTGCCCGCGGAGCGGCGCCATCAGTACGCCGACGAATGGCGAGGCGTACAGGAACGATTCGTCGACCGCCCGGAAGGCTCCGTCGCGGACGCCGACGCCCTCGTCTCCCGCCTGATGCGCGAGCGCGGCTACCCGACCGACGAGGGCTACGACGGCCGCGTGCGCGACCTTTCCGTCGAACACGGGAGCACCCTGGGCCACTACCGCGCCGCCCACACCGTCAAGACGCGCAGCGCCGAGGGAGGCGCGACGACCGAGGAACTCCGCGGGGCGATGGTGCACTACCGCGCCCTCTTCGCGGAGCTGCTCGACGACGAGAGGACCCGCTGACATGAACACCATCGATCCTGACGAGCGCCGGACCTCCGGATCCGGCGGACTGACGACCGAGGACATCGCCGATCCGGGACGCGGGAGCGGCGCGGGCGACACCGACACCGCCCCGATCTTCCCCGGCGAGGCCACGGCGCGCGACGCGCGGGAGCGGGAGGAGTACGCCGACGCGTCGATCGGCCGGGAGACCGAGGCCGCCGGCGACGCCGGCGGCGAGGAGGAGGGCGCGGCGCCACTGCTGGGCGGCGACGAGGGGCAGGAGTTCCGCCGCCGGTGGAGCGAGATCCAGGGCCGCTTCGTCGACGACCCCCGAGAGTCGGTCCGCTCCGCCGACGCCCTGGTGGCCGAGGTCATGCAGTCCCTGGCGAGCACCTTCGCCCAGGACAAGCAGGGCCTCGAAGGCCAGTGGGACCGGGGGGAGGAGGTCGCGACCGAGGACCTGAGGCTCGCACTGCGCCAGTACCGCACGTTCTTCGAACGACTGCTCCACGCCTGAGGTCGAGGAGGGGCGGGGGGGGGGGGGGGGGGGGGGGGGGGGGGGGGGGGGGGGGGGGGGGGGGGGGGGGCCGCCGGCCCCGGGGGGGGGGGGGCCGCCGCCGCCCGCGCGGGCGGCGCGCG
>NZ_JBVJMA010000025.1:0-64624 GCF_055584445.1 Streptomyces sp. NPDC103540
AAGGAACGGACGCTTCCTTTGTACTCACCCTCTCGGGCTTTCCTCCGGGCTTTCGTTCTGTGTTCTTGCGTTTCCGACTCTATCAGACTCTTTCGTGTCCGATTTCCTCGGCTGCTTTCCAGGTTCTGCGCTTTCGCGCTTTCCCTTTCCGGCGGTTCCAACTCTACCAGATCATTTCCGCGCCGTTTTACCGGACTTGGATTTGAATTCGGTGACCGTTGGGGGTCTGTGCCTTTCGGCGCTCCGCTACGTTAGCGCTTTCCCCTTCCGGTTCATAATCGAGCCGGGCGGCGGGAATTCGAGCATGCCGAATAGGACCCCGCCAGGGGTAAGTCGTAGGTAGTGGTTTGGCCGCTCTGGGGGTCTGCTGATGGCAGTGCCCCGTTCAAGCGGCTCGGGCTACGTTAGGCGTCCCCGCGGGGCGAGTCAAGTTGTGCGGCGGCGTGGCGCGTGGGCGCGGTAGGGGCTGACCGTGGGGTCCCCCGTGATCCAGTAGCGGTACGGGTGGGCCGCGCCGGCACCGCCCACTCCCGTGCGCGGGCCGTTGCTCACCAGCTCGGGTGAGGTGGGGGTGCCGGCGAGCAGGGAGAGGGGCGCGTCGGGTCCCGCGCACAGGTCGGTGCCGTCCAGTGAGCGGTCCACGTCCAGGGCCGTGGCGAGGCGTGCCGGGCCTTTGGCGAGTTCGCGCGGGGTTCTGGCCGAGATCCGACGTTTGGACGCGAGGTCGGCGCCCACGGTGATCTCCCCCGCGCGCAGCAGTACGCCGCTCGCGTGGTCCGGGGGGCCGCACACCAGGTTGAGGCTGAACCACATGCCGTAGATGAAGTAGACGTACGCGTGTCCGGGCGGGCCGAACATCGACGCGTTGCGGGCCGTGCGGCCGCGGTAGGCGTGGGAGCCGGGGTCCGCGGCGCCCTCGTAGGCCTCCACCTCGGTGATGCGCAGTTCGAGGGGGCCGTCGGTGGTGCGGCGGACGAGGACGCGTCCGAGCAGGTCGGGGGCCACGGTGAGGACCGGGCGGTCGAAGAAGGACCGGCCCAAGGGCGTACGGTCGGGGCGCGCGCTCATCCGGTCGAGCGTAGTGGACGGCGTACGCGTGCAACCGGGGCCTAAGGTTCCGCGTTGGTAAGGGGTAGGCCGCCGGCCTGTCGTTTCCGTAGGTCCGTAATCCGTATCAGGGGAGTTTGAGCATGGGGTTCAGGAAGCTGTTCGCGAGCCTGGGTGCCGGTGGTGCTTCGGTGGACACGATCATCACCGAGCCGAACGTCGTGCCGGGCGGGATCGTCCAGGGTGAGGTCCGGATCCAGGGCGGGTCCGTCGAGCAGCAGATCGAGGGGCTGTCCGTGGGCCTTCAGGCGCGGGTGGAGGTGGAGGGCGGCGACGGCGAGTACAAGCAGGACGTCGTCTTCACCAAGCAGCGTCTCGGTGGTGCGTTCAAGGTTCAGGCGGGTGCCCTGCACGTGGTGCCGTTCGGGCTGGAGATCCCGGCGGAGACGCCGATCACCCACTTCGGGGGGCAGCACCTGCACGGGATGAACATCGGTGTGAGCACCGAGCTGGAGATCGCGCGCGCCGTGGACGCGGGCGACCTGGACCCGATCAACGTGCACCCGGTGCCGGCGCAGCAGGCGATCCTCGACGCGTTCCGGCAGCTGGGCTTCACGTTCCGCAGTGCGGACATGGAGCGCGGGCACATCCGGGGGACGCGGCAGACGCTGCCGTTCTACCAGGAGATCGAGTTCCTGCCGCCGGCGCAGTACCGGGGTCTGAACCAGGTCGAGCTGACCTTCGTCTCGGACGGTCGCGAGATGGACGTCGTGCTGGAGATGGACAAGAAGCCGGGGCTGTTCAGCGAGGGCAGCGACACGTACCGCTGCTTCCAGGTGGGGCTGCAGTCCTACGAGGGGACCGACTGGGCGGCGTACCTGAACCAGTGGATCGCCTCGGTCGGTTCGCAGCGCAACTGGTTCTAGGCTCGGGAGCTCGGGGCCGTACGTGCGCCACGCGTACGCGCGTGCGGCCTCACCCCTCATCCCGAGCGATCCAGGAGGAACAGCAGTGGCCGAGCAGAACAGGGCGCCCCTTCCGCACGCCTTCCACCCCGAGGTGGAGGCCTTCACCGTGACCAGCGCGGATCTCGCGCCGGGTGCGGAGCTGGCCGCGGCGCAGGTGCTGACGGGGGGCAACGTCTCGCCGGAGCTGCGGTGGGAGGGCTTCCCCGAGGGCACGAAGAGCTTCGCGGTGACGTGCTTCGACCCGGACGCGCCGACGGGCAGCGGATTTTGGCACTGGGTGCTGTTCGACCTGCCCGTGTCGGTGACCTCGCTGCCGGCCGGGGCGGGCAGCGGTGACTTCGAGGGTCTGCCGGAGGGGGCCGTGCACGTACGGAACGACTACGGCACCCGGGACTTCGGTGGTGCGGCTCCGCCGCGCGGGGAGCGGCACCGGTACGTGTTCACCGTGTACGCGGTGGACACGGAGGAGCTGGGTCCGGACGAGGATTCCTCGCCGGCGGTGGTCGGGTTCCATCTGCGCTTCCACGCCATCGGTCGTGCGCAGCTGATCGGTGAGTACGCGTCGCCGGTCGGCTGATCTTCGCCGAGCGTTTGCCCGGTCCTGGTCTAAGGAAGGCCAGGACCGGGCATTTTTATTGCGTTGTCCCGCGTGGCGCGCGCGGCCAGAGTGGTTGCGGGCCCTGCCGCCAGGGTGGTCGCGGGCCTGCGCACGGGAGGTGGGCGAGATGCGGGACACGCTGGTGCTGAATGCGAGCTTCGAGCCGCTGTCGACGGTGACCTTGAATCGGGCCGTGGTCTTGGTGCTCCAGGACAAGGCCGTGGTCGAACAGTCGCATCCCGAGCTGCGCGTGCGCGCGGCCACGATGGAGCTGCCGATGCCCCGGGTGATCAGGCTCTGCCGGTACGTGCGGGTGCCCTTCCGAAGACATGCTCCCTGGTCACGGAGGGGGGTGTTGGTCCGGGACCAACACCGGTGCGCGTACTGCGGGAAGCGCGCGACGACCGTGGACCACGTACTGCCGCGGGCCCAGGGTGGTGGGGACACGTGGTTGAACACGGTGGCCTCCTGTGCCGAGGACAACCACCGCAAGGCGGCGCGGACGCCGGAGGAGGCGGGGATGCCGCTGTTGCGCAAGCCCTTCGTGCCGTCCCCGGCTGACGCGATGCTGCTGGCCCTGGGGGTCGGGGGGCAGGACGGGTTGCCGGAGTGGCTGGCCCGGTCCGCCTAGTCCGCTCGCGCTGGGCGGCGTAGGTCTTCTACGTCGTTCAGCGGAGCAGGAGTTGGGCGATGGCGATGAGGCCGACCGTGACGATCACGGCGCGCAGGGCGGTGGGCGGGAGCTTGCGGCCGACCTTGGCGCCGATCTGGCCGCCGAGGGTGGAGCCGACGGCGATGAGCAGCACGGCGGTCCAGTCGAAGTCGGCGACGAAGAGGAAGAAGACGGCCGCGATGCCGTTGACGAGGGCGGCCAGGATGTTCTTGACGGCGTTGATCCGTTGCAGGTCCTCGTTGAGCAGCAGCCCCATGAGGCCGATGTAGAGGACGCCCTGGGCGGCGCCGAAGTAGCCGCCGTAGGCGCTGGAGAGCAGCATGCCGGTCAACAGGGCCGGGCCGCCGTCGGGGTGGGATCCGGGTCCGCCGGTGGCTTCCCGGCGGCGGCGCAGGGCCGCGGCGAGGCGGGGCTGGAGGACGACGAGCACCAGGGCCACCGCGATGAGGACGGGCACGATCGTGTCGAACGAGTCCGAGGGCAGGGTGACCAGGAGGACGGCGCCCGCGAGGCCTCCGACGAGGGAGACGGCTCCGAGGCGCAGGACGCGGCCGCGCTGGCCCTTCAGTTCCTTGCGGTAGCCGATGGCTCCGCTGATGGAACCGGGCACCAGGCCGAGGGTGTTGGAGACGTTGGCGGTCACCGGGGGCAGCCCGATGCCGAGGAGCACCGGGAACGTGATGAGGGTGCCGGAACCGACGATGGTGTTGATCGTGCCTGCGCCGATTCCGGCGGCGAGGACCGCGAGCGCTTCCCAGATGGACATGGACATGGACAGAGCCATCCCCTTCGAGTGAGTGGGTCGCCTCCCCGCCGTGAAGGTCGAGGGGCCTCACCGATCATGCACGAGGGGAGGGTCGCTCAGTCGATGGGGGGCTGCTCCCGGCGTTCGGCGGCGGCGCCGCCCTCGGGGGCCGCCTTGCCGGGGTTCTGCGGGTTGAACCCGCTCGAACCGCCCGCCAGGGGGCCGAAGTTGCCCATGGCGCCCGAGAGGCCCTTGAGCGCGTCACCGATCTCGCTGGGCACGATCCAGAGCTTGTTGGCGTCGCCCTCGGCGATCTTCGGGAGCATCTGGAGGTACTGGTAGGCGAGGAGCTTCTGGTCGGCGTCGCCGGCGTGGATGGACTCGAAGACCGTACGGATGGCCTGGGCCTCGCCCTCGGCCTTCAGCGCGGCGGCCTTGGCCTCGCCCTCGGCGCGCAGGATGGAGGACTGCTTCTCGCCCTCGGCGCGCAGGATCTCGGACTGGCGGACGCCCTCGGCCTGGAGGATGGCGGCGCGCTTGTCGCGGTCGGCGCGCATCTGCTTCTCCATCGAGTCCTGGATGGAGGTCGGCGGCTCGATGGCCTTGAGCTCGACGCGGTTGACGCGGATGCCCCACTTGCCGGTGGCCTCGTCGAGGACCCCGCGCAGGGCGGCGTTGATCTCCTCGCGGGAGGTGAGGGTCCGCTCCAGGTCCATGCCGCCGATGATGTTGCGCAGCGTGGTGACGGTGAGCTGCTCGATGGCCTGGATGTAGCTGGCCACCTCGTAGGTCGCGGCGCGGGCGTCGGTCACCTGGTAGTAGATGACCGTGTCGATGTTGACGACCAGGTTGTCCTGGGTGATGACGGGCTGGGGCGGGAACGGGACGACCTGTTCGCGCAGGTCGATCCGGTTGCGGATGGAGTCGATGAAGGGGACGACGATGTTGAGGCCGGCGTTGAGGGTGCGCGTGTAGCGGCCGAACCTCTCGACGATGGCCGCGCTGGCCTGCGGGATCACCTGGATCGTCTTGACCAGGGCGATGAAGACCAGAACCACCAGGATGATCAGGACGATGATGATCGGTTGCATGCGGTTCCCCGTGCCCTTCCGGCTGTCTGTGCTGCCCCGTTGATCGGAGTCTCGCAGACCCCGGGGCCGCGGGTCGGCTGCTTTCTCACATCACGACTGCGGTGGCCCCGTCGATGTCGACGACGTCGACGGACTGGCCGGGTTCGAAACTGGTGTCCGAGTCCAGGGCCCGGGCGGACCAGACCTCGCCGGCGAGCTTGATGCGTCCCCCGCTGCCGTCGACGCGTTCGAGGACGACGGCGGACCTGCCCTTCAACGCGTCGATGCCGCTGCGGTGTTGGGGGCGCTGGTGGCGGTGGCGGTTGGCGATCGGGCGGACGACGGCGATGAGCGCCACCGACACGATGACGAACACCAGGACCTGGGCCACCACTCCCCCGCCGAGCGCCGCCGTGACGGCGGCCGCGACCGCGCCGACGGCGAACATGCCGAATTCCGGCAGTGCCGTCAGGACCAGGGGGATGCCCAGTCCGACCGCGCCGATGAGCCACCACACCCATGCGTCGATGTCCACATGGTCATGGTAGGTCGGGTGGGCGCGGTCCGGACAGGGCGCGGGGAGGTGCGGATCTAACGCAGGGGCAGGCCCTGGGCCGTCCAGCGGTCGTGTTCGTTGCGCTCGACGACCAGCGGGAGGCCGAAGCAGAGCGAGAGGTTGCGGGAGGTCAGTTCGAGGTCGATGGGACCAGCGGTGACGACCTTGCCCTGGCGGATCATCAGGACGTGGGTGAAACCGGGGGCGATCTCCTCGACGTGGTGCGTGACCATGACCATGGAGGGGGCGAGCGGGTCGCGGGCGAGGCGGCCGAGGCGGCGTACGAGGTCCTCGCGGCCGCCGAGGTCGAGGCCGGCGGCGGGCTCGTCGAGGAGCAGCAGCTCGGGGTCGGTCATCAGCGCGCGGGCGATCAGGGTGCGCTTGCGCTCGCCCTCGGAGAGGGTCCCGAACTTGCGGTCGAGGTAGTCGGACATGCCGAGGCGGTCCAGGAAGGCGCGGGCGCGCTGCTCGTCGACGTCCTCGTACTCCTCCTGCCAGGTCGCGGTCATGCCGTAGGCGGCGGTGAGCACGGTCTCCAGGACGGTCTGCCGCTTGGGCAGCTTGTCGGCGAGGGCGATGCCGGCGACGCCGATGCGCGGGCGCAGCTCGAACACGTCGGTCCCAGGCTTGCCGAGGGTGCTGCCGAGGATCGTGGTCGTGCCCTTGGTGGGGAAGAGGTAGCTGGAGGCGAGGTTCAGCAGCGTGGTCTTGCCGGCGCCGTTGGGGCCGAGGATCACCCAGCGCTCCCCCTCCTTCACCGACCAGGAGACCTGGTCCACCAGAGCCCGGCCCTCGCGGACCACGGATACGTCCACCAGCTCCAGAACATCGCTCATGAGCGTGTTGTCACCCCTTGCAGTCACGGTTCTCTGTGCGCCGGCAGGCGCAGCCCCAGGGGAAAACCTACGCCACTCCGGAAGGGCTCCGGGCGCCAGGCCGGGCGCGGGGCCGGATCCGTAAAGTGGGGGGATGCTTTTCGAACCACGTTCAGGGCGGTTGGCCGCCTGGGGGAACGCACTGTTGGCCGGTCTGGTCTCGCCCGACGAGGCCGTTTCGTCGATCGTGGGCGAGGACGCCGCGCACCGGGTGTCCGGGCTGCCGGGGGAAGCGGGGCCGGTCGGTCTGTCGCTGGCGCTGGGACGGTTGCGGGCGCTGGGGGTGAGCGGGCTGCGGGTGGCGCTGCCGGCGCCGGGGCACCCGCTGGGGCTGAGCGGGCCGGCGGAGTTCAACGCGCGCGCCCTGGAGGCCGAGGAGGCGGTGGTGTGCGCGGGGGCCGCGCTGGGTCTGGTGCCGGAGGTCACGGAGGTGGGTCCGGCGGGTGACGTGCACGTCTCGGTGGTGTGGCACTGCCTGCCGGTACGGGAGGCCCCGCCGGCGGACGTGCCGTCGCTGGGCGAGGCCGAGCGGGAGCTGGCGGAGGCGGTGCGGGAGGCGACGACGGTGCTGACCCGGCTGGACGTGGCGGCGTCGGGGCCGGTGGCCGACGCGGCGCTGTCGGCGTACCGGGCGCGGGCGGAGGCGGGGCGGGAGGTCCTGGCCCCGGGGTATCCGCCGCGGGCGGTGCGGGTGCTGGCGTTGGCGCAGCGCGTGGACCTGCTGGTGTCGCTGGCGTACGAGAGGGGGCACGGGGGCGCCGTGGCGGCCTCGGAGATGGCGGCGCGGGCTGAGGCGCTGCGGCCGGTGGAGCGGGTGGCCCGGCGGGCCCTGGTGGCGGCGTACAACGCGGCGGTGGAGGAGCGCGAGCGGGGCTGAGCCCCGGGAAGCGGGGCCCGTACGGAGCGGCCCCGCTTCCCGGGGAGAGTGGGGGGAAGCGGGGCCGGCGGGCCCGTGCGGGGGCGGGCCCGGAGGGGATCAGGCGTTGACGCCGGTGTTGCCCCAGGCTCCGTTCAGCAGGCCGATCACGTTGACGGTGTTGCCGACCACGTTCACGGGGACGTGCACGGGGACCTGGAGCAGGTTCCCGGAGGCCACGCCGGGCGAGTTCAGGGCCTCGCCCTCCGCGGACGCACCGCCGTGCGCCGAGGAGACACCGGCGCCGGCGGCGACGAGGCCGCCCGCGATCATGGTGACGGCTGCGGCCTTCTTGAAGTTCTTCACGTTCTCGTCCTCCACTACGTCTGCCGCGACCAGCCGTCGCGGCACGGTATGGAGAACGGCGGCCGGCCTCCGCGGATACGCCATGTGGGCTACATGCACCCGACCGTATGAATCTCCGTTGAGGCGATTACCCGTCCGGTCAGTCGGTGATCCCGTGCCTGACCGCCCACAACGCGGCCTGGGTGCGGTCCGAGAGGTCCAGCTTCATCAGGATGTTCGACACGTGCGTCTTGACCGTCTTCTCGGAGAGCACCAGGGCGCGGGCGATCTCGCGGTTGGAGCGTCCGTCCGCGATCAGTGCGAGGACCTCGCGCTCGCGCTCGGTCAGGGCGCCGGGTCGGCCGGCGCCGGCGGTCTGGTCGTCCTGGGCCAGGAGGACCTCGGCGACCTCCGGCTGCAGCAGGACGTGACCCGCGTGCACGGAGCGGATGGCGGCGGCCAGGGCGTCGGGGTCGATGTCCTTGTAGACGTATCCCGCGGCGCCGGCGCGCAGGGCGGGGACGACGGTGCGCTGTTCGGTGAAGCTGGTGACGATCAGGACGCGGGCGTCCGAGTCGGTGCCGCGCAGCCTCCGCAGGGCCTCGATGCCGTCGGTGCCGGGCATCTTGACGTCCATGAGGATCACGTCGGGCCGCAGTTCCCCGGCGCGGGCGACGCCCTCGGCGCCGTCGCAGGCCTCGCCGACCACCTCGATGTCCTCCTGGACCTCCAGGAAGGTGCGCAGGCCGCGGCGGACCACCTGGTGGTCGTCGACGATCAGGACGCGGATGCGGCCGGGGCCGGGGCCGGGGGCCGGGGCGGGGGTGTCAGCCACCGGGGACCTCCATCTCGATGGTGGTGCCCGTACCGGGCTCCGAGCGGACGTCCAGTCGGCCTCCGGCCCCGCTCGCGCGGTCCCGCATGGAGACGAGCCCGAGGTGGCGGCCGGCGGTGCGGACGGTGGAAGGGGTGAAGCCGCGGCCGCGGTCGCGCACGCGCAGCACGGCCCCGCCCTCCGGGGTGCGGGCGAGGGTGACCTCGACCCGGTCGGACCCGGAGTGGCGCAGGGCGTTGTGGAGGGCCTCCTGGGCCACGCGCAGGACCGCTTCCTCCTGGGCGGCGGGCAGGGCCCGTACGCCGTCGCAGGTGAAGGTGACGTGTGCCTCGTGGGCCCGGTCGAGGACGCGGACGTGGTTGCGCAGGGTGGCGACGAGGCCGTCCTCGTCCAGCGCGGCGGGGCGCAGCTCGGTGACGGCGGCGCGCAGCTCGTCGGCGGCCTCCGCGGCGAGGGCGGCGACCTGCTGGAGCTCGCCCTTGGCGCGGGCGGGGTCCCGGTCGACGAGGGTGGCGGCGGCCTGGGCGGTCAGGCGCAGGGAGAACAGCTTCTGGCTGACGGCGTCGTGCAGCTCGTGGGCGAGGCGGGAGCGCTCCTCGGCGATGGTCAGCTCGCGGCCGCGTTCGTAGAGGCGCGCGTTGGTCAGGGCGAGGGCGGCGTGCTGGGCGAGGAGGGAGAGGAGCTCCTCGTCCTCGTCGGTGAAGCCGCGGCGCGGGCCGGGGTCGGCGGGGGCGCCGGGGTCGTCGCCGGCCCCCTCTGGGGTCCTCTTGTTCGCGAGGAAGAGCGCGCCGAGGGTCTCCTCGCCGTCCCGGATCGGCATGCCGAGGAAGTCGGCCATCTCGGGGTGCGCGGCCGGCCAGCCGCCGAAGCGGGGGTCCCGGCGGACGTCGGCCAGCCGCTCGGGGCCGTCCTGGTGGAGCATCGCGGCGAGGATGCCGTGCTGGCGGGGCAGGGGGCCGATGCGGCGCCACTGTTCCTCGCTCACCCCGTCCACGACGAACTGGGCGAAGCCCCCGTGGTCGTCGGGGACCCCGAGGGCCGCGTACTCGGCGTCGAGCAGCTCCCGGGCCGAGGCGACGATCGTGCGCAGGACGTCGTGGACCTCCAGGTGGCGGCTCATGGCGAGCAGCGCGCTGCTGACGGCGGCCAGTCCCGTACAGGGTCCGTTGTGCATGGGGTCACCGTACCGGCGGCCCTGACCTGCGGGATCGGGCCCGGGACGTAGGGCTGGGGACGGGGGCCGTCGTGCGCGGGGAGGGGATGCGGGGGTGTGGGGTCTGCCCTGGGGATGAGGGATCGGGGGGATCGGGTCGTCCTCAAGGAGGAGTTCGCTCACGCATTGCATTGCGAGTGCAACTCTGAGTGAGAGCGACGTAGGGACGGTGTGAGCCCCGGCATAGGACGCACATCACTTACGAAGCTCCGTAGTGGACGGGTAAAGGCTCTGTCAGTGCGGGCGTACGTAGCTCCGGGGCCCGAATCGGGGTGTCTTCGACGGCCCCTGATCCACTAAGCGGGATCGTACGTCACACCTTTGCCAGAGGATTTTGCCGCCGCTAAGAATGTCGACGTCGCACAGCGCCGCGGATCCCGGATCCACACGGCGCTTTCCTGCGGCCCCCGCTATTCGAAGAGGTTGCCCCGCCATGTCTGCTTCCAGCACTCCCGGTCACAGTCGTCTGACGAAGGCACACAAGCTGTCCCTCGCCGGTGTCGCCACCCTCGGCGCCTCCGCGCTCGCCTTCTCCCTCGTCCCGGCCGGCGCCACCACGGTCGCCGCCCCCGTGGAGAGCACGAACGTGGCCATGGCCCCGGTCGCGTGGAGCCAGTCGGTACAGCAGAACCTCACCGCGCAGCAGGTCGTGGCGAACAAGGCCGCCCAGGACGACGCGAAGGCCAAGGCCGCGGCGCAGGCGAAGGCGGACCGCGAGGCCAAGGCCGCCGCGAGCCGTTCCGCGGCCCGCACCCCGGTCTTCGCGAACAACCTCGACGGTTGGATCAAGGAAGCGCTCTTCATCATGAAGCGCGAGGGCATTCCCGGCACGTACGCGGGCATCCACCGCAACATCATGCGCGAGTCGAGCGGCAACCCCCGCGCGATCAACAACTGGGACATCAACGCGCAGAACGGCATCCCGTCGAAGGGCCTGCTCCAGGTCATCAAGCCGACCTTCGCCGCGTACCACGTCAAGGGCACCAAGTTCGACCAGTACGACCCGGTCGCGAACATCGTCGCCGCGTGCAACTACGCCGCCGACCGCTACGGCTCCATGGACAACGTGAACAGCGCCTACTAGGCCGCGCCCCACGGATCCCCCATGCGCCTCAGGGCGGCCCCCGGAACCTTCCGGGTGCCGCCCTGAGGCGTTTCGCGTGCGCGGGCGCCGGGACCCGGAGGTCCCGGCCTGCGTCACTTGCGCATGACCTCCGGCTCGTGGCGGCGCAGGAGCCGGGCCACCAGGAAGCCGCAGGCGATGCCGAGCAGCAGCAGGACGGTGATGTTGAGGCTCCACTGCCCGATCGTGGCGTCCCACAGCGGGTCGGTGTTGAGCGGGTTGTCGGCGTCCCACGGCGGCATGAGCTTGCCGAGGTTCAAGGTGGTGCCGGCGGCGGCGATGGCCCAGCGGGAGGGCATCAGCCAGGCGAACTGCTCCAGGCCCGGGGAGTCGTAGACCTGGAAGAGGATGCCGGTGAAGACGACCTGGACGATCGCGAACATGACGAGCAGCGGCATGGTCTTCTCGGCCGTCTTGACGAGCGAGGAGATCACGAGGCCGAACATCATCGAGGTGAAGCCGAGCGCGATCACCGAAAGGCAGATCTCGACGGCCGGCGGCATGACCAGGCCCTCCAGCGGCAGGTCGCGCGGGAAGAAGCCGATGGCGCAGATGATCACGCCCTGGAGGGCCGTGATGAAGCCGAGGACGATCACCTTCGACATCAGGTACGCCGACCGGGACAGGCCTGTCGCGCGTTCCCGTTCGTAGATGACCCGTTCCTTGATCAGCTCGCGGACGGAGTTCGCGGCGCCGGAGAAGCACATGCCGACTGCGAGGATCAGCATGATCGTGCCCGCGTCGCCGTTGAACCGGGACGGGGCCACCGGCGGGGCCAGGCCGAACTTCGCGGGGATCACCGTGGAGACCACGCCGAGGACGGCGGGCAGCAGCACCATCAGCGCGAGGAAGCCGGGGTCCGAGGCGATGACGGAGACGTAGCGGCGGATCAGGGTCCACAGCTGCGAGCCCCAGCCCTGCGGCTTCGGCGGGTTCATCTGCTGCGGCGACGGCATGGCGACGGGCTGCGGGGCGACCTGGTCGAGCTCGGCGGCGTACAGCTGGTAGTGCTGCGAGCCCTTCCAGCGACCGGCCCAGTCGTAGTCGCGGTAGTTCTCGAAGGCGGAGAACACGTCGGCCCACGTGGTGTAGCCGAAGAAGTTCAGCGCCTCGTCCGGCGGGCCGAAGTAGGCGACGGATCCGCCCGGGGCCATGACCAGCAGCTTGTCGCAGAGGGCCAGCTCGGCGACGGAGTGGGTGACGACGAGCACGGTGCGGCCGTCGTCGGCGAGGCCGCGCAGCAGCTGCATGACGTCGCGGTCCATGCCCGGGTCGAGGCCGGAGGTGGGCTCGTCCAGGAAGATCAGCGAGGGCTTGGTGAGCAGCTCCAGGGCCACGGACACGCGCTTGCGCTGACCACCCGAGAGCGAGGTGATCTTCTTGTCCTTGTGGATGTCGAGCTTGAGCTCGCGCAGCACCTCGTCGATGCGGGCGGCGCGCTCGGACTCGGCGGTGTCGCCGGGGAAGCGGAGCTTGGCCGCGTACTTCAGGGCCGTGCTGACCTTCAGTTCCTTGTGCAGGATGTCGTCCTGCGGGACCAGGCCGATGCGCTGGCGGAGCTCCGCGAACTGCTTGTACAGGTTGCGGTTGTCGTAGAGGACGTCGCCCTGGTCGGCGGGCCGGTAGCCGGTGAGCGCCTTCAGCAGGGTGGACTTGCCGGAGCCGGAGGGGCCGATGACGCCGATGAGCGACTTCTCCGGGACGCCGAAGGTGACGTCCTTGAGGATCTGCTTGCCGCCGTCGACCGTGACCGTGAGGTGGCGGGCCGAGAAGGAGACGTCACCGGTGTCGACGAACTCCTCGAGGCGGTCGCCGACGATCCGGAAGGTGGAGTGGCCGACGCCGACGATGTCGTTCGGGCCGAGGAGCGCGGTGCCGGACTTGGCGAGCGGCTGGCCGTTGACGTAGGTGCCGTTGTGGCTGCCGAGGTCGTGGATCTCGAAGCGGCCGCCGGGCATCGAGCGGAACTCGGCGTGGTGGCGGGAGACCTGGAGGTCGGAGACCACCAGCTCGTTCTCCAGGGCACGACCGATGCGCATGACGTGGCCCAGCGAGAGCTGGTGGAACGTCGTCGGGCTGCGGTGGTCGACGTGGGCGGGCCCGGACGACTGCGCGGCGGGCGCGTTCTGCTGCGGGGGCACGTACGGCTGCTGCTGGGCCTGCTGCGGCTGCTGGGCCTGCTGCGGCTGCCGCTGCTGCTGCTCCCAGGGCTGCTGCGCCACCGGGGCCTGGTAGGCCGGAGCCTGCTGAGCGGCGGCGGCCGGGGCCTGGTACGCGTGCTGCTGCGCGCCGGCGGCGCTCGGGTCCAGCCGGGGGCCGTCCGTCGCGTTGCCCAGGTGGACCGGCGTACCGGGCACCAGTTCGGCCTGCTGGACCCGGGCGCCGCGCACGTAGGTGCCGTTGGTGCTGCCGTGGTCCTCGATGCTCCAACCCCGGCCGTCCCAGCTGATGGTGGCGTGCCGCCACGACACCCGGGCGTCGTCGATCACCATGTCTCCCTGGGGATCGCGCCCCAGCGAGTACGACCTGGACGGATCGAGCGTCCAGGTCCTTCCGTTCAATTCCAGTACGAGTTCCGGCACTCCAGCCCCACTTAAGTCCCCCGAGAATCCCCCTGACGTCAGGGAGTCTAGGGATGGCGAACATCCGGGGGAACTATTTCAGGCCTTGGGCCACATGTGGAATCGGGGCCTTCCACACGCGTCCGCGGCTGCCCTTCGGCGGGGGCGAAAGTGACCCGGAGAGTGAAATACGGGACTTCTCGACCGGCGGTCGCGTCGGCTACCGCCCGGTAGCGATGCGGGGGGCGCCGGACGCGCGACGCGTTCACTGGGTGGGACGGGGGTCGGGTCCCGGGGACGGGGAAGATACGGTGAGGTCACCATGAGCGCTTCGCAGACCTCCGAGGTCCCCACCCTCCTCGTCAAGATCTTCGGCAAGGACCGTCCCGGGATCACCGCCGGGCTGTTCGACACCCTCGCCGCCTACTCCGTCGACGTCGTCGACATCGAGCAGGTCGTCACCCGTGGCCGCATCGTCCTGTGCGCCCTCGTCACCCATCCCACGGCCGGTACGGAGGGTGAGCTGCGGGCCACCGTCCACAGCTGGGCCGAGTCCCTCAAGCTGCAGGCCGAGATCCTCTCGGGCACCGGCGACAACCGGCCGCGCGGCAGTGGCCGTTCCCACGTCACGGTGCTGGGGCACCCGCTCACCGCGGAGTCCACCGCCACCATCGCCGCCCGCATCACCGAGGGCGGCGGCAACATCGACCGCGTCTTCCGCCTGGCCAAGTACCCGGTGACGGCGGTCGAGTTCGCCGTCTCGGGCGTGGAGACCGAGCCGCTGCGCACCGCCCTGGCCACGACCGCCGCGCAGATCGGGGTGGACGTGGCCGTGGTGTCGGCCGGGCTGCACCGCCGGGCGCAGCGGCTCGTCGTCATGGACGTGGACTCGACGCTGATCCAGGACGAGGTCATCGAGCTGTTCGCCGCGCACGCGGGCTGCGAGGCCGAGGTCGCCGAGGTGACCGAACGGGCCATGCGCGGAGAGCTGGACTTCGAGCAGTCCCTGCACGCCCGGGTGGCGCTGCTGGCGGGGCTGGACGCGTCGGTGGTGGACAAGGTCCGCTCCGAGGTGCGGCTGACGCCCGGGGCGCGGACCCTGATCCGGACCCTGAAGACGCTGGGCTACCAGGTGGGCGTGGTCTCGGGCGGGTTCACGCAGGTCACGGACGACCTGCGGGAGCGGTTGGGGCTCGACTTCGCCTCGGCCAACACGCTGGAGATCGTCGACGGCAGGCTCACCGGTCGGGTCACGGGCGAGATCGTGGACCGCGCGGGCAAGGCCCGGCTGCTGCGCCGCTTCGCCGGCGAGGCGGGCGTGCCGTTGGCGCAGACGGTGGCGATCGGCGACGGGGCCAACGACCTCGACATGCTGAACGCGGCCGGCCTCGGCGTGGCCTTCAACGCGAAGCCGGTGGTCCGCGAGGCGGCGCACACCGCCGTGAACGTGCCGTTCCTGGACGCGGTGCTGTACCTGCTGGGGATCACCCGGGAAGAGGTCGAGGCCGCCGACCTGGCGTGAGCGGCCTCCCGACGACGTACGGACGAGGAACGGGCGGGGGGGCCCGCGGGGGCGCCCCGGGGCCCCCCCCCCCCCGCGCCCCCCCCCGGGGGGGGCCCCCCCCCCCCCCCCCCGGCCCGGGCGGGGGGGGGCCCGGGGGGGCCGCGCGGGGGCCCCGCCCGTTCCTCGTCCGCGCGTCGTGCGCGGACCGGCCTCAGTGTTCCTTCGGCGTCCAGAAGTCGAGCAGGGTGCCCACCCCGGGTTCGAGGGACTTCCACGAGCCGGTGAAGGAGACGACGGCCAGCGCGGCGGTCGGGAAGCCGCTGCGGCCCATCCGGGCCAGGGTGTCGCCCTCGGCGCGCCCGGCGAGGACGTCGGCGAGGGCGTGCATGCCGGGGTTGTGGCCGATGACGAGCAGGTCGGCGACCTCGTCGGAGGTCTCGTTCAGCAGGGCGATGAGCTCGCCCGGGGAGGCGTCGTAGATCCGCTCTTCGTAGACGGTCCTGGGCCGGTGCGACAGTTCCTGGACGGCGAGCTTCCACGTCTCCCGGGTGCGGGCGGCGGTGGAGCAGAGGGCCAGGTCGAAGGTGATGCCGGTCTCGGCGAGCTTCAGCCCGGCGGCCGGTGCGTCCTTGCGGCCGCGTTCCGCGAGCGGGCGGTCGTGATCGGCGACCTGGGGCCAGTCGGCCTTGGCGTGCCGGAGGAGGGCGATCCTGCGGGGTGTGTCGGCGCTCATGGCTCCCAGCTTCGCATGAAACGAGCCACGGGGCGCAGGGTGTTGAGGGACCACCACCCGGGGGTGCGGCGCACCCCGGCGCACGCGGATCAGCCGACGGCGCGCAGCAGCTGGTGCGTGACGTGGACCAGGCCGGAGGCCTCTTCGGTGGCGGCCTGGGCCTCGCCGGAGCCGGCGAGCAGGAGCAGCAGGAGGCCGAAGGCGAGCGCGGGCAGGGCCAGGGTCCACCAGTGCAGTCGGGTGCTCGCGCCGGCGCCCGCGCGGGAGGCGCGACGGGCGGAGCGGGCCGGGCGGGCGGCGCCGTCAAAGGCGCGGCGGGCCGCTCGGACGGTCGGGGTGTGGCGGGGCGACCCGGGGAGCGGGGCGGCGAGGGGCGGGGTGTGCGTGGTGGCCGACATGGCCGCCTCCGTGGGTGTGCGGACGGGACGGGCTCGCTGCTTCGAATCTATGGATTCGAGGCGGCCGTTCCCATCCGGGGCACACCCCACTGGACCCTGAACCCGACCCCCTAGGGGATGGTGGGGATATCCCCACCCGCGCGGCCCGGCGCGGTGCGCGGTCGGGCGTCGACGCGGGCGCCCGAGAGGGCGTCGGCGAGGGTCGTCAGGGGGAGGCGATCGTGGCGATGACGGAGATGACCACGGTCACGAGGAGCATCGCGCCCAGCACGAGGCCGAGCTTCTTGCGACCGTTCTGGGGGTTGGGTTCGAGTACCGGCGACATGTCGTTCAGTCTCGCATGCCGCATTCGTCCTCGATCGTGCGGTCCCGGCCCGCGAGGAGGCCGAGGACGATCTGCGGGACGAGGAGGGCGGCCATCAGGGCCAGCGGGATGTCCCAGCCACCGCTGTGCTGGTACAGGGTGCCGATGACGAGGGGGCCGGGGATCGAGATGAGGTAGCCGGTGCTCTGGGCGAAGGCGGAGAGCTTGACGACGCCGGCCGGGGACTTGGCGCGCAGCCCGATCAGGGTGATGACGAGCGGGAAGGCGCAGTTGGAGACGCCGAGCAGGAGCGCCCAGGCCCAGGCGCCGGCGGCGGGGGCGAGGTAGAGCCCGAGGTAGCCGACGAGGCCGAAGGCGCCGAGGACGACGGCGATGGGCCCCTGGTTGCGCATCCGGCCGGCGAGGCCGGGGATGACGAAGGCGAGGGGGACGCCCATGACCATGGTGACGGCGAGCAGGACGCCGGCGGTGGAGGCGGAGACTCCGGCGTCGCGGAAGATCTGCGGGAGCCAGCCCATTGTGACGTAGGCGCCGGTGGCCTGGAGGCCGAAGTAGCAGGCCAGGGCCCAGGCGGTGCGGCTGCGGACGACGGAGGGGCCGGCGCTCTCGCGGGCGGCGGCGGGCGCGGCGGCCTTCTCCCTGCGGGCGGCGAGGGCGACGGGCAGCCAGGGCAGGACGGCGGCCGCGGCAAGCACGGCCCAGATCAGCAGGCCGGTACGCCAGTCGCCGCCGAGCGCGGAGGTCAGCGGGACGGTGGCGGCGGCGGCCAGGGAGGTGCCGGCGGCCAGGGCCATCGAGTAGAGGCCGGTCATGGTGCCGACCCGGTCGGGGAACCAGCGCTTGACGATCACCGGGAGCAGCACGTTGGTCAGGGCGATGCCGGCCAGGGACAGTGCGCTGGCGGCGAGGAAGGCGGCGGCGCTGTCCGCGAAGGGGCGGATCAGCAGGCCCGCGGCGACGGCGACCATGCCGGCGCAGACGACGGCGGCCGGACCGAAGCGGCGGGAGAGCCGCGGGGCGGTGACGCCGAAGACGGCGAAGCACAGGGCGGGGACGGAGGTGATGAGTCCCGCGACGGCGCCGCTCATGTGGAGGCCCGTGCGGGCCTCCTCGAAGAGGGCTCCGAGGCTGGTGATGGCGGGCCGCAGGTTGAGGGCCGCGAGCACGATGCCGACGACGAGGACCGGGCCCAGCCAGGTGGGCTGTCCCTCCGCTGTGGGGGTGGCCGTGCGGGCGGCCGGGGTGGGGGTCGGGATCGGGACGGGGCGGTGGAGGGTCTGGATGTCTTCGTCGGGCATTGAACCATCATAGAATCATGGGATGATTGGTTGTCCAGTCGTCGTACCGAGCGGGCTCAGGGAGCCCCTCCAGAGAGGACCCCGTCCGCATGCCGCTGACCTCGCCCCGGCGATCCGCGCTCGTCGACCAGGTGATCGCCCAGCTCAGGAACCAGATCACGTCCGGTGAGTGGCCGGTCGGCAGCCGCATCCCGACGGAGCCCGCGCTGGTGGAGCTGTTGGGCGTCGCCCGCAACACCGTGCGGGAGGCCGTACGGGCGCTCGCGCACAACGGGCTGTTGGACATCCGCCAGGGTTCGGGCACCTACGTCATCGCCACCAGCGAGCTGGCCGGGGTGATGCACCGGCGTTTCGCCGGCGCCGACCCCCGGCACATCGCGGAGCTCCGCTCGACGCTGGAGTCCTCGGCGGCACGGCTGGCGGCCGAACGGCGCACCGAGCGGGACCTCCAGCAGTTGGACGCGCTGCTGGCGCGGCGCGAGGAGGCGTGGCGCAGCGGGGACGCCGAGCGGTTCGTCGGGGCGGACGTCGGCCTGCACATGGCGGTGGTGACGGCCTCGCACAACGACGTGCTGATCGAGCTCTACGCCGACCTGGGCGACCTGGTGGCCGACTGGCTGCGCACGGACGTGGGCACCGAGCTGCGCGCGGCCGACCACCTGGACCACTCCCGGCTGATCGAGGCGATCCGGCGCGGGGACGCGGACGCGGCGGCCTCGGAGGCGGCGGGGTACCCCTTCGTCTGCCTCGCCAAGGAAGCCCGGTAGCGGGGTCGGCCGCGTCGGCGGGGTCGGTCGCGTCGGCCGGGACGGTCGCGGAGGCCGGCCCGCCAGCCGGTCAGGCGGTCAGCCGGTCGGGGGCTTCGTCGCCGCGGGGGGCCGTTCGTGGCTCACCCAGGCCGTACGGACCTCCTTCCAGCAGCGCCCCGTGAGCTCCACCCGGCCCGCCGGGTGGAGGGGGACGGCGGCCCCGTCGCCGTCGACGTCCCACCAGCGGTCGCATTCGACGTGCAGCCGCAGCAGGTCGGTCTCGGGGTAGGCGTTGTGGCAGGTCGCCACGACCAGCGAGCCGTCGATGCGCGTGTCGCAGTCGGCCCCGAAGAGTTCGACGGTCGGGGGCCTGGCGGGGGTCGCGGGGGGTTCGGCGGGGAGGTCGGCCGGGTGATCGGCCAGGCCGACGTGGTCGGCGAGGTTCGCGGGGTCCGCGAGGTCGGCGGGTTCGGTGAGGGCCGCGGGGTCGGCGGCTGCCGGGGACGTCGTTCCGGGAGCGGCCGACGGACCCGCCGCGCCCGGGTGCGCGGTCGCTCCCTCGGGGATCAGGAGTGCGGTCAGGACCATGGAGGTGACCAGCAGCGATACCGCTCGGCTCGGCCTGGCGCCCACGCCCGTGCCTCCTCCCCGTACCGGCCGGGAAGATCCCGACGTGGTCAGTTTGCAGGCATCCGTCCCGGTTTTCGACTCGGGAAGATCCGGTCAGACGACGAAAATCTGATCGAAGCCACCCCCTTCGCGGTGCCGCGGCGACCGCTTCCGGAGGCGGATACGGCGGTGGCCGCGCTCCCCCGGGGGAAACGCGGCCACCGCCGTACCGATGCGCGAGGCGCCTCGGATCAGGCACCCATCGCGTGCAGACCGCCGTCCACGTGGACGATCTCGCCCGTGGTCTTCGGGAACCAGTCCGACAGCAGCGCGACGACGCCGCGGCCCGCCGGCTCCGGGTCGCTCATGTCCCACTCCAGCATGGAGCGGCTGTTCCAGACGTCCGCCAGCTCGGTGAAGCCGGGGATGGACTTCGCGGCCATCGAACCGATCGGACCGGCCGAGACCAGGTTGCAGCGGACGTTCTCCTTGCCCAGGTCGCGGGCGAGGTAGCGGCTGGTGGCCTCCAGCGCGGCCTTGGCCGGGCCCATCCAGTCGTACTGCGGCCAGGCGAACTGCGCGTCGAAGGTGAGGCCGACGACGGCCGCGCCCTCCGCCGGGAACAGCGGCTTGCACGCCATCGTCAGCGACTTCAGGGAGAACGCCGAGACGTGCATCGCGGTCGCGACCGACTCGAACGGCGTGTTCAGGAAGTTGCCGCCGAGGGCGTCCTGCGGAGCGAAGCCGATGGAGTGCACGACGCCGTCGAGCCCACCGAGCTCGTCGCGGACCAGGCCCTCCAGGCGCGCCAGGTGCTCGTCGTTGGTGACGTCGAGCTCGATCACCTTGGCCGGCTTGGGCAGCTTGCGGGCGATGCGCTCGGTGAGCGTGGGGCGCGGGAAGGCGGTGAGGATGACCTCGGCGCCCTGCTCCTGGGCCAGCTTGGCGGCGTGGAAGGCGATGGACGACTCCATCAGCACCCCGGTGATGAGGATGCGCTTGCCGTCGAGAATTCCGCTCATGGTGATCAGTGACCCATGCCCAATCCGCCGTCAACGGGAATGACGGCTCCGGTGATGTACGCGGCGTCGTCGGACGCCAGGAAGCTCACGGCTGCCGCGATCTCCTCGGGCTGCGCGTAGCGGGCGAGCGGCACCTGGGCGACGATGCCCGCGCGCTGCTCGTCGGTGAGCGCCTTCGTCATGTCGGTGTCCACGAAGCCCGGGGCGACCACGTTGAAGGTGATGTTGCGCGAGCCCAGCTCGCGCGCGAGCGAACGGGCGAAGCCCACCAGCGCGGCCTTCGAGGCGGCGTAGTTGGCCTGGCCCGCCGAACCCAGCAGGCCCACGACCGAGGAGATCAGGACCACGCGGCCCTTCTTCGCGCGCAGCATGCCGCGGTTGGCCCGCTTGACGACGCGGAAGGTGCCCGTGAGGTTGGTGTCGAGGACGGAGGTGAAGTCGTCCTCGGACATGCGCATCAGCAGCGTGTCCTTGGTGATGCCGGCGTTGGCCACCAGCACCTCGACGTTGCCGTGCTTCTCCTCGATCTCCTTGTAGGCCTGCTCCACCTGCTCGGAGTCGGTGATGTCGCAGCGCACCGCCAGCACACCCAGCGAGGTGAGCGCCTCCGGCGGCTCGCCCGAACGGTACGTGATCGCGACCTTGTCGCCCGCCTGTGCGAAGGCCTGGGCGATGGCGAGGCCGATGCCCCGGTTACCTCCGGTGACGAGAACCGAGCGGCTCAACGGATCACCCTTTCGCTAGCTGTCTGGATACCGAAAACCTATAGGCCCGCGCCGGCATCCGGAGAATCGGGCTCCGACAGGGCCTCGCGACGGGCTCTGTCGCATTCCTACAGAAAGATGTGTGCACAAGAGCCCCGGGCGCGACATGATCGGGGCGACCGGCCCCGACCCCGGGAGGACTTCCGTGGCCCATTCCATCGACGCGGCTTTCACCGCGCTGCCCCTGCGGGCGCTCGCCGACGCGGCGCTCGCCAGGGCCCGCGCGCTGGGCGCCGATCACGCCGACTTCCGGCTGGAGCGGATCCGCAGCGCCTCCTGGCGCCTGCGCGACGCCAAGCCCTCCGGCGGCTCCGACACCACCGACCTCGGCTACGCGGTCCGGGTGGTGCACGGCGGCAGCTGGGGCTTCGCCTCGGGCGTGGACCTCACCATGGACGCCGCGGCCCGGGTGGCCTCGCAGGCCGTCGCCATGGCGAAGCTGTCCGCCCAGGTGATCAAGGCCGCGGGTTCCGACGAGCGGGTCGAGCTCGCCGAGGAGCCCGTGCACGCGGACAGGACGTGGATCTCCGCCTACGACGTGAACCCGTTCGAGGTGCCCGACGCCGAGAAGTCGGCCCTGCTCGCCGACTGGAGCTCCCGGCTGCTCGCGGCGGAGGGGGTGGCGCACGTGGACGCCTCGCTGCTCGCCGTCCACGAGAACAAGTTCTACGCCGACACCGCCGGCACCACCACCACCCAGCAGCGGGTGCGGATCCACCCGCAGCTCACGGCCGTCGCGGTGAACTCCACCACCGGCGAGTTCGACTCCATGCGCACCATCGCCCCGCCGGCCGGGCGCGGCTGGGAGTACCTGACGGGCACCGGCTGGGACTGGGGCTCCGAGCTGGAGCGGATCCCGGAGCTCCTCGCCGAGAAGATGCGGGCCCCGAGCGTCGAGGCGGGCCGCTACGACCTGGTGGTCGACCCGTCCAACCTGTGGCTGACCATCCACGAGTCGATCGGCCACGCCACCGAGCTCGACCGGGCGCTGGGCTACGAGGCGGCGTACGCGGGAACCTCCTTCGCCACCTTCGACCAGCTGGGCAAGCTCAAGTACGGCTCCTCGATCATGAACGTGACGGGTGACCGGACGGCCGAGCACGGCCTGGCGACCATCGGCTACGACGACGAGGGCGTCGAGGCGCAGAGCTGGGACCTGGTCAAGGACGGCACCCTGACCGGCTACCAGACGGACCGCCGCATCGCGAGGCTCACCGGTCTGGGCCGGTCCAACGGCTGTGCCTACGCCGACTCCCCCGGGCACGTGCCCGTGCAGCGGATGGCGAACGTGTCCCTCCAGCCGGATCCGGGCGGGCTCTCCACGGAGGACCTGATCGGCGGGGTGGAGCGCGGGATCTACGTGGTCGGCGACCGCTCGTGGTCGATCGACATGCAGCGCTACAACTTCCAGTTCACCGGGCAGCGGTTCTTCCGGATCGAGAACGGCCGGCTGGCCGGGCAGCTGCGCGACGTCGCGTACCAGGCCACGACCACCGACTTCTGGGGCTCGATGGAGAAGGTGGGCGGCCCGCAGACCTACGTCCTGGGCGGCGCCTTCAACTGCGGCAAGGCCCAGCCGGGCCAGGTCGCGGCGGTCTCGCACGGCTGCCCGTCCGCCCTGTTCCGCGACGTGAACATTCTGAACACCACGCAGGAGGCCGGACGCTGATGTCTGCGATTCGCACGAAGCCCCACGAGATCGTCGAGCGGGCCCTGGAGCTGTCCACGGCCGACGGCTGCGTCGTCATCGCCGACGAGGAGTCCAGCGCCAACCTGCGGTGGGCGGGCAACGCGCTCACCACCAACGGCGTCACCCGCGGCCGGACCCTGACGGTCATCGCCACCGTCGACGGCAAGGAGGGCACCGCCTCGGGGGTCGTCTCGCGCTCCGCCGTCACCGCCGCGGACCTGGAACCGCTGGTACGGGCCGCCGAGGCGGCCGCGCGCGGGGCCGCTCCCGCCGAGGACGCCCAGCCGCTCGTGACGGGCACCCCGGTCTCGCCGGACTTCACCGACGCCCCGGACGAGACCTCCTCGGCGGTGTTCGCGGACTTCGCCCCGGCCCTCGGCGAGGCCTTCGCCCGGGCCCGCGCGGGCGGCCGGGAACTGTACGGGTTCGCCAACCACGAGCTGGTGTCGACGTACGTCGGCACCTCGACCGGTCTGCGACTGCGCCACGACCAGCCCAACGGCACGCTCGAACTCAACGCCAAGTCCCCGGACCGCACCCGCTCGGCCTGGGCCGGCCGCGCCACCCGCGACTTCAAGGACGTGGACCCGACCGCGCTCGACGCGGAGCTGGCCGTGCGCCTGGGCTGGGCGGAGCGGAAGATCGAGCTGCCGGCGGGCCGGTACGAGACCCTGCTGCCGCCGACGGCCGTGGCCGACCTGCTGATCTACCAGATGTGGTCGGCGGCGGCCCGCGACGCGGTCGAGGGCCGGACGGTGTTCTCCCGGCCCGGCGGCGGCACCCGCGTCGGGGAGCGGCTCTCCGGGCTGCCGCTGACCCTGCGCAGCGACCCGAACGAGCCGGGCCTGGAGTCCGCGCCGTTCGTGATCGCGCACAGCTCGGGCGACGACGCCTCGGTGTTCGACAACGGCCTGCCGGTCGGGGCGACCGAGTGGATCAGCGGGGGCGAGCTGGCCCGGCTGACGACGACCCGGCACAGCGCGGCGCTGACGGGGCTGCCGCTGTCCCCGTCGTTCGGGAACCTGATCCTGGACGGGGGCGGGGAGAGGTCGCTGGAGGAGATGGTGGCGGCGTCGGGCCACGACGGGCCCTGCCTGCTGCTGACCTGCCTCTGGTACATCCGCGAGGTCGACCCGGCCACACTGCTGCTCACGGGCCTGACCCGGGACGGGGTGTACCTGGTGGAGAACGGGCGGGTCACGGGCGAGGTGAACAACTTCCGCTTCAACGAGTCCCCGGTCGACCTGCTGTCGCGGGCCTCGGAGGCGGGCCGGACCGAGAGGACGCTGCCGCGCGAGTGGGGCGACTGGTTCACGCGGGCCGCGATGCCGGCGCTGCGCATCCCGGACTTCAACATGAGCTCGGTCAGCAAGGGCGTCTGACCCACCTAGACTGACCATGGCAATTTCAGACATCGAAGGAGTCGAGAGACCGTGACAGACATCGTCGACGAACTGAAGTGGCGTGGGCTCTTCGCCCAGTCCACCGACGAAGAAGCGCTGCGGAAGGCGTTCGCGGACGGTCCGGTCACGTTCTATTGCGGCTACGACCCCACCGCGGCCTCGCTGCACGTGGGTCACCTGGTGCAGGTCCTCACCATGCGCCGCCTCCAGCTGGCCGGGAACCGGCCGCTGGCGCTCGTCGGCGGGGCCACCGGTCAGATCGGCGACCCCCGTCCGACCGCCGAGCGGACGCTGAACGACCCCGCCGTGATCGCGGAGTGGGTGAACCGGCTGCGCTCGCAGATCGAGCCGTTCCTGTCCTTCGAGGGCGAGAACGCGGCGGTCCTGGTGAACAACCTGGACTGGACGGCGGGCATGTCCGCCATCGAGTTCCTGCGGGACATCGGCAAGCACTTCCGCGTCAACAAGATGCTGACGAAGGACTCGGTCGCCAAGCGCCTGGAGTCCGACCAGGGCATCAGCTACACGGAGTTCAGCTACCAGCTGCTCCAGGGGATGGACTTCCTGGAGCTGTACCGCCGGCACGGCTGCACCCTCCAGCAGGGCGGCTCGGACCAGTGGGGCAACCTGACGGCCGGTCTCGACCTGATCCACCGGGTCGAGCCGGGCGCGCAGGTGCACGCCATGGCGACGCCGCTGATGGTCAAGGCGGACGGCACCAAGTTCGGCAAGACCGAGGGCGGGGCCGTGTGGCTCGACCCGGAGATGACGACGCCGTACGCGTTCTACCAGTTCTGGCTGAACGTGGACGACCGGGACATCTCGACCTACATGCGGATCCTGTCGTTCCAGAGCCGTGAGGAGCTGGAGGCGCTGGAGGCGCAGACCGCCGAGCGGCCGCAGGCGCGGGCCGCGCAGCGGGCGCTGGCGGAGGAGCTGACCACGCTGGTGCACGGCGCGGACCAGTGCGCCGCCGTCATCGCCGCGTCGAAGGCGCTGTTCGGTCAGGGCGATCTGGCGGAGCTGGACGAGGCCACGCTGGCCGCGGCCCTGTCCGAGCTGCCGCACGTGAAGGTCGAGGCGCTCGGCCAGGTCGTGGACCTGCTCGCGGAGACGGGTCTGGTCGCCAGCAAGTCGGCCGGCCGGCGGACCGTGAAGGAGGGCGGGGCCTACGTGAACAACGTGAAGGTGACCGCCGAGGACGCGGTCCCTGCCGAGGGCGAGCTGCTGCACGGCCGCTGGCTGGTGCTGCGGCGCGGCAAGAAGAACCTGGCCGCCGTCGAGGTCACCGGCGCCTGACGCACGGTCGAGGGGGCCGGCGCGGACGTCTCGTCCGCGCCGGCCCCCTCGTCGTGTGCGGGGTGCCGTGGCGGCGGCCCGTCACGTGGTGCGGCTCTTGCCGCCCTTCAGCGCCATGTAGACCATGTCGCCGAGTCCGACGATGAGCACCGCGCCGGCGAGCTGGAGCAGGTGGCGGACCCAGTCGATGCCCCGGGTGTCCTCGACGCCGATCCACCGGGAGACGGCGTTGCCGAGGATGGCTCCGACGATGCCGAAGATGGTCGTCAGCCACAGGGGTTGGTGTTGCTTCCCGGGCAGGATGGCACGGGCGATGAGGCCCAGCACGAAACCTACGATGATCGCCCACAACCATTCCATGACGAGCCTCCTCGTGGCGCGTGGTACGCATGTGGGCCCAGTTTCAACCCGTCCGGCCTACCGCGCATTTCGGACACTGCCGTTCGGGGGTACCCCCTCTCCTCGCCGCGGGCCGGGCGGCGTACCGTGGAACGGGACCGGGCCGGGAGCGCCCGGCCGGCCGATCGGGTGGTGGAGAGTGCAGCGGACGAAGCGGAACGGACCCGAGGTCTTCCGGATCACGGGAGCCCGGATGGGGCTGGCCGAGGACGTGCGGGGGCGCCAGCGCCGGTACGTCATCTCGATGACGGTGCGCACCCTGTCGGTCATCGCCACGGTGATCCTGTGGAACGTGGAGCGTCACGTGGCGATGGTGACGCTCGCGGCGGGCGTCCTGTTGCCCTACGTGGCGGTGGTCATCGCGAACGCCGGACGCGAGACGGCGCCCTCGCTGCCGTCGCACTTCGTGCCCGCGCCCGTGCGCCCCGCGCTGGAGGCGGGAAACCTCAATAAAAGCTCAGATCAATCATGAAGTTCCGGTGCACCGCACCGGGTCCTGCGTGACATACTGCCTACGCGCTCCGCATCCCCCGTCGGAGCGACGGACCGACGCCGGGCAGCTCCCCCCGTGGCTGCCCGGCGTCGCCCTTCCGTTCCAGGGGTGTTTGTAGGGTTGAGGCCGTGACTTCCCCTGATGACAACACCCCCGAAGCGAACACCCCGCACGCCGCGGACACCGCCGCCGACGCCGCCCCCGAACCCGCCCCCACCTGCTCCGCCAAGGGGTGCCGTGACTCCGCGGTGTGGGTCCTGGCGTGGAACAACCCGACGCTGCACACGCCCGAGCGGCGCAAGACCTGGCTGGCGTGCGAGGAGCACCGCGAGCACCTGTCGCAGTTCCTGGGGGTCCGGGGGTTCCTGAAGGACGTCGTACGCCTGGAGGAGTGGGTGCAGCCGGAGGGCTCCGGACGCCCTTGAGGAACGCCTGAGCCCCGGTCGTGACCGGGGCTCGGTGCGCGGGGCGCGGAGTGTGGAACGGGCCGCCTCGGGGCGGGCCGCCCTGGGCGGTCGACCGCGGCGGGTCGACCGCGGCGGGTCAGCCGCCGATCGCCGACATGGGCCGGTCGGGCTGGAGGAACGTCGGGTCGTCGAGGCCGGAGCCGGCCTTCTTGCCCCACATCGCCACCTTCCACAGGCGGGCGATCTCCTCGTCCGGCGCCCCCGAGCGCAGCGCGGCGCGCAGGTCCGACTCCTCGGTGGCGAACAGGCACGTGCGCACCTGACCGTCGGCGGTGAGCCGGGTGCGGTCGCAGGCGCCGCAGAAGGGGCGGGTGACCGAGGCGATGACGCCGACGGTGGCGGGGCCGCCGTCGACGATCCAGCGCTCGGCGGGGGCGGAGCCGCGCTCGTCGGCGCCCTCCTCGGTGAGGGTGAAGCGGGTGCGCAGCGATTCCAGGATGTCCCCGGCGGTGATCATCCCGTCGCGCTTCCAGCCGTGCTGGGCGTCGAGCGGCATCTGCTCGATGAAGCGGAGCTCGTACGCGTTGTCCACGGCCCAGGCGAGGAGGTCGGGGGCCTCGTCGTCGTTGAGGCCGGGCATGAGGACGGCGTTGACCTTGACGGGCGTGAGGCCGGCGTCCCGGGCGGCGGCCATGCCCTCGATGACGTCCTTGTGCCGGTCGCGGCGGGTGAGGGTCTTGAAGACCTCGGGCCGCAGGGTGTCGAGGGAAACGTTCACCCTGTCGAGGCCGGCGGCCTTCAGGGCCTGCGCGGTGCGCTTGAGGCCGATGCCGTTGGTGGTCAGCGACATCTTGGGACGCGGTTCCAGGGCGGCGCACTGCTCGACGATCCCGACGAGGCCGGGGCGCAGCAACGGCTCGCCGCCGGTGAAGCGGACCTCGGTGATCCCGAGCCGGGTGACGGCGATGCGAATCAGCCGGACGATCTCTTCGTCGCTGAGGAGGTCCGACTTGCCGAGCCACTGGAGGCCCTCTTCGGGCATGCAGTAGGTGCAGCGCAGATTGCACCGGTCGGTGAGTGAGACGCGCAGGTCAGTGGCCACGCGGCCGTAGGTGTCGAGAAGCACTGTGGGCCCCCTCCCCTGTCCGGTTTTCCTAGAGGTAGGCGCAGTCGCGGATGGACGGATGCGCTGATTCGAGCCTACGCGACGGCCGTGGCCCGTAGGGATGCCCGAATGAACGAGACGCGGCGTGACCGCATCGTAGAGAAGTACGACGCGGCCACGCCCCGTGTCCGGATGCTTTCGGTGAATCCGCCGGTCGGTCGTCCGGTCAGTGGGCCCCGGTGCCGGTGAGGGAGCGGACCTCCAGCTCGGCGAACTTCTGCGGGTCGGCCGGCTCCTTGGACAGGACGGTTCCCAGCCAGCCGAGGAGGAAGCCGAGGGGGATGGAGATGATGCCGGGGTTCTCCAGGGGGAACCAGTAGAAGTCGGCGTCCTTGAACATCGAGGTCGGCTTGCCGGATACGACGGGCGAGAAGAGCACCAGGCCGACGGCCGAGATCAGGCCTCCGTAGATGGACCACAGCGCGCCCTGGGTGGTGAAGCGCTTCCAGAAGAGGCTGTAGAGGATCGTCGGGAGGTTGGCGGAGGCGGCTACCGCGAAGGCGAGGGCGACGAGGCCGGCGACGTTGAGGTCGCGGGCCAGGGCTCCCAGGCCGATGGCGACGGCGCCGATGACCACGGTGGACCAGCGGGCGGCGCGCACCTCCTCCTTCTCCGTGGCCTTGCCCTTGCGGATGACGTTCACGTAGAGGTCGTGCGCGAAGGACGAGGAGGAGGCGAGGGTGAGGCCGGCGACCACCGCGAGGATGGTGGCGAAGGCGACCGCGGAGATCACCGCGAGCAGGATCGCGCCGCCGGTGGATCCGGCTCCGCCGCCGACCTCCTGGGCGAGGAGCGGGGCGGCGGTGTTGCCGGCCTTGTTGGAGGCGAGGATGTCGGCCCGCTCGAGCAGGGCGGCGGCGCCGAAGCCGAGGGCGATCGTCATCAGGTAGAAGGCGCCGATGATGCCGATGGCCCAGTTCACGGACTTGCGGGCGGCCTTGGCCGTGGGGACGGTGTAGAAGCGGATCAGGATGTGCGGCAGGCCCGCGGTGCCGAGCACCAGGGCGAGGCCGAGGGAGATGAAGTCCAGCTTGGAGAGGGCGTCCTTGCCGTACTTGAGTCCCGGCTCCAGGAACTTGGTGCCCTGACCGCTGTTCTCGGCCGCCTGGCCCAGCAGGGCGGAGATGTTGAAGTTGAACTTCACGAGGACCAGCAGGGTGATCAGCAGGGCGCCCGCGATGAGCAGCACCGCCTTGATCATCTGGACCCAGGTGGTGCCCTTCATGCCGCCGATGGTCACGTAGACGATCATCAGCACGCCGACCAGGGCGACGACGGCGACCTTGCCGCCGTCGCTGGTGATGCCCAGGAGCAGGGAGACGAGGACCCCGGCGCCGGCCATCTGGGCGAGCAGGTAGAAGATCGAGACCACGATGGTGGAGGTGCCGGCGGCGGTGCGGACGGGCCGCTGGCGCATCCGGTAGGCGAGGACGTCGCCCATCGTGTAGCGGCCGGAGTTGCGCAGCGGCTCGGCGACCAGCAGCAGGGCCACGAGCCAGGCGACGAGGAAGCCGATGGAGTAGAGGAAGCCGTCGTAGCCGAAGAGGGCGATGGCTCCGGCGATGCCGAGGAAGGACGCGGCGGACATGTAGTCGCCGGAGATGGCCAGGCCGTTCTGGAAGCCGGTGAACTGGCGTCCGCCCGCGTAGAAGTCGGCGGCGTCCTTGGTCTGGCGGCCGGCCCAGATCGTGATGATCAGGGTGGCGACGACGAACAGCCCGAACAGGGTGATGATCAGCGGGCGGTGCTCGGTGGCCCCGGCGGCGACCGTCAGGGGGGCGAGGGTGCTCACTCTCCGGCCTCCATGCGCTGCTTGATGGCCTCGGCCTTGGGGTCGAGCCTGGCCGCGGCGTGCCGGGAGTAGAGCCAGGCGATCAGGAAGGTGGTCGCGAACTGGGCGAGGCCGAGGACGAGGGCGACGTTGATGTTGCCGAAGAGCTTGGTCCCCATGAAGCCGCCCGCGTAGCTGGACAGCAGGACGTAGAGCAGGTACCAGGCGATGAAGGCCACGGTGAGCGGGAAGGCGAACGAGCGGTAGGCGCCGCGCAGCTCCACGAACTCGGGGCTCTGCTGGACGCGCGCGAAGTCATCGGCCGTGGGACCCGTCGGGGCCGGTCCCGCGCCGCCGGGGGGCGGCGCTGCTTCGGTGGTCACGGGGGGTTCTCCTTGTGACGCGGGTGCGGTGGGGACGACGGACAAAACAACCTCCGTGTGGGGGGACGGTGGTGCTGAGCCCCCCCTGCCAACGGCACGGCCGGCGTGTCGCGACGGTTCAACACCCGCTGTTTTTTTGGCTTCTCGTCTTTTTTGGACGCTGATTTCTCGAACTGATGGCGCAAAGGCGAACGGCGGCACTAGGTTCGCGTGTCATGAACCCGTCCGGCGCGACCGCGCCCGTACGGCTTTTTGACGATGAATGTGGAGAACCCATGCCTCATCCGGTCCAGGGTCGCCGGCGCGCCCTCGCCGTTCCGTTCGGCCTGGCGCTCGCCGCCTCGCTCGCCGTCCTGCCCTCGGTGAGCGCCTCGGCCGCTCCCCTCGGCAACACGGCGGAGCCCGCGGCGGTCTCGAAGGCGACCACCACCGGCCCGAAGCTCTCCTACGTGGCGAACCTGACCGCGTACGGCACGGCCAAGCAGGCGAAGAAGGCCATCGAGCGGGCCGGCGGAACGGTGGTGACGGCCTATGAGCAGATCGGCGTCGTCGTCGCGCACTCCCAGAACCCGGAGTTCGCCAAGCAGCTGCGGACCCAGCGCAGCCTGTTCGTCTCGGTCGGCGCCACGCGCACGGCCCCCCTCTCGGCGGTGCAGACCACCGAGGAGGGCGCCACGCAGAAGCTGAGCGACGCGGACGCCGCGAAGGCGGCGGCACGGGCCACCGAGGGGCAGGAGCCGCTGGAGCCCAACCAGTGGGATCTGCGGACGATCAAGGCCGACCAGGCTCACAAGATCAACGATGGCAGCCCGGACGTCACTGTGGGCGTCATCGACACGGGTGTCGACGACACCCACCCGGATCTCGCCCCGAACTTCTCCAAGGGCCAGTCCGCCAACTGTGTCGGCGGTGTCGCGGACACCTCCGAGGGCGCCTGGCGTCCGTACGCCGACGGCAGCGACCACGGCACCCACGTGGCGGGCACCATCGCCGCCGCCCGCAACGGCATCGGCATCAGCGGCGTCGCGCCGGGCGTGAAGGTCGCCGCGATCAAGGTGAGCGAGCCCGCCACCAGCCTCTTCTACACCGAAGCGGTCGTCTGCGGGTTCATGTTCGCCGCCGACAAGGGGATCGAGGTGACCAACAACAGCTACTACGTCGACCCGTGGAACTACACCTGCAAGAACGACGACGACCAGAAGGCGCTGGTGGAGGCCCTCGCCCGGGCGACCAAGTACGCCGAGCGCAAGGGCGTGCTGAGCGTGGCCTCCGCGGGCAACTCCAACCACGACCTGGCCGGTGACTCCATCACCGACACGACCAGCCCGAACGACACCACCCCGGTGCCGCGCACCATCGACCCGAAGGTCTGCCTGGACCTGCCCACGCAGCTGCCCGGCGTGGTCACCGTCTCGGCCACCGGCGACCAGGGCCTGCGCTCCTACTACTCCAGCTACGGTCTCGGCGTCGTGGACGTCGCCGCCCCGGGCGGCGACAAGTACCAGGTGCCCGCCACCCCGGACGCCAACGGCCGCGTGCTGTCGACCGTCCTCGACGGCGGCTACGGCTACAAGCAGGGCACCTCGATGGCCGCTCCGCACGTCGCGGGCGTGGCCGCGCTCCTCAAGAGCGCCCACCCGAAGGCCACGCCCTCGCAGCTCCAGGCGATGCTGAAGGGCCAGGCCACGAAGGCCGCCTGCCCGGCCAAGATCTACGACGCCGCGGGCAACCTGATCGACGCCACCACCTGCCAGACCAAGTGGGGCCAGAGCGGCTACTACGGTCACGGCGTGGTCGACGCCCTGAAGGCCGTCAAGTAACACCCGCGCTCACGCTCACGCTCGCGCTCACCGAAAGGCCGGACGGGGTCCTCCCCCGCCCGGCCTTTCGCCGCGTACGGCGCGAGGGGTCAGGGCTTGATCAGCACCTTGAGCGCGCTGCGGTCGTCCATCGCCCGGTAGCCGTCCGGGACCTCGTCCAGGGACACGGCGCGGTCGAAGACGGGCGCCGGGTCGATGGCCCCGCTCAGCACGTCCTCCAGCAGCTCCGGGATGTACGCGCGGACGGGGGCGACACCGCCGCGCAGGGTGATGTTGCGGTCGAACATCACGCCGAGGTCGAGGCCGGTGCCGCTGCCGTGCGGGACGCCGACGTAGCCGATCGCCCCGCCGTCGCGGGTGATGTTCACGGCGGTGCGCATCGACTGCTCGGTGCCGACCGCCTCGATCACGGCGTGGGCGCCCTGGCCCCGGGTCAGCTCGCGGACCGCCGCCTCGGCGGCCTCGCCGCGCTCGGCGACGACATCGGTGGCGCCGAACAGCTTCGCGATGTCGGTGCGCGCGGAGTGCCGGCCGAGGGCGATGATCCGCTCGGCGCCGAGCCGCCTGGCCGCGAGGACGCCGCACAGGCCGACCGCGCCGTCACCGACGACGGCCACCGTGGTGCCCGGGCGCACGCCCGCGCCCAGGGCGGCGTGGTGTCCGGTGCCCATGACGTCCGAGAGCGCCAGCAGGCCGGTCAGCAGGTGCTCGTCGGAGGCCGCGGCGGCGGGCAGCCGCACGAGGGTGCCGTCGGCGTGCGGGACCCGTACGGCCTCGCCCTGGCCGCCGTCGTGGCCGACCGAGCCCCAGAAGCCGCCGTGGGTGCAGGAGGTGTACAGGCCCTCGACGCAGTAGTCGCAGGTGCCGTCGGACCACATGAAGGGGGCGACGACGAGGTCGCCGACCTTGACGTCCGTCACGGCGGCGCCGGTCTCCTCGACGACGCCGAGGAACTCGTGGCCGATGCGCTGGCCGGGCTGCCGGGCGGCCTCGCCGCGGTAGGCCCACAGGTCGCTGCCGCAGATGCAGGCGCGCAGGACGCGGACGACGGCGTCCTCGGGGCGCTGGATCGCAGCGTCGGGCACCTCCTCCACGCGTATGTCGTGCGGGGCGTGGATGACGGTGGCGCGCATGGTGGTGCAGCCCTCCGGATCAAGGTTGGTTCAGTCTTGTATGACTTTGTTGACCTCCCTACGGTACGCCTGTCCGAAAGTGAGTGCGCCCGTGGCCAGAAGGTACTGGGCCGCCAGGTAGGTGGCCATGATCCAGAAGTCGGGCCGGGGCAGCTGGGGCCACTGCGCCACCCCGGTCGCGATCAGGGTGTCGGAGAGCAGGAACAGCGCCCCGCCCAGCCCCGCGGCCCGCCCGAGCGCCCCGGCGCGGTAGGCCATGGCGGTGAGCAGCAGGCTGTATCCGGCGACGGGGATCCGCAGCTCCGCCGGAAGGTCGCCCCAGAGCAGCGCGACGGTGGTGACGAGCGCCGCGGCGTACGCGACCCCGAGCGCGGGGCCGGTCCGGCGCCGGCCGAAGAGCACGAGGTAGCAGACGTGCCCGGCGGCGAAGGAGCCCATCCCGATCAGGAAGGCGGGGTCGGCGTCGAAGAGGAGGGCCACGTCCCCGCCCCAGCCGAAGACGAGCGCGGCGACCAGAAGCCGGGGGGCGCGGCGGGTGATGACGTGGGCCACCAGCAGCGGCATCAGCAGCGGCTTGGCGATGACGTGCCCGAGGTGCCAGCCGGCCAGCAGCGAGCCGAGGTCCACGGCGACGGCGACGAGGAAGGCGCCGAGCAGCACCCGCCCGGCGCGTCCGCCCGGCGCGGGAGCGGCGGCGGGGCCGGGGCCGGGGCCGGATTCGGGGGCGCGGCAGGAGCCGGAGCCGGAACCGGGCGGCACGGACGGGGACGGGGTGCGGGATCCGGTGACGCTCACGCGGCGGCCTCACTCTGCGGGGCCGCGGGGGCGGCGGCACGGACGGCGGGGGTGGCGGGGCCTGCGGGGGTGGCGGGGCCGGCGGGGGTGGTGGGGCCGGCGGCGGCCGGGCCCGGCTGCCATCCGGGGCCGGCGAAGACCCGTCCGACGCGCTCGCGCCAACTGCCGGCGGCCCGTACGTCGCGGGCGATGGCGGCGTACTCGTGGGTGGCGACGCGCAGCGGGTTGTGGGTCTCGATGTTCTTGGTCAGCCCGTACACGGGCCGCTCGGTCTCGCCGACCCAGGAGCCGAACGCCCGGTCCCAGACGATCAGGATCCCGCCGAAGTTGCGGTCCAGGTAGCCGCCCTGGGAGGCGTGGTGGACGCGGTGGTGGGAGGGGGTGTTGAAGACGTACTCGTAGGGCCTCGGGAGCCTGCCCACGCGTTCGGTGTGCACCCAGAACTGGTAGAGGAGGTTGAGGCCGTAGCAGAACGGGATCACGGCGGGGTGCACGCCGAGGACGACCATCGGCAGGTAGAACCACGTGCCGGTGGCGCTGGTCCAGGGCTGCCGCAGGGCGGTGGTGAGGTTGAAGCCGCGGCTGCTGTGGTGGACGACGTGACAGGCCCACAGGATGCGGACGGTGTGGTGGAGCCGGTGCTGCCAGTAGTAGAGGAAGTCCTGCGCGAGCAGCATCAGCGGGAGGGTCCACCACAGGAACGGCACCCGCAGCGGGGTCAGTTCCCATACGGCCGTGAAGACGGCGATGACCGGGATCTTCCACAGCAGGTCGAAGCCGATGCTGCCGAGCCCCATGGTGACGCTCGTGACGGCGTCCCTGGCGTCGTAGCCGACGGCGTCCTCGTCGGGACGGAGTCGGTAGCTCACCACCTCGACGACGGTGAGCAGGACGAAGGCGGGTATGGCCCACAGCACGACATCGGGCGGATTCGGCATGCCCGCACCATAGAGCCGCTCCCGGGCCGCCGCCAGGGGTGGTTACCGATCGGTACCCCATCGATGTCACCGGCGGTCCGGCGCGGCCGGCCGGCTCGGCCCGGGGGCGCGACGGGCGCCCCCGGGCGAAGCCGGAGCGGCTACCAGACCCGGACCGACGCCCCCCGGGCGAAGGCCGGGCTCGTGGCGCCCGGCGGGACGTGCGTCAGGGGCTCGGCGATCTCCCGGACCAGGGGGCCGTGCTTGGCCGCCAGCGCGTCCAGGAGGGTGAGGTCGAAGCCGTAGACGCGGGCCGCGTTGCCGCCGACCATCGCCGCGACCTCCTCGCGGGGCAGGCCCGCGTACGCCGCGCGCAGGCCCTCGCGGGAGAACGGCGTGGTGCCCTCGTCGTGCGGGTAGTCGCTGCCCCACATGATCTTGTCGAGCCCGATCCGGTGGCGCAGCGGCACCTCGTGGGGGCGCATGAAGCTCGCGCCGACGAAGCAGTTCTCCCGCCAGACCTCGCCGGGACCCGCACCCATGGAATCGGCCAGGCCCGCGCCGAACTTGGCCTCCGCCGTGGACGCCGCCGCGACGAGCCGGCCGTGGTAGTAGTCCAGCATCTCCAGGACGCCGGGGATCCAGCCCGACCCCTGCTCCGTCAGGACCAGCTTGAGCCCCGGGTGGCGGCGGAAGGCCCCGCCGAAGATCAGGTGCCACAGCGCCCGGTGCGAGAACCAGGTCGTCTCCACCATGAAGACCGCGCGCGCCGCCGGTTCGTCCCCCAGCGGCGGCGACGCCGAGCCGCCGTGGTGGTTGACGGGGACGTCCAGTTCCGCGCACACCGCCCAGATCGGGTCGTACGCCGACGAGTACAGCTCCGGGACCGGCGAGCCCGGCGGGACGCCCGGCAGCAGGATGCCGCCCGTCAGGCCGGCCTCCTTCGTACGGCGGATCTCGGCGACCGCCGCGTCCACGTCGTTGAGCAGGATCTGGGCGACGCCCGCCCGTCGCCCCGGGGCCTGCGCGCAGAAGTCCTCCATCCAGCGGTTGTGCGCCTGGAGTCCGGCCCGGCGCAGCTCGTACTCGGCGGCCGTCGGCGGCTGGGCCATCAGGGAGGCCTTGGGGAAGAACGGGGGGATGGTGTTCGGGAAGAGGACCTCCGCGACGATCCCGTCCGCCTCCAGTTCCGCCAGCCGGCGCGCCGAGTTCCAGTTGCGGTCCGCCGTGTCGGCGAGGAGGTCCTCGTACGGGTTCACGTACGTGGCGGCCCAGGCGTCGAAGGCCTCGTGGTGGCGGCGTTCCAGGTAGGGCCGGTAGTCCGGCAGGTCGGCGCCCGCGTGGCAGTCGGCCGAGATCACCGTGTAGCGGTCGTCGTCCGTCACGGCGAGACCCCCAGGGTCGGGAAGTCGTGCCCGGTCAGCCAGTGCCGGCCCACCTCGCGCGAGCGGGCCCAGGAGGCCTCCACCGCCGGCTGGTCCGGGGACTGGCCCAGCTCGGCCGGGGTGGGGCCGATCCGGCGGGCGATCGGGGCGAGCCGGTCGGTGTCGAAGCCGAAGACCTCGGCCGCCGCGAGGCCCAGCATGCGACGGGTCTCGGCGACCGGGATGTCGTGGAAGGTGTTCTTCAGCCAGGTGCGGGTGTGGGGCCAGGTGCCCTCGGGGTGCGGGAAGTCCGAGCCCCACAGGATGTTGTCGACGCCGATCTCGTAGCGCTGGGCGAGTTCGCGGCGCTTGGTGTTGGTGGCGCAGACGAACACCTGCCGGTCCAGGTACTCGCTCGGCGGGCGCCGCAGCTCCTCGAAGGGCGAGAGCTTCTTCCCGCCGTGGGCGCCGAGGTAGAGCCGGTCCATGAACCACAGCAGGTTCGGCAGCCACCAGCAGCCGGACTCCGCGACGCCGAACCTGAGGCCGGGGTGGCGTTCGAAGACCCCGGACCACAGCAGGAACCACAGGGGGCGCGCCGGCCACCAGGTGACCTCGGAGACGTAGATGCCGAGGTGGTCGCCGTACTCGTGGCGGGGCGCGGCCCCCGAGTGGGTGACGATCGGCATGGCCGTCTCGGCGGCGGCGGCCCACACGGGGTCGTAACGGCGGTCGTGGTAGGGCGCCTTGTCCACCCACATGGAGGGGATCATCAGCGCGCCGAGCCCGGACTCCTTGGCCCGGTGGATCTCGGCGACGACCTTGTCCGGCTCCCCGGTGACGGGCAGGAGGGCGACCCCGCAGTGCCGTTCGGGGTTCTGCGAGACGAACTCCGCCAGCCAGCGGTTGTGGGCCCGCGCCCCCGCCATGCCGAGTTCGGGGTCCTGGTCGCCGGAGAGGCCGAGGCCCACGCCGAAGGGGGCGGCGGTCCGGCTGTCGACGGCGTCCGCGTCGGGGAAGACGACCTCGGCGGCCACGCCGTCGCCGTCGAGTTCCTTGAGCCGCTGGTTGACGTCCCAGCCGCCCTTGAGGCCCTCCTCGTGGTCGTGGAACCACTTCTCGGCGAAGGCCTCGTTGCGGATGCCGAGGCGGGTGGCCTCCTCGCGGCGGGCGTCGCGCTGCCCGAGGAACTCGTCGAACCGCGCGTGGAAGCGGGAGTCGAGGTAGGGGCGGTACCGCTCGGTGGGCAGGCCCGCGTGGCAGTCGGAGGAGATGATCAGGTACGGGTCTTCGTACGTCTCGTCAGGCACGGCGGGCCCCTCAGTCGAGGATGAAGCTTTCCAGGTAGGCGGGGTTGGCGCGGTCGAGCATCGACCGCGACCGGGCGCGGATCTGCCGGTCGCTGTGCTCGCTCGCCGGGAGCATCCAGAAGCGGTCGGCGCGGATGCCGTCGACGACGTGCTCGGCGACCTCCTCGACCGGGGTGAACGTCGGCTCGTGGCCGGCCGCGCGCATCGCCGCCTCGTACTGGTCGAGGCTGCGGTACGGGGTCCTGCGCGGGCGCCGCTTCGCGTACCGCTCGGGGCGGTTGCGGTGGGACTCCCACAGGCCGGTGCGCAGCATGTGCGGGCCCGGGAAGAGGACGGAGGCCCCGACGGCCGCGCCCTCCGCCCTGAGGTGGGCGTACAGGGACTCGGTCATGGTGACCACGGCCGCCTTGGTGACGGCGTAGACGGAGGCGGTGGGCAGGGGGGCGATGCCGCCGTCGCCGGAGGAGGTGTTGACCACGTGGCCGGGGGCGCCGCCCTCGATCATGCGGGGGACGAAGGCCTGGATGCCGTGGAAGACCCCCCAGACGTTGACGGAGAAGGCCCACTTCCAGTCGTTGGGTTCGTGCTGCCACATGCGGCCCTCGGCGCCGGAGCCGACGCCCGCGTTGTTGCACAGGACGTGCACGGCGCCGAAGGTGTCGTAGGCGGCGTCGGCCAGCGAGAGGACCGCGTCGCGGTCGCTGACGTCGACGGCCCGGGCGAGGACCTCGGCGCCCTCCGCGACGAGTTCCTCGGAGGCCTTGCGCAGGGCCGTCTCCTCCACGTCGGCGAGGACCACCTTGAGTCCCTCGGCCGCGAAGCGACGGGCCATGGCGAGGCCGATGCCACTGGCGGCGCCGGTGACGACGGCCACCTGTCCGGGTTCGAGTCGCATCTCAGACGCTGCCTTCCGGAGGTCCGTCGAGGATCTGCATCGGGTCGTCGTAGCGCTGGTGGAGGTAGGGCAGGAGGGCCCGGGCGCTGACGCGCTCGACGACGCGGCCCTTCTGGTCCGTGGTCTTCTCGCCGATGGTGATCTCCACGATCCGGCGTACGGGGAGGTCGGCGACGGGGTCGTACATCGACTCGCGCAGGACCACGTCACCGGTGACGTGGTCCAGCCGACGGACCCTCTCGTTGCGGGTGCAGTGGACGAGGACCGGGTCGGTCTCGAAGCCGGAACCGTCGACGGCGGGAAGGAACTTGAAGTAGAAGTCGGTCTTGAGGGTGGGCTCGGGCAGGGGAAGGGCACGGTCGACGGCCCCGCGCACCTCGACGAAGGCGATCCCGTGGCGGGCCAGGGCGGCCCGGACGACGAGGCCGTCGCGTTCGACGGTGACCTCGCCGAGCTTCTTCGGTTCGCCGAACACCTCGCGGCCTCCGGTCAGGGCGCGCTCGTGGGTCATCGGCATGACGAGGGGGTACCAGCCCTCGACGTCGCCGTGCCGGGCGGCGACGGCCACGGAACCGGCTCCGAGGGGGTAGCCGGCCAGGTCGACCTTGCTGATGTTCGCCCGTACGAGGGGCCGCTCGGCGGGCTTCAGTGGCGGGGGCAGCACCGCGGCCACCACGTCCGGGTCGCTCTCCCAGACGGCCACCACGCCGGTGGACCAGATGTCGGGGAGCTTCGCGTTCTTCTCGCGCGCCGCCGCGATCTCGGCCTCGGTCCGCGCTCCGTACCGTACGCGTGCCATGTCTCGCACCATCCCTCGTCTCGTGAGCGGGGTCGGTCGGGTGTGTAACACAGTTACACTCCCTTCGATGAAGGGTAAAGACCCCTGCACACAACAGAACTGACGCTTCGACAGATGGGTGGACCCGGGCCGTGGCGAGGAACGCGCTCACCCGCGGGGAGGTGCTGGACGCCGCCGCCGCCCTGGTCAGGCGCCACGGCCCGGCGGCCCTCACGATGCGGGGGCTGGCCTCGGAGCTGGGTACGGCGGTGACCTCCATCTACTGGCACGTCGGCAACCGCGAGTCGCTGCTCGACGCACTCGTGGAACGCACCGTGCGGGAGATGGGCGCGGTCGACCCGGTGGGGCGCACCCCGGCCGAGCGGGTCCTGTCGGTGGCCCGGTCCCTGCGGCGCGAGCTGCGCGAGCGCCCGCATCTGATCGCGATGGTCCACGAACGCGGCCTCACCGAGCGGATGTTCCTGCCCGCGCAGCGGGCCCTCGTGCACGAGGTGCGCGCCGCCGGACTGCGGGGGGCGCGGGCCGCCGACGCGGTGCGGGCCATCCAGTTCCAGATCGTCGGCTTCCTGCTGGTCGAGCGCAACCGCGAGCGCTCCCCCGCCCAGTCCCCGACCGAGGGCGACCTCTGGGACCCGGCGTTCGCCCCCGACGACCCGGCGCTCGCCCGCGCCCTGGCCCGCCCGGCGGACCCGGAGCGGTTGTTCCTGCTGTCGGTGGGGGCCCTGACGGAGGCCCTGCTGGGGCAGGGGGGAAAGCGGCGGAGCCGACCGGCGGACCCCGCCCCGCCCTGATCTCGGCCCTGCCCCCTGTGGCGAATTGAGGCTTTTGTCGCGTTCCTTGCCCGGTCGCCGACCCCTCGGTGGAGCCGGCCCGCAAGGTCGTCGGGCCATGTCTGTCAGCGGGTGCCGATATCCTCTGTGACCATGCTCGACGACCGAACGACCGCAGAGACGACGTGGCCGACCGCGTACCCCCAGGGTTACGCGGTCGTCGACGTGGAGACCACCGGGCTCGCGCGCGACGACCGGATAGTCTCCGCGGCCGTCTACCGGCTCGACGCGCAGGGGAACGTGGAGGACCACTGGTACAGCCTGGTCAACCCGCGCCGGGACCCGGGACCGGTCTGGATCCACGGCCTGACCAGTGCCGTGCTCGCCGACGCCCCGCACTTCGAGGACATCGCCGAGGAGTTCGCCGGACGGCTCGCGGACCGCGTGCTCGTCGCGCACAACGCCATCTTCGACTGGCAGATGATCGCCCGGGAGTACGCGCGGGCCTCGGTGACCGCGCCGGTCCGCCAACGGCTGTGCACCATCGCCCTGTCGAAGGAACTGGGGCTCCCCCTGCCCAACCACAAGCTCGCCTCCCTCGCCGCGCACTTCGGCGTCGTCCAGCAGCGCGCCCACAACGCGCTCGACGACGCCCGCGTGCTGGCCGAGGCCTTCCGTCCGTCGCTGCACGCCGCCGCGCGGGACGGCGTCCGACTGCCGCTGCTGGAGTGCCGCCCGCTGACGGAGTGGTCGGACAACCCGACGACGCCCCGGATCGGGCAGCAGGCCTCGTACGGCGGCGGCGCGACGTGGCGCACCCCGCGCAAGCGGCCGGCGTGCCCGCACCCCAACCCGGGACGCTTCGAGGACGGCAAGCCCCTCAAGCAGGGCATGCGGGTCGCCTTCTCGGGCGACACCTCGGTGGACCGGGAGCTGCTGGAGGACCGGGCCGTGGAGGCCGGGCTGCACGTCGCGACGAGCGTGTCGCGCCTCACCAGCCTGCTGGTGACCAACGACCCCGACTCCTCCACCTCCAAGACGGTCAAGGCGAAGTCCTACGGCACCCCCGTCGTCGACGAGGCGGCCTTCACCCACCTGCTGCGGGACGTGGCCCCCGCCGGCTGAGACGCGCGAGGGCGGGACGGGGCGCGTTGCTCCGGCCGGGTGCAGGCGCCACGACTCACCCCGGTGGATCTTGTTCCGTTCCGCCGCCCCGTCGAGCATGCGGCGCATGGCACGTTGCGAGGTCTGCGGAAACGACTACGGCATGTCCTTCGAGGTGCACGCGCAGGGCGCGGTGCACGTCTTCGACTGCTTCTCCTGCGCCATCCACCGCATGGCGCCGATCTGCGAGCACTGCCGGGTGCAGATCATCGGGCAGGGCGTCGAGGTGGACGGGCAGTGGTTCTGCGGCGGGCACTGCGCCCGCGCGGAAGGGAAGGTGGGCATCGTCGACCGCGTCTGACCCCCGGCCCCACCCGTCCCCACACCCCCTCCCCGGCTCTCCCCCACCCCCTCCCCACGACCCCGGAAGGCCACCCGGCCGCCGGGGTCCTCGTCGCTGGGGGTACCGTCGTGGGCGTGTACCGCTTCGTCCTGACCCGGCAGTGGGTGTGCCTCACCCTCGTCGCCCTCGTCCTCATCCCCGCGATGATCAAGCTGGGGTTCTGGCAGTTCCACCGCCACGAGCACCGGGTCGCCCAGAACGAACTGATCGCGAAGAACCTGTACGGCGAGCCGGTGCCGGTGGGCGACCTCACCTCCCCCGGCCACACCGTCCCCCGGGACGACTACTGGCGGGCCGTCACCGCGACCGGCACCTACGACCCCGCGCACGAGGTCGTCGTCCGGATGCGCACCTCCAACGACGACAAGGTCGGCTTCCACGTCGTGACCCCGCTGCTGCTGGCCGACGGCCGCGCGGTGCTCGTCAACCGGGGCTGGGTACCCGGCGGGGACGACCCGCGCGCCTACCCCCCGGTCCCGGCGGCACCCACCGGCGAGGTCACGGTCACCGGGCGGCTGAAGGCCGACGAGACCAGCGGTGGCAGCGGCATCAAGGACCGCAAGGGCCTGCCCGACCGCCAGGTGATGCTGATCAACAGCGAGCAGCAGGCCGCCGCCCTCGGCCGACCCGTCCTCGGCGGCTACCTGGAACTGACCGCCCCCGCCCCGGCCGACGGCGGACCCGAGCCGGTCGCCGAGCCCGACCACGACTCGATCGGCGCGCACATGGCGTACGCCGTCCAGTGGTGGCTGTTCGCCTCGGCGGTGCCGGTGGGCTGGGTGGTCCTGGTCCGCCGCGAGCGGCGCGACCGCGAGGAGGCCGCGGCCAAGGCCGTTTCGCCGGAGCCCGCTTCGGCGTAGCGTGACCCGCATGGATCTTGGACTGAAGGACCGGGTGTACGTGGTCACCGGCGCGACGCGGGGCCTGGGCTTCGCCTCGGCGCGCGAGCTGACGGCCGACGGGGCGAAGGTGGTGCTCACCGGGCGGGACGAGAAGCGCGCCGCGGACGCGGCCGCCGCGCTCGGCCCGAACGCGGTGGGCGTGGCCGCCGACAACGCGGACCCGCTGGCCGCGGCCCGCCTCGTGGCCGGCGCGAAGGAACGCTTCGGGCGCCTGGACGGCATCCTCGTCAGCGTCGGCGGGCCGGCTCCCGGCAGCGCCGCGGACAACACCGACGAGCAGTGGGCGGCGGCCTTCGAGTCGGTGTTCCTGGGCGCGGTCCGCCTCGCGCGGGCGGCGGCGGCCGAACTCGGCGAGGGCGGGGTCATCGGCTTCGTCCTCTCCGGCTCCGTGCACGAGCCGATCCCGGGCCTGACCATCTCCAACGGACTGCGCCCCGGACTCGCGGGCTTCGCGAAGTCCCTGTCGGTGGAGCTGGGGCCGCGCGGGATCCGCGTGGTCGGGCTGCTGCCGGCGCGGGTCGACACCGACCGGGTGCGGGAACTGGACGCCCTGTCCGGGGACGCGGACGCGGCGCGGGCCGGCCACGAGGCCCGCATCCCGCTGCGCCGCTACGGCACCCCGGAGGAGTTCGGCCGCACGGCGGCGTTCCTGCTCTCCCCGGCCGCCTCGTACCTGACCGGCGTCATGCTCCCGGTGGACGGCGGCGCGCGGCACGGCTTCTGACGCGTCCGCCGCACACGCGGCACCCGCCGCGGCCACCGCCCGGCCCCTCGGGGCCGGGTTTCCCGGGGCCGGTCAGGTGACGCGGCTCGCCCGGTGCGCCACCACCTTCAGGCGGACCTCGGCGGACAGGTCGGGCCGGGCCGTCGAGGCGCGGGCGTGGCCGAGCACCGGTCCCGCGAGGGCGGCCAGCGCGTCGGCGGGGACGGCGTGCGGCTCCAGCTCCAGCAGCACCCGAAGCCGCGGCGCGCCCCCGCGCCGGGGCAGGCCCCGCCGGCCGCGCCGCCCCCGCAGCGCGACCCGGCAGGCGGCGACCCCGTCGAGCGCTCCCGCCTCGGCGGCCACCGCCTCCTCCAACGCCCGGCCCCGCAGCACCGCGAAGCCCCCGTCGCCCGTGTCCACCTCCAGCGCGGGCAACCGCGCCCGGCGCAGCTGCGCGAGGAGCCACCACAGCGCCAGCAGCACGCACAGCCCGACGCCGGCGAGCACCGCCCACCACCAGGTGTCCACCAGCTCCCCGTACCGCGCACGGTCGTCGGCCGCCAGCAGAGGGGCGTGCCGGTCGGCGAAGGGCCGGGTCGCGGTGAGGAGCGTGACGCCGGCGGCCAGCAGCACGGCTCCGGCGAACGCGAGCAGGGTCCGGTTCAGCGGTGCGAGCACGCGGGTCACCTCCCGACCCGGATCCGCGCCCGGGGCGGGTGCGCGAGGCCGAGTTCCTCGATGCCGACGGCGAGTACGTGCTCCAGGTCGGCCCGTACGTCGTCCAGGTCCCGGAAGTGCGAGGTGGCCCGGACCCCGACGTGGGCGCGGCCGACCCTGACCCGTACGGCGCGGACCCCGGAGACCTCCATGGCCCGGTCCCGGAGCACCAGGGCCGCCGCCTTGCGGCCGATCCCGGCCCGCACCCCGGGGTGGGCGCTCATCGTGAGGAGCCCCCGCCGGCCGGGCAGGAGCGCGGGCAACAGGAGCGCCGCTCCGGCGAGGGCGAGCAGCGCACCCGCGATCACGACCCCCGGGTCGGCGGGGGTGTGGTGTTCCAGCAGCCGGACGAACGCGCCGTACGGGCGCGTCGCCGGGCGGTGGGCCCGTACGGCGACCAGGTCGTAGAGCAGGAGCCCGGCCGCGGCCAGCACCACCAGCGCGGTGAGGGCGGCCGGCAGGCGCCGGGGGGACCTCGGGGGCTTGCGCACCGGGCCGCGCGCAGGTCTCGGCTCGGGGCCCGCTCCGGGGCCCGGCTCGCCGGGCGGTCGCCGCGTGGGCGCGTTCACCGCAGCCGCCGCTCGCGCCCGGCGGGGGCGTCGGAGGTGCCGGCGGGGCGCAGGTGCTCGATGTCGATGTCCACCTCGGGGACGCTCATCGACGCGCAGCCCTCGACGCGTTCGACGACCCGCCGGCGGACGGCGGCGCAGCGCGCGGCGAGGTCGTCGGGGTAGGGAAGGTGCAGGCTGACGTGCACCCGGGCGATGTCGTGGTGGACGGTGACGGTGGCGTGGGGGGCGGGCAGGGTCGCTGCGCCCGCGGCGGGGGTCGGGGTCGGGCCGAGGGCCTCCCGCGCGGCCCGGGCCGCGATCTTGGCGATCACCCGGTCGGCGATGCGCAGGGCTCCCCGGTCGGCCGCCGGCACCCGGGGAGGTGTGGTGCGCGGTGGGCTCGTCACGGCCTCACCCGTGCCGGTCGTCGCGCTCGCGCGGGCCCCGGCCCTCGCGGGTCCGGCTGCGGAACAGGTCGCCCGCCTCCAGGTCCCCGTCGAGGAGGCGGCCCACGACGAAGCCGACCGCGCCGAGCGCCGCCACCAACAGGAAGGCCCCGAATCCGCCGAAGTACCCGGCGAACCCGAGGGCCATGCCGGCCAGCAGGCCGGCGACCGCCATGCTCATCGCTTGGCTCCTCTCGGCTCCGGAGCCGGCTACTGGAGCCGGGACTCGGGCTCGTCGTCGGGCTCGTCGGGCAGTTTGACGTCGGCGACGGCGATGTTCACCTCGACGACCTCCAGGCCGGTCATGCGCTCGACCGCCGAGACGACGTTCTCCCGGACCGCCCGGGCCACGTCGCGGATCGACACCCCGTAGTCGACGACGATCTCCAGGTCGAGGGCGGTCTGCACCTCGCCGACCTCGGCCTTGACGCCCCGACTGACGGCGGCTTTCGGCCCGCCCGGAACCTTGTCGCGCACGGCGCCGAAGGTGCGGGAGAGTCCGCTGCCGTTGCCCATGGCGTGGACACCGGCGACCTCGCGGGCGGCCAGGCCTGCGATCTTCTCGACCACGCCGTCGGCGATGGTCGTGCGGCCCCGGTCGGCGGGCGCGCGGGAGGCGCCCCCGCCCCCTGTCGCTGCATCGGTCATCGGCGCGCGTCCTTCCCGTGGTGCGGACCCCCGGACCACGGTAAGCGCGCCACCGCGCGCCCGCCCGGCGACCGCCGACGGGCGGGCGACGACGGGCGGGCGGGCGGGCGGGCGGGCGACGAAGGGCACGGGGCCGGACACGCCGGATCCCCCCGCCCTTGGGAGCGGGGGGATCCGGCGTCGGTCGTCGCGAGGGTGGGTCAGTCGGAGAGGCCGGCCAGATCGCGCAGGCGGCGGGCCTGGGCGGCGCGCTCGGCGGCGCGCTGCTCGTCGTAGGGGCGGGAGCCGGCCTCGCGCAGCAGCGCCTTGGTCTCGATCACGGCGTCGCGCGGGGGTGCCACCAGTGCCGTGGCGAGGTCCTTGACGGCGGCGTCGAGTTCGTCGGCCGGGACGACCAGGTTGGCGAGGCCGACCCGCTCGGCCTCTTCGGCGTGCACGAAGCGGCCCGTCGCGCAGATCTCCAGCGCGCGGGCGTAGCCGACGAGCGCGGTCAGCGGCTGGGTACCGGCCAGGTCGGGGACGAGCCCGAGGCTGGTCTCGCGCATGGCGAACTGCACGTCGTCCGCGACCACGCGCAGGTCACAGGCGAGCGCCAGCTGGAAGCCGGCGCCGATCGCGTGCCCCTGCACGGCGGCGACGGAGACGATGTCGTTGCGCCGCCACCAGGTGAAGGCCTCCTGGTACTCGGCGATGGTGGAGTCGAGGGCTTCGTCCGAACCGCGCGCCAGATCCAGGAAGGACGGCTCGCCCTCGAAGCCTTCGGGGGTGAACGCCTGCCGGTCGAGGCCCGCGGAGAAGGACTTGCCCTCGCCCCGCAGTACGACGACCCGGACGGTGCCCGGCAACGACCGTCCGGCCTCCGCCAACGCCCGCCAGAGCGCGGGGGACTGGGCGTTTCGCTTGGCCGGATTGGTCAGGGTCACCGTGGCGACCGAGTCGTCGATGGTGAGCCGTACGCCGTCCTTGTCGAGCAGAGCCATCTGGTGCCTCCGGAAGTGCAGTCGTGGCCGTGTACCGGACCTAAGTGACTGCACAGTAACCACCCGGTCGACCACGGGGCCGACCGGGGGTCACCGAAGGAACCGCGCGTAGGTGAGAATCCGCCGATCCGTCGAGACGTCGATCCATGGAGCTGTGGAACGTGAGCGTGGAGCTGTCGGGCGCCTTCGGCACCGGCCTCGGCCCGGGGGCCAGGGTCAGGCCGCAGCCGCCTTCTTGCCGCGCGTCGCGCCACCGCGACCACGTAGCGTGACTCCGGACTCGCTGAGCATCCGGTGGACGAATCCGTAGGACCGGCCGGTCTCTTCGGCCAGTGCCCGGATACTCGCACCGGAGTCGTACTTCTTCTTCAGGTCTGCCGCGAGCTTGTCGCGCGCGGCGCCGGTCACCCGGCTGCCCTTCTTCAGAGTCTCGGCCACCCGTGCCTCCTCGTGGGAAGTGCGCTCTGGACTTCTCATGATCACCCCTCCCCGGCTTCCTGGCCACCCATTCAGCAAGGTCGGTACGACCGCATTTCTCAAGCAGTGGACACACGAGCAGAACGGAATCTTCTCTTCCGCCGCATGACCTGCGTCACACTTCCGCGCGACCGGCGGGAATCTCCAGGTCAGGGGCGGGACGCCGGAACGGCGACGACCCCGGTCGCGCATCCGTGCGGATGCGGCCGGGGTCGTCGAACCACGCGCGACGGTACGAGACCGTCTCACTCAGATGATGGATCACGCCTGAGCCGAATGATCCATAAGGAACTGGATCAGCGGGTCGGGGCCGATCGGGCGGCCGTCAGGCCAGGGCGACCAGGTCCCGGTAGTCCGGGCCCCACAGGTCCTCGACGCCGTCCGGGAGCAGGATGATCCGCTCCGGCTCCAGGGCCTCCACGGCGCCCTCGTCGTGCGTGACGAGGATGACGGCGCCCTTGTAGGTCCGCAGGGCGCCCAGGATCTCCTCGCGGCTGGCCGGGTCGAGGTTGTTCGTGGGCTCGTCGAGGAGCAGCACGTTCGCCGAGGAGACGACCAGGGTGGCCAGGGCCAGACGGGTCTTCTCGCCACCGGAGAGCACGCCGGCCGGCTTGTCCACGTCGTCGCCGGAGAACAGGAAGGAACCGAGCGTCTTGCGGACGTCGACCAGGTCGAGGTCCGGGGCCGAGGAGCGCATGTTCTCCAGGACCGTGCGCTCGGGGTCGAGCGTCTCGTGCTCCTGGGCGTAGTAGCCGAGTTTGAGGCCGTGACCGGGGACGACCGTGCCGGTGTCGGGCTTCTCCGTGCCCGACAGCAGGCGCAGCAGCGTGGTCTTGCCGGCGCCGTTGAGGCCCAGGATGACGACGCGCGAGCCCTTGTCGATGGCCAGGTCGACGTCGGTGAAGATCTCCAACGAGCCGTAGGACTTCGACAGGCCCTCGGCGGTCAGCGGGGTCTTGCCGCAGGGGGCCGGGTCCGGGAAGCGCAGCTTGGCGACCTTGTCGGAGACGCGGACGGCCTCCAGGCCGGACAGCAGGCGCTCGGCGCGCTTGGCCATGTTCTGCGCGGCCACCGTCTTGGTGGCCTTGGCGCGCATCTTGTCGGCCTGCGAGTTCAGGGCCGCGGCCTTCTTCTCGGCGTTCTGGCGCTCGCGCTTGCGGCGCTTCTCGTCGGCCTCGCGCTGCTGCTGGTAGAGCTTCCAGCCCATGTTGTAGACGTCGATCTGGGCGCGGTTGGCGTCCAGGTAGAACACCTTGTTCACCACGGTCTCGACCAGGTCGACGTCGTGGGAGATGACGATGAAGCCACCGCGGTAGTTCTTCAGGTAGTCGCGCAGCCAGACGATGGAGTCGGCGTCGAGGTGGTTCGTGGGCTCGTCGAGGAGCAGGGTGTCGGCGTCCGAGAAGAGGATCCGGGCGAGCTCGACGCGACGGCGCTGACCACCGGAGAGGGTGTGCAGCGGCTGGTTCAGGACGCGGTCGGGCAGGCCGAGGGCGGCCGAGATCGTCGCGGCCTCCGCCTCGGCGGCGTATCCGCCCTTGGTCAGGAACTCGGTCTCCTGGCGCTCGTACTGCTTGAGCGCCTTCTCGCGGGTGGCGCCGCTGCCGGTGGCGATGCGCTCCTCGTTGGCGCGCATCTTCTTGAGCAGGACGTCGAGGCCGCGCGCGGACAGGATCCGGTCCTTGGCCAGGACGTCGAGGTCGCCGGTACGGGGGTCCTGCGGCAGGTAGCCGACCTCACCGGATCGGGTGATGGTGCCGCCGGCGGGCAGCCCCTCGCCGGCGAGGCACTTGGTGAGGGTGGTCTTGCCGGCTCCGTTGCGGCCGACCAGGCCGATGCGGTCGCCCTTGGCGACGCGGAAGGAGGCGGACTCGATGAGGACGCGGGCGCCGGCGCGCAGCTCGATGCCGGTGGCGGTGATCACGGAAATACTCCAGGGCGGTGGGGACGGCGGAAGGGGTGGCGGGACGCGCGTTGCTTCGACGCCGCTAATCCGCGAGGAGATTTGCCATGGGAGTCATTCTACCGGGGGTGCGCAACTACTTTTCGGGGCCTCCCGCCGCGCCTCCGCCCGGCTCCCGCCGGCCCCGACCCCCGCCCGCGTCGCCCGTTCGGCCCACGGGCGGGCCCGGGACACCGGGGGCGCGGCGGGACGAACGGGTTGATACTCGCCGCAGGAGCGGCCACCCGACCGCCCCGCTTCCGAGCCCGAGGGCGGTGCGGCATGCAGTTCGACGACAACGCCAACCTGGACACCTCCGAGGTCCAGGACGTGCGCGGCAGCCGCATCCCCGGTGGGCGGGCCACGGTGGGCGGCGGCATCGTCGGCCTGATCGCGCTGGTGCTGGGACTGCTCTTCGGGGTGGGTCCGGAACAGCTGGGCCTGTCCGACGGGAACCCGCAGCCGGTTCCGAACGCCTCCTCGGACGCGCAGGTGCAGCAGGCCTGCCGGACGGGGCAGGACGCGAACACCCGCGAGGACTGCCGGCTGGTGGCCGTGGTGAACAGCACGCAGGACTTCTGGAAGCAGGAGTTCGCCCGGCGCGGGGGCACCTACAGTCCCGCGCAGACGGTCTTCTTCACCGGCCGGGTGGGCACCGCCTGCGGCGCGGCCACCTCGGCCGTCGGCCCCTTCTACTGCCCCGGGGACCGCAAGGTGTACCTGGACCTCGGCTTCTTCAACGAGCTGCGGACGAAGTTCGGCGCGAGCGGCGGCCCCTTCGCCCAGGCGTACGTCGTCGCGCACGAGTACGGGCACCACATCCAGAACCTGACCGGCACCCTCCAGCGGGCCCAGGACGGCCGGCAGGGCGCGAACAGCAACGCGGTGAAGGTCGAGCTCCAGGCCGACTGCTACGCCGGGGTGTGGGCGCACAACGCGACGAGGACCCCGGACGAGTCCACGGGGCGGCCCCTGATCACGACCCTGACCGACCAGGACATCCGGGACGGGCTGGACGCGGCGGCGGCGGTGGGCGACGACCGGATCCAGGAGAAGTTCCAGGGTCGGGTCACCCCGGAGTCCTGGACCCACGGCTCGGCGGAACAGCGTCAGCAGTGGTTCTACCAGGGCTACCGCACCGGCGACATGGCCCAGTGCAACACCTTCCGCTGACGCGCGGCGGGGCCTGCCATGCTGTGACGTGGGTCACCGGCGCGGCGGGTGCCGCGCGTCACGAGAGGGAGTGTTCGTCATGGCAGGCGTTCCGTCCATCTACCCCACCCTGCTCTACCGCGACGCGAAGACGGCGATCCGGCAGCTCACGGACGCGTTCGGCTTCGAACGGGTCGCGGTCTACGAGGGCGAGGACGGCTCGGTGATGCACGCGGAGCTGTCCTACGGCAACGGCGCGGTGATGCTCGGCAGCAAGGGGCGCGGGGGCCGGTTCGACGAGGCGATGGAGGGGGCGGGGACGACGGGCGTCTACGTCGTCGTCGACGACGTGGACGCGCACCACCGACGGGCCGTCGAGCACGGGGTGGAGATCCTCATGGAGCCCACCGACCAGGACTACGGCTCGCGGGACTACATGGCGCGCGACGCCGAGGGCAACGTCTGGAGCTTCGGGACGTACGCGCCGCAGCTCTGAAGGCCCGCGGCGCGCACGGCCCGGGGTGCTACGCGCCCCCGGTGTGGACCTGGAACGCGGCCCGGCGGACGGCCTTGGCCAGGGCCGGGTCGGGGTGGGCGGCGGCGAGGGCCACCAGGACCTGCACGGTGCGCGGGTGGCCGACCGCGCGGACCTCGTCGAGGAGCCGGGGGACGGTGGTGCGGACGGCCGAGTCCAGGTGGCGGGCGAGCAGGTCGGCCTCGCCGTGGTCGGCGATGGCGGCCGCGGTGTCCACCCAGAGCCAGGTGGACTCCTCGGGGGTCAGGACGTCCTGGGCCTCGTCCGGGTCGACCCCGTCGTGTTCGGCGAGCCAGAGCAGGGCGTACGGGCGCAGCGCGGGTTCCCGTACGGCCGCGCGGACCTCGCGTTCGGCGGGGGCGCCGACCACGCGCAGGGCCTCGAAGGCCAGGCCGCGCAGGAGGGCGTCCTCGCCGCGGGCCGCGTGGAGCAGCTCGCTGACGGCGTGGCCGACGGGACGGGCGGCGAGCCAGGCCTGGTACTCGGCGCGGGCGGGGCCGGGGGTCAGGCGGGCGCAGCCGTGCAGCATGGCGGCGGCGGACTGCTCGATGTTCCCGGCGGGGCTCTGCGCGGCGACGCAGATCTGCTCCAACTTGACCCAGACGGCCCAACTGCCGAGCGGGGTGAGGGTGGCCTGCGCGGGGCCGAGGGTGACGGCGTCCACGGCGGCGAGCCCGCCCAGTGCCCAGCGCAGCAGTCGGGTGAGCGGCAGGGGGCGCTCGCCCGTGCCGGTGGAGGCGGCCTCGGTGCCGTAGGGGACCTCGCACCGCTCGTCGCGCAGCTCGGTGACGCGCTGGCCCAGGAGGTCCAGGAGGTCCGGGACGGTGACCGGCCCGGCGGACAGCTGGAGCAGGGACAGCAGCTGGGGCATGGCCTCGACCACCTCGGCGACGGCCGAGGGGGCGATGTCGGCGGGGGCCGGGTGGACGAGCGACCAGGCGTCGAAGAGGGCGACCCAGCCGCGCAGCACGGCGGTGTCGTCGCGGTCCCAGGCGCGCAGGCGCCAGCCGGGCCGGGCCTGGGCGCCGTGCACCTCGACGAGGCCGGAGAGCCGGGCGCGGTCCCAGCCGACGCGGATCTGGCCGTGCGTCAGGCCCAGCTCGGCGGCGGCCCGTTCGACGTCGGGGGCGGGCAGCGCGCCCGACGGTGCGGGGCGGCCGCCGTCGCCGGCTCCGAGGTTCAGCTCGGCCCAGCGGGCCAGCCGTACCGCGTCGGCGAGGGAGGCGCGGGCGCGGTTCGCCAGGTCTGCCGTGGCGGGGGTGCCCGCCGGGGGCCGGGGAGCCGGCCGGGTTCGCCGGTCGGTCACCGCCTTGCGCGCCGTGGCGACGGAGCGCGGGGAGACGAGTCGGAGTCTGGAGTCGCGAGCCAACTGCTCATCAGGCTTTCGGGACGTCACGGAAGCAGTCTCGCCCGTCACTGGCCGAAAGCCCAAACGGAACGGGGCCTTTCCACAGGTCACAGGGTGGATGAATCGGGATGATTCGCCCACAGGCTCCGGTCCGCCGCAGGCCCTTCACGACCGCGCCACACCCCGCGCCGCGTCCGGCACCGCGTCCGGCACCGCCTCCCGCGCCCGACGGTCCGTCACATCAGGGGCACCAGGAAGCGCCGCAGCGCCTCCTCGTAGCCGGCGGGGTCGGCGTTCCACATCGCCCCGTGGCCGGCCTCCCGGACGGTGTGCAGGGTGACGAGGTCGGGGCGGGCGGCGGCGAGCCGGCGCGAGGGCCCCCAGGGGGCGAGGGTGTCGTCCGGGCCGTGGAAGAGGAGGACGGGGACGCGCAGCGCGCCGGGGTCCGCGGCGGGGGGCCGGTGGTCGGCGCGCAGTCCGGCCCGACCCTCCGCCGCCCGCATCGCGAACGGCATCAGCGGGGCGGGGGTGTGCCGGGCGGCGACGAGGCCGCGCAGGGTGGTGTGCCAGTCCAGCACGGGCGAGTCGAGGACGACGCCGCTGACGCGCGAGGCCAGGGCGGAGCGCTCCAGGGCGCGCAGGGCCATCGTGGCCCCGGTGGACCAGCCGTGCAGGATCACGCGCCGGGCGCCGTAGCGCAGGGCGTAGCGGATGGCGGCGTCGAGGTCGCGCCATTCGGACTCGCCGAGGTGGCCGAGGCCGTCCGGGGAGGCGGGGGCGCCGAGGTCGCCGCGGTAGGCGAGGGAGAGCACCGGCAGCTTGTGGCGGTGCAGGAAGGGCATGACCACCATCGGGTGCTCGCGGCCGGCGCCCAGGCCGTGGACGGCGATCACCCAGGTGCCGCGGGCCGCGGGCACGAACCAGGCGGGGAGCGGGCCGAGCTCGCCGGGGACGTCCACGTCGGCGTGGTCGAGGCCGAGGGCGGTGCGGGGGTTGCCCAGGTGGACCTGGGGGGTGAGGGCCACCCGGGTGCCGGGGTCGAGGCTGCCGTGGGTGACGGCCAGGAGGCGGCGTACGACGGTGTCCGGGCCGTGGGGGGCGTCGGGCAGGACGGGGCCGACGACCGCGTGGACCCCGGGGGCGTCCAGGCCGTAGGTGCCCGGTCGCAGGGAGGCGAGCGAGCGGGTGAGGACGACGCGGCCGGCGGCGGTGGAGTGGACGCTGAGCCGGGGGGTTCCGGGCAGGGGGCGGCCGGGCTCGGGGCGCAGGGCCGCGTCGGCGGCGTACCGGCCCGCCGCGACGGCGGCCGCGGCCGCTCCGGCGCCGATCAGGGTCGCGGTGACGGCCGTTGCCGTCGCAGTGGCGGTACGCACGGCTCCAGTGTCGAGGCGGGTGCGCGCGGGGGCCACCGGAGGTACGGCGGACGGGGGTCGGGGCGGCCGGCCGGACGGGGTGCGGAAGCGGAGTGATCTACCTCTCTTCAACGGCCCGGCGAGGGGCTTCGAACGTGCCGGGCGGGACAACCGGAAGGTGCTCACGACCCCGCCCTGACGTGCATTAATCGATATATCCACGAAAGAATCGGGACGAAGAGTCCGATGGGGTGCCGGGCCGGGACACCAACCGTCCCGAGTCAGTTCATCTTCCGTTCACCCAGGTTGCCTACGGTCGCCGAGCCACTGACGTCAAACAGAAGCCTGGGTAAATGGAGCACATAACGCTTCTCCTCGGGATCGTGATCATCACCGCTCTCGTGTTCGACTTCACGAACGGTTTCCACGACACGGCCAACGCGATGGCCACCACCATCTCGACCGGCGCCCTCAAGCCCAAGACGGCGGTGGCCATGTCCGCCGTGCTCAACCTCGTCGGCGCGTTCATGTCCGTGGAGGTCGCCAAGACGATCTCCAAGGGCCTCGTCAACGAAGAGGGCATCCAGCCGGAAGTGATCTACGCGGCCCTGGTCGGCGCGATCCTCTGGAACCTCGTCACCTGGCTGGTCGGCCTCCCCTCCAGCTCCTCGCACGCCCTGATGGGTGGCCTCATCGGTGCCGCGGTCGCCTCCGCCGGCCTCGGCGCGGTCAACGGCGGCGTCGTCGTCACCAAGGTGCTGATCCCGGCGATCGCCGCGCCGATCGTGGCCGGTGTGGCCGCGATGCTGGCCGCGAAGATCACGTACAGGCTGAACGACAAGGTCGGCGAGAAGACCTCCGCCAAGGGGTACCGCGCGGGCCAGATCGCCTCGGCCGGTCTCGTCTCCCTGGCGCACGGCACCAACGACGCGCAGAAGACGATGGGCATCATCACGCTGGCGCTCGTCGCCGGTGGCGCCCTGGCCCCCGGCTCCAACCCGCCGGTGTGGGTCATCGTCTCCGCCGGTGTGGCCATCGCCCTCGGCACCTACCTGGGCGGCTGGCGCATCATCCGCACCATGGGCAGCGGCCTGACCGACCTCCAGCCGCAGCAGGGCTTCGCCGCCCAGACCTCGGCCGCGAGCGTCATCCTGGCCTCCTCCAGCCTCGGCTTCTCCCTCTCCACCACCCACGCCTGCTCCGGCGCGGTCATGGGCGCGGGCCTGGGCCGCAAGGGCGGCGTCGTCCGCTGGTCCACCGCGACCCGCATGTTCGTCGCCTGGGGCCTGACCCTGCCGGCCGCCGCGCTGGTCGCGTCCGTCGCCGAGCTGGTCATGCGCACCGGTGACGTCGGCGTCGGCGCCGTGACGGTCTTCCTCGTCGGCTCCTGCCTCGCCATCTGGCTGATCTCGCGCCGCCAGGTCGTCGACCACACCAACGTCAACGACGTGGCTCCGGCCGCCGACGAGCAGCCGGGCGTGGTCACCACCGCGATGGCCGCCGTCGCCGTCCCGCCGGCCGCCGGTACCACCGCGGCCGTGACCGACGAGGACCTCAAGGCCACCATCCCGGCCGCGACGGCCAACCCGGCGACCCCAGCGGCCCCGGCCGCGGCGGTCTGACCCCGAGAACGACAGAGGAAACGGCAGTATGAAGATCGACTGGGCAGCACTCGGCTCCGTCTTCGGAGTCAGCCTCTCGGCCACCGTCGCCCTCGTGGCCCTCTTCACCCTGGGCCTGGTGGGCCTGTCCCGGCACGAGGCCGCCACCGAGCAGGGCGGCACCGCCACCCTCGCCCGCACCGGCGCCTACGCCTGCTTCGCGGTCTGCACCGCGGCCGTGGCCTACGCGATCTACCTGATCGTCAGCTGACGACGCCCGACACCGCGACGGCTCCCTCCGGGTTCTCCGGAGGGGGCTTTCGCGTACCCGGCCCCGCTCCCCTTCGCAGGTCAACAGCGAGTTGACGGGCGTTCGCGGGGCGTGGTGGACTGCCCGAGCCATCACGGCGGCATGGAGAGGAAGTCCGGTGCGAATCCGGCGCGGTCCCGCCACTGTCACCGGGGAGCGCACGCCGCGCGTGCGCCCCGGGAGCCAGGAACTCTCGCCGCCGGACACGTCGAACCAGGGCGCGGACCCTGAGTGAGGACATACCTGCACCATGCGTGCCGATCGCGTCTTCGCGTACGGCGTCACGGCGGGCCTGATCGGCGACCGGATCCTCGGGGATCCGCGCCGCGGGCACCCCGTGGCCGCCTTCGGTAGGGCCGCGGCCGCGGTCGAACGAGCCCTGTGGCGCGACGACCGCGCCCGGGGCCTCCTGCACACCCTGGTGTGCGCCGGGGGCGCTGCCGCCGTCGGCGTGCTCGGCGCCCGCGCCGTGCGCTCCCGACCCGCCGCCGCCCGCGTCGCCCTGACCGCCGCCGCCACCTGGGCCGTGGTGGGAGGCACCTCGCTCGGCCGGGAGGCCCGCGCCATCGGCGGCGCGCTCGCCGCCGGCGACGACGAGGTGGCCCGGGAACGACTCCCCCACCTGTGCGGACGCGACCCGCAGGCCCTGGACGGCCCCGCGATGGCGCGTGCCGTCGTGGAATCCGTCGCCGAGAACACCTCCGACGCGGTCGTCGGCGCCCTGGTGTGGGGGGCCGTCGCCGGCGTCCCCGGCCTGCTCGCCTTCCGCGCCGTGAACACCCTGGACGCGATGGTGGGCCACAAGTCCCCCCGCTACCTGCGCTACGGCTGGGCCTCCGCCCGCCTCGACGACCTGGCGGGCTGGCCGGGCGCCCGGCTGACGGCGCTCGCCGCCGTGGTGGCCGGCCCCGACCGGCGGGGCGCCGCCCTGGCCTGGCGCGCGGACGCCGCCGACCACCCCAGCCCGAACGCCGGCCCGGTCGAGGCCTCCTTCGCCGGAGCCCTCGGCGTCCGGCTCGGCGGGACCCTCTCCTACGGCGGCCGGGTCGAGCACCGGGCCGTGCTGAACGGGGCGGCGGGCCGGCCGGTGGAGGTCGCCGACATCGAACGGGCCGTACGGCTCTCCCACCGGGTCACCTGGCTGGCGCTGGCCGCCTGCGTGGCGGCCCGCGCCCTCGTGGCCTCGGGCATCTCGCACGCGAAGAAGAGGGAAGGACGCGCATGAGCGGCGCGAAGCGCGGCGGCGGACTGCTGGTCGCCGGTACGACGTCGGACGCGGGCAAGAGCGTCGTCACGGCGGGCATCTGCCGCTGGCTGTCGCGCCAGGGCGTGAAGGTCGCGCCGTTCAAGGCGCAGAACATGTCGCTGAACTCCTTCGTGACGCGCGAGGGCGCCGAGATCGGCCGCGCGCAGGCCATGCAGGCGCAGGCGGCCCGCGTCGAGCCGACCGCCCTCATGAACCCGGTCCTGCTCAAGCCGGGCAGCGACCGCAGCAGCCAGGTGGTGCTGCTGGGCAAGCCGGTCGGCGAGATGAGCGCGCGCGGCTACCACGGGGGCCGTCAGGAACAGCTGCTCGGCATCGTCACCGACTGCCTGGAGCAACTGCGGGGCACGTATGACGCCGTGATCTGCGAGGGGGCGGGCAGTCCGGCCGAGATCAACCTGCGGCGGACCGACATCGTGAACATGGGCATCGCGCGCGCCGCGCGGTTCCCGGTGGTCGTGGTCGGGGACATCGACCGGGGCGGCGTCTTCGCGTCCTTCTTCGGGACGACGGCCCTGCTGTCGCCGCAGGACCAGTCGCTGATCGCCGGGTACCTGGTCAACAAGTTCCGCGGCGACGTGAGCCTGCTGGAGCCGGGCATGGAGATGCTGCGCGGCCTGACCGGGCGGGCCACCTACGGGGTCCTGCCCTACCGGCACGGCCTGGGCATCGACGAGGAGGACGGCCTGCGCGTGTCCCTGCGGGGCGCCGTACGGGAGTCCGTGGTCGCGCCGCCGGTCGGCGAGGACGTGCTGCGGGTCGCGGTCTGCGCGGTGCCGCTGATGTCGAACTTCACCGACGTCGACGCGCTGGCGGCGGAGCCGGGCGTGGTCGTGCGGTTCGTGGACCGGGCCGAGGAGCTGGCCGACGCGGACCTGGTCGTCGTACCGGGCACGCGCGGCACCGTGAAGGCACTGGCGTGGCTGCGGGAACGCGGCCTGGCCGACGCGCTGGTCCGGCGGGTCGCCGAGGGACGGCCCGTGCTGGGCATCTGCGGCGGCTTCCAGGCACTGGGCGAGCGGATCGAGGACGAGGTCGAATCGCGGGCGGGGACGGTGGACGGCCTCGGCCTGCTGCCGGTGCGCGTCCGCTTCGCGCGCGAGAAGACCCTGGCCCGGCCGACGGGCACGGCGCTGGGCGAGGAGGTCTTCGGCTACGAGATCCACCACGGGGTGGCCGAGGTGCTGGGCGGGGAGCCGTTCCTCGACGGCTGCCGGGTCGGGTCGGTGTGGGGCACCCACTGGCACGGCTCGCTGGAGTCGGACGGGTTCCGCCGGGCGTTCCTGCGCGAGGTCGCCTCCGCCGCCGGACGCCGCTTCGTCCCCGCGCCGGACACCTCCTTCGGGGCGCTGCGCGAGGAACAGCTCGACCTGCTGGGCGACCTCATCGCGGAGCACGCCGACACCGACGCGCTGCTGCGACTGATCGAGGAGGGCGCCCCGGTGGGCCTGCCCTTCCTCCCCCCGGGCGCCCCGTGAGGCGCCCGGCCCGGCGGGGGGCCGTCGCCGCCCCGCCCGGGCGCCGCCGCGCGCCCGCACCGCACGCCCGGTCCGCGGACGCCCGCGGACTCACCCGTACCCGGACCGGTACCCGCACGCGTACCCGTACAGAGGAAGGCACCGCATGAGCACCCCCTATCCGTTCACCGCAGTGGTCGGCCAGAACGACCTGCGGCTGGCGCTCCTGCTCAACGCCGTGAGCCCGGCGGTCGGCGGCGTGCTCGTGCGCGGCGAGAAGGGCACCGCCAAGTCGACCGCCGTGCGCGCGCTGTCCGCGCTGCTGCCGCAGGTCGACGTCGTCCCCGGCTGCCGGTTCAGCTGCGCGCCCGCCGCGCCCTACCCGTCCTGCCCCGACGGCCCCCACGAGGAGGGCCCCGGCGGCGCCCGGCCGGCGCGGATGGTCGAGCTGCCGGTCGGCGCCTCCGAGGACCGGCTCGTCGGAGCCCTCGACATCGAGCGGGCCCTGTCCGAGGGCGTCAAGGCCTTCGAACCCGGCCTGCTCGCCGACGCGCACCGCGGGATCCTCTACGTCGACGAGGTCAACCTGCTCCACGACCACCTGGTCGACGTGCTCCTCGACGCCGCCGCCATGGGCGCCTCGTACGTCGAGCGCGAGGGCGTCTCCGTGCGCCACGCGGCCCGCTTCCTGCTCGTCGGCACCATGAACCCGGAGGAGGGCGAGCTGCGCCCGCAGCTCCTCGACCGGTTCGGGCTGACCGTGGAGGTGGCGGCCTCCCGCGAGCCCGCCCAGCGCGTCGAGGTGGTGCGCCGCCGGCTCGCCTACGAGGACGACCCGGCCGGCTTCGCGGACCGCTGGGCCGGGGACGAGGCGGACGTGCGCGCCCGCGTGGTGGCCGCCCGGGCGCTGCTGCCGCAGGTCCGCCTCGGCGACACCGCGCTGCTGCGGATCGCCGCGACCTGCGCCGGTTTCGAGGTCGACGGCATGCGCGCCGACATCGTGATGGCGCGGACGGCCACCGCGCTGGCGGCCTGGGCGGGGCGGGTCGACGTACTGAAGGAGGACGTGCGCCAGGCCGCGCTGCTGGCGCTCCCCCACCGGCGTCGCCGCAACCCCTTCGACGCGCCGGGCCTCGACGAGGACAGGCTCGACGAGATCCTGGACGGCTTCCCCGACGAGGAGCCCGAACCGGAGCCGGATCCCGAGCCCGAGCCGCAGGGCCCGGACGACGGCGGCAGCGGCCCCGAGGACGACCCCGACGGGGGCGGTGGCGGCGGGGTTCCCCCGCAGGGCGGAGGACCCGAGGCGCCCGATACCCCCGAGGCCCCGGAGGCCCCCGAGGCCCCGGAGGCTCCCGAGGGGCCGTCGCAGGCGCCCGAGCCCTCCTCCGCCCCGGCCGCAGCGGCCCCCGAACAGGCCGCCGTACGGGCCTCCGAGCCCTTCCGCACCAAGATGCTCAGCGTGCCGGGCCTCGGCGAGGGCGCGGCGGGACGGCGCTCGCGCGCCCGTACCGCGCACGGCCGCACCACCGGCGCCACGCGTCCCCGGGGGCACCTGACGAAGCTGCACCTCGCGGCCACCGTCCAGGCCGCCGCCCCGCACCAGAAGGCGCGCGGGCGCAGCGGTCGGGGGCTGGTGGTGCGCAAGGACGACCTGCGCCAGGCCACCCGGGAGGGCCGCGAGGGCAACCTCGTGCTGTTCCTCGTCGACGCCTCCGGTTCCATGGCCGCCCGGCAGCGCATGAGCGCGGTCAAGGGCGCGGTGCTCTCCCTGTTGCTGGACGCCTACCAGCGCCGGGACAAGGTCGGCATGATCACCTTCCGGGGGGCGGGCGCCGAGCTGGCGCTGCCGCCGACCTCGTCCGTGGACACCGCGGCGACCCGGCTGGAACTGCTGCCGACGGGCGGGCGCACCCCGCTCGCCTCCGGGCTGCTCAAGGCCCGCGACGTCCTGCGCCTGGAGCGGCTGCGGGACCCCTCGCGCCGGCCGCTGCTGGTGGTCGTCACCGACGGTCGGGCCACCTCGGCCGGGAACCTGGGCGGCGACCCCCGCGAGCTGTCCGGACGCAGCGCCCGGCTGCTGGCCGCCGAGGGGGTCACCTCCGTGGTCGTGGACTGCGAATCGGGCCCGGTCCGGCTGGGACTGGCCGGGGCGCTGGCCGCGGACCTGGGGGCACCGGCCGTGACCCTCGACGGGCTGCGGGCCGACTCGTTGGCCGGGCTCGTGAAGAACGTACGTACCGCGGTGACGTCCGCCGCACCCGGATCATCTTCCGCATCCACCGCCTCCAGGAGGGCCGCGTAATGCCGCAGGGACAGCCGTCCGTCGTTCCGGACGACGGACTCACGACGCGTCAGCGCCGCAACCGTCCGCTCGTCTTCGTCCACACCGGACCGGGCAAGGGCAAGTCGACGGCCGCGTTCGGGCTCGCGCTGCGCGCCTGGAACCAGGGCTGGCCGATCGGGGTGTTCCAGTTCGTCAAGTCGGCGAAGTGGAAGGTCGGCGAGGAGAACGCGCTCAAGGTGCTCGGCGCCTCGGGCGAGGGCGGCAGCGTCGTCTGGCACAAGATGGGCGAGGGCTGGTCCTGGGTCCAGCGCGACGCCCAGCTCGACAACGAGCAGGCGGCGAAGGAGGGTTGGGAGCAGGTCAAGCGCGACCTGGCCGCCGAGACGCACCGGCTGTACGTGCTCGACGAGTTCGCGTACCCGATGCACTGGGGCTGGATCGACGTCGACGAGGTCATCGAGGTGCTGCGCGACCGGCCCGGCACCCAGCACGTGGTGATCACGGGCCGCAACGCGCCGGCGAAGCTGGTGGAGTTCGCGGACCTCGTCACCGAGATGACCAAGGTCAAGCACCCGATGGACGCCGGCCAGAAGGGCCAGAAGGGCATCGAGTGGTGATGTCGTGCACCGTGCCGCGGCTGGTCATCGCCGCGCCGTCCTCCGGCAGCGGCAAGACCACCGTGGCGACGGGCCTGATGGCGGCCTTCGCGGAGCGCGGCCTCGCCGTGTCCCCGCACAAGGCCGGGCCCGACTACATCGATCCCGGCTACCACGCGCTGGCCACCGGCCGCCCGGGGCGCAACCTCGACGCCTTCATGTGCGGGCCGGAGTCGATCGCGCCGCTGTTCGCGCACGGCTCCGCCGGCTGTGACGTCGCGGTCGTCGAGGGTGTGATGGGCCTCTACGACGGGGCCGCCGGGCGCGGTGAACTGGCCTCGACGGCGCAGGTCGCGAAGCTGCTGCGGGCGCCGGTCGTGCTGGTCGTGGACGCCTCGTCGCAGTCCCGGTCGGTGGCGGCGCTGGTGCACGGCTTCGCCTCCTTCGACCCGCGGGTGCGCCTGGGCGGGGTCATCCTCAACAAGGTGGGCTCCGACCGGCACGAGGTGATGCTGCGGGAGGCGCTGGAGGAGGCCGGGACGCCGGTCCTCGGCGTGCTGCGCCGGGCCCCGCAGGTGGCGACGCCGTCGCGGCACCTGGGCCTGGTCCCGGTGGCCGAGCGTCGGGCCGACGCGCTGGCCGCCGTGGCCGCCCTGGCGGACCAGGTCCGGGCCGGGTGCGACCTGGAGGCGCTGATGGCCCTGGCCCGCTCGGCGCCGCCGCTGGAGTGCGAGCCGTGGTCGCCGCGGGGGGCCCTGTTCCCCGACCGCGCCGAGCGGGGACCGGGCGTGCCGGTGATCGGGGCCGGGGGCGTCACGGGTCTCGGCCCGGACTCCGGCGCGCCCGTCGTCGCCGTCGCCGGCGGGGCCGCGTTCACGTTCTCCTACGCCGAGCACGCGGAGTTGCTCACCGCCGCCGGGGCACAGGTCGTCACCTTCGACCCGCTGCGCGAGGAGCGGCTCCCGGAGCACACCGCCGGCCTGGTGATCGGCGGCGGGTTCCCCGAGGTGTACGCGCCCGAGCTGTCGGCGAACGAGCCGCTGCGCAGGGCCGTGGCGGACTTCGCCGCGGCCGGCGGTCCGGTGGCCGCCGAGTGCGCGGGGCTGCTGTACCTGGCCCGTTCCCTGGACGGGAAGCCGATGTGCGGGGTCCTCGACGCCGACGCCCGGATGTCGGAGCGGCTCACGCTCGGGTACCGGGAGGCGGTGGCCGTCTCGGACAGCGCGCTCGCCGCGGCCGGCACCCGGCTGCGCGGCCACGAGTTCCACCGGACGGTGACCGAGCCGGGCGCGGGCGCCACCCCGGCCTGGGGGTTCACGCACCCGGAGCGGCGCGTGGAGGGCTTCGTCCAGGGCGGCGTGCACGCCAGTTACCTGCACACGCACTGGGCGGGGCAGCCGTCGGTGGCCCTGCGCTTCGCCGCGTCGGCGGCGGCCCGGGCGACGGTCGCGGCCGGGACGGCGGCCCCGTGAGGGACAGGTCGACGGGCCGGTCGACGGGCCGGTGACCTCACTCCGCGAGGCCGACCACCAGCCAGATCCCGGCCACCCCGCCCACCGTGCACATCAGCGTGGACAGGGCCGGGTGGCGGTGGTGCGCCTCGGGCAGGATCTCGGCGGCGGCCAGGTACAGCAGGGCGCCTCCGAAGAAGCCGAGGTAGGCCCCGAGCGGTTCCTCCGGAAGGGTGAACAGCAAAGTGGACGCCGCGCCCACGACGGGGGCCACGGCGTCGGCGAAGAGCATCGCGAGGGCCCGCTTGCGGGCGTTCCCGTACAGGCTCGTGAGCGTGTAGGTGTTGAACCCGTCGGCGAAGTCGTGGGTGATGACGGCCAGCGCCACGGCCACGCCCATGCCCCCGCCGACCTGGAACGCGGCGCCGAGGGCCACCCCGTCGGCGACGCTGTGGCCGACCATCGCGCCGGCCGCGGTCAGTCCGACCTGCGGCACGCGGGCCCCGTCCTCCGCGCCGTGCGCGGCCTGACGCACGGCCAGGACGCGTTCCACGACGTGGGCGACCAGGAAGCCCGCGACGAACAGCAGCAGGGCGAGCGGTACGCCGAAGACCTCCCGGCCCGCGGCGTGCAGGGCCTCCGGGAGCAGGTCGAGGCCGACGACGCCGAGCATCAGCCCGCCGGCGAGGCCCAGCACGAGGTGGCGGCGGTCGGTGACGCGTTGCGCCGTCCAGCCGCCCGCCAGGGTCATCAGGAACGCGCCCAGAGCCACGATCACCGCCATGTGCCCCTGCATACAGACTGGCGGGCGGGCGCGCACTTCCGTGCGCGGGTGGCGGACGCCACCGTGTTGACGAGGCCGACCGGTCCGACCGGGCCGGCGCAGCCGATGACGCAGACGGATCCGAGGGATCCGACGGAGGGAGGCCCCCGGTGGGCGAGGACGTGACCCGGTTGGTGGTCGGGGTGGGCGGACGCGCGGGGGTGTCCGTCGAGGAGGTCTGCGCGCTGGTCGAGGAGACCCTGCGGGGTGCGGGGCTGGCCGTCGCGGCGGTGACGGCGCTGGCCACGGTGGAGGCGAAGACCGGGGAGGCGGGGCTCGTCGGTGCGGCGAAACGATTCGGCGTCCCGCTGGTCGGCTACTCCGCCGAGGAGTTGGCCGCCGTCCGGGTCCCCCACCCCTCGACGGCCGTCCGGGACGCGGTCGGGACCGCCTCGGTGGCGGAGGCCGCGGCGCTGGCGGGCGGCGGGGAGCTGCTCGTGCCCAAGCGCCGTTCGGTCGCGGCGACCTGCGCCGTGGCCGCGGCGCGGGAGCACGACCTGCGCCACCACGGGGACGCGGAGGTGGTGGACGCGGGCGGCGCGCTCGTGGACCTCGCGGTGAACGTACGCTCGGACACTCCCCCGGCCTGGCTCAGGCAGCGGATCGCGGACAGCCTCGGGGACCTCGCCGCGTACCCGGACGGCCGGGCGGCGCGGGCGGCGGTGGCGGCCCGGCACGGGCTGCCGGTCGAGCGGGTGCTGCTGACGGCGGGGGCGGCGGAGGCGTTCGTGCTGATCGCCCGGGCCCTGGGCGCCGAGCGGCCGGTGGTGGTGCACCCGCAGTTCACCGAGCCGGAGGCGGCCCTGCGGGACGCGGGCCACCGGGTGGAACGGGTGCTGCTGCGGCCCGAGGACGGCTTCCGGCTGGACCCGGCGGCGGTGCCGCGCGACGCGGACCTCGTGGTCGTCGGCAACCCCACGAACCCGACGTCCGTCCTGCATCCGGCGGCCGACCTGACGGCGCTGGCCCGCCCCGGGCGGACCCTGGTGGTGGACGAGGCCTTCATGGACGCCGTCCCCGGGGAGCGGGAGGCGCTCGCCGGACGCATGGACGTGCCGGGGTTGGTGGTGCTGCGGAGCCTGACGAAGACCTGGGGACTGGCGGGGCTGCGGATCGGCTACGTCCTGGCCGAGCCGGAGGTGATCGCGAAGCTGGCGGCGGCCCAGCCGCTGTGGCCGGTGTCCACGCCGGCCCTGGTGGCCGCCGAGGCCTGCGTCGCGCCGAGGGCGCTGGCCGAGGCGGAGGAGGCGGCCCGGCGGATCGCGGTGGACCGGGAGCACCTGCTGGCCGGGCTCGCGGAGTTCGAGGAGATCACGACGGTCGGCCGGGCGGACGGACCGTTCGTGCTGATCCGGCTGGAGGGCGCGATGGAGGTACGCACCCGGCTGCGGGCCCTGGGCTTCGCGGTCCGGCGCGGGGACACCTTCCCAGGCCTCGACGCGTCCTGGCTGCGGCTGGCGGTCCGCGACCGGGCGACGACGGGCCGCCTCCTCCAGGCCCTGGACCACGCCCTGGCCCTGACCGGACGGGGCTAGGTCGTGTCCGCAATGTCGATCGGTCGTTACTCCGTTCGTGGTGCGACGACATGAACTGACCGATCAGGCTTGGGAAGTCATCGGACCGCTGCTGGCTCCGCCCCGGATGGGCCGTCCGGTGCGGGACCGGCGGCAGGTCCTCAACGGCATCCTGTGGAAGCTGTCCACCGGGGCGGCCTGGCGGGACCTGCCCGAACGCTACGGACCGTGGAAGACCGTCTACGAACGCTTCCGCCGCTGGTCCGCGGACGGAACCTGGGACCGGCTCCTGGCCCACGTCCAGCAGCACTCGGATGCGATCGGCGAGGTCGACTGGTCGATCGTCTGCATCGACTCGACCATCGTGCGAGCCCACCAGCA
>NZ_JBVJMA010000026.1:0-60546 GCF_055584445.1 Streptomyces sp. NPDC103540
GGCGCCTTCGGCGCCTGCTCCTCCGCTTCGCTCCAGAGCAATGAACCGCCTCGCTGCGCTCGGCGGCGGACCGCTTCGCGGTCCCAGGGCCGGCCCTTCGGGCCGGAGTCCCGCGCTTCGCTCCGGACTGCTTGGGGGTTCCGCTTCGCTCCACCCCCAACGGCCCGCTCCGCAGGCCTGAGTGACCCCGTTTCGCGGGGTCTGGGTCTGCGGCCCGTTGGGCGGGTCTGCTCTCCGCTCCCCTACCCCAGGGTCCTTCCGGCTCCGCCTCCAGGACCAGCCCGCTACGCGGGCCCCAGCAGCAGGAACTGGCGGGTGTCTGCTCGTGCCGGCCCCGTCCCGGCCTTCCAAGAGCAAGACCGGACGGGGCCGGTGGGCGGAACTCGCAGGGGGCAAAGACCCCGCCCTGAGCCGGGATTAGCTGTCGCCGTGCAACAACTCCACGATCACCACCCACAGAGCGCGAGCACTCAGCGCGGCAGCGATCCGCTTCGCAAGCTCAGCGGCCAGCCGTTCCCATCGAGGCGACCTACGGTCATCCCTCATGTCCATACCCTTCTGGACCGGGCCCCCAGCCTGCCCGACTGGCAGGAAGGGGCGCCCTGGCCCCCTAAACCGGGGTACGGACAACGAACAACGTAGCGAATCACCTGACACCCCGCCCCCAGAACCAGCACACTCCCGCTGAGCGGGGAGCTGGCTGGGGGCTGTTCGTGCCCGGCCCCGGCTCCCGATCGAGGTATGCCCGACCGAGCCTCCACCCTCGACTGCATGTGCTTCAAAATTAGATCTGTATAGATACTGGAGCAGGAGGCTCGCACCGTTTCAGCAAGAAGCTGTTCAGGTGTCGCGGCTCAGTGAACGTGCGCAGTGCTCAACCAACCTGCGCAGCCAGATGTCTGCCGCACACTTCTACCGCCAGCCAGCGCGAGGGGCACCCCTGTCATCTACCGTCGGAAGCCACGCCGGGGGTCCCTGATGCTGCGGTTGTCGAAGGCAGTGAACCAGGCTGCTTCCCTGAGGTCGCCGATGCCCATGGACTGGTTCATGGGGTTCTCCGGGTCCTCGATCCCGCTGAACTTCGTGTGGAAGAGCATCAGAACGTCGTGGTCCTGGAACAAGAGATCGGAGCAGCTGTCCCAGCTGTAGTCGTCCTCGTGTTCCGGGAGGGAGCTGTGATCGTCTCCCTCCTCCCGGTCTTCCAGGTACATCGGAGCGTCCTCGATGGCAAGGTGCAGGGCCATCTCCTCGGCGGTGCAAGTGGGATTTGGCCAGTTTCCCTTGGCGAGATCCCCGGCCAGGTCATCGAAGGCGCGTGCCATCCGCCGACGCCAGCGGTGGTCGGCCGTCCACGTAAGCGGAGGCAGCCGGTCAAAGACCTCCCACGTCGCAGAGTCGGCGTCCGAGAGGAACTGGTCTCCCAGACGCTCCGCGTCGTCGTAAGTCTGGTCCGCGAGGATTGCTAGCGCCGTGTGAAGCAGGTCAGCCGTACGGGGCGTCAGCTGCCATCGGCACTCCTCGCAGTCCTCGTCTTCGCCCTTGCAGGGGCAGGCCTGTGTGTCGAAGAGGGCGGCAAAGTTCGGGGTTGTGCTCTCGCTCGCCGGCCTGGTTCGCTGCTCTCGCAGGCGCCATCCGTGAGTGAACCGAGTGATGATCGGTCGCCTGCTCCAGTCGGCCAACTCGTCCCCATCTTCGGGGCTGAGGAGCTCCGCCGAGCTCTGGTCTTCGAGTGTCTCGGTGCCAGCCACATCTGGCTCCTCGGTGAGGGTCATCACGGCCCCGATCAGATCCCGGGGATCGTCATCGCCGAGTTCTGACGCCGGCAGCGGCTCCCATCCACGTGCTACCGCAGCGCGCAGGAGAGCGTTTTCGTCCGTGACGTGGAACTCGTAGAGGTGCGAGATCCGCACCACCTTGCCCGGGAGGTCCTGCAGCTTCGGGTGGCCGACGGGACCGCGGACCGCGCCGTTGACAGGGTCATCCTCGGAGGGGTCCGGCTCTGGTTCCGGCACTACGAACAGCGTGCTGGGGTCTGCACTCCAGTTGCCGCTCGCAGCCTGGCCCACGGCTTGGCGCAGCGAGCTGGCCGGGGCGTCCGGCATCTCGGCCGTAAGGGCCTTCAGCTCATCCTCGACAGTACTGACGTCGCGGCAGGCGAGGACTCGGCGGAGGATACCGGCAGCCTCGTAGGCGTGGTCGGGGTCCTTGCAGGTCAGGACAGCGGTCAGGGAGCTTGGGCCGTTGTCATGAGCCAGTAGGGCCATCACCCGGCTCTTGCTCAGCGTGTGTTCGCACAGGAAGTCGATAGCCCGGGCAGCGGAAAGCGATGAACCCATCGCGGAACTCCTAAGGGGGAGAGTGCTCCGCGCGCACCAAAAGTAGTGGCACTCGCAGACACGGCAGGGAGACCCGCTGGTGGACACGGTACGAACGTGTCCCCGGACGGTGAAAGAAGCGTGGATGGGCCGGCTGGTGCCTCCGCTACGAACGAAGACCCGGACTCAGCTGGCACTAACCCTACCCACAGATGGCGAGCCGCACCCACGAATCCGAAGAAGCCAAGGCCACAACCAAAGGGCATTATTCACGGGCAGGTTGGGCATCGAGTCCGCATGCTCGCAGTGCTCCACGAACCTACCGTGCAGCGGACCAGGCCCTTCCGCGTCGCACCCATTACCGGCGAGACAACCTGGTCACTGCTCTCCCGGGTGGCCACCCGCTACGGCCAGGAGCCCGGCTCCGTGCTGGGGCACTGGCAGTGGAAGAACCACCAGCCCCGCCACCCCGGCGGCGCGCTACGCGCAGACGCAGAAGTTCTACTCAGTCCAGCTGGCCGGACCGTGCTGGCGAGACTGTCTGGAGCATCCGAGGAGACACTCGGACGCGCACTGCCGTCCTGGGACAACGAAGGGGCCGAGCTCTCCGTCCCGGACTCCGCAGGCGCCCCTCTGGCCCTCTGGCGCGTTGGCGGCGCCCTTGTACGTCCAGTGGCATTCGGCTGCCGGCTGTGCGCGGCGCGGCGTACCGGGCTGGACGTGCGGGTGGTCCGTTACGCCGAGCGTTGGGAGCGGGTGTGCGGCCGCCACGGGCGGTGGCTGCTGGACGCGGACGCCGACCAGCCCCTGGACAACCTGGATCTGTCCGGGAGTCCCGAGGTCGTCGTGGCGCAGCGCCGGTGGGCTGTGGTGGCGCGTCGTGCTCGGCGGGCGGGGGTGGAGCCAGCCTCGGTGTTCGGTATCGCGCGGGCGGTGGTGTGCCGGTGGTGGGAGCACTCCCTTCGCTGGGAGCAGGAAGAGATCTGGCCCCGCCGTCTGCAGCAGGTCGCCGGTGGCAAGGTCGGTGGTGACGTCGACCGGTGGCGGGCGCTTGGGCGGGACGCGGTGGTCTTCCCTGAGGTGGTCGCGGTGGCCAGCGCTCTGCTGGATCCGGGTGTCGAAGAGCTGGTGTGGGCTGACAGTGGTTGGGGAGGTCCGCGGCCCCTGCCCGGGGACGGGCAGTTCGGGCGCTGTCTCGGAGAGCTGGTGGGACGGCCCTGGCTCGGTCCTCTGGTCGCGACGGACGGTGGGCCGCTGGTCTCGTGGCAGGCCGCCCTCATTCGCCGACGACGGCATGCGGCAGTTGATCCCTTCGACGCCGGTCCCTGGAGGGTCAGGGCCGATCAGCAGCCGCCCACTATGGCAGCCCTGCTCCGTGAGCAGACCCGGGAGAAGGCCGCGGGTGGTTCCGGTACGAACTGGCGCTCCACCGTGCCGCCCGAGCAACGCATGTTCATCACCAACCTCATCGACACCGCCCAGGAAGAACTGCTCCAGCTGCGCGGCGCGCACCAGGGCCGCACCGCCGACGCCGCCCGCCTACTCCTGCAACGGCTCAGCCACTCCATCGACCTCCTCGACCAGGCCCTACGAGAGACGGCGCTCGCAGCAGTGAACGCGTCGCACTCCACGACGTCGAGCAATGGGCAGGCCTCGACACAGGGCCCACGGAGGAGGACGACGAGTAGCCGGGGGTCCGCGGGGAGGCGCAGCTGGCACGGTTACCGCATCCCGGCATCCCACACGAGCAGAACGCACAAACCAGCCCAAACTGCTGGATGAGGTAGTTGACTCGGTCCCGTGACGAGCGTGGCAGACACAGGCGGTGCGCAGCAAAGTACGGGCCCAGAGTCCGGATTCGAGGTGGCGTTCGCCGGGTTCGGTGGACCGGTGGTGCGGCAGCGGTGGGTGGATGCGGCGGTGACCGTCGCGTTCGAGGAGCTTGAACCGGTCTCCGCGTTTCCAGTGGTTCCCGGCAGGCGGTGGGGGCCTGGGCTGTGGTGGTCGGCCACCACCGAGCGCCATGTCGCCGCCGGGTCGAACGCGATGCGGACTCAGCTGATGGTCCTGGACCGCGACCCGGACGTCGTGGGTCTTGCCGGACGGCCCGTGCGGCTGCAGTGGCACGACGAACAAGGGCGGAAGCGGTCGTGGACTCCGCAACTCTTCGCGCGCCGTGCAGACGGCACCGCGCTGATCGTCGACTGCCCGAGCCACGCTGCGGCAGGAGGAGAGCGGGCCCTGTCTGTCGCCGTAATGATGGAGCGGGCGTGTGAGCAGGTCGGCTGGATCTATCGGCGCCTGGCCCCGCTCGAGCCGGTGCTGGCGGCCAATCTGCGCTGGCTCGCCGGCTACCGGCACCCCCGCAACCAGGTCCGCCCCGCCCTCACCGCCGCCGTCCTCGAAGCATTCGCGTGCCCGCGGCCGCTGATCGAGGGCGTCGAAGCGGTGGGCGACCCGATCGAAGTCCTCCCCGCCGCCTTCCATGCCCTGTGGCACGGACACCTGCACGTTCCCCTGGACAAGCCGCTGCACGAACGCGTTCTGGTCCAGGCAGGCGCTCTCTCGTCATCCGCAGTCGTTACGGCCACCGGCCCTGACCGTGAGGCCGGCGGCGGCCGGTTCCGGGAGGTGTCATGACCGCGCCGCGCGGCGGGCCACCTGTCGTAGCGGTCGGCGCGTACATCGACTTCGGCGGTGCGCGGTGGCAGGTCGTGGCGCTGGCAGGGCAGTGCGTGCACCTGGCCGGCGACGACGGAAGCAGTGCCGTGGTGCTCGCCGGGCATCTGTTCGCCGACCCTGCCTTCAAGCTGGCCGGCGAGCAGGCCGAGCAGGTCCGGTCTGTACCGCAGTGGGGGTTGTTCGAGACGGCCCCCGCCGCGGCGCGGGAGAAGGCGCTGGCCTGGCAGAGGCACGTCCGGGAGGTCGAGTGCGGGCGGCCGGGTGGCCCGGACAGCGGGGAGGTGATGCGGGTGCCCTACGACCCGGGCCGGTGGACGCTGGCCGAGCGGGAGCAGGCCAAAGCCGCCGAGCTCACCGCGCTGGGCTTCGCCAAGGTGTCACGTACGACGGTGCAGCGGATGAGGCTCGCCTACCGCAAGCAAGGTCTGTGGGGGCTCCTCGACCACCGCACCACCCGAGGTCCCGCCCCGACGGGACGGCAGGACGAACGCGTAGCGGACGCGGTGAAGGAAGCACTGCGCCGGCAGAGGCGGCGCTCCAAGGGCACCATCAACGGACTGTTCCCCCTCGTCACCCGCATTCTCGAAGACCGCCACGGGCCCGGCACCGTGCCCGCCCCCTCCCAGGCCACTCTGTACCGGCTCGTCCACCAGCTCGCCCGCCCCGCCGACCTCCCCAGCCGCCCGATACGCAATCCGCCGATCACAAGCGACGGGCACGGGCTCACCCCGACCGTCGCTTTGCGGCCCGGGGAACAGGTCCAGATCGACACCACCCGCCTCGACGTCCTGGCCGTCTTCGACGACGGAATCGTCGCCAGGCCCGAACTCACCATCGCCGTCGACGTCGCCACCCGCTCCATCCTCGCCGCCGTACTCTGCCCCTCCAGCACCCAGGCCGTCGACGCAGCCCTGCTCCTGGCGGAGATGGCCGTCCCCCAACCGGCCCGGCCCACCTGGCCCGACGCCCTCCACTTCGCCCACACCTCGCTGCTCCCCCACCAGCGGCTGCTCACCCTCGACGAACGCCTCCAAGGAGCCGCCGCCCGCCCAGCTGTCATCCCGGAGACGATCGTCACCGACCGCGGCAGCATCTACCTGTCGAAAGCGTTCACCGCCGCGTGCGAGACCCTCGGCATCAGCGTCCAGGCCGCCCCGCCGTACACGCCGACCGCGAAAGGCATCGTGGAACGGACCTTCGGCACCATCAACACGCTGTTCTGCCAGCACCTGCCCGGCTACACCGGCCCCAACGTCACACAGCGCGGACCTGGCACCCACCTTGAGGCCCGCTACACCGTCCCCCAGATTCAGGACCTCCTCGATGAGTGGCTGATCCACTACCACCACCGCCCCCACGAAGGCCTGCGCCATCCGGTCCTGCCCAGAGCCGCGCTCACACCGAACCAGATGTGGGCCGCCCTCATCTCCGTGGCCGGCCACGTGCCCGTCCCTCTCACCGGGAACGACTACCTCGAACTCCTGCCGGTGCGCTGGGCGGCCGTCACCGAACGCGTCATCCGCCTGCACCACCGCACCTACGACCACGACGTCCTCGCCCCCTACCGCGGCCAGCCCTCCCCCATCACCGCCCGTGGCGGGAAGTGGGAGGTCCACTACAACCCGCACGACGCCCGCCAGATCTGGCTACGCCTGACCAACGGGACCCTGGCCGAGATCCCCTGGATCCACCGCGACCACACCCACCAGCCATTCAACGAACGCACCTGGCAACACGTCCGCGCCCAGACCGTCCGCCACCCCGATCCCGACCAGCACGAAGCCGACCTCGCCGACGCCCTCGACCAACTCATGCGACGAGCACGCAACGGCCACGCCACACACGCCGAGCAGCGTCTCCTTGGCCGCGCCACCATCCCCCTACACGCCCTGACATCCGCGCCGACCCGCTCCGAGACCACCAGCGACAAGTCCCCCGCCGGCCCGACAGACGCCGATGCCGACAGCCTCGACGCCCTGGACGACAGCCCCAACGAGCCGGATGACGCTGAAGGCGAAGACGAGCCTGCGGGCGACAACGGCTCCCCTGCCCGCCCGTACACCGGGCTCGGGCTCTACGACGCACACGCGGAAGCACTCACATGGTGAACAACACCCCAGCATGTCCCCCCACCCCGGGCAGCCGCCTCCGCCAGAGCGTGGACAAGGCCCAGCCCGACACCGACGCCGATGACCAGCAAGCGCAGGAGTCCTGGCCGATCACGACCTGGCAGGGCTGGCACCAGTTCGCCCACACACCACCCCCAGCACCGCCCGCACCCGATACCCCGCCGCGCAGTATCGAGGAGCGCCTGGCCTACCACTCCGCGTTCGTCACCGTCCGCACCCCAGCCATCGACACCCTCGCCACCAGCGTCCGCACCCTGATGGTCCTCGGCCGCTATCAGCAGACCACCGCCCGACCCTCACTCATCCTCACCGGACCCGCCGCGGCCGGAAAGACCACGGCCCTCCTCCACGTCGGACGCACCTGCCACCTCGCCCACACCCGCACCGCACCCCCACCCGGCAAACCGTCCGACGTCCAGATGCCCGTCGCATACGTCCTCGTCCCGCCGGGAGCGACCGCGAAGATGCTCGCAGCGGAGTTCGCCCGCTACCTCTCCATCCCCATCACTGCCCGGATGACGCAGACCCAGATCACCGAGAGCGTCTGCCACGCTTACAACCAGATCGGTGTCCGCCTCGTCCTGATCGACGAAATCCACCGGGTCAATCCCCGCACCACCACAGGCTCCGAAACCGCCGACCTCATCAAAGACCTCACCGAACGTATCCAAGCGACGTTCGTGTACACCGGCATCGACGTCACCCAGACACCCCTCTTCTCCGGTGTCCGCGGTGCGCAACTCGCCGGACGCGCCTCACTCATCGAGTGCGGGCCCCTCCCCGCGCGCCTCGGCAACAAGCATCCCTTCACCGACACCATCACCGACCTCGAAAACGCCCTCGACCTCCACCACCACAAACCCGGAACCCTCCCCCGCCACACCACCTACCTCCACCAACGCACCGCCGGCCGCATCGGATCCCTCACCCGACTCATCCGCCAAGCCGCCATCACCGCCATCCACAACGGCACCGAACGCATCACCAAAACCACGCTCGACGCCATCCGCCTCGACCACCACGCCGAAACCGCAAACCAGACCCGAACCCGACGATCAGCACGCTGAACGGCACACCCTTCGGCAGGACAGAAGTGCGTCCTGCACTCATCTATCGGCTCTTCCAACCAACCCTTGTCTCACGCAGGACCGGCAGCGGTCCTCGACGCGGCCTTTCGCCGCCTTGAGGACACGCGCATCAGAGGGCACTCAGCGGGTCCCGAACCACCAGATCAACGTGGCAATCACAGATGATCCGACGGCAGCGCCGGCTCCGCGTACCGCGGCGAACAACGCCGTACGGCCGAGACGGCGCATCGTGCGCCTCTTAATTCGTTCGTTCCGGTTCATTCCGATGCCCCCTTGGAGATAGTCGCCCGGCTCCGCTTGCCGGGTGCTGACCCGAGGTTCCAGCCCCGACGAGGCTGGTGTCCGAAGGGGCGGACGCTCCGGACAATCGACCTATAAGCTTGCAGGTCAGCGAGGTGTCCGCCGAGGTCGCTCCGGACACGACGGACGGCCACCGGGAGTGCGGATGCCGGATCCTGCGCAGGAACTGCGTGAGCAGCTTCGTGCTCTCGAAGCACGGGCCAAGCGTGCCCGCGAGGCTGCGGGGTTGCCGTGCTCCAGGCGGGAGGCCGCGCGCGCGACGGTGCGGACGCCGTACGCAGTCGCCGTCAGATTCCAAGCGATCAGCAGCTGGCTTGCTGTCCCGCCGGCGCCCGCGACGATACCCAGCCCCGGCAGCAGCGAGAAGCTTCTGGCCCTCGTTCGTGTCTGGAGTGACTGGGCTGAGGAAACGACGAACGAGCGGTCCTGGCGGAACCTACTGGAGAAGGCCCAGCTCTCATCGGCGACAAGCACCCAGCTGGTCGCCTCGCCAGGGGACCGTCAGCCGACTCCAGATGGTCACGAGGCGACGACGGATACGGAGCGAGAGGAGGCGCTGGGGATCGCGGGTCGGCGTTCCCTCGCACGAAGGCTTACTCGCTTGAGCAGTACGCCAGCGGATCGGCGGGACGATGTTCTCGAATGGCTTCTTACTCAGGAGCAGGCACTCGTGGAGGTTCCGTTCGGCAGCGTGCGGGTTCTGGTGGCGCCCATGGGTGCAGGCAAGAGCGAGGGAGCCGAGCATTGGTGGAATGCGGGGTTGATGCGGGCTCAGGCGGACGCGACTGTGGCGGTGCCGGTATGGCTGGAGGCGCGGGACCTGGAGCAGCGTCAGCTGGAAGCGTTCCTGAGCGGGGACCTGGAACAGGAATGCCGGATCGTCATTGATGATCTGGATCGGCTGAGTCCGTGGGATGCCCATGAGGTGCTGTCCCAGGCAAGGCGGCTTGTTCTGACATGGCCCCGCCTCAGTGTCCTCGCAACAACTCGGCCGGGGGCGGGTGAGGTGGACGAGCGCGAGCGTATCGAGGTCGCCCCATGGCCCCTTCAGCGCGGTCTGGAGTTGCTCCGCATCATCGTGGGCGAGTCGGTCTTCCATGCCGTCAAGGAACACGAAGCACGACAGCTCCTTAGGAGTCCCCTCCTGGTCCATGCGTTGGCAAGCCGATTGCGTGCCGGCGGTAACGCCAAGGTGTCTACACAGGAATTGCTCTCCGGTCTGGCAAGCTCCGTTCTTCGACAGAAGCGGCGGCCAGTCAAGGATGATGTGTGGGGCGGCCTGGTACGACTCGCAGCCCTGGTCATGGATTCAGGCGGACTGGTCCGGGCCTCCTCGTTCGGGCGGGACCAGGAAGTCTGGGAGTTGGAGGAGACCGGGCTGGTAGTCCGGGACGACGGCCAGCTTCGATTCGCGCTGCCCCTCTTCGAGCAGCACTTCGCCGCGCAGGCACTCCAAGACGGCATCACCCGCCTTGAAGAGGCTGCAGGCCCTGAGAGCTTCCCCCGCTGGCGCTACGCAGTCGCGTTCGCGATCGACACTGCTGCGGCGGACAAGGCAGTGGAGTTCATGTCGCGTCTCGTACGAGCAAACCCTGCCGCAGCGTCGTGGGTACTCGATGAGGTCTCCAGATCCGGTCAGCGGGCCAGCCAGGTAGGCAGCAAGCACCAAGCCGCCGACGAGGAACCAGCACTGGCAGCAGGCCGGTGGCTCAGGGAGGCCATGCAGGCCTGGACCAACGGTCTCGGCAACCTGCCATCCCGGTTGACGCGTCAAAACAGTGGCGTGCTGGAACCGTGGGCTGTCCGGCTCGACGGCGACTTCATGTTGCTTGCCGTAGGCCGCGCAGGCGTGCTTAGCGCAGACCTCGTGGCCCGTCCGGACCTTCAGTTCGGAGCCGGCATGTTGTCAGAGTTTCACAGCATCGAAGGCTTCACCCTGCCTAAGGATGACCTGTCGAGATGGGTCTGGGCACGCAACCGGCTACGCAAGGCTCTGTCATTGCGCATCCAGCGGAGGGTACTGCCTGTGCCATCCGACTCCCCACTCGCCGCCGAGCGGATCTGGTTTCTCGCTCGTCGCATTCTCTCCGGCCACCGACTCCCGCACAGCGCTCCCATTCCTGTCCATGACCTCCGGCTGGAGGTGCAGACGATGATGACGCAGGTCGAGAACAGCCAGTGGTGTACCTGGCAGGCAGCCGGCGAGACAATCGACTCCGACGACATCCGCTGGCTTCACACCGAACTCCGGCACATCCGCCATGAGACCCTCACTGCTCCATACCCACTTGCGGACCAAAGGGCGGGAGCCCGATTCGTCTGGCAGGCCTACTCCCCTGAGCTGGCCTTGTCCATCACAGCCACCAACCTGCAGAATGCGCTCATCGGCTACCAACAACTCGTAGAGACGAACTTCCCCCGATTCGGGCACGCACTGGCCCTCTACAGCATCATGCCGGCACGCGCTGAGGGACTCGTGGTCATGCCGGGCCCGGACGAGACCGTCGATGTGCCTCCGATCCTGGAGTACACGCTTCACACCGACAGAACGGCACGCGAATCCGACAAGCCCGTGGTCAGCCTCAACCTGATTGAAGAACCCGACGTATCCCCCAGGCACTGGACGAACCTGGCCGATGGCACGTCAGCGGCATTTCAGGTACCCGAAGTCAGTCAAGAAGCAATAACCATGCACGGTGAACGGCAGGCCACGAACCTGGCCTACAGCTGGCTCGCACGCGACCTGCACGCAATCGGCTGGCTGGAGAATCGTTCCCCGTACTTCGGCTAACGGACATCCAGCATCGCGGATACCTTGCCCGGACGCGCACCACCCCGAAACCACGCACCAGCTGAAAACCCTCACACTGACCTACCGAACAACCCGCTGACCTGCACAAACACCTGAGAACACGAAATGGCGCCTCGGCCCTTTAGACCCAGACGCCATCTGTGACACCAAGAAAATTTCCCAGCCAAACTGCAACAACCCCAGGTCAAGACAGACCTGACGGCACGAAGCCGTTCTCACGCAGGCCTGCAACACGCCAGCTCACCAAACCACCGATACCTCAACCACCCTCCCCCTCAGCGACACTCGACACCACAACCCGCACACGGCCGGCCCGAACCCCGACCGCCGTTACGGATCCGCGTACGGGACGTCCGGCACGCCGGCGAACACAACACGTGCGTCATCAGACGCAAGGATTGAGGCGGCCCGGTGGTACTGCCCCCGAGAATCCTCCGGGCACCGGGCCTCACCCCTACACGCCATATCGGTACGGGCTACCCGCACCCTAGCCCCCACCAGGCCCTACGAACCCACCGCCCCCGGCCACCACCTGAACCCGCACCATCTCCATGCCCCCTGCCCACCTGCCGTGTCCCTAGGGCGAGTCGCCCAACCACACGTACCGATCGATCACCGCCGCGCCCGGGTCGGCCGGCTCGTACTCCGCACGCCCACCAGGCCCCCACGCCGACGCCTCGCAGATCAGCAGCACCCCACCGGCCAACTGCTCCCGCCTCCACCCCGTCACCTGTAGCAGCTCCCCGTCCAGGGGCCCGCCGCACAGCTCGACGTACGACTCCCCCTCCTCCGCCCACGGGTCCGGATCATCCGGATACGCCCCGTACACCCGCCGCCCCACCCACCGCTCATCCATACCCGCCACCCTGCCAGCGGCCCCGAGCCCACCGCCAGGAGTGGAGAAACTTCCACCCCCGGCGGCGAGCCAGCGTCAGGTCAGCCCTGGAGCCACTTCCCCGCCTGCGGGCGCTCCAGCGCCTTCAGGCGCCGCCAGGCGAACACCCAGTCGTCCAGGCCCCGGATCCCGCAGACCTGGAGAAAGGCCTTGCACCACTCCAGGGAAGGGATCTTGCCGAGCTTGCGGACCCGTTCCACGTTCAGCGCGTCGCTGATCGTCGACCGCTTCAGCACGCCGCCGCTGTCGATCTCCAACCGGCGCATCGAGGGCGTCCCCGCCCACACGTGAACCGCGCCGAGCATCTCCACGAAGTCCACCGGCGTCGAGATCAACAGCGGATCCGGCTTGCCCGTCTGTGACACGAACGCGCCCGCCGGACGCCCGCCAGGGAGACCACGGACCGGGCCGACAGGATCCACGGCACCCGCGAGGACGTAGCGGTCCCGGCCCGCTTCCTGCGCCGGGGACCTGTGGGTCACACCGGACCCGGAGGCCGACGGAATCCGCGACGTGGACGCCGGCCGCCCCGGCAGGTCGGGGTGCCGATTGCCACGAAGGGCCGCGAGCAGCACGGACTTGGTGTTCTCGGTCGGCCAACGCTTCCCCTGCTCGATGTCGCGGATCGCGCTCGGGTGCATGTCCGCACGGCGCGCGAGTTCCGAGAGCGTCATGTCCTTCTGGTGCCGCTCCTGCTGCAGGGCCGACCCGAAGTCCGAAGGACGGGTTTCCCTGTGCCGCTCCAGCACGTCGAGGAGGTGCCGACGAACGTCAGGCTCGGCCGTCACCTGCCCCATCTCGATCCTCACAAGCCTCGTCATGCTGATCCCGGCCTCCTTCGCGAACTGCCTTCCGGTAATCGCCCGGCGCTCGCGCTCCGCGCGGAGCATCACGCCGAAAAAGCCGCCCTCCTGCGAGGCGGGCATCAGGCGTCACCGTCGCGCGAGCGGAACCGCAGGGTCCGACTCGGGTTTTCGAGAAAGGCCAGGGCGCGCTCGCGCAGGATGTCGACGAGGACCGCCGCGGCGACCGCACCGATCACCTCGACGCGGTGACCGTCCACCCACATCCCACCCAGAAGCAGGACCACGGCCAGAACTCCCAGCACGCGGAAGGTACGGGCCAGGCCGAAGGGGCGGGGGACGACGGGGGTGATCACGCACCCCTGGAAGACCGGCGCGGGCGACTGGAGAACCCAGCCGCGCCCCGGCACGTAAATCCACAGCATGAAGCCACTCCTGATGAAGTGTGTGAGCCCGGACGGATGACACAGGGGATTCGCAGTCCCCTACACACCACCGACGGCGGCGGGTGCCTTCACAGGATGGAACATCCACACCGGCGGCATCAACCGACCTATGACGCACCCCAGTTGCCCACCATCAACCGGAACGCACACCTCCACGATCCTCCTGTCCGGCACGCCGATCCCCCGGCGCGCGCGACCGTCCGCGCATGTCCGCCCGTGTCCGAGAGCCCCTCCATCCACCTGAACGAGAAGCCGCCCCACCCGCGCCCGCCCACGACAACCACCCAGGTCACGGCGACCCGCCCCACGCCACCGGCGTCCGGGAGCGTCCGCAACCGTCCGGGAGCGTCCGAAGCCGTCCGAGGCCCCTGTCCAAGCGGGCCCCACTACCTCATGGTTGTCCGAGAGTCGCTCCACAGCCCGGACGGCTTCACGGGGTCCCGTTCGCAGCGGAACACCCCACTGCCGTGACGCAGATCACACATCTGCACGTGTGGCCCGTACTTCCGGTACGGGCCACACGCACGTCACGAACACCCCAACGACCGGCAACCTCCCCGAGCCGGCGGCGGGAAGTCCGGGTGCCGACGCCAGCAAGCAGTCACCGTCGCCCGCCCCACCCCGTCCTACCGGCCGCCACCCCCGCCTCGGCCTCAGCCGGACACCCGCCGACCGGCCCGCGCGGCCGACGCCGTACAGCGCAAACCACCCCCCGGATGCCACTCCAGCGCCGTGGCCACCGCGTCCCCGTGCTCGGCACACCAGCCGACCGGGACCAGGCCGCCGCACTCCCGGCGGCGACAGACGCAGGCCTCGCCAGGCACGATGAAGGGGAGGGCGTGGCGGGTGACGCCGCCCGTCGGGTGCGAAGACGTCGTCCCCCGCAGGCCTGCCGGCCAGACGAGGGTGACGTAGAGGCCGCCCGCACCCGTCTCCACCCGGTCCGCGAGCCGTACCCCGCCCTGCACCGCCCACCCCGACGCTCCCGGCACGGTCAACCGGCGCAGCGTTCCGCCGAAGTCGCCTTCGGTGAGGGTGGCGAGGGCGTCGGCCTCGGTGTCGGTGGACCAGGCCGTGAGGCGGTCCTCGCCCGACACGTCCTCGGCCAACGTCAGCAGCGGGTCATCGAGACGCAGAGCGCGGGTGCCGCCGCCGGGGCGGGCGAACAACAGGTTCGCAGCCGGCGGCTTCGTGGGAATGGCGATCTTGTCGTGGGCCAACAGCCAGGCGGTCACGGCGGTGCCATCGAACTCCGGGTGGACGTCACTACCGCCGACCGGGGCTGGGAAGTCTTCGTGGCGGCGGCGCCAGTTCACCACCGCGGCACGCCCCACCCGAGCGATCCGGGCCACCCCCGCCAACAGCAGCCGGCCCCCGCCGCCCGGGTCGACGGGAGCAAGGCCGGCAAGCGGTGAGCGGCGGCCGGCCCCGACCGTGCGCACCGCCCGCCAGTCCACCTGCGGCCACACGACCGGGAGGAGGGCCACCTCCTCCGCGTTGTAGAGGGCGACGGTCGTGATGCCGCCGTGGTGCTTGAAGTCGATGTCCACCAAACCCGACGGCGCGATGTACCCCCGCTCGACGAGAACGTCGAAATCCGTGCGACGGACGGCGGGCGGCCTGGTCCGGGCCGAGGGGGACGTGCCGGTCCAGGAGCGCGGGCAGGTCACGACGGCGGGCCAGGGCCGCGACCTGCTCGGGGTGGACATCGGGGAACCCCGTCTCGCCACCGAGGTAGACCAGCAGGCCCGCGCGGACCAGATGCCCGACGGCCGCCGCCGTCACCCGCGGCCGCCGAAACGGCAACGGGACACCGAGCTCCTCCGTCAGCCGCTCCGCCGCCCACCCGGCACCCACCACGCCCGGCAACGCGGCCCGTACCGCCTCGACGTCGACGGCCTCGACCACCGCCCGCGACCACAACCCGGCGCCGGCGTCCGCCGGCACGACCAGGCCGCTGCCGACCGCCCACCGCCACGCCGCGACCGACACCCTCAGCCGGCCCGCCACCGCGTACTCGTCGAACACCACACGCCGCCGATCCGCCACGAAACGCACCCCAAACACACATCTTCGAGCCCGACCCTCGGACCGCGACGAAACCATGGCGAAACGCCGCAAAGGATGTCAAGAGCCCCATTTTCTAGGCGAGTTGGACGCGCACCGCACAAGTCGCCTACGCGTACGCGAGAGCAAAAATCACCCCTGCGGGGACCGCGGACCGGTCCCGGACAGACGGAAGCGGGGGCCACCGCCGCGACCCCCGCCACTCCCCCGGGGAGGCGAGGGCGTCGGCTTCGTACCGCCAGTGCTGGACCCCGGTTCGCCGGCACGCACTCGAAGCGACCCCCAGCCCGAAGTGCCGTGCTCCGACCTCAACAACGCCCCTTCCACGAAGGAACATCGCACCCGACGCGGCATCCTCGGCGCCCGGGCCGGCCGCGCAAGGCCGGCCCGGGGCCGCGAGGGCCCGCGCGGCTATCCGCGCGGGCGACCGCCCCGGCCGCGAAGGCGCACGGCGACCCGCACGGCGACCTCCAGAGCCTGCGCGACGTCCGCCCACTCCGGCGCCCACACCGCCACCACGGCCTGGACCACCTCACCGGCCACCGCCTCGACCACGCGGCCCGCCCACCGGCCCACCGGCCGGCGCCGGCGCGGACGCGGGCGCTCCACCGGCTCCTCCGGGCGCCCGGCGGCCCGCTCCCGACCGACCTCCTCACCCATCGACTCCCCACCCATTTCAGCCATGCTCATGACAAGTGATTCCTTACGCGAAGTACGGATCATCAACCAGATCCGCGACGTCCTCGCGCAACGGATCCGCCGCGAGATGGGCAAAGGCCCCCGCGCGGTCGCCACCGTCATCGACTCCCAGTCCGTCAAAGCCGCCGAGACCGTCGGCCGGGACTCGCGCGGCTACGACGCAGGCAAAAGGATCAACGGCCGCAAGCGCCACATGGTCGTCGACACCCGCGGCCTGCCCCTGCTCGTCATGGTCACCCCCGCAGACCTCCACGACAGCCACGCGGCCAAAGAGGTCCTCTTCCGCCTTCGCCTCATGCACCCCGAAATCACGATCGTCTGGGCGGACTCCGCCTACGCAGGCAAGCTCGTGACCTGGGCAAAGAAGTACCTGGGCTTGACGATCAAGACCGTCAGCAGACCCAAGGACGCCTCTGGCTTCGTCATCCTGCCCCGCCGCTGGGTAGTGGAACGAACCTGGTCCTGGATGATGCGAGCCCGCAGACACGTGCGCGACTACGAACGGCTCGTCCAGCACTCCGAAACCCTCATCACCTGGGCCGCCATCACCCTCATGACCCGCCGCATCACCAAGGCACGCAAGCCCCCAGAGCGGTTCTCACCCTCGCTTTGACCAGGAGCCCTTCGTTTCTTCGCGCTGCCGTCAGGAAGTTGTCAGTGCGGAGGCGACCTGGGCCAGGCGGGCGGTCGGCCAGGCAAAGTGGTTGGCAGGGTTACGGAAGGAGTAGCCACCGTCGTTGATCAGGTAGCCGCCCTCGGCCGTCGTCCACCGAGTGGGGCCACACTGCCCCTGATGCTCAAGGAGTGTCGCAGCAAGCCGCTCGGGCTCCTCAACACGGGTGCGGGCACGCAATGCGGCGGTCAGACGCTCGACGGCGTCATCCGGTACGGCATCGTCGCCGAATGCCGGGAGCAGGAGCAACAGTCGGGCATCGGGGTCAGTGGTGCTGCCGCCGGGCAGGCCGTTGTCGGCCGCGGCGATCAGCTCGGCCCAGGACAGACCCGGTCCCATGAAGTGACCATCGTCTTGCGCCAAGGTCTCGGCCACGTCCCAGTCAGGATGGTGCACGACGTAGTCGATGCCGGCCTCCCCCTCCACGGCGCGATACACCACATACAGGTGGTGGTCACCGGCGAGCGGCACGGTGAACACGGGCCAGGTGTCGCCTCCCAGCAGCTGGGACAGCAGGGCTCCCATTTCCTGATCCTGTGTGGTCCCTAGGGGCAGGTGGACCTGCCAGAACAGGTACTCGTCCAGAAGTTCGGGCTGGTGGCGGAAGGGGCCACCGTCATAGCCCGGGATTCGGGCCGGAGGTGTCTGCGAACTGTTGGTCACGAGGTCATCATGTCCTCAGCTACCTCACGACTGACCGCTGGGGTGCCTGACGCTTTGCGCATACCCCTGAGTGCTGGGTTGCCGAGTCCTACCCCGACAGTCAGTATGCGGGGCGGCCCATTGAAGCCGTGGCAACCCAGATCAGAAACAGGCAGTCACAGTCGGCGAGGCCGGGTTCGCGAGCGTCATCAGCGCCGTCGCCGCCCTCTACGGCACCTGGCGCATGCGGCGCTGACCCAGCCGGCCTACACATCGGAGTGGGGCCGCAACCGGTGTGACGACCCCGCAAAGTACGCCCGGGACACCTCAGGCCTGCCGAGGACGTCGCGGGCTCGTGCGTCTCTCTCCTCCGGAGTCCCTGTGAGAGGCACGAGGGCTTCCCGGACGGTAAGGAGCTTCCGGCTGCTCAAGCAGACACTCGACGGGACCCGGCCCGAAATCCGGGACTCCCAGGCCGCCAACCGCTGGATCTGAAGGAAGCGGGCAGGTGCCTGCTCCTCCCTCACCGTGGCCTGGCGGGCAGCACCCCACCACGGCCGACCGGGTGACAGGCGACAACGCGGAACCAACTCAGCTGGCTCCGCTCACCGCTTCCTCGACCCACAGCACGACGTCGTGTGTGCGGTTCTCCTGTCCGAAGCGGGTCAGCATGTCCACCAGCGGCGTACTCAGCTCGATCGCTGCTTCGGGATCCTCCGCAGCCAGGGCGTGCCAGGCTTCGTGGGCGCTGCGGATGATGTGGTCGGTCTCGGCTTTCGGTTCCGCGCCTGCTTCGCCGCGGCGGAGAGCAACGCGGATCAGCAGGGTCACCGTGCCGATGGGGTCGTCGGGGTCCTGCTGGTGCCCTGCTTGCCATGCGAGGGCGCTGAGGGCGCCCACGGTGTAGGGGTGTAGCGGTCCGTACTCCGATTCCAGGGTGTTTTCCAACTGCTTCGCGAGGACGGCGGCGGTGGAGGTGTCGCCGGCGGCGTGTGCCGCCCGGAGCTGTGTCCAGGTGTCCAGGTGAGGTGCCGGAAGGGGGGCGCCCCAGGCCACGGCCGGGGGTCCAGGCTGTGGGACGGGTGCGGGCGGCGGAGACTGCGCCGGTCGTGGCGCCGTGGGGTGGGGCTCGGGCAGTGTGGTCAGGTTGCCGTCCGCGTCCACGATCAATGGCCATGATGTCCCGTCCGGTTCGCGGGCGGTGACGCGCACAGGACGGCCTCTCAGGGCGGCCCGCACTCGAATGTCGGCGAGGGCGGCCCGCCGTGCGGCGGGAAGGTCGCCGGTGGGGCCGGTGATGCGGTCGCCGTCGATGTAGACGCCGGAGGCGGTGATCACGATGGTGTAGACGGGCGTGGCCGGCACGTCCTGGGGTGGCACTGTCATTTTTCTGGTTCACCCACCTGCGGGAAAATATGGTGGCGCCCATCCGAGATAGGTCGCACCCCATTTTGTTTCGATGTCGGTCGCCGGTACTACGTCGATGTATCCGGGTCGGCGAATGTCATTGCTTGCGATCATCCCTCCGCCCAAATAGATCGCCACATGTCCGGCTCGTTGCCCGGTGTCCCAGTACATCAGGGCGCCTGCGGGCGGGTTTCTGTCCCGATCGTGTTTCATTTCGGGCGGCATGCCTCGGTAGTGGTCTATGGCGAATTCGACTCCCGAGTGTCCCCATCCATATGTGCGGGCTACGAATGCGAGGCACCACCGGAACCAGTCCGCGCCGCCGGTTTCGGCCTCGCGGCGCGCCCACGCGATGGCGCCCTCGGTGGAACGCGGGTTGCGTACCGAGGCCGGCCAGCCGGCCATGCCGTCGTGGAACGGCTCGCCGGGGGCGCCGGGCGTGGGCTCGGCGCAGCGTCCGGGGCGGTTTGGTGTACTGCCTGCGCCTCCCGGGTTGGGGTTGGCGCCTACCCGGGTCAGGTCGATGGTGCCGAGTTCGGCGATCTCGCGGGCGGCGCCTTCGTGTCGGTCGTACAGGTCGGGGTGGGCCGATCTCTGCACGGCCTGGGCGGCGGCGCCGAGGGCCATCGTCTCCCATCCTTGGATGTCTGTGAGGCCTGGGGGGTCGCCGCTGTCTCCGCCGAAGAAGAACATGTTGGCGGAGTAGGTAGGCTGCATTATCTGATCTTTTGTGCCCCATCCCGTCGATGGCCTCTGTTGAAAGAGACCCACTGAATCGCGGTCGCCGAAGTCAATGTTCAGCAGCGTACTTTCCTGAAGCGCGGTCATGAGTGCGATGAGGGTGGCTCGGCCTGAAAGTCCGCGCTCTTTGGCCACTCCGTCGATGATCACGGCGTTTTTGATCTGCGCCTGACGCAATCCGTCGCCGGGGTTCTGTGGCGCCTCTCCGCCGGAACTTCCGGGAAGTGCCGCGCCGGGCTTTCCCCTGCCTCCGCAGGAGTCCGCCAACGCCCTGGAGCCCGCTCCCATTCCGAACATGCCGATGATCAGAAGGAAGATCAGGACTGCGACGGCTCCGACGGCTCCGAACTTGATGGCCGCCCCCCGGCCCGCGACGGTCGCCGCGGTGCGGAGGGCGTCTCTCCCCTCCACCCGTTAGACCCCCAGGATTCCGGAGACGCGCCAGCCTCCATCGGTGCGGGTGATCTCCGTCTGGACCACCGTCGACTCGGTGTAGTCGGTGTATCCGTGGACGTCGACCGTGGCCGTGACGGTCCGCCAAACCCGCAGGGGCGTGTCCGGCGGAAGGGTGCGGTCGGCCGGCTCCACCTTCAGAGCGGCAACGCGGCTCACACCGCCGCGGCTCACCAGGCGGCCGAACGCCGGGTCTTCGTGGGCTTCGAGGTTGGCCGCGAGTGCTCGGGTGGACCACGGCGCGGCGCGACGGACGGCCGCCTTGTGGGTTTGGTCCTTGACCGGATCCCGGGTGAGGTACTGGCGGACGAACTCCCTGGCCACCGTGTCCGGGGCGTTCAGGTCCACGGTCGGGGACGCGGACGGTGACGGTGCGAGGGCCGCACCGGTGGATTCCGGGGGCTTAGCGTCGTCGGTCGCGGGTGGAGCGGATGGGTTCTTCGCGGCGGCCGGCGCAGGCTGCTCGCCCCTGATCCAGTCGGTTCCGAGACGGGCGGACAGGCCGAGGGCCAAGACCACCACGACGACCAGCACGGCGCCGACGGCGGTGATCGGCTCTTTGCGACGCTGCTGACGAATCGAGTCCGCAGTGGCCCTCCGCTCCGCCTGGCGGTGGATTCGACGAGCACGGCGTCGCTCCTTGCGGCGTCCGCGCGTCGTTTCCTCCGGGTAGTCGTACGTGGTGCGCAGCAGCTCGCGCCATTCCTGGGGGGTGCGGTCGGGTTCACCGGGCATGTCTGGTCACCTGTCCGTACCTGGGCGTTGTGCGGGGACGGGGGCGGGGCGACGGCCGGCCGGCGGAACGGCGCGTGGCGGCGGGGGTTGTGTGGCGGGTCGCCGGTGGGCGGGGGTGGTGGGGCGTGTGGTCGCGCCGGTGGATCCGGCTCGGATCTTGGATTGGATCTGTCGGGGGCCGACGGTGCCGGGGCGGGGTGCCTGGCGGTAGGTGACGGCTGGTGTGGGCGCCGCCGGGGTGCGGCTGGATGTGGTTGAAGCGGAGGTGCGCACGCTCGTTCCCGCCGTGGTGGCGGGGGTGTTGGGCGTGCCCGTCGTGGGGGTGGTGGGTGTGGTCGGGGGGCGCTGTGACGACGTCGCCTGAGTGCGGGCCGGAGCGGGGATCGGGGCGGTGGGCGTGGTGGGTGTACGGGGTGTGATGCCTCCGCCGCCGGGTACCGCCGCCGGAGTGGCCGGGGGTTGTGAGGGGCTGGTGCCGGCGGAGGCGCCGTTGCCGGCCAGTGAGGTGGTGGGGGTTGGCGTGGGTCGGCGGAGTGTCCGGACGATCGTGAGCGCGCGGAATCGGCGCGGGCCACCGCCCGACGTGCCTCCTCCACCGCCTCCACCACGGCTGCCGCCGAGGCCTCCGCCTCCGCCGCCGTTCTGTCCTCGGCCGCCGGGGCGGGGGCGGGAGGGGGTGGCGCTGCCGCCGCGGTTCATGAGTCGGTTTGCGGAGCGCGCTGCCAAAAGGCCAGCGACGGCACCGACGGGGGACGACACACCGGAAACGCCGACGATCGATTCGATGACTCTGCGGAATCGCAGGGCGACGATGGCGGCGGCGATCGAAAGACCCGTCGAGGGACCCCAGCCGTATACCCCGAACATTTTCGTGCAGGCCACCTGAACGACGAGGACACAGCCCAGTACGGTGGTGACGACGAATGACTGGAGGGTGAATCCGACGAGTTGGTCGAACCAGCGAGCGCCCCACTGGCGGGTGCGGCCGGGGATCACCCACAGGCAGGCGAAGACCGGCCCTGCGACCAGCAGCATCAGGGCGCCCAGCAGTGAGGCGAGCGAGGCGAACGCGAGGGTCAGTACGAGCACGGCGAAGATGAGGATGGCGACCAGGGCCAGCAGCATGACCACTACGCGCTGAACCGGCTGGTGCCCTTCCCACCACAGTTCGGATTCACGGCCGACCGTCTCGCCTGTCAGATTTGCCTGAAGCCACTTCTTGCGCTTCGAGTCCTCTCCGGGATGCCCCTTGTCAAGAACCTCTTTTCCGTATTTCGCGCAGGCTTCGAAGCTGCCGAATTCCGCGATGCACCACGGGCCTGCGACGTAGGTTCGCCATACCGCGTCGGATGACTTTCGCAGGAGGTCGTCACGGGCGTTGCCGCTGTAGGTTGGGGAGTGCCCGAGCTTGAAGGGGAACTGTTCCTCTCCGGCTCCGATGCCGCCGGACGCCGCGTTCAGGGCGACGCTGGCCCCGATCTGCCGGCCCGAGTCGACGCCGTCCACCCACATCTGCGGAGAGGACAGCAGGGAGACGCTGACCACGCCGGAGATCATCACCCAGGCGATCTGTGAGAGCCCCCCGGAGCCACCGCCCTCCTTGTGCTTGGCGAAGGCAACGAATCCGCCCACGCACAGGGCGGTGGGCAGCAGTGTGGTGGTCAGGCCCTTCGCGGCGCCGCCGATCATCCCGGCCAGGGCGCTTTGAAGCGGGGGCAGGGACGTCACCTCGAAGGTCCACTGCACGATGACGACCACGGCGGTGCCCAGCAGGGCGACCAGACCGGCGAGGATCGACGCCACCAGCTGTACTGGGGGATCCCACACGTCGAACTCGCCGTAGTCGGCGTCCAGCATCCACAGGGCGGGGTCGGAGTAGGTCTCGTAGAGGGTGCCTTGCCCGTCGGGCACGGAGGTGTCCGGTGACGGAAGGAGGTCTCCGACGCCCATGGGGTCGATGGTCTCGGCGTGCGCGACGCCGGCGAGCGCCATCACCGTCGTGGCGGCGAACAGGATGGGGATCGCTGCCGTCCGCAGCCGTGGCAGGTGTACGGTCACGCGGCTTTACCCCCTGTTCAGCGCGTTGGCCGCAGGGTTTCCCCCGTGGCTGATGTCGGTGGCTTTGACGTCTTCGCGCTGGTCCACGTGCCACGTGCCGGCGTCCTCGACGATGCGCAGTGCCCTGCGGGCGGTCGATGTCTCGGTGGGCCACACCACGGCGTAGGAGAACATCACCGCCCACCCGGCGGGGTGGGTTGCGGTGGCCGGGACGCGGACGGGTGGGCCTTCTTGAGTGAGTGGTCCGGTCGATGCCCTCTCCGGTCCCGGAGACTTCGGGCGTGAGGGCCGCGGTTGGACCGTGGATCCGTCCGCGCGCACCGGTGGGCTGAAGTTCCATCCGTCATCGGACGGCTCCGCCGACGGCGATGGTGCCGGCGCGGAGGGTGAGGGGGAGGGGCCGATGTTGCGGCCGGCGCACTCTTCGACGGTGCCGTCCCGCTGGGCGGGGGTGCTCAGCTCGCAGGCCCGCCGCCAGTCGAGCCGCAGGACGGCCTCCTGATATTCGCGGGCGACGGCGACCACCGCCGTGGTCGGGTCGCCGGCCGGTTCCCCGTCGTCCTTCGCGGGTGTGCCCGCGCAGCCGGCGAGGGCGGCACCGGCCGCGACCATCAGGGCGGGTGTGGTGGTCCAGCGCACGGTCATACGGTCGCCGCTTGGTGGTCGTCGGCCCTCACGTCGTCGGATCGGTCGGCGCGCGGGGTGGTGTCCAGGAGCTTGACCAGCTCCTCGGTCGGGATGTCCCACTGGACGGTGGCCACGTTGAAGCGGCGGTCGCGTACGAGGGAGTGCCCGTGACGGACCTCTCCGTCGGGTCCCATGCCGATGGAATGGATGTGTGCGCGTGTGTGCTCGTCGACCGGCAGGCCGAGCAGTTCGGCCATCGCGTCTTGTTGGTCCGCGTGCGTGAGCTGGAATCCGATCACCGTGGACAGTTGCTCGATGACGCCGACGAGCTTGCTCAGGGATTGCGGATCCTGCGTGTCCAGAAGCAGCGCCGTGGAAAGGGCGCGACCGACGCGGGCGATGTATTCGAGGAAGCTCGCGCCTTCGCGGGTGGCGGTCAGAACGTGCACCTCGGGAACCGCGACGACCTTCCGGAGGTTGCGGAGGTCTTTTCTGCCTGCGGTGGTGATTCCGTAGGCCAGCATGCTGTGCATGAGGGCGACCGACATCCTCTGTAGGACGTTCCAGTCCTCGCGGGTGTCGGTGGCGCCGGGGAGGCTGATCCCGGGGATCTGTACCACCCAGATGCCCGGCTCGGGAGACAGCGGGATGGCGCCTTCCTGCGGCCGGCCCATGAAGGGGGCCCCGATGCCGGTCCGTGCCAGCTCGTAGAGGGCTTCGCCGGTCTCGCGGGCCAACGGGTCGGGCGACGTCCGGAGTCGATCGATGACCTTCCAGGTCGCCGGCTCGCCCTCCGCGATGACCTGGTTCACGGCGTGCTGCACCGGTGTCTCGGCACCGCGCGCGCGAAGGTGCGGTGGCATCGCGATGCCGAGCTGTGCGGGCACCTCGATCTGCGCTCGCTCGCTTCCCTCTTTGTCCAACAGACGGAAAAGGTCGGCGACGCCGGCGAACCTCGGGCCGGTCTCGATCAGATGCGCGTTGAGGCCGAAACGCCTACCGGCCGACACGACGCCGTCAAGGTCCCCCTTGAAGTCCAGGGCGAGGACGAAGGCGCCGCGGAAGGCCGCGTCCAACATGGTCATCATCATCGCGGTGGTCTTCCCGCGCCCGGTCCGGCCGATCAGGGCGGTGGTGGTCGCGTCGCCTCGCTCGCTTCCCATGGTCACGTCGAGACGGAACGTGCCGGGTGTCGAGCCGGTCAGGAATCCGGTGATCGGCCCTTGGTCGTCCCCGACGTGCGCACCGCCCCACCACCAGGAGCCGGCGAGCGCCGTCACGTCGCGGACGTGGCCCAGGTCCGGCACCCTCAACCGGTCGCCGGCCTGCGCCTCCATCCACAACTCGCGCTGCTCCTCCGCGCCGACCCCCACCTCGATGCCGATCCCGCCGAAGTGGGCCACCGTCGCATCGATACGTGCGCGCAGGTCCTCGACGCCCACGGTGCTGGTCACGATCAGGCGGGGGTGGTCCTCGACCAGCGTGACGTCATGGCGGGTCATGTCCCGCAGCAGCCCGGCCATCACGCCCTCGGTCTCCTCGACCGCACGGCCCGGATCCTCCGCCGAGTGCTGGCCGGCGCTGCGCCGCTGTTCCTTGGCGCGGCGGCGCACCTCTTCGGCCTTCGACATGGCGGTGCGCTTGGGCAGCACCTTGAAGCGCAGCGACGCTTCGGGGCTGACGGGCAGGACCAGGCTCGCCGGATCGATGTCGGCGACCAGGTCGTCGTCGTCGATCTCCGGGACGTAGGTGATCTCGCTGAGCGTGCGCAGCCACTCCCCGGGGCCGGGTGACTCCAATGTCTCCGGGAAGCCGGTCATGGTGAGCACCGCGACCCACGCCGTGGTCACGCCGTGGGCGTCCACGACCCGTACGTGGTCGGGGTAGGGCAGAATTCGCCCGCGGGTGAGCGTGGTCAGCTTGGCGCCCATGATCAGGCCCTTGGTGGGCGACGGCAGGGGCGTGGTGCGGTGCTGCTCACGGGCGATCATCCACGCCAGCATCTCCACCGCGGCCGGCTGTGCCCGCCAGGGTGTCGCTTCGAGGAGTCGTCCGAGCCGGCGCATGCTCGCGTCCAGACGGGCGAGTTCGCGGGCGCCGACGCCGGTCGTGGCCACGCCGAGGCCCTCGCTGACGCCGCGCCGTCCCGCGGCGGCGGCCTGGCCGGTCCGTTCGGTGAGCCGCACCCCCATGAGAAGGTGCCGCGCGGGCAGCGCGATGTCGTCGAGCCGGTCGACTCGGGTCTGCGCCCACTCCTGCCACTGCCCGGAGGTGAACAGGGTGGCGGCCTCTTCGAGGTAGTCGGCCGCGGACAGCGGGGACCACACCACCTTCAGGTGGACGTCGGATCCCGACAACAGCCGCGACAGCGCGCTGACGGCCTCGTCGAGTTCCGTGTCACGGGCCGCCTCCGCCATCAGGTCCGTGTTGCTGCTGGCCAGCACGAACCAGCCTTCGGCGTGCGTCTCGGTGATCACGAGCCCGTCCGCCAAGGCGACATAGCGCGTCGGGTCCGCGCTGCGGTCTCCGCCGACGCCGAGGAAGGCACCCAACTGGTGAAAAAGCTTCATTTACCCGCCCCTGCCTGCGTCTTGCCGCCACGCGGCCGTGCCTTGAATACGACGTCCGGCCCGTACAGCCGGGGCCGAACGTCGTGTGGAATCGGGATGCCCGCGACGATCACCGGATCCGTGATGTCCTCCTCCGCGCGGCGGGCGCGGACGGACTCCCGGCGCAGGGAATCGCCCTTGGTACCCCACCGGGCCGTGCGGGGGATCCACTCGACGCGGGCGGCCGATCGTCTACCCCCGCAGATGATCGGTCGGTGGCCAAGCACCAGATACCGCACGCTCAAGGCCCAGACCGTGACGTTCCACCGCCGGTCGTTGTGCCGAGACCGCTGTGTGCCGAAGATCGCCACCAGCAAAGGGGGCAAGAAGTAGAGGGTGAAGGTGATCCGGTTGGGGAGCCCGAAGCCGAGCAGCAGTCCGCCGGTCCACAGCAGGTAGAGCACGAACCCGAGAACCAGGGCACGCCGCGGGGCGCCTTCGCCGAGGTCTATGCCCATCAATTCGTGTTGGCGGGTCTCGATGTCCATGTGGCGGGTGTACGTGGTCCCTGTTCGCATCAGGCCCGGACCGTGTCCCACAGGTCGCCCAGCAGTGTCCGCATCTCGTCGGGGAACCAGACGAACCCGGCGACGAACACGGCTCCGATCACCATCGTGACCATGCCTCCCCAGTCGTCCTTGACGAAGTGGCGGAAGGCTCTGACGGCGAGCCACGCGGCGAACAGGTTCCCGACCAGCAGGAGTACGGCCGTTTTCAAGGCGCTGCCGTCCGTGAGGGCGGCGAGCATCACGACATCGTGGTGCATGGAGTCCCCTTCGAGAGGTGTCGAAGCAAAGCGGAGGAGCGGGAAGGGGCTCGTGTCACGCCGTGCCCCCGGTCACGGCGGCCACCTGCCACCGCTCGGCGTCCGCCGAGGCCACCCGCGTGAGTCGGATGCGATAGGTCTGATCGAGCTGGGCGCCTGCGATCTGCCACGCGACGCGGGCGGTGCCCACCCGGTCGGCGCCCGCGCCCTTGTCTGCGGTCCACGTCAAGACGCCGCCCAGGCTCACCCCGGCCGGAAGGGCCGGCACCGTGGCGCCCGGCGCGGTGACCGTATCGGTGTCGCCTCCCGCGTACGCGCGGAAGAAGCGGGTGATGGTCTCGGCCGTCTGTTCACTGAACTGCGCGTCCGCCTCAGGGCCCTTCACCGCCGGCGCCGGGGGGCCGGTGGCGGGAACGCCGACCAGGCCGGGCGGTCCGGAGACGACGACGCGGCCACCCGCCTGAATCACAGGGACGTCCAAGCCCACCCATCGCGCGACCGGGCCCGCCGGCGAGGTCGTCTGTCCGGGCGGCGCGGGTGTGGCGGCGCCGGCGGCCGACCGAATCAGCACCTCGACCCGTACGCGTCCCTGCTGCTGCGCGGCGGGGGTGACGGTACTGGGCTGCACGGCCAGCACCTCTTGGACGCCTTTGCCGTTCCATCCGGCGGCCGTGTCCGCTCCCTGGGCAAGGAGCGTGGCCAGGCCGGCGGCGCGTGCCCCGGCGTCCTTCTCGTCCCACGTCAGGTACAGGCGGGCGAAGCGCGCGGCGACGGCCTGCGCCTCCTCCACCGGGTAGGCCGGTGTCGACTGCGACGGGCCGGGGGCCGCGGCCGGCGCCGCGGGCTCACGCGAGACGACCAGACTCTTCACGCCGAGCAGAACCAGCAGCCCGACGAGCGCCCACAGCAGTCCCCGGCCGAACCGACGGGCGAACGCCGCCCCCGACGACTCGTCCACGGTCTGCCACGGTTCGGCCGGGGCCCCCGACACCGCGGTGGGGGCCGACGGCGGCGCGGTCTGCTCTGCCCTCAGCTGCGCGGCGGCGACCTCCCACGGATTGCCCACAGCGGTCTGCCGCGCCGGAACGGACGTCTGCTTCTTCGCCTTCGCGCGCGCCTTCTTCCGGTCCCAATCCCCCGCGTCCGGCAACCCCAGAACGCGGCGCGCGGTCGGCCCTAACCCCATGCTTTCCTCCCCCACGGCGCGGCTCGCACGCCCAGGCGGCCGACCCTAAACCTGCCATGATCACAGGTCAAAGGAATACGTATAAATCAGCCAGCCGACCACATACAGCCGGACCGGGAGGACCGACCGGCAACGCTAGAGTCCGGCGTCATGCAGACCAACGACCGACCCGAGCGAACGGTAACCCTGCGCGGCGTGCGCCTGCGGGACCTCCGCATCCGCCGCCGCTATCGACGCCAAAAGGACCTTGCCGTCGCATTGAATTGCGCACGCAGTAGCGTATCCGTGTGGGAATCCTCCACAGGCATGCCGACACCGGCAATGCTAACAAAAATCTGCATTTTACTCGATGTGAAGCCGGATTATTTAATTGACGCCACCGAAGGGCCTGCATTGAAAACGTACCGCATATTGAACGGATTGCGCCAATCAGACATGGCGCACCTCTTGAAGGTGAAGCCCACCACATATTGCGACGTCGAAGTGGGCCGGCAGGGGATCCCGAATCGATGGATCCCCCTGCTCGGCCAGATCTTCTCGATATCAACCCCGAAGCGGAGGAAATATTCACTTCCACCGCGTAACCGAACATCGTTTCATTCGATTCACGCAATGCGATCACAGAGAATACACATCGCGGGTTCAGAATTCATTTTTCGGCTTTGTATCGCACGTACCAATCCCTCAGTTCCGCTTCGCTGTATGACGTGGCACGGCCGTCGCTGATTCCCTCGGGGAATTCGATGCCGCGGGCCTCGCCACGCCGCTTGTACTGCCGCGCGGTGCCGTGGCTCCACGGCAGGATGCCCGCCTCACATGCCTCGGCCAGCGTGTAGACCGGCGGAAGGTCCTCCGGCTCCCCCACGCCTCCGATCGTCGGCACGCCCACAGTCACACCGCCAGTCACAGAAGCTGTCACAGAGGGACCTGTCACAGGCCCTGAGCTGGGAGCAAGCCTGTTTATGCCCGGGTGTGAGACTGGCGTGACAGCAGCCGTGACCAGCTCCTCGGGCCCGTACTTACCGCCGACGAGGAAGTCTTTGACACCGGTGGTGCGATGCGTCTCCATCAACGACGCCTCCGTGATCCAGGGCGCCCGCTCGCCCGCATCGAACCAGGCGGGCGCGGGCTGGCAACCGCCCAGCCGGCCGGCCACTTCCTCGGTGATCTTACAGAGTTGAATTTCGCGGACGTACGGGTAATTCATGCCCGGGGCCATCCGCTTGTCGGCATGAACCCCTCGCCCCTTTACTTCGGTGTCGAAAGGAACGACCGGCGTCGACTGACCGAATGCGACACCGTAGGAAACACGCTCCTGGGAACCCACCATGATCTTTGTCCCGATCTGCCCACGCTCCATGGTTCCACCGAAAAACGAGTTCGCGAACTGCTGCGTCCCTACGACAACGCGATGATTGGCCGACCTTCCCTGAAGAAGAATCACAGAGAGCCACTCAAGGAAAGGAGGGGACCCCTTCCCCTTCAGGCCATACCGCCACCAGATGTACGCGAGCTTGATAAGCGTAGGAAGCTCGTCGATCACCAACAGGCGCTCCTGAAGGAGACCCCGCAGCGCGGGATCGGCATTCTTCCCCTGCGCAGTCTCCGCGGCCTGCATGGAGACCATGAACTCTCCAAATGCCGCAATGCACTCGCGTACCGACTTGTGAATGCGGACACCCGAAAAGCCTTCCGCCTCCATCAAACTGTTCTGCTTGGTATCCAAAATGTCGACAAGTACACCATGCAACCGACCATGGACAATCGGAATATAAAGGACAGTGGATTTACCGGCGCCCGTATCCCCCGCCACGCCCCAATGCGGCGTGGCCGACTGCGTCTGAACAACCACGTCCACCACCGATTCACCCTCGATGGCTTGGCCGATATACACCTCGTACGGACTCGACAGAGACCGCCACGGAACCGCCTTCGAAAGGGTCGGCTGAACAGGCTGCTTCTTCCGCGTCCACCGCACACGGTGCGCCGCTCCCTGCCGCTCCCACTCGGCCTCCCACTCCCCCGGCACCCGCGCATCGACCACATGCGACAGCGCCGCCATGCCCTCCTTGCCGCCCATCCACTCGACGGGGAGCCGCAAAACGATCCCCGCCCCCTCCACCGACAGATCCGCGTCCAGCCGCAGCCACTTCACCCGTCGCTCGCCCTCGTCCAAGCGCAGCACCTGCCGAACCCCCGCCCACACCGACGGCCCCAACAGCTCGTCATCGGTAGCCGTCCGTACCGCCCACCACCGGGCACCGGCCGGACCGGTCGCCGCGACGGTCACCACCACCGCCAGCAAAACACCCACCGCCCAGACCAAGGCTGACGGATGCCGCCACGCCAGCCAAGCCAACGGCAACGGCAACAGCCGCACCGCCGACCGCGCCGCGCCAGGCCAACAGACCCACGCACGCAGCGCCGCACCCATACCGGCGACCACCCGCCCCACAACCCGCACAGCCCGGCCGACGGCCCCCGCCGGCGCCTTCGCCAAAGGATCGCCACCCGACCGCGGCGGCGCCTCCGAGGGCAACCGGCCTCCGTCGTCAACCACGACACCGGAACGCCACCACGTCGCGGTACTGCGCTGCCCCCCGGTCAGATCTCGCCCCGCGACGTAGCGCCCGATGCCCCCGACAACCCCGCCCACCGCTCGCTCGATCGCGCGGTTGAACTCCTCGTTCGGCCGCCGGCTCCTACCCTTGTCGTTCGCCACATAGGCGAGCACCCCGAGCATGGCCAGCAGCCCGCCCCCACCGGACAGGACGTAGGTCGGTAACTCGGACAACTGGTCCCACGGAGCGGCCTCATACGTCATATATCTCCCCCACCCTCCAAGATCAGAGTTCGACCCTATGCCGGAGTCCACGGCCTCGCCCATTGAAGGCAGAACCCGTCCGATCAGCCTGGGGCGGTACTTGCCTGATGCCGGAAAAGCCAGGCCTGCCCCAGACCCGCCCTGGGGCAGGCGGCTGGGACGTTGCGCCCTCACGGCAAGCGAACTGAGTAACACAGGGCACCACCCGGAGGGAGACGGAGTAGTCTCCCCAGGTCAGTCGTGTTACAGCACCGTGTGTGACAGCTGCGGAGCGGCTCGTGTGACAGGCTGTGTTACATCAGCCGGCAAGCCGCAGCGGCATGCCTCCCTCACAATCTCGCGGCAGCGGACCAGTTGGCCTCGACGGACAGCCACGCCCAGGACCCGTTGATGCGGCTCACTCCCGGGTGGGCCGTGACGTCCTCCGCAGAAGCGCACGGCCGGCGTCGAAGGCCACTCGCCCCGGCAGGGTGAGTGTGTCTTGCGGCGCGCTCGGGACCTTGCTGCATTGGTCACACAGGTCGGTGTCAGGATGGTCGGGACGGAACAGGCGCGGTTGGATATGCCTGCCCGTGCACTCGCGCATGGTCGCCAGGCGCCGGCCGGGCGTTCGCGGCAGGCCGCTGTGCATGACTGCGTCCTCTCCACCCACGCCAACAGCTGGAACGTGGGCGCTGGAGAGCAGGCGGGTGAGGCGATTGCGGAGCAATGCTGTCGGGTGATGGATTTGATTGGGCAGCCCGGTGCGTAGGGCGGTCAGCAGGGTTTCTTCGCCGGCGCCTTGTTCGAACCAGCGGGCTGCCAAGGGCGCGAGGGCGGCCAGGTCGTGCGCTGCCATGGTCAGTCGAGGCTCGTGCCTGACCAGTCTGGCGAGGGCGGTTCGAGCTCGCTCTTGCAGTGTCTCGTCGGGGTGTGTCGCTGCTGGCGAGTTGCGGTCGGGCTCGCAGGCGTGCGGCGGGGTGGGGGCAGGGGGCACCGGGTGAAGGCGTTCGGTTCCGGGGGCGGCGGGTGGTGGGTGGGGTGTGTTCTCCATAGGGTCTTCGGTAGGACCGCCGACCGCCCGACCCGTCGGTCCACCGACCGTCGCATGGCTGGCAGTCGGTGACGACGGACGATCACGTGTCGCTTGGGCCTGCTCCCCGGTGAGGGGTGTGTTCGACAGCAGTTGTGTGGTCGCCCACCGGCCCCCGGGCCCCTGCGCACGCCACTCGTGCAGGAACCCCTCCGCGAGGAGTTCGCGTTTGGCACGGGTGAAGCCACAGCGCTTGATCCCGGCACGCGCGGCCGTTCGCGACAGACACTCGTCCTGCCCGGGCGGCAGCGACAACTGCCACAGTAGTAACCGCACCGCCTCCGCTCCGAGACGTGGATGACGAATGATCTCGTTCGGCACCTGTGAAAAGAAGCGCGCAGGCGCGATAGCATGCCTCAGCATCCCAGGGTCCCTTCTAGACCTTGAGTGATGTAGGCCCTCGGCCGGTGTTCCCGCACCGCCGGGGGCTGCTTCATGTTCATGGGGACCCGCTTCAGCGGATCCACCCATCAACATAGCCCAACCCCGGGCCGGATAGCCTCAGATCGCATCAACAGTTCGGCCCGTACACGGCCGCCTGGCCCGCTGGGACACCGGCGGCATCCACACACACCTGGGTTGGCCGCGGAGAAGCGCAGGGACTGGATCACGCAGGAGTTCCGGAACTTCTTCGCCGGAGCCAGGAGCAGCGACTCCACGGAGTACCCCGCAGGCCCGCTTGGCGGGCGTCTGGCCTGCGGGCACTACGCGGACGAGCCCACCGTGTCCATCTGCGTCTGGAGCGACGCGAGCACGCTCAGTACGTTCCTGCAGAGCGGGGTCTCCGAGCTGTCCGAGGCGGCCAAGGCCACCCTCGATCTCAGGAACGCGTCCAACCAACGCACCTGAGCCGCGTACCGGGTCGGCGGTGACGTCTTCGCCTCGTCCGCGTTGGACAGGCATGGGGGATGTGTTGGACCTGCTGGACTCGCTGCTCGACGGCTTGAACGAGACGCGCATCAAGCTGATCAGCGCCGACGAGGCAAGGGCCTCGATGGTCCTTCTCGCCGTCCTCGACAGCGACGGCCAGGGCGAGGATATCCGTCGGGCGGCCGCCGAGATGCGTTTCCGTATCGCCTCGCGCCTCGCTCTACCAGCCGAAGGTGCCGCTACAACTTGAATCTGTGACCTCAAACCTGACCATGTTCCGGGAGCCACGCGAAACCCGCGGTCCCCGATCAGCGGGCAGACGCATCCCGCCTGATTCGAATCCGAAATCACCTCCGTCGACGTGGAATACACGCCTTTCCGGGTGGCGAGCACCTCCGAGGAACGGTTCGATAACGTCGGGTTCCCGCGCCTGCGTTGCTCTGGAATGTGCGGCTCGTCGGTGCTGCGGGGGTGAGAGGAGGGTGGGTAGGGTACGGGTGTACGAGATGGCCTGGTTCCCCCTGCTACGGGCTGGGGGGAACCAGGCTTTCTCATGCCGGCGTTCAGGCGGCCGTGTGACGGACAAAGGTCAGGAAGGCTGCGGGATTCATCAGCATCGCGGGGCCGTTCTGGTCTTTCGAGTCCCGCACGGCGATGCCGCCGAGTTCGGTCGAGCGCAGGTCGGCAACTTCTACGCAGTTATCGTTTCCGCCACTGAAGGAGGACCTCCGCCACTGGGCGATGGGCAGCACCACTCCCCTGTAGGTCGTCGTGCGGTTCGGGCTTGGGTTCATCGCCGTAGCTCCGTTTTGCGGTTCCTGATCTCTTCCCTGGAGATGTCCACGGGAAGGGCTTCTGCGACGATCGCCTCGAAGGCCTCGTCCAATCTCCGGACCTCTTCGGGCCCCTCCACGAAGGTGCCGCCGAGCCGCAGCGAGAGCCCATCTGAGGGCCTCGGTGGCGGTGGCGGCGTCAGAGGATGCCTTGCCAGGCCCAGGGGCGTTGTCCGTGTCGACCTCTGAGGCAGTCCACTCGGTATTGCGCCTGGTGTGTCCAGGCGGGGTTGTGGGCAGCGTGTTGGGCGGCGTAGGTGACCATGCGCAGTTCTCGGGCGCCAGCCAGTAGGGGGTAGCCCGTCCAGTGGGTGACGTCGTGCCCGTACCGGGTGCAGAAGGTGTCGTACTCGTTGGTGGTGACGGCGCCGGTGGTGTGGGCGCGGACGGCTGTGGAGACGAGGTCCCATTCGGGTGGGCCGAGGGAGAAGCGCTCGAGGTCCATCAGCACGAGTTGTCGGCCGGCGCGGACGATGTTGCCAGGCCATGCGTCGCCGTGCACGGCGCGTTGGGCGAGGCCGTCAGGGGGGCTCTGCTTCCACCGGTCGGCGAGTTCGGTGTGGAGGTCGTGGAGCCATCGTCGGTCGTCGTCGTTGAGGGTGGTTGCCGCGGCAAGGCGTTCCGCGATCCGGACGAACGGGTCGAGGCGCCCGATGTCGAAGTCGGGCAGGGGCAGGGCGTGGAGTGCCTTGAGCATGTCGGCGACGTCGGTGATGGTGCCGTGCTCGTGGGGCGGCAGCTCGCGCCAGAAGGTGACCGGGCGGTCCTGTCCGGTGATGACGGGCTGGGGGACCGGCAGGGGTCGGACGGTCTCGATGCCGTGGGCGCGCAGCCAGTGGGCGACCTGGATCTCCCGAGTGGCGGCTGGTGTGCGGCCGGGTCGGGCGATGCGAACGATGACGCGGTTGGGCAGGCGCCAGGTCTCGTTCTCGGCGAGACGTATCGGGTGGGCGCCGGCCGGGTCGAGGCCTGCGAGGGTGCAGGCCTCGACCACGAGGGAGTTCGACGGTCGGGCCTGTTCGGTCATGCGTGCACGGTAGCGGTGATGCGTTCGCGCAGCGCGGTGGTCGCGGGGAGGCCGGGGTGACGGGTCGTGTGGTGGGCGAGCTCGCGCAGGTACTCCTCGGCGCGCAGCGAGGTGAGTCCGGTGCCGAGGTCCAAGGCCGCGTTGCCGATCGCGGTGGCTTCGTGGGGATCGCCGCGGTACATGAGCAGCGAGGCGAGTTTGGTGCAGGACAGTGCCTTGGAGCGTTCGAAGCCGGGGCCGTGGCCGTCGACGGCGCGTTGGAATCGGGTGACGGCCTCGGTGGGATTGTGGGTGTCGATGCCGATGGCGAGGTCGAACAGGGCGTGGGCGGTGTCCCCGTTGTGTTGGGCCTGGTCGTAGTAGGACATCCACGGCGGGTCGTCGGCGGGGTGTCGTTGGCTGAAGGCCTCATCCGCGGCACCGACGGCGGCCAGGGTGCCTTGCACGTCGTGGAGTCGGGCGAATGCTCGGGCGCGAGCGGTGTGGAGCATGGCGCGTTCGGTGGCGGTGAGGCGGTCGGAGCGGACCAGGCCCTTCTCGGCATGGGTGAGTCCGTCGTCTGCTTCGCCGATCCACACCGCCTGGCGGGCGAGAAAGCTGTAGCCCTTGGCCCGCAGGTGCCAGTGACGGCCCTCCTCGGCGCATTCGACGGCAACCTTGAAGGCGAGGCGGGCCTCGTCGTGGCGGTGGACGTCAAACTGCGAGGCGCCCGCGACGAGCCCGAGGCGGGCGACGGCCGCGAGGAAGTCTGCACGCAGCGTGGGCGGGCAGTCCACGGACAGGAGTCGTATGGCCCATTGCATGGAGGACGCGGAAAGCTGGCTGATCAGGCCGCCACCGCCGTGCCGGTTGTCCCATCCCTGGAGACCGTGCGCGATGTCGAGGAGGCGGCGGATCTCGGTTCGGGTGACGCGCTCGGGCAAGGCTGGCGAGGTGTTGGGGGTCAGGAGGCGGGCGAGGTCCAGCGGCGCGGCGATGGCCAGTCCGCCGATGGACAGGAGCGTGCGACGGTCCACAGGGTCAGGACTCCTCAAGAGTGCGGTGGGATCATCCGCGTCCAGCATGCGCCGTCTGGGCCGCCCGCCGGTGAGCTCCGCCCGGTCTAGCGGGGAGATATCCGCATCACGGGCTCGTTTATCCGCATCGCCGAAGGCCATGCCCCAGGACCGGCCGAAGAGTCCGCCGGTCTTCAGAAGGTCATCGAGTCGCGAGGCGAGGTCTTGCGGACACCGATAGACGCCCTTCTCGATCTTGAGGATCACATCCACGCTGACCTGCAGATCCCTCGAGAAGGGGCCCGCGTTCGGGTAGCCGGCCGCCTTGCGGCGAACCCTGATCTCGTGGCCGAACCAGGCCTCGGGAGAACTGCTCGGGTCGAGGACCTTCTCTGGCTGCGGCATTCGCGCTTTGACCTCCTCATGCGGATTTCGCGAGGTATCCGCATCGACCTCTCCACACGCGCCGGCGCCGCTGACTCAATGGTTGCCGACCGGTGCAAACCCAGTACACACCGCAACCGGCACCCCCGTGACGGGGTTCGGTCAACCGAACTGGACGAGACATGGCCACGACTTCCCCTTCCCCCGCTCCGGCGGGACCAACCTGCGGCAACGTGCACGTCGGGTCCAGCCGGTTGGACCTCGACCTCGACCTGACGGAGCGCTCCATCCACCACCTCAGGCGCCTGGTGATGAACGGCGTACGGATGTGGGGGCTCGACGACCTCGCGGGCGACGTCGGCCTGGTGCTCACCGAGCTCCTCACCAACGTGCTGCGCCATGCCGTCGGTCCGGGCGGAGACCCCGTCGGTCGGGCTCGCTGCCTCATCCAGGCCGGTGCGGACGCCGTCGTCGTCGTGGTGCACGACGACGACGCGACCACCCCACGCGAACGGATCGTCTCGGGCGAGGCCACCGGCGGCCGCGGCCTGCAGATCGTGCGGCAGTTGGCACACAGCCTGGTCATCACGCCCAGCCCGCGCCCCGCGGGCGGCAAGGACATCACCGTCACCCTGGTCCGACCGCCGACCTCCGACCACCAGGCCGCCGTCTGATCCCCGAATCCGCCACCGGGCCTCGCCAGCGAACCCATGCCCCGGCCCTGTCCGTTCTCCCCCTGGAGCTGCTGTGCACCGCACCGAGACCACCGTCACCGCCCTCCAGCAGGAGGCCCTCTCGCGAGAGGGCCGACCGCCTCAGGCCAACACGGCAGCGCGACTGCGCGTCCTGCGCACGGACCGCTTACCCGCCCGCTCGACCGAACACCAACGGCGGGTCGTCCCCTACGACCTCGTGCGTCCTGGTCAGGATCCGGCCGACCAACTCGCCGAGGTTCGCGGCCTGGTCGCCGCACACCGCTGGGACCTGCTCGACCCGCAGTCGGACGACCTCGGCGAGAGTGATCCCATGTTGCGCCCGGGTCTGGCCCGCGCGCTGCGGGCGCTGGCCGACGAGCGCGCCGAGGGAAGCGTTGCCGTGAGTCGGACGGCGATCAGCGCGCACGACAGCGAGTACGAGCAGGTCCTGCGTCACGTCACTCGGTTGGGCGGATTTCTCGCCCTGGTGCGGGCGGAGACGGACCTGTGAGGACCGCCATTGGCAGTCCCGGTGGGGCGCTGACCACCGCGGGCGAGGACGTGCGCGCCACGATGACGCTCGACCGGCTCCTTGTTGGCCTGCGGAATCTTCGGATTCCGGGTGAAGACGCCAGGAGGGCCGAGCGGGTCGAGGAGTTGCGGGATCGTCTGGCGGAGGTCCTCGGATGGTTGCTGGCGCTGCCCAACTCGGCAGACACGACCGCGGTGATCGAGCTGACGGCGCAATGGCTGTCGACCGACCCGACCGACGGGTCCCGGCCATCGGATCGGTTCCTGGCCGCGCTAGACGACGTCCGCAAGAGCGCCATGGCGCACCTCGACGGGACGGCTGCCGGTGTGGCCTATGCGGTGTCGCCCGCCGGCGTTGACGACGGTCCGTTGTTCGCGGACCTGGAGCGGGCGGCACGCGGGGTGTGTGGATCGTTCCTCGGTCGGTCGGGGGATGTCGCCGGTCGTCGGGCCGCCGACCGTCCCGGCCTGCGGTGGGTCGAGTGGCTGATCGACAGCGGTCATGCCCAGGTGTTGATCACGCCGTCCATGTGCCACCTCGTCCCGGTGGCGCCTCACGAGGCGGTGGGGCCCCGGTCGGCGGACGGGATCCGCGCCGGGCTCGCCGCCCGGGGAGTGCGCCTGGTCCTGACCGATCCGGCCACCGGCCATGCGGCGTTGCCCTACCGCCGTCCCTGAGCCGGCCTTCCCCTGTCCTTGACGTCGGCGGGGCGGGGAAGGCCCCCACGTTCCGTTCATCTGATTCACGGAGAGAGATGCCCACGAAGCCCACCCTCCCGCAGGCGCCGGCACCGTACCTCGTACGGGAAGCGCGTTACCCCCATCGCCTGGGTGTGCATCTCCTGGTCCAGGCCCACCAAGAGGTGTGCCCGGACCGGGAGGCGTGTCGCGACAGTCGTGACCTGATCGCCGTGTTGGAGCGCGCACACGGGCAAGGCACTTACGCCGGCAGCGGGTTGTGGGTGATGACGGACAACGCCACGGCAAAGCCCGTGGCGGCCGCTCACCTGGAGGTCGCGCTGTCGGGTGACGGGACGGGGCTGCTGCATGTGCGGCACCTGCTCGCGGATCCGGGCGCGGGCGCGGATCGGCCGGAGGAACTGTTGGCCTCGTGGAGCACACACTGGGCCGCGCACCGTACGGCGTCCGTCCGCGAGGTGTGGATCGAGTTCGCGTGTCGGCTCACCCGAAGCGGGCGTGCGGGACCCACGGCGCTTTGGAGCGAGCACGCGGTGGCCGGCGGGTACGCACGTCGGATCGAAGTGCGCACCGCCCTCGAGTTGCCCGCGCTGGCCGCCCTGGTCGGCGCGTGGCCGGAGCCGGTCGCCGATCCGCCGTACACGGTGCTGCCGGTTCGCCGTGAGGATCACGATGCGTTGGTCCAGCGGCTGCGGGCGCGGCAAGCGGCGGTCGATGCCGAGGACTACCCGCTCGGGGGTAGCGTGCCTGTGCAGGGGCGGATGGTCTTCGCGCATGGGCACCTTGCCGCCGTCCTCACGATCAGCGACAACGCAGCGGCGCCGCGGGACGGCGCCGGGGCCCGGCGCCGAAACCGGCGGGCCGTCCTCCTCGATCGGTTGTGGGTGCTCTCCCCCGACTGTGATCTGGAGTTGCTCGTCCACCTGACGCGATGGGCCGGCAGTAAGGCCCTGGCGGGCGGATTCGCGATGGTGCAGCTGAGGCTCACCCAGCGCGAGCTCCCCTCCCGCCTGGAGGACTTGGGTTGGCGCACCGCCCGCGTCAGTGCCCTCGACTCCGTCCGCGGCGGGCTGGCCTGGTTGATGGAACTCCGCGTCCGACCGTCCGTCCCCGACACCATCGGCGGCGGCCGGTGACCACCTTCGACGTTCTCGGCCGGGCCGCCCGCCTGCTTGGCCCGATCCTGCGCGCCCGAGCCGTCGCACCGCCGCGGCGTGAGGTTCCGATGCGTCGCCTGCAGCTTCTGGAGGATTCATGGCTCACACCAGCCCGCGGGCACGACCACGGCACGGCACCCACCGAGCGTTCGGGGAGCCGGTCGTGATCCAGAGCCAGATCCCGCTGCCGCCGATCGATGTGTCCAGGCCGGCTGTGGCCCGGGTATGCGCATACATCACCGGCGGCACGGCGTGCTATCCGCCCGACCGGGAGCTGGGTGCGGCGCTCCTGCGGCGGGCACCATGGCTGGAGCGCGCTGCCGCCGCCTGCCGTACCCACGGCGGGCAATCCGTCACGCGCCTCGCCGATCTGGGGATCAGCCAGTTCCTGGACCTGGGGTGCGGCCTGCCCCAACGCCACGGCCACAACACCCACGACTTCGTGCAGGCCGTCGAGCCGACGGCGACCGTGGTCTACGTCGACCACGACCCGACGGTGTGGGGGCACGTGCGGACCGTCTTCACCGAGTCGCCCCACGATCTCGGGATGCACGCCGACGTCACCCGCGTCGCCGAGCTGGTGGCCCACCCGGTGATCGCGGGCCTCGACCACAACCGGCCGATCGCGGTACTGCTCCACGAGGTCCTGCCCTGGATCGACGACGACCAGGTCACCCGCCTGCTGGCCGGCCTGCGAGAGTGGCTGCCGGAGGGCAGCATGCTGTCCGTCATCCACACAGCGGCCGACAGCCACCCCGCCGCCATGTCCGGGCTTGTTGGCCTCTACCACCAGGCCGACATCCTCTACCGGCCGCGCACTGCAGCCGAGTTGCGGGACCTCGCGGATGGCTGGGTCCTGGAACCGCCGGGCATCACCACGCTGGCGCTGCCCGGTCCACGTCCTGCCGACGCTCCCGCCCACGCCCAGTATGTCTTCACCGCCCAACCGTTCCGCCCATCCGACACCACGGCCGGGCCCGGTACGGGCGAAGGGGCTCACGACGGCCACCGTCACACCGGCACCCGCCCACCGACGGGGAACAGCACCCTGGTCCGGCGGCACAGCCGGTCGACTGCCGCGCACGTCCCGGCCATGCCCGAGACAAGGGACAACGCGACGACGGCGGTGCGGGAGGAATCGGCGACGGCACTGGCCCCGCACAAGCCGTGCCTCCCGATGCGGCACGCACGCTGCATCGCCACGGCGATCGAGACCGCCCAGGCGCAACTCTTACAGGCGCGGGGGCAACGATGAGGACGCTCACGCCCGGAGCGGCGTGGTTGGCCGAGATCGCCGGCTACCAGACCCCTACGACCGGGCATCACCCCTGGCGGCCGCACGCGGTCAAGGCGGACATCCCCATCGGCATCGCGTTCAATGTCGTGCGGACGCCGCCGGTCGTCTCGCCCTTGCTCCTGCGGCATCTGGAGTCCGAGGGTATGCCGGTCGGCCCGGTCCTGGAGGCCGCGCACTGCTGGACCTGGCTGGTCACCCCCTCTGCGGAAGAGGTCGACGGCCGGGATCTCCCCGGAGGCGTCCTGCTCACCGGTAGGGACCGGCGCACCATCGCCTGTCCCCAGCCCGGCCGCCCCGCGACGCTGGACCTGAATTGGCGTATCGCCCCGGACGGCACCGGCACCCTCACCGCCCTGGAGGATCTCGCGAGGGTCCTCCACCGCGTCCGAATCCGCGCGGACGAGGTCGGCGAGTTCGGCCGAACACGCACGGCCAGGGCGCCGATGCACTGACGGGTTGGTGTGTCGGCCCGTGCCAGGACTGCGATCACCGCTCTCCCGGAAGATCATCCCGCGCACGCGGCGTCGCCACCTGGACAGACATCGACGACCGGCCCTGACGCAACGGACGGCCGGCTCGACACCGCAAGACGCCTCGGCCGGCGGACCCGCCAGCCTCCCCGTAACCATCCACTGCCGCGCGATAACCATCGCGCCAGACCCTTGAGGAACTGCCCGTGAACAGCCCCTCGTCCCCGCCGATCGAGGACCTCGTCGTCCTGCCGGATTCACACACCAGCGCCCTGGTGGACGCCACGGGCAGCGTGGTCTACATGCCCGGCGGCGAGCGTCCGGACAGCCCCCTGGTCTTCGCCAGGCTCCTCGGCGGGGAGAAGAACGGGTTCTGGCGGATCCGGCCGCACGGGCCGGCGAAGTTGCGCAGCCGTTCCTACCGACCCGACACGATGATCTCCGAGACCCAGTGGAACATGCCGACGGGCGGGGGCAAGGTCACGCTCGTCGATCACATGGCGGCTCGCAGGCCCGGCGTCGGCGTGGGCCAGCTGATACGGGAGGTTCGGCTCCACCACGCCATCGCCGAGTTCGAGTTCCGGCCCCGCTTCTACGACGGCCTGGCCGTGCCGGCCATCATCGTGGGCCGGTCCGAGGGCGGCCACCCGCAGTGGACCTTCCGCCACCGCGGGCAGGTGGTCACCCTGGTGGCGCACCTGGCACCGGGCCTCGAAGCGGATCACGAGAACGGCCTGGTGCGCGGACGGTTGCTTCGTAGTGGTGCCGCGTTCGTGATGACGCTCGGTCCGCAGCCGACGCGGCCGACCTCCCCGGTATCGCGTCGCGCCTTCACACAGCGCCACGGCCGGGCCTGGGTCGCCCGCAACGTCGCCTACCGGGGCCGGTACGAGGCGTTGGTGAAGCGGTCGATGCTCACCTTGGAGGGGCTGCGCCACGCCCCGACGGGGGCAATGATCGCGGCGGCCACGACCTCCCTGCCCGAAGACCTGGGCGGGGTGCGGAACTGGGACTACCGGTATCAGTGTTGGCGGGACGCGGACATCACCCTCGACGCCATGATCGAGGGCGGCGCCGTCGACGGTCTCGCCGAGTGGCGTGCCTTCGCGCTGGAGACGATCGGCGACGACCCGGCCGGCGTGCGGATCATGTGCGGAGTCGAGGGCGAGCAGGAGCTTCCCGAGCGCGAGATCGCGCACCTGTGCGGCTACGAGAACTCGCGGCCGGTGCGGCGCGGCAACGCCGCCGTGGACCAGTTCCAACTCGATGTGTACGGCTCGATCGTGCACGCCCTGGTGCGGATCGCGTCCCGGATCGGGTGGACGGTGGAGTCCGCGCAGATGGTGATGGCGCTCGCGCGGGTGGCGGAGGCCCGGTGGCGGGAGCCGGATTCGGGTCTGTGGGAGAGCCGCGGTGGGCTGAAGCACCACACGTACTCGAAGGTGATGGCGTGGCTGGCCATCGACCGGGCGCGCGAGCTGGCCGCCTGCGGCGTTGTGGCCGCCGTCCACGACCTGCGGGAGGCCGCCCGGTTGCGGGCCGTCGCCGACCTGATCCGCACTGACGTCCTGACGTGCGGCTTCGACCAGGAACAGCAGGCCTTCACCCAGTCCTACGGCGCTCCGGAGCTCGACGCGTCCTTACTGAGGCTTCCCCTGGTCGGGTTCGTCGCCGCGGATGACCCGCGCATGGTGGGCACGGTCGAGGCGCTCATGGACCAGCTCGTCGACGAGCGCGGGTTCATGCTGCGCTACCGCACCACGGGCGATCGGAGCGCGGACGGTCTTCCCGGCCACGAGGGACGGTTCCTGATGTGTTCGTTCTGGCTGGTCGAGGTCCTGACCCGGATCGGCCGGCAGAAGGAAGCCGCCACGGTCTTCGACACCCTCGCCGGTGTCGCCGGGGGCTTGGGCCTGCTCGCCGAGGAGTATCAGCCCACGCCCGGTAGCGGTGGAGGGCGTCAGCTCGGCAACTTCCCCCAGGCCCTCAGCCATGCCGCCCTGATCCGCGCGGCCACCACCCTCAACCGCTGCGGTGCCTGGTCGGACGCGACGGCGGCGGAGTGCGGGGCGTGAAGGACCTGCTGCTGGTCGAGGGCCCCGAGGTGGTCGTGGTTCAGGCCCTCCTGAACGGGATGCCGCGTGAGGAGGCCGCGCTCCACGTCCTCGATTCCCGCTCGGTCGACCAGGTCCTGCGTGAGGTGCGGGCCCGGCACGGACGGCCCGTGCGGATCGTCGCCCTCGGAGCCGTCGCCACCGGCCAACTCCTGCCGCCCTCGAAACAGTCGTTCCCCTTGGACGGGGAGCTCGACGAGACCGTCAGCCGGGTGCTGCGGGCCTGGATCGAGCACGCCGGTCCGGGCTTGCCCGGCGACAGTCTGCGGATGAAGGCCGTCGAGGCGGCCCGTCATCTACGCCGCGCTCATCGCCGGTTCGGACTCGACCTGACGACCTCGGAAATCACTCTCACCGGTGCCGCGCTCGCGCACGACGTGATCGGCGTCGGGCAGTGGCGGGACGACTGGAGGTGGGTTCGGTGACCCCTTGGATGGCGGAGACGACGATCTGGGTGTCGTCCGTGCTGGCCCTGGCGGGCAGCACCACCGCCTTGTGGTGCAGCCACCGTGCCGGACGCCGAACGATCTCGGCCCTCGAGGCGCGGGTGGAATCCGAGCGGCAACGCGTCACCGCGCGGGAGGAAGAGGCCGACCACCTGGCCCGGGTACGCCTGCCTCGGCTGCTCAGACTGCTGGCGGCCGGCCATGCCGACGCACCGGCGGCAGAAGGGCTGCTGCACCCGCAACTGGCCGGCAGCATGACGGCGAACGCCCACGCCCTGGTGCTGGAACTGACCGGCAGCCAGGTCAGTGAGGCGGCCGAGCGCGCCGAGAACGGCGCGCGGGCGTCGCTCCGGGCGAGCCTGGCCACGATCACGCCTCTGATCGGCGTGCAGCGCGAGGCGATCGACGCGCTCCTGGCCGATCGTGCGGATCCCGTGCTCGTCGAACGGCTGTATCGGATCGACAGTGCGGCCGGGCAGATGGCGCGTCGGCTGGCCGTCCTTGGGGTCCTGGCCCACGCCGCCCCCGAGGATTCAGGCGACGAACCCGTGATCGACATCGTGCGCGCGGCCATGGGCTCCATCGCCGGGTACCGGCATGTCGACATCCAGGGAAGCGGCGGCGGCGAGCGTGTGGTGGGCAGGGCCGTCGGCCCGGTCGTGGTGGCCGTCGCCGAGCTGCTCGACAACGCCGTCCGCCACCGCACACCCGCAACAGCGGCCACCGTCACCATCCACCCAGCACCCGGCGGCCTGAACATCGTCGTCGACGACACCGGCGCAGGCCTGAGCACCCAGGCCATCAACGGCGCCGAACAGGCACTCTCCGGGAGACAACAACTGCGCTTGGCCGACCCCACACCCCCGACCGGATTGAGGATCGTCGGCACGCTCGCAGCCGCAACAGGCTTCCGCGTCTCCCTACGGGAACCGTCACCGCGCGGCGGAGTCCGTGCCGTACTCCACCTCCCCCACTCGCTTCTCGCCGTACCACCCTCGCCTGAACCGACCACCCCTGCGCGGCTCGACCTCACGCCTACGCCCGAAATCGGACACACCCGCGAAATGGCCCCCGTGCCGCGCCCGACGCCCGCCGGCCCCGCCGACACGACGGCGGCCGCGTTCTGGCGCGGTATACGACAGGGCCGCACCGACCGACAGGAACCCCGATGACCCCCGTGAAACGCACCTCCAAGACCCGGCAACCGCCACCCGTCCCCGGTCCGTGCTCGACCCATGTCCTGAGGCAGGGGGCCCACGCGTGAGCGTTCACACGGTCTCTTCCCGCGCACTCGCGCAGGACCGGGCCTGGGCCATCGTGCGACTGCACGTGACCACAAGCGTCAAGCCCGGCCAGGACCTGCCCGCTCCCGCGGACCTGGCGCGCACCCTGAACCTGCCGGCGGCATACGTCAGGCAGGCCCTGCGACGCCTGGACACCCTCGGCGAGATCCACCTACGCGGCAAGAAGTCCGCGACCCGGCTGCGTCAAAACGAGACGCACCCCCGCGACCGCGCCCTGGACTCCGCCGTCCGCGCACGAATCCGGACCGGCCACTACCGGCCGGGCCAGGCCCTGCCGATCGGGCTGCTCGGCGCCGAATTCAAGCTGTTGCCCCACCACGTCCAACGTGCCCTCGGACACCTCACAGCACGAGGAGTGCTCCACTACGACGAACACGGACCGTACGGCCCCGGGCACTACGTCCCCACGAACCGGCCGCCGACCGTCATGAACCTTGCCTCCCAGCTGTCCGAATCCGAGCTTCGGGTCGCCCAGTACATCCCGTATGGATGGTCGAACCGTGTGATCGGCCGGGAACTGCACCTCAGCGAGCACACGGTCGCAACCCACGTGCAACGCATCCGCAGGCGATTCGATCTTGTCGGTGCCTCCCGGGCCGTGCTCACCGACGTCCTCCTGACCGCGGGCACCGTCCAGCCGCCGACGGGCTTGTGGACCATTCCGGCACCCCGGCTGACGTTCGCCGAACTCCTGCTTCTGGGAGCGATCGCGCGGCACACACGCGTTTGCGACATCGCCCTCGCGGCCGGTATCCCCCGCGCCGGTGTCCACGGCCACGTCACGGCGCTGACCCGCCGCTTATGCGCCGGCGATCCCGTCCACCTGGTGGGACTCAGCCACGGCTGGAAGCTGTTGCCGCTCACGTTGGCCGGCCCACCCGGCCCACCCGGCCAGGCGTCGGCTGGTACGGGGCCGTTCGGTGCCGTCTCGGCGAGCGACCTGGTGAGATCGGCATGACCGGTTCCACGGGAGGCCTGAAGAACAGCTGCGGACGGTCGGGCTCCGACGATTCCCTCCCGCCGGTAGCACAGGGCACGGCGTCGGGCGCGAGAAGCGCTCGCTTCTGGGGACGGTTGCCAGCCGTCCGGGGTTCACGCCGCCGACAGGGCCCGCGCCCGGCGCGCGAACTCGGACACCGCGCTTTCCCGCTTCCACGGCTCGAGGGCCGCGGTGCCCTGCGGGAGCCCGCGGTGACGGCGTCGGTGCGGCAGGGCGTCGTGGTGCGGCAGATCCACGCCCCGGCCGCCTGCTCGAAGGCGGCGGCCGGCTTGGCCGCTCGGCCGGGTTGGCGCGGTTCAGAGGTAGTTCCAGGTGCGGCCGGTTCCGCGGTACTCCTCGACGGGGATCGGTTCGGTGCCGGGGAGCATGCGGTCCCGGTAGAGGGTGCCGTGGAGATGGTCGACCTCGTGCAGTACGAGTCGGGCGAGGCCCTGGTCGTATCGGGTGAGGCGGTGGGTTCCGTCGAGGTCGGTATGGGCCACGACGACGCTCAGGGGTCGGGGTACCAGGCCGCGGACATCGAAGTAGCTGAGGCAGCCCTCGTACTGCTCGTCCGTTTCGGCCGCGGTCTCGGCGATCACGGGGTTGAGGAGGATGATCGGCTCGGCTTCCGGGTCCGGGGGGATGACCACGGCGGCCGCCCGGTCGATTCCGATCTGGCACGCAGCGATCCCCATTCCCTTCCCGAACGTGTGCAGCTGCCGGACACGCTCGATGGCGTTGAAGAGCTCGCCCACCACCCTCGTCGCTACCTCGGCTTCAGCGGGGAGATCGAAACGGCGTGCGGCGGTGTGCAGCAGGGGGTCGCCCTCCTGGACGATGCCGGCGCCGGCCATCGCGGCGCTCGGGGAGATCGGGTTCACGGGCTCGGACTCGCTCTCTGCGGTGTGCGGGGTCTTGAGTCGCCATTCCAGGCGGTAGCGGGCGTGGAGCTGAGGTTCGCGCGTGCTCCACGAGAAGATCGTCTGATCTCCGTCGACGGTCCGTACGGGCTGTGTGCGGAGCGGGGCGAAGTCGGCGGTGAGGGACGTCTCGGTGCCCCAGACGGTGGGGTCAAGGGCGGTGGGGAATGCGAGAGTGACGCTGAGTTCGCTGGTGGGCACGCGAACGGCCCTCTGGAACCAAGGCCCCCATTTGTCGCCACTGACGGTGTACGCGTAGGTGATCTCGGCTTCCTGGTCCGGGTAGAGCGGAAATCGGGCCTGCCCGTTGGCGAAGGTCAGCCAGATCTCCTTGAAGGCGTCCCGGTCGTGCTTGACCGTCCAGCCCATCGCCTCCTTCCCGCAGTGCGCTTCGAGCCGCAGTTCGTCCCAGGTCAGCGGCCGCGCGCGGTACAAGGCGTTGGAACGCTCAGGTTCCCCGGGGTACCGGTCGACCGCGATGCGGACGAGGTAGCGGGTCACCGGCTCGCTGCCGACGTTCCGCAGGAGCCTGCGCATCCGCAGCTGGTAGGCGCCTCTGGTGTAGGTCAGGTGTGCCTCGTCCTCAAGGACGAGGACTCCCGTGGATACGGGCGTCTCCTCCGGCGTCTCGGCGGGCACGGGTTCGCCGTCGTCGTCCTTCCACGCGTTCCACAGCGCGCCGGCAGCTTCCAGTTCCCTGTCCATGCGGCGGATCAGATCGGAGCTTCCGCGCTCGCGCCCGGCTTCGAGATGGCTGATATAGGACGGGTCGACCCCGAGCCGTCGGGCCAGGGCGGCTGCGGAAAACCCGCGGATCGTGCGGAAGTGCTTCAGCGTGGCCGCGAAGGGCTCGCTCTGGGACCGATCGCCCATGTTGCCTCCCGGAACGGTGAGTTGATGATGAGCGTGAGTGAGTGCGGCTCATGGATGCCTCATCCTGCCCGGTTGGGGCTCACTGGGGCCAGGCGGCATCCGCGCCGGCTCCCGAGTGGGCCGCGCGCCCCGCCCGGTGCCGCCCCGCCTCGCGTCCACACCCCCAGGGCCACCTCCCTGGGCTCACTCCACTTCCCGGCTTCAGACCGGGGACCTTTGAAGGGCATCAGGAGATGACTGGACCCGCGCCGCGCACTGCGGTGCTCATCAGCTCGGGCGGCATGGACAGTGCCGTCACCGCGTACGACCTTGCCGACCAGGGCACCGCTCTGATCTTGCTGTCGTTCGACTACGGGCAGCGCCACGTCAAGGAGCTCGCCTACGCCGCGCGGACTGCCGAACGGCTCGGCGCGGCCCACCACACCGTCGACTTGAAGAGCGTGGGCACGTTGTTGACCGGCTCCGCGCTCACCGATACCTCCGTCTCGGTTCCCGACGGCCACTACAGCGACACGATGATGGCCTCGACGGTCGTCCCGAACAGGAACGCGATCATGCTGAACATCGCGGCGGCCGTCGCGATCAGCGCGAAGGCCGACGCCATCGGCTTCGGCGCCCACGCCGGTGACCACACCGTCTACCCGGACTGCCGGCCGCTGTTCTTCGACAAGGTCACCCAGTCCATCGAGGCGGGCAACGAGGGGCTGCTCGTCGCGGGCTTCCGTGTCCTGGCGCCGTTCCTCCACCTGACGAAGGCGGACATCGCCCGGCGCGGCGCCGAGCTGAAGGTGCCGTTCGAGGAGACGTGGTCCTGCTACAAGGGCGGCGAACTCCACTGCGGGGTGTGCGGAACGTGCGTCGAGCGCCGCGAGGCGTTCGCCCTGGCGGGCGTGGTGGACCCGACCGCGTACGAGGCCCTGACGGGGGAGGCCGGCCGATGAGCGTAGTGAGGGGCTGGACCCGGATCGGAAAGCAGTTCACCTTCCATGCCGCGCACCAGTTGCTGAGCCTGCCGGAGGGCCACAAGTGCCGGCGCGAGCACGGCCACACCTACACGGTCGAGGTCGTCTGGACCGCCGACGTGCTGACCGGGCCCGGGTTCGTGACGGACTTCGCGAACTTCGGGCCGTTCAAGCTGTTCATCGACGACCACCTGGACCACCAGAACCTGAACAAGGTCCTGGAGATCGAGCCGACGTCGGAGAACCTGGCCCGGCTCCTCGCCGAGTGGCTCATCGAGCACCTGGAGCCGGTCATCGAGGGCCGGCTCGTGAGCGTGAGCGTGTCGGAGTCTCCGTCCTCGTGGGCGACGTTCGAGGTGGCGCGCGGATGAACGCCGGCGCGCTCCATCTCCTGTCGAGCTCTGCGGCGGACGACCGGCAGTTATCGGTCGCGGAGACGTTCGGGCCCACCTTCCAGGGGGAGGGCCCCTCCACGGGCAGGCAGGCCCTGTTCATACGGCTCTCGCGGTGCAACCTGTCGTGCGGGCAGGGCCGGCTGGCCCGGTGGGCCTGCGACACCCCTGAGACGTGGGACTTCAAGCGGTTCGACCCGCGGGACCCGGCAGTCTCCCGCCGGCAGAGCGTGGAGTCGCTCACCGAGTGGGCGCTCGCCCTCCCCACCAGCCTGATTGTGATCACCGGCGGGGAGCCGATGATCCAGATGCCCGGTCTGACGCGGCTGGCCGCGGCCCTGCACGGGGCCGGCCGGGAGATCGAGATCGAGACGAACGGGACGTTCATCCCCAGCAGCGAGCTGGTGGGATGCGTGGGCGCATTCAACGTGTCGCCGAAGCTGTCCACCGCCGGCGGCCGGGCGTCGGCCCGCATCGTCCCGGCCGCGCTGCGCGCGCTGGCGGAGAGCGGCAAGGCCCGCTTCAAGTTCGTCATCAGTCATCCCGGGGACCTCGTCGAGGCGGCCGAGTTCGTCGAGCGGTTCGCGCTGAGCGAGGTGTGGGTGATGCCCGAGGGCGTGTCCTCGAAGGCCGTCCTGGACGGGATGCGGGAGATGGCCGAGGAAGCGCTCCGCCGCGGCTTCAACCTGAGCCCCCGGCTTCACACCCTGCTGTGGGAGGACGAGCGTGGCCGGTAGCCCGGACAGCACAAAGCCTGAGTGGGGCCGTCGTTCCCGCTCTCTCCAGCCGCGTGTGTGGGATAGCGGCCAATCAGCGGAGAAGGGGATCGTTCCTGCCACTCAGGCAGGAGCCACTGTAGCGCGCAACTCCCGTGCTGTGTCTACCCATTCGCTGATGCCGTTCCTCGTCGAGCCGCGTCATCTCAAGCGTGCCGCCCGGCTGTGCATGCGTCGGGCCTCGGCGCCCGGCGCCGACGGACAGTCCTGGGCGGCGTTCCGCCGGGGACTGCCCGAGCGGCTCGACCGGCTCGCCGAAGACCTCCGCCTGGGGCATTGGCGTCCCGGGCCGGTCAAGGCGTCGCACGTCATCGCCTATACCGGTAAGCGGATCGACATGGTGATGCCGACGGTGGGTGACCGCGTCGTCCATCGGGCGATGCGCCGCGCCGTCGAGCCGGTCCTGGAAGCGCACGCGTTCGCGCCGTGGGTCTCCGGGTTCCGGCCGGGACGCAACCGGCTCACCTCGCTGCGCCAGGCGGCGCAGCACCTTCGTGCCGGCCGGGTGTGGGTCGCCGATGTCGACGTGAAGCAGGCGTCGGCCGGCGCCCATACCGAGGAGGTCATCGACTGGCTCGCCGATCACGTCCAGGACGGGTCCTTCCTCGACCGGGTTCGTATCGCTCTGGAGGCGCTGCCCGACCCGATCGCTCCCGGGTGTGGGCTGAGCCCGATGCTCTTGAACCTGCGCCTTTCCCGTGTCGACTTCGCGCTGGGCGGCTTCCACGTCGTGCGGTTCGCCGACAACTACTGCCTGTTCGCGGACAGCCAGGAGCAGGCCGAAGCGGCGAACGAGGCTCTGACCGCGGCTCTCGGAACGGTCCGGCTGCAGCCCCACCCCGGCAAGAGCCGTATCCGGTCGGCGGCCAACGCCGAAGACCTCTTCCTGATCAACGGATGACGCCCATGACGCCCACCATCACCCCCGCCCAACGGTCGGGCCACGGAATCTGCTGGGTTCCGGTCCCCTCCGGGACCTGCCTCTTCGGAGACCGCAGCCGGCCGATCAAGGTCCGGGCGCTGGAATGGACCCGGACCCCCCTCACCCCTGCCCAGCTCGGCGTGGGAGCCGGCACGGCGCCGATGACCGGGCTGTCCCAGCCCGAGGCCGCCGAGATCGCCCGTGGACTCGGCGGGCGCCTGCCGCGCTCCGTGGAGTGGGAGTACGCCGCCTCCGGCCCCGGCCGGCGTACGTATCCGTGGGGTGAGGCAGCCCCGGGATCCCACCTCGCGAACCTGCGCGGCGGCCCCGGCACCACCACCGAGGTCGGCTCCCACCCGCGTGGCGCGACCCCGGAGGGACTCCTGGACATGGCGGGGAACTGCTGGGAGTGGACCTCCAGCTCCGTCCTGGGCGACGGGTTCGTCCTGCGGGGCGGCTCGTACGACTCTCCCGGCCTCTACGCGAAGTGCACCTTCCTCAACGCCGCGCCCGCCGAACTGGCTTCGGCCGGGATCGGCTTCCGGGTGGTGAGGGAGACGTGAGCGCCACCGTGCCCCTGCCGGGCACCCTGGTCGTGGCCGGGTGCTCCCGACGCAAGGTCACCGCGGCGAGCCCGGTGCCCGCGCTCGACCTGTACCAGGGCGGCATCGTCCCGCAGTTGCGCGACCGGCTGGCCGGACACCCGCAGGTGCTGGAGCGGGTGTGCTTCCTGTCCGCGGAGCACGGTCTTCTCGGAGCCCACTCCCCGGTCCTGCCCTACGAGCGGCCTCTGACCGAAGACCGCGCCCGCCTGCTGCGGCCAGCGGTCTGCGCCGCCGTCCGTGAACGCCTTGAGGCGCTGGACCACCATCCCGCGCAGATCCTCCTCGTCGCCGAGCCAGCCTACCTGTCGCTGCTGGCCGATGTCCTCGGCGACGAGAACCGGCCGCGCATCCGGTGGATCACCGACCCCCGCGGCTGGGACGAAGCCTCTGCCGTACTCGACGATTGGAACTGGCCGTGAACGACACCCTGGCCCACGCCCTGGGCCGCCAGCCCAACGACCACAGCAGGCTGCGAGCCGACTTCGAAGGCGCCACCGGGACCGGCTGGCACACGCCGACACCGCCCGGCCTCGCCGCCGGGCGCGCCGTGTCGGTGGTGATCCCCGCCCGGAACACCGCCTACGCGCTCCCGGCTGTCCTCGATGCCCTCGCCGCCCAGGACACCCAGGGCTCCGTCGAGGTGATCGTGGTCGACGACGGATCCACCGACGACACCCACCCCATCGCCGCCCAGCATCCCGCCGTGGACACCTGGGTGCGCCTCGCCCAGCCGGAGGGGGCCGCGGCCGCCCGCAACGTCGGCACCTACCTGGCGAGTGCCGACACCGTCCTGTACCTCGACTCCGACATGGTCCTGCCGCGCCATGCGCTGGCCGACTTCGCCGCCCGCGCCCTGCCGGACACCATCCTCACGGGCTTCCGCCACAACGTGCCCTTCCAGCCCGGCCCGGACGGTCTGCCTCTCGTCCCCGACGGGCCGGCTGATCTGGCGGCCGACCACCGGGTCACCTGGCGCAGCGCCGGCGGAACCCTTCTCTGCTCCGGGCACGTGCTGCCCGGCCCCGCCACGGGCAGTCCCCTCAATGACACGGACGACTTCCAGAAGCTGGGCCACGGCGCGTTCTACCTCGACTGGGACCTCGCCCGCACCGTCGTGACGGCGATGGTCGCCGTACCCCGGGCGGCGGTCGTCGACGTCGGCGGCTTCGACGAGACGTTCGGCCGGATCGGATGGGGCATGGAGGACACCCACCTCGGCGCCGCCCTCATCGCGGCCGGGTGTCTCGTCGTCCCGCTGCGCCAGGCGGTCGGCTACCACCTCGACCCCCCGGACGCCGACGCCCAGTGGCAGACCAAGCTCCAGGGCTGGCCGGCCACCCTCGCCCACTACCGCAGCAGGCTGGCCGCCCACGCGCCCACCGGCCGCGGTCGGGCCTTCGCGGCCGCCGCCCACCGGCTGCTGGCACGGGCGGAGGTGAACGGCCGATGACCGTTCGCGCCTTCGCGACCCGCGTCCTGGGCGGACAGAGCCTGGTGTACGACCCGGCCACCGAACTGACCCACCTGGCACCGCAAGTGCTGGCCCCTGGGCGCTGCTGGCTCGACGACACGCAGGTTGCGGCGTGGATGGCCGTCTTCCAGCGGCAGGTCGCCACCCCCGTGCCGTTCAACGTCTGCTGGTCGCCGATCGTCCGTTGCAACCTGGAGTGCCCGCAGTGCCTGGACGACAAGACCGTCCATGAGCTGCGGAGCGCAGAACGGGCCAGGATCGCCAGGATCCTTGCCACCAGCGGCACCCTCGGCCTGGACATTTCCGGGGGTGAGCCGCTGCTCCTGCGGGACCTGACGGCGCTCGGCCTGACCCTGCGCTCTGCGGGCGCCGTCGTCAGCTGCACCACCAACGGCTGGCACCTCGCGCGGCGCGCCCCCGAACTCGTCGGGGTCTTCGACGCGATCCGCGTCAGCTTGGACGGGCCCACCGCGGCGACGCACGACCGCTGGCGCGGCGCGGGAAGTTTCGACCGGGCCTGCGAGGGAGTCCGGGCCGCTGTTCGGGCCGGCCTTCCGGTGCAGCTCCACTTCGTCGTGATGCAGTCCACGGCCGACGGCATGCAGCAGATGGCCGACCTCGCCGCCCGGCTCGGCGCCGGCGGGGTCACCTTCCTGCAGATGCTGCCCATCGGCGACGGCCAGGCCCTGCGCGAGACGCAGATGCTCTCCGACGCCCAGGCGCGAACCCATCACGACGCGGTGATCCCGCCGCCCGGGGTGCGGGTCCGGCTGCGGACCAGGGAGATCGCCGACGCGTTCACCGTCGTCCGCGCCGACGGCAAGGTCTGGCGCAATACGGATCAGGCCAACGAGATCAGCGCGCTGCGCCGGCTGACCCGTGCCGAGGACCTCCACCTGCCCGTTCCTGTCCTGCAAGGGAGCACTTCGTGAGCGGCACCACGGCCCGCCGGCTCTTCCGCGGCACCGGCCCCTTCGAGTTGACCGAACCCGTGCTGGAGCGCGCTCTCGACGAGCTGGCCACAGCCATCGCGCAGAGCGGCGAGGTCAGCATCGTCATCGCGGTGGCCAACGGCGGCACCATCCCGGGCGCCGGGCTCGCCGAATGCCTCGCGGTCCCCCTCACCCACATCCACGCCAAGCACAACCACACCGACGCCATCCACACCCAGGCCACCGGGAACGTGGCCGTCGCCGTCCCCGACGGCTTCCCGGACGTCCTGTCCGGGCGGGTCCTGCTCGTCGACGACATCTGCGGCAGCGGCGCCACCTTCGCCGCCGTCACCACCGCCCTCGAGCCGCTACTCACGGCCGGGGCCCGCATCGAGACCGTGGCCCTGTGCCGCAACGAGGGCGCGGACCGGGAACCCGACTGGGCCGCGTACACCGTCGACGACTGGGTGGTCTTCCCCTGGGAGACCCCGCCCGCCGGCATCAAGCTCGTCGCCCTGCCCTCTCCCTCGAACGGACGACCCCTGTGAACCCGAACCCCCGCCTCAGCGTGCTGCTGGTGCTCGCCTCCTGGCAGGTGGACGCCCCCGCCGGAATCGAGCGGGCGACCGCGGCACTCGCCGCGGGCCTGGCGGAAGCCGGCCACCACGTCGTCATCGCCACCGGCGCGCCCCAGCCGGCAGACCGCGCCCTGCCCGGCGTGACGGTGGAAGCCCTCGATCTCGGCGTCACCTTCCCCTGCAGCGACACCACCCTGCGCGAGGCGATCACCGCCGGCGCCGACAAACTCCAGGCCCGCCTCCGGGACATCACGAAGCAGCACCGCACCGACACCGTCGTCTTCACCGACGCCCTGTGGGGCCTTGGCCGCCTCGCCGTGAGCCTGCCGCCAGGCGTCCGGCGCATCCTCGCCGTACACGTCCTGCCGCACGACCAGGACATGCGCCCGGCCCTGGCCCTCGCCGACACCGTCATCATCCCCTCCGAGTTCGTACGGTCCGAGGCCGAGCGAGCGGGCTGGCCGACCAGCAGCTGGCACGTGGTGCCCAACGCCCTGCTCCGCGAGATCGACCCACCGCCGGTGACCGAACGCCTCGCCCTGCGCGAGGACGGTCCCATCCGCGTCCTCGCCCGTCTGGGGACCGAGAAGGGAGTCCTGCCGCTCCTCACCGCCGCAGCCTGCCTGCCTTCCGGCCGACCGCTGCACGTGCACCTCGCCTCGGCCGCCTTCGAGAGCGCCGACGGCTCACAGGAGACGCTGCTCGGCCGGTGCCGCGACCTGGCCGACAAGGCCGACCACATCACGCTCACCACCGGCACGCTGCCCTGGGACGAGGTTCCCCCCTGGCTCTCCGAGGCCGCCCTGGTGATCGTTCCCTCCCTGCGGGAGAGCTTCGGACTCGTCGCCCTGGAAGCCATGAGCGTCGGGACTCCGGTCATCGCCTACCGGACCGGCAACCTGCCGGCCCTGCTCCAGGACGGAACCGCCACGCGGGGGTTGCTGGGCGAACTGATGCACGGCCCGAACGCGCTGCTGCGACTGGCCCAACGCCTCCTCGCCGATCCGATAGCCTACGGACGCACTTCAGAGGCCATGTACCACCTCTCGCAGGACTACAGGCCCCTCCGTATCGCCCAGCTATTCGTGAAGGCGGTGTCGTGATGGGTAATCCTGCCCGTCTGCACTCCCAGGTCGCCCCCCTGCTCCTCGTCGACGGCTTCAACGTGCTCTGGCGCGGTCATTTCGGCTTCCCCGCTCCGGTGTTCTCCCGGGACAAGACCCGCAACCTGACCGGCCTCTTCGCGTTCTTCGCGCTCCTGCGGGCCAGCGTCCGCGACGACCTGGACACCGGACCGGTGGAGATCTGCGTCGTCCTGGACGGCGAGAACGGCAGCGCGGACCGCAAGGACGCCGACGCCGACTACAAGGCCAACCGGGAGTCCACCGCTGCGGCTCTGGAGCCCATCCAGTTCCTCGCCCCGATCAAAGAAGCCCTCGACGGGTACGGCATCGGCTGGGTCGAGATCGACAACGCCGAGGCCGACGACGTCATCGCCACCCTCACCGCCCGCCACCCGGACCGGCCCGTACGGATCATGTCCGCCGACCAGGACTACTACCAGCTCCTGGACGGCGAACGCGTCAAGATCATCAACCGGTCCCGGAAGGCGTCCGCGCGGATCATCACCGACTCCGAGCTCGCCGAGCGGTACGGCGTCACCCCGGCCCAGTGGCCCGACTACCGGGCACTGACCGGCGACACGTCCGACAACATCCCCGGGGTCAAGGGCATCGGCGCCAAGACGGCCGCAGCCCTCCTTGCCGGCGGGCTCACCCTGGAGGACCTGCCCGACTCCGGGCGCCTGACCGGTGCCAAGGGAGCGGCCATCACCGCGGGCTGGAGCGATGTGCTGCGCTGGCGCGAGCTCAGCCGGATGCGGCGGGACGTGCCCGTCGCCTGGCAGGCCACCGGCAGCGTCAGCCCGCTCCTGCCCAAGCCCGCCGACGTCGTCGAGAAGCTGGGACTGTGGTGACGGCCGCCGGATCCCTCTTAGCCGTCATGGCGCACCCCGACGACCCGGAACTGTGGGCCGGCGGCACCCTCGCCCTGCACGCCCGCACCGCCCCGGTCATCGCCGCCGTCCAGGCGCACGACGCCGTACGCAACGCCGAAGCCGTCACCGGCGGGAAGGCCCTGGGCGCCGAGGTCGTCCTCGCCAAGGCGCTCGACGCGGCCACCGTCACGGAACTGATCCTCCGCCACCGGCCCGAGATCCTCATCACCCACCCCATCGACGATGTCCACCCCGACCACCGGCGCATCGCGGGCGCCGTCATGGAAGGGCTCGTGGACGCCGTCATAGCCACCGGCCACCCCAAGAAGCTCTACACCTGCGACACCTACAACTCCCTGACCCTCAACGGCCCCGTCGCCGCATCGGTGATCGTGGACGTCACCGCCACCTTCGAGCAGAAGATGACGGCCCTGCGCGAACACCGCTCCCAGCCCATCACCGAGCACTTCGGCCCCATGGCCGAGAACCTCGGCGCGCTGTGGGGCGCGCGGATCGGGACCTCGCGCGCCGAAGCGTTCACCGCGCTACCGATCCTCGGCCGGCTCCCCGGCGCCGCGCACCTGTAGCCCAGGCACGAAAACCCGCTCACTTCCCGTGGAGGGGATACACCGTCATGCCCCAGCACCCTGCTCCGGTCTACCAGTACAGCCAGCTCACGGCAGATGCCCAGAACGCCCTCGTCGGCGGCGGGATACTGTCCGGCCACATCGCCACGTTCAACGGGGAACTGATCCCCGACCTCGAAGAACGCGTCGCCCAGCTCACCGGCCGCGCCCAGGCCCTCGCCGTCGACTCCGGCTCCTCCGCGCTGCGCATGGCGATGCGCGGGCTCGAGATCCACGCCGGCCAGGAGGTGATCATCCCCGAGATCGGCTGGGTGTCCATCGGGGCCGCCGCCGACATGCTCGGCGCCACCGTCCGCGTCGCACCCGCCACCGAATCCCTGACCCCCACGTGGACGGAGATCGCCCCGCTCATCCGTCCGGACACCGCGGCCGTCGTCCTGGTCCACCTCCGAGGACGCCCCGCCCCCGGCACCGCTGACATCGCCCACCACCTGACCGAACTCGGCATCCCGCTCATCGAGGACTGCGCGCAGGCATGGGGCGTCGACGTCGAAGGCCGCCCGGCCGCGCGGCTGGGGCACCCTGGCGACCTTCTCCACCCACTCCATGAAACTCATCGCCACGGGTGAGGGCGGCCTCGTCGTCGGCGACGACCCCGACATGATGGCCCTCATGCGGGCCATAGCGGGAGACACCCGGCAGAAGACCCCGCGCGCGGTCTGGCGGTCCAAGGCCCGGATGACCGAACTCGCCGCAGGTCTTGCCCTGCCCCAGGTGGAACACCTGCCCAGGCTCGTGGAGGACCTGCGCGCACTCCAGAAGGAAGTCCACCTCCAGCTCGCGGCACTGCACGGGCTCCAGCTCGTACCCGGATCCACCGAGCCGGCCGGAAACGGCTCGCTCGTCGGCGTCCGTGCTCCAGACCCGGCCACCGCCGCACGCATCTCCGGCGCCCTCTTCCACCACGGCTACCGCAGCTGGTGGCCCGGCCCCGGTGACCTTCACACCGCTGAAGCCTGGCCCGTCCAGCCGGAGCGGCAGATCACCGACCACCGGACCTACTTCGACATCCAGATCCCTTGGCTGCCCGCGGACGCCCACAAGCAGTGGGCCTGCACCCTCGCCGACCTCGTACAGCAGAGCCTGGAGAGCGGCCGATGACGGCGATACCCGTCCGGGTCGGCATCATCGGCTGCGGCATGGTCGCCGAGGAGTACGCGACCACGCTCGCCGCCTCCCCGCTGGTCCGCCTCACCGCCTGCGCCGACGCCGACCCGGCCCGGGCCACCGCTTTCGGTGACCGGCACGGCATCCCCGCCACCGAAGCGGGCTCCGTCCTCGACCCGGACCTCATCGACCTCGCGGTCATCCTCACCCCGCCCCACACCCACCACGGCCTGGTTCTCAAGGCCATCGCCGCGCGCGTCCCGGCCGTGTGGAGCGAGAAACCCCTCGCGCTCACGCCAGGCGACGCCGCCCAGGCGGTCGACGAGGCCGACGCTGCCGGCATCCTGCTGGGAGCCGCGCCCGACACGACGCTCGGCCCCGCGTTCCTGACCGCGCAGGAGGCGGTCAGGGCAGGCCGGATCGGCACCGTACTGTCCGCGACGGCCACACTCATGAGCACCGGACCCGAGCGCTGGCACCCTTCCCCCGAACCCTTCTACGCCCAAGGGGCCGGCCCGCTGGGCGACATGGGCCCGTACTACCTCGCGGCCCTCGACGAGCTGCTGGGTCCGCTGCAGGTCCACTCAGCGACCGCGCACACCCGGAAAGTACGCACCATCCGCTCCGGCCCCGCCGCGGGCAAGCACTTCACGGCGCAGGCCCCGACCCACATCGCAGCCTTCTTGACGGCCGCCGACGGTGTGCCCGTCAATCTGACCGCCAGCTTCGATGCCGCCGCCACCCGCACACCTCACATCGAGCTCCAGGGGACCTGCGGGGCCCTCGTCCTGCCCGACCCCAACTTCCACACGGGCGACGTCCTCTTCGCCAAGTACGGCACCTTCACCTGGAACCCCCTGACATCCACAGGTCCAGCTCCGCAGACGACGGGCCGGGGCATGGGCGTCATCGACCTCGCGACGGCACTCACCCAGGGCACCTCGCCCGCCTGCACCGGCGCGCGGGCCGCCCGTCTCGCCGCGGTCAGCGATGCCATCCTCCGAGCCGCAGCCCGCCCTCACCACGCGCTGCGCAACCCACCCCACCAGCCCGGCACCACCGAGAGCCCCGCGACGATCACCAAGGAGCCCACACGATGGGCGACGCCCAGCAGACCTTCAAGGCCGTGATCTTCGACTTCGGCGGCGTCCTGACCAACCCCATGGACGACACCGCCATCGCATTCGCCGCAGAGATCGGCCTGCCCACCTACGCCTACCGCGACACAGTCGCCTTCGACCCCGCCGGCCGCGCGCTCTACGCCCAGCTGGAGCGCGGCGACATCACCCAGACCCAGTGGAACGAGGGCATCGCCAGCATCCTCGGCATCGACTCCGACAACCTCATGGGCCGCGCCCTCGCCACACTGGTCCCGGAGAAGCTCGTGGTCAACGCGGCGCTCGCCCTACGCGAGGCAGGGCTCAAGACCGCCATCCTGTCCAACAGCATGGGCCTGGAACCCTTCAACCCCTACACGCCGTGGGACCTGGAGGCCAACCACGACGTGATCGTCTTCTCCGAGCACCACCGGATCCGCAAGCCGGAACCCGCGATCTACCAGCTCACCCTCGACAAGCTGCAACTGGCCGGCTCCGCCTGCATCTTCGTCGACGACAACCCGAACAACCTGATTCCCGCCCAGGAACTGGGCATGGCCACGGTCCACGCCACCACCGCGGAGGAAACCGTCAGCGGACTCCAGAAGCTGCTCGGCATCCCGCTCGGCTGATTCAACCCGCCTGTCCGGCCGCGCGGCATGGAACTCCCCATCCCGCGCGGCCGGACGGGCGTGATGGGGACGGTCCCGGCAGCAGCCGGCGCCACGCACGGCTCAGAACGCTGCCGGGCCGACGACGCAAGACCCTGATCGGGTGCCACCTCCCCCTCCTCCACTCGAACGTGTGAGTTCAAACGCGTCCAAGCAAGCAGCGGTTGCCGTCTCCGCCTGTTCCGCATTCGCGTTCGATCCATTCGTCCGTTCGGGGCCGTTACGACTCCGGATTCAGCGCGTGCTTAGAGCACCTGTGCCATCCCGCCGCCCAGATGGAGGACGTCATGAGTCCCGGCCCGACTTCCCTCAACGGCACCTCCGGATTCGAACGTCGGCCCGTCGGCATCGCACCGGTCCCTGGGGCACCACCCAGCGATCCATCCGCCAGATCGTCACCACGGCCGGAATGCAGGCGCGGATGCAGGCGGTGAGCACCTGGCTGACGTCCGGCGCCCGCCCTGCGGCCGCGCTCCTCGCCGGCGGCCTGGGCACGTGGATCGGTTCGGCGGCAATTCGCCGTGAACAAGGTGCCGAACTCGAGAGGAAGAGGCCCAGCTCACGGTGCTGTCCGTCCTCGATGCCGTCTCCGGCACATCTCCTACGGCACCGCCCATGGTGATCCCGAGCTGGTGGAGCGCGGCCTGCGCACCCTGACCCGACTGCGCACCGAACAGCACCCCTGACCCGCATCCCGCCCACCATGAGGAGCAGCACGTTGACGTACACAGCCCGCGAGGAGTGGGAGACGCACTACGGCGAGG
>NZ_JBVJMA010000027.1:0-56109 GCF_055584445.1 Streptomyces sp. NPDC103540
CATGACGTGGTCTAACAAGTGGCCCGGCTCGATGGGGTGGACGTGCGCCCACACCGTAATGCCCACCCCGGGGCGGGGGCCCCCCCCCCCCCCCCCCCGGGGCCCCCCGCCCCCCCCGGGGCGCGCCGGCCCCGTACCGACCACCGACCGATACCCAGCCGAAACACAACCGGAGGGCCCTCGAAGGGCTCTCCTGACGCCCCGGAAGCGCGCCCCTCCGATGCTGTGCCGGTACCCGATCACCGGTGTACGCGACATCGGAAGGCGAATGCCGTGCAGAGCAGCACCCCGTACCGTTCCGAGACCAACGCCGACGAGCGGCCGCCGGGCCCGCCTCCGCCCCTCGCCGACGCCCCCACCCGCGCACTCGTCCCCACCGGCCCGGGCCGGTGGATCGCCGCCGGCGCGGTGTGCGCGGCCCTGACGATGGCCCTGCACACCTGGATCCCGAACGCCGTCCTCAACCTCGGCAGCCTCTTCCAGACCTTCCTCCCCTGGGCCGGGCTGAGCGTTCCCGTCCTCCTCGTGGCGGCGGCCGTACGCCGCTCCCGCCTCGCGGCCGCCGCCACCCTGGCCCCCGTGATCGTCTGGGGCTTCCTCTTCGGAGGGACCCTCGCCGACAAGCGGTCCGAGCGGTCGGGCGGCGGGAACCTCACCGTCGTCAGCCACAACGTCGACGAGGCGAATCCCGATCCCGCCCGGACCGCGCGAGCGCTCGCCGCGTCGGGCGCGGACGTGCTGGCCCTGGAGGAGATGTCCGAAAAGGCCACACCCGTCTACGAACGCGAACTCGCCGCCGGCTACCCCTACCGCTCCGACACCCTCGGCGTCCGCCTGTGGAGCAAGCACCCGATGAGCGGCGTGGAAGCGGTCCCGATCATGCCGTGGACGCGCGCCGTACGGGCCACCGTGGAGACCCCGGGCGGCCCCGTCGCGGTCTACGCCGCCCACCTCGCCTCCGTACGCGTGACCCCGACCGCCGGATTCACCACCGCCCGCCGCAACGACGCGGCCCGCGAGCTCGCCACCGCCGTACGGGCCGAGCCGCTGGCCCGGGTCGTCGTGATGGGCGACTTCAACGGGACCGCGGAGGACTCCGCCCTGCGACCGGTGACCTCCGGGCTGACCTCCGCACAACGCGAGGCGGGCGCGGGCTTCGGCTTCACCTGGCCCGCGTCGTTCCCCGTGGTCCGCATCGACCAGATCCTCGTGAAGGGGATGGACGCGACCTCCTCGTGGACCCTTCCCGCCACCGGCAGCGACCACCTCCCCGTCGCCGCCACCTTCCGGCTGTGACCCCACCGCAAGCCCACTGACTAGGATGGACTCCGTAAATGTCCGTATCCGAGCAGGTAGGTGGCGTGTCGGCACCCCGGGTCCCGGACCCCGTCAGCGTCCTCGTCGTCGAGGACGACGCCACCATCCGCCGCGCCGTACAACTGTCGCTGGAGCGGTACGGCTATCAGGTCGCGGTGGCCGCGGACGGACTGGACGGCCTGGAGGCCTTCCGGGCCGGCGGGCACGACCTGCTGATCCTGGACGTGATGCTGCCCGAACTCGACGGCATCGGACTGTGCCGCCGCATCCGCGAGGAGAGCCCGGTCCCGGTCCTGATGATGTCCGCGCGCGGGGACGCCCTCGACGTGGTGTCCGGACTGGAGGCGGGCGCCGACGACTACGTCGTCAAACCCGTCGACACCCCCGTCCTCGTCGCCCGCATCCGCACCCTGCTGCGCCGGGCCACCTTCAAGCCCGCCGAACCGGCGCGTCGAGGGCCCGCCCCCGAGGAGGCCGCGGCGAACCCCGGGCGGCTGGTCTTCGGGGACCTGTCCGTGGACACCCTCGGACTGGAGGTGCACCGGGGCGGACGGCCCGTTCCGCTGACCCCCACCGAGCTGCGGCTGCTGCTGGAGTTCGCGGCGGCCCCCGGCGTCGTCCTCGACCGCCGCCGTCTCCTGCGGGACGTGTGGGACTACGGCTGGGAGGGCGACACCCGGGTCGTGGACCTGTGCGTGCTGCGGCTGCGCAAGAAGATCGGAGCCGGACGCATCGAGACCGTCCGGGGCTTCGGCTACAAACTCGTCCGCGACTGAGGGACCCCCGCACCCATGGCCCTGCTCAACCCGCGCGCCCTGCGCTGGAAGATCGCCGCCCTGACCGCTACCGCCTGCTGCGCGGTGGCCGCCGTGATCGGCGTCCTCGTCCACCGGGCGATGGCCGAACGGAGCGAGCGCACCGGCGACGAACGCCTCTCCGCGAGCCTGGCGGCCGCGGAGCGCGAGTACACCCGCACGGGCAGCGCGCCGCTCGGCGTCGAGGTCCTCACACCGGAGCGGCTCGACCCGCCGCTCGCACGGGCGCTCGCCGCCAAGGACCCGGCCGCCCTGTACGCGACCTGGAACGACCGCAAACCCCCCAACTGGTACTGGACGTGGGCGGCCATGCCCGTCGACGGCGGCCGGGTGCTCGTCGCCCGGACGGACATGAGCTCCGAGGTACGCGGCCTCCAACTCCTGGACCGCAGCATCGTCAAGGCCGTGCTCGCCGCCCTGCTGGTCGTCGTACCGCTCGCCGCCCTGGCCACCGAACCGATGAACCGCAGACTGCGCCGCGGCTCCCGCACGGCCCGCGCCATCGCCGACGGCGACCTCGACGCCCGGATCGGTCCGGGCGGCCGGGCCCGCGACGAGATCACCGAGATGTCGGCGGCCGTGGACGAGATGGCCGCGGCCCTCCAGCGGAAACTGGAGGACGAGCGCCGCTTCACCGCCGACGTCGCGCACGAACTGCGCACCCCGCTGATGGGCTTGTCCACCGCGGCCGGGCTCCTCCCGGAGGGCGACGAGGTGGCCGAGCTCGTCCGGGACCGCGCCCGGGCCCTGAACGGGTTGGTCGAGGACCTCCTGGAGATCTCCCGGCTCGACGCCGGAGCCGAACGGCCCCGGACCGACGCGGTGCCGCTGGGCGAACTCGTCACCGACATCGTCCGCCGCACGGGCACGCCGACCGCCGTGACCGTCCGCACCACCGGGATCCTGGAGACCGACCCGCGCCGGGTGGAACGGATCGTGGTCAACCTCGTCACCAACGCCCACCGGCACGGAGCCGACCCCGTCGAGGTCTCCGTGGAGGCCACCACCACCGGCGCCCGGATCCGCGTACGGGACCACGGGCCCGGCTATCCCGCCACCCTGCTCACGGACGGCCCGCAGCGCTTCCGTACGGGAACCCCCGAGCGCGGGCGCGGCCACGGACTCGGACTGACCATCGCGCTCGGGCAGGCGAAGGTCCTGGGCGCCGAACTCAGCTTCGCGAACGCCCCGGAGGGCGGCGCGGTCGCGACCCTCGCCCTCGCCGCCGCGAGCGGCCCGCCCGCCGGCCGATACGAACCGGAGCGTCCGGGGCAGGCCGAGGCCGGCGCCGTCACGCCCACCGACCCGTAGGCCGGCGCGGTACCGAAGGGCGGCGCGGTTGTGGACGCGCGGACCCCCGTCCCGAAACGCCTGACGACCAGGATCTTCGCGACGGACCCCCGCGCGCGAAGGCGTCAGCGGGCGGCACGCCGGGCTCGGCGGGCGCGTTCGAACTCGGCGACGTCCGACATCCAGGGACCGTACGGGTCGAGTGCGGCGCAGCCGCCGCGGGTGAAGGCGCGGACCAGGTTCCGGTACGCGCCGAGCCCGTCGACGAGGCCGTACTCGACCCGGTACTCCGGATCCCGCCCCTTCCTCCCCGCGCGGGTCGTCGTGATCCGGGCGACGGAGTCCGCGTAGAAGTGGAGCTGGATCCCCTCGCCCCGCTCCTCGTCCTCGATGGTGAACACCTCGTTGTCGGCGGCGGATCGATCGGCGACGAACTGCCAGAACTCCGTGGCGGCGCTGCGCGGCCCGCCCCGCGACCACTTCTTCTCGACGCCCTTGTCGTCGGTGAAGGACAGGGCCGTCTTCCGGTCGCCGTCGGCCTCCGCGCTGTCGGCCTCCGCGCTGTCGGCCCCCGCGTCGTCGGCGCCCGCGTCGTCCTGCGCGGACGTGCTCCTGGAGCGGGCCGCGGTCTCCGTGCACATCAGGAAGCCCACCGTACGCACCGCGTCGTCGACGAGCGCCGGGTGCGCGCGGCGCACGGCCGCCTCGACCGCCGCCGCCACCCGGTCCCACTCCTGCTTGTCCGTGGCGCGGTTGCCCCGACGCGGATCGAGGCCGATCCACATCCCCGCGCACGCCCGCTCCGCGGTGGCGATCACCCGCATCACCTCCGGCAGGAGCGCGCCGTCGACGGCTTCGGGCAGCCGGCGGAGAACCGCGCCGCCGTGCGCGTACCGGCCCGTGTACCGCAGCAGCGCGGCGTCCAGCGGGCCGAGGACGGTTCCGCGGGCGGCGCGACGGCGGTCCGCGTGGTGCTCCCGGGCCCGCTTCTCGTCCGCCGTCGCGGTCGCCGACCGCATCGCGGCACAGACCTGCCCGCGTTCGAGGAGGTCGAGGTCGGCGCCGTGGGCGACGAGCCGGCTCCTGTCCCACCGGACGCGTCGGAAGAGCGCGTCGACGTCCGCGGGCGGGGCGAGGAGGATCGGGTCGAGGAGCCCGACGGCGGCGTCCTCGTCGAGCGGGCCGCCGGTTCCGGCGTCGTCGCACAGGGGGAGGACGGCGCTCCACAGCAGCAGGTGCCGGGGCAGGTCCTCCCGGATCACCGCGAGATGGGACTCCTCGACGGGGAAGGTGAACGTGCGCGGATCGTGGTTGGTGTCGGCCCCGGCACCGAGCATGAGCCTCAGCCCGCCGTCCTCGCGGATCACGACCGGCAGCCACCCGCTGCCGCGGGTGAACACGACGTCTCTCATGGTCATGGGTTCAGGCCCCCTGCGCGGTGGCTCGGCGCCCCGTCACGACCACCGCGCGGACGCGGCGTCCAGCCGTGCGTCGGTACGCACCCACACCTCGCCGCCGGGGGAGCCGGCCGGAGCGTCGACCCGTTCGAGGCCGAGGAACTCGATGAGGGCGAGCAGCTCGGCTCGTTCGGCTCGGTCGTCGTCGACGTCGTGGGAGTCGAAGAAGACGTGGAACCGGTCGCTCGGGTCGACGATGCCCGAATCCGCCCAGATCCGGCCGACCTCTTCGAGCGCCGCCGCCTCCGTGGTGAACGCGGCGGCGCGGGCGGCGCCCCGGGTCTCCGGGGGCGCGTCGAGGTCGCGGAGGTCTCCGAACCACTGGCCGAAGTGGTCGAGGCCGGCGTAGCCGTTCTCGAAGAACAGCATCGCGCTCGGCAGGTGGCGATTGGCCCGGTCGACCCGGAGGTACTCCGACCGGGGGCGGTCCGCCCCTTCGACCCGGGCGACGACACCCTGGTCGGGCATGAGGACCAGACTCTGCCCCGTCGCCTCGTCGGCGATGGTGAAGGTGTCGGAGTTCCGGCTCCGGAAGAACGCGGAGAACGCCACGTAGGCTTCCTGGGCATCGCCCGCGGAGACCTGCTGGGTGCTGCCGTCACCGGCGCCGAAGACGAACCGCTTCGCTCCGGAGGGGTAGGGGCGGGCCATGGGTGTCCTTCGGTCGCGGTGAGTCCCGGCAGCCTAGTCCACTCACCCTGAGGGGACGCGGGCGGCCCGGGCCGCCCAGCCGGCCCCTCGCGGACTCCCGTTCGGTGCCCACGTCCGCCGGGGTTCGGGACGCGGGACGAGCCGGGGGTCGGGACACGGGACGAGCCGGGGGTCGGGACGCGGGACGACCGGACGAACGAAGGGTCGATTCGGCAGTACCCCGAATCCACGTGATCAAAAGGCACTCGGCGACGTTGATCGTGACGGCCCTCGCCGTGAGGGCGCAGGGATGTCCCGTGTGGAAGAAGGGGGAGGCTCGGTGTCCGAGAGCGTGACCGATGTCATCGCGGTCGCCGGCGGCGAGATGCGGTTCCTGCGGAGCATGGCCGCGGACGTCGGAGAGAACGTGTGGGAGCAACTGCTCGAATGGCTCATCGACGACTGGTTCCGGCTGGACGTGTCGGGGCTGGAGAACATTCCCGCCGACGGCCCGGCGGTGCTCGTCGCCAACCACTCCGGTGCCTGGGGGCTGGACGCCTTCGTCCTTCAGAAGACCCTGGTCCGGTCGTTGCGCAGGGAGTTGTCCGTCCTGGCCGCGCCGTTCGTCTTCCGGCTTCCGGTGCTGGGCCGGTACGCCGCCCGCCAGGGCGCCGTACCCGTGGACCAGCGGGCGGCGATGCAGCGGCTGGACGCCGGTGAACTGGTCGCGGTGTTCCCGGAGGGCCTCTCCGGCCTGGAGAAGCCCTTCCGGGAACGCTACCGGCTCCAGCCGTTCAACCCCGGGTTCGCCGTGGCGGCGCTGCACGCCGGGGCGCCGATCGTGCCGGTCACCGTCATCGGGGCGGAGGAGTCCTCGCCCAGGATGGGGGAGGTCCCGGCGCTGGCGAGGTTCCTGGACCTCCCGTACTTCCCGTTGACCTCTCCCTTCCCGTTGCCGGCGAAGTGGCTGATCACCATCGGTGAGCCGATCGTCCCGCCCGAGCGACCGAGGGCCTTCGGCGAGCGCGCGGCGTTGGCCCGAGGGCTCGCGTTGGAGGTCCAGTGCGCCCTGCAGGAGATGGTGGAGCGGGATCGGGAGCGGAGGGACGCCCTGGTGCGGTGACGACCGGGGCGCCCCGGCACCTCAGCCGGTGAGGCGCCGGGCGGCCGTACGGACGTCGGCGGCCGCCCGGGCGCACCGGTCCGCGTGGTCCAGCAGCCGCATCCGGAAGGCCTCGCCGGTCTCGTCACCGCTCCAGCCCGGTGCGGCGGCGCAGTCGGCGAGGTCCCGGGAGAGGGCGTCGAGCCGGTCGGCGTCGGCGCCCGCCCGCACCGCGAACGTGGACGGGCCCGGAGCGCCCGCCGTACCGGGGGCGGTGCCGGGGGAGGGGAACGCGAGCAGCAGGGTGTGCGGGGGCAGGGTGAGCGACACCCGGTCCGGGGTGAGGGACGGGGACAGCAGAACGGGCGGGGCGGTTTCGGTGAAGAACCGGACGATCGCCTCGGCGACCCGCACGGCGAACGCCTCGGCCGCGCAGCCGGTGGCGGACCCGCACAGCGGGGAGACCTGAGCGGCCCATCCCGCGTCCGTCCGGCCCGTCCGGTCCGTCCGGAACCAGCCCGGGGCGGCCAGGATCTCGGTACCGGATTCGACCGCGAGCCCCTCCCAGACAAAGCCGGCCCGCACGCCGTGCACCGCGGCCTCCACCGGCGGGAAGCGGTCCAGGGCGAGGGCCACCGCCCCGGCAGGGTCGCAGGCCGCTCCGGGGACGCCCGCCGCGTGGAGGGCGAGGGCCTGGAGGGCGGTGTCGACGGCCGCCACCGAGACCACGGCCAGGGTGTGGGCCAGCGCCGCCGCGCGCCCGGCCTCCTCGGCGGCCCCCGAGCCCTCCGTACGGGCGGCCGGCACGCCCGGTCCGGCGACCGGCGGACGGGCGAGGGCGGACGCCACGGTGCCGGGCTCCGGGTCGGTCAGATACGGGGCGATCCTGCGGTGCAGCGCGGCGTCCCGGGCGGTGTGGGCGCGGCTGCCCGAGGCGGCCGCGGTCCGCGACAGCAGCTCGCTGAGCAGGGTGTCGTCCGCGGCCGCCTCGCCCACGACCACCCTGCGGGCCGCGCGCGACAGCCCGGACCGCCAGACCTGCCAGGGCAGGGCCCGGCCGTCGCGGTGGGCGGCCCCGGCGAGCCGCCCCAGTTCCTCGGCCTGCGCCCCGGTCGGATCCGGCACGGGCGGCGCGAAATCCCGCGGCAGCGGGACGTGGGGGTGCAGACCGTGCCGCCGGCCCGCGGCGTCGAGGCGTACGGCGGGGGCCAGGGCGTCGGCGGAGGCTCCCGCGGCCAACAGGGCGGCGGCGTCGGCGGGGTCGAGCGGGACGAGGAACGAACCGAACGGGGTCCGCAGCCGGACGGGGCGTCCGGAGCGGCTGCGGCGCAGATGGTCGAGGACCGCTCGGGCCGCGCCCTCACGGGTGAGGGAGTCCAGGCCCAGGGCGCGGGCGGGGGCGTCCGCCCAGGGCAGGCGGTGGGCGAGCATGGCCGCGCTGAACACGGCGTTCTCCAGCGGCCAGGCGGTGGTGGGGGTGGTCATCGGGGGGCGTTCTCCCTCGGGTCACGCGGGGTCACGGACGGGGCGCGGCGGTGCGGGGGTGTGGCGGTGCGGGGCGCGCCTGGGGGCGCGGGGGAGCGGGTGGGCCGGCCGTGGGTCACCTGTCGCGCAGCATGTAGGGCTGGTTGTCGGTGATCTCGCCGTCATAACGGCCGATCAGCGCGTTCACCTGCTCGCGGTAGGGAGCCATCTCGCCGCGCAGGCTGTCCGAGTACGCCTGCGGGGCGTGCGAGAGGGGGTAGTCGTACGTCTCGTCGAGCCAGGCCAACTCCAGCCAGCCGTCCGGGATGTCGTTCGGGGAGGCGGGGCCGCGACCGTCCAGCATCGGGATTACGTCGTGCTTGTTGACCAGGCTGACGACCCGCGTGGTGTGGTCGGCGGGCCGCTTGTTGTCGATCGGGGACCCGAGCGTGACCACATGGGTGATCCGGTACTCGGAGGCCACGTCCACGTCGGAGGCCAGGTTCATCGCGGTCAGCCCGCCCAGGCTGTGCCCGACCAGCATCAGCTCGGATCCCGCCGGTACCCCGGCCCGCAGCAGCAGCTTCCTGACGGCCCGGGTGTAGGTGGTGTCGGTGCGCAGGCAGCCGTCGAAGGCGCCGACCAGGTCCTGTGGGGTGCTGTTGCTCAGCAGGGCGAAGCTGGTGCCGGGGAGCAACAGTACGTACCGCCGCGCGCCGTCCGCGCAGTCGACGCCGCGCAGCAGGACCAGACCGTGGTTGCCGAGGGCGCCGATGTCGTTGACGTAGCTGACGATGTCGTTGCGGGACGTACCGAGGACCTTGGCGAGGATCGGGTCGGGCTCGGCGCGCTCGGCGTGGCCGGGGCCGGGGTTGAGGTACGCGAGGAGGGAGCTGGGCAGGCCGAGGAAGGGGTCGGTGGTGGGGACGCCACCCGCGAGGGTGACCCAGGAGAACTCGTCGTTGAGGGGGTACTCGTCCAACAGGCCGGTCAGCGCCAGCAGTTCCATGATCACCGGGCTGATGGTGGTCAGCGCGCGGGTGACGCCGAGCCGTTCCACCAGGGCGTGCAGGGCGCGGGCCGCCTCCAGCCGGTCTCCGGCGACGAGGGCGCCGGTGAGGCGGCGCGCGTGGGCGGAATCCAGATTGGGGTGGGTGACGGTGGCGGCCTCGATGCGCAGGGCGAAGGCGTCCACCGCCATGGCGACGGCGGCGGGACGGCGCCGCGTCACGTTGCCCGCGACCCGGGCGAGTTCGCCGACCACGCCGCCGTTCGCCCCGAAGCCGAGGCCGGCGGACCCGGTCAGGGCCCGTACGCAGGAGACCGCCGCGCCGACGGCCCAGGCGGGGCGGCGCAGGGCCTGGAGGGCGAAGCGGCCACCGGCCAGGGCGCCGGTGAGGTCGGCCCCGGCCCGCTTGGCCGCGAGGGCCGCGTCGGCGAGCAGGACGGAGGCGGCGATGAGCAGTTCGGTGTCGGTGCGCCCGGCGTTCCCGACCGGGGGCGGCCCGGGCCGTGCGGGGCCGGGTACGCCGGCGGCGGAAGCGTTCGCGCCGTCGGGGGATCCGTCGGGGGATCCGTCGGGGGGGCCGTCGGCGTCTGCCGATGTCGCCCGCTGCCCACAGGAGGGCTGCCGGGTGGGGTTCCGGGTTGCCTGAGGTACCACGTACCGACCTCTCGTCGCGCGAAACGCTGTTCGCGACGCATGCTGGCACCGAACGGGGCGCCTCCGGCGCACTCGTGCGCGCGGACCGGCGCACGCGCCCCACCTCGACCGTCGCGCGCGCCCCACCAGCACCGGTCTCCAGGGCCCGTGGCCGAGCTCCGCGCCTCCCCGCAGGTTCGGGGAATGACACCGCGGCCCTCGGTTGACGGGCGCGCCCCGTCACGCGGTCGAGGCCCCGCCGATGTCCGTCAGAGCGGAACGGGCCCGCGCCGAGCCTGCTGCGCCGGAGGAGTCATCCGATGAAGCGGACGGCGGGGTGGTCCGCGGAGGGCGCGTCCAGCAGGGGGCGCGGGCGTCCCAGCAGCATGTGGTCGAAGAACGCGGTGGTGTAGGCCCGCTGGGCCGTGGTGCTGTGGCGGGGGTCGACGGTGCCGATGAACTGTTCGCGTGTCTGCGCGGGTATGTCCAGTCGTTCGTCCAGCGCGGGCACGATGGTCTGTGCGTCCGTGTAGCTGAAGTGGCCGCCCTCCTCCAGGCTCAGGTCGCGCTTCCAGCCGGTCGAGCGGTCCCAGAACGACTGCCAGGACGGTTTGTTCAGGTGGGTCTGGCTCGCCTTCCCCATGAGCATGAACGGACGGTCGAGTCCTTCGAGGGCCACGGGAAGGAACTCGGTGCCGCTGTACTGGAGCGTGCCGTCCATGTTGATGCCGGCGTCGACGCGGCGGTCCACGCGCATGGCCTCGGCCGCGGTGATGCCGCCGGCCGAGTGGCCGTACATGCCGATCCGGTCGAGGTCCAACGCGCGGCCCAGTCCGGCGGGCAGCCTGCGCCCCTCGGCGTCGGGGTTGTGGCCGGCGCCGATCGCGGTGAGCTCGTCGATGACGAACCGGGTGTCGCGCACCCTGGTGTCGACGGCCTTCTTGACCGTGTCGACTCCAGCCATCGGTTCCTTCCGCAGTTCGACGCGTCCGTTCGGGAACTCCACCGGAGTGGACTCGTGGGTGTGGTCCATGGCGACCACCACGTAGCCGCGGCTCGCCAGCCCCACGGCGGTCGAGGTACCCAGGGCCCGGGGCATGCCGAGGCCCGGCGAGTACAGCACGACCGGACGCTTCGCGCGCCCGTCGGCCGGTGCCCCCGACGCGGCGGCCGTCCGGACGCCGGCCCAGTCCACTCGACCGGGGAGGGCCAGGCCGAAGGAGCCCGACTCGTCCACGGAGCGCGCGGCACCCGGCCGTAGGTACGGCTGCCGGGGATGGCCGCTCGGACGGGCCGGATACCAGACGGTGACCATGAGTTCACGTTTCCGGTCGGTGACCCAGGGATCGACCCGGTCGTCGTCGACGAGGTGGAGTTCGGTCGCGCCGACGGCCAGGCGGCCGGTCGGTTCGGGCAGTTCGAACCGTACGGGCGCGTCGGTTCGCGACGGTGACGTCGAGGGGACGGCGGCGGCGGTGCCCGCGCCGAGGGACAGGGCGAGGACGAGAGCCGCCACGGTGGTCTTCGATGAGGGGGTGCGCATGCCGTCCACTCTCGCTCCGGTCCCGCACCGGGGCATCGTCCCGCAGGGGGAACCGACCCCGACGATCCGCCGACGTCGGCATGGGGCCGCCTCGGGGTTCCGCCCCTCCCCGCGGGCAGAGGCGCGAGCGCGAACCCGCCCCCGATCCCGGTGAAGATCCGCGAAACAGCCCCCCGCCCCACGCCCCCCGCACCCCCGTACGCCGCGTTCGTGCCGGCGCCGATGACGCGGAGGAGCACCCGGTGCGGAGGCCGGCCTGGATCGGGTCGCTCCGACACTCCCTCCGCCGGCACGCCGAACCCCGACTCGCCGTCACCGAAGCCTTCTGGGCATGACTTGAGGGCGCGGCATGGCCCGGGTTCAGAGTTCGGGGTCAAGGCCCGTCAGCGCGGGCCGAACCCCCACGAGCGGCTCGAACCCGAAGCACGCCGGTGCTCCCGCTCCGCCTTGCGGAACCGCTTGCGGGCCTCCGTCGCCTCCCGCGTCAGCCAGTGGCTGCCGCCGAAGGCGGACTCCACCCGGGGGAGCAGCGGCTGGATCATGGCCAGGGCCTGCTCGGGGTCCCCCGCCTCACCGATGCTGCGGGCCACCCGGTACGCCACCTCCGCGTCGCCCCGCTCGGCGAGCTCGCCCAGGTTGGGGTAGATCTGGCGGTACAGGGCGGCGGCCGTATGGAAATCGCCGGTCAGCCACGCGTTGTGCACCACCCGGTAGCGCAGGTCGTCCGACGCGCCCCGGTCGTCGTCCGCCGACAGCAGCTCCGGCACGAGCGGTGCCAGCAGGGCGTACTGTCGGGCCGCTTCCTCGGGAGTGCGCCGCGCCCACGTCTCGTCCAGGACTCCGGAACCGCGGTACGAGGCGCAGGCCAGGTAGTAGCGAGCCGCCAGGGTGACGGAGTCGGAGGGGCCGAGCACCCGGGTGGCCTGTTCGATGACCTCGAGGAGTTCGCCCTCGTACCGGCGGCCGTCGCCGAGGCCGTGCGCCGCCGCCTCGCCGACGCACATGACGCGTGCGGTGATGGTCTCGCGGTGGTCCGCTCCGAACACCCGCATCATGCGCGGCAGGATCCGTTCGAGCACGTCCGGTATCTCTCGGCGGACGGCCCACGCCCACAGGGTCGTGGCCTCCACGGTCAGCCAGTCGTCGGGGCCGAGTTCCGCGGTGAGGTCGTGCGCGAGCACGCGCAGCCGGTCGCCGTAGCCGACCGGACTGTCGTAGCGGGTCGCCACGAGCTGTTCGAGACGCCGGTCCAGCAGGAGGCGGACCGGGTCGCCCGTCGGGTCGGCCGGGGTGCGGACATCGAGTGCGGCCTCGTGGACCGTCGGAAGGTGGGAGGGGCGCGGCGGGATCGGCCCGGGAGTGTCCACAACGGTCGCGGGCGGGTTGCCGGCGGCGGGCCAGGCCGGGACGGCGGGCCGCGCGTGCGCGATGTTCCCCAGGCGGCGGAGCACCTCCTCCGCGTCGGCGGGACGCTGCCGGGGGTCCTTGGCGAGCAGGTCCAGGACCAGCCGGTCGAGCTCGGCGGGTATCCCGGGGCGCAGCCGGCTCGGGGCGGGCGGCGGGACCTGGAGGTGTTGGGCCAGCAGCTCGTGCAGCTCGCCACCGGTGAACGGCAGCCGCCCGGTGAGCAGTTCGGCCATGACGCAGCCCAGGGCGTAGAGGTCGGCGCGCCCGTCCACGGGAACCCCGTCCGCGCCGCCGGTCCAGCGCTCCGGAGCCATGTAGGGGAACGAGCCGATGATCATGCCGGTGGCCGTCAGGTTCGTGAGGGCCGGTGCCGGTCCGCCCTGGGCCTTGGCGATGCCGAAGTCGAGGACCTTCACGACCCCGCTCTCGGTGACCATCACGTTGGCGGGCTTGACGTCCCGGTGCACGATGCCCGCCCGGTGTGCGGTGCCGAGCGCGTCGGCGATGCGCGCCGCCCACTCCAGGACGTCCGCGACCTCGGGGAGACCGGACCTCAGGATGGCGGCGAGGGTGTTTCCCTGGACCAGCTCCATGACCAGGAAGACCATGTCCTGGCCTTCCCGCAGGCCGCGGCCCACGTCGTGGACGGTGGCGATGTTCGGGTGCGAGAGGTTCCCCGCGAGGTTCGCCTCCCGCTCCAGCCGGCGGACGTCGTCAGCGGAACCGGGGTAACCGATCTTGACGGCGATCCACCGGCCGACCCGGTTGTCCCAGGCTCGCCACACCTCCCCGAAGCCTCCGCTGCCGAGCAGTTCCTCCAGCTCGTAACGGCCTTCGATCCGTTCCCGTACCCGCACCCGATGCCTCCTGTTCCGCGGCTCCGTCATTATGCGGGAGGGGTCACGACCGAACGGACGCGGCCGGAACGCGGCGGCTGTGGCGCGACGCGCGTCGCGCCGCGCCCTCGCCCGGTGTGGAGAACGCCGTCACGCCACCGCAGCCCGTCGCAGCCGTCAACGCGTCTGTGAAACGGGGCCTGCTGACGTGTCGTCCGGAGCAGCGGGCGGCCCTAACGGCTCCGTAGCCTCACGCCGTACCTCGTGCGCAGACGGGAGATCTCCCACCAGGCCACCGCCGAGACGGATGCCGGTCCGCCGATCAGGGCGCTGATCTGGAGGAACGGCGGGCCGGGTGGCATTCCGGTCACGGCCAGGTTGATGGCGGCGAGTTCCCAGACCAGTACGCCCGTGAGCAGGGCCGGAAGCGCGGCGTGTACCTCGGAGGTGCCGAAGGCGTGGCGGACCACCGTCGGGGAGGCGAAGCCGACGAAGAGCAGCAGCCACAAGGGAGCCAGGAGCAGGGCGAGCGTGATCAGCGGGGAGGGCAGTACTTCGCCGAGCAGCATCACGCCCACGAAGAGCAGCGGCACGGCCGTGAACGCGCCGAAGTAGCGGAGGGCCGAGCGCACGGCGGGCCGCAGGCGGGTCCGCATGCCCGGCCTCGCGGCCTCGGGTGCGAGCCGGAACAGGAGCAGGATCACCGCGGGCGCGGTGAGGAGCAGCAGCCACGGTGTGATGGCGAGCCGCAGCGTGTACTGCCCCTGGAGCTCGGCGAAGTCCGCCTCGGTTCCGTAGACGACGAGGATCAGCGAGGACGCGACCAGGGCCACCAGGGCCCTGGTCTTCTGCACGCGCAGTACCTGCGGGTCGGGGACGCGTAGGTAGGCGTGCGCGGGGAACGTGGCGTGTGCCCGCACGCGGGCCGAGCGGACCAGCGGGTAGAGGAGGAGGAACAGCAGCACGGGAGAGAAGCAGAACAGGACCGCGACCCACGCGCACCCGGGGACGCGGGTGCGTCGCAGCAGTTCCCGCAGCGTCGGCCAGTCCCCGTCGCGGAACTGCTGCCCCAGCGATCGGGGCCGTGGCGGCCCGTAGGGGTAGGAGGTCGGCGCCCCGGGGTACGGGTACTGGCCGGGCACCGTGTACGGGTTCGAGGCCGGGTACGAGTAGTACGGGTAGGGGCCGGCCTGCGGTGGCATGCCCGGCGGTGGCGGTGCCTGGCCGTTGTGCGGGTGCCACGTCGGGCCGTACGGATTCTGACCGCCGAAACTCACGCCGATTCCTTCCTCACCTGCGGGACGCGTGCGCCGCGGAGGGGGCCGGCACGGCCGACCCAGGGCGGAAGGCCTCACACGGGGTCGCCTGCGACAGCCCCGTACCCGCCCCGGAATCGCCCTGACCTTGCCCCGCCCCCCGAGAGGATCACCTTAGGCGAAACCCTGTGCGCCCACCGACGCCTATCGCAGAGCCCGCGTCCGTCTGCCCACGAGCCTGATCGCCTATCGCCTACGAGACGGCCCTCGAACGACATCGACAACCCCGACACCAGCCGCACGACCCGTGTCCAGGACGCGGGGTCAAGGCCCCTGCCGGTCCTCGCCCCAGCGTGCCTCCGGGCACGATGTGCGCGCTTCGAGGGCACGCTCACACGTCGCGGCGTCTCACGACGAGTACGGCGAGTGCGACCGCGATCAGCGGCCAGAGCGCTACACGATCCAGGAGCCGGGGACCGTGGCGGTGTAGCCCAGGGATCCGGGATCCGGCTCCCAGTTCTGAACCAGGCGCTTCCAGGCGGCCGACACCATCGCGTGGTTGATGTCCGCCGACCAGCGATCGCTCGCCGAGAACACGGGGGGCAGCATGAGCAGGGTGAGGACGCTGGTGACCATGGTCGCGGCGCTGCGCCGGATCAGGACGCCGAGCCCCAGACCGATCAGTGCGCAGACCGGGGCCGGCAACGCGGATGCCACCAGCGCCCGGAGCACCCCGGGGTGGGTGAACGCATCACCAGGCAGCCGTGCCTGCCGTGACGTGCAGCAGCTCGACTCTGCGCCGTGCCGCCCCTGCGGCCCCCGGCAGGCGCCCGGGCCGCCGCAACCTGATGTTCGGACGGCTGGTCAAGCGCCTACCCGTCCTGGACGGCTGCGGGCGATAGGGTCGTGGCATGGACTTGACCGGGAGGGTCTGGGGCGCCACGAACGCGGAGCAGAGTGCGCCGTATCCATGCGACCTCCTGGTGACGGCCCGGTCCGAGGGCTGGACACGGGCCGTCGACGTCGCGGCACCGCCTGGCCTCGTCTTCCGGTGGGTCCGCCAGTTGAGCGTTGCTCCGTACAGCTACGACTGGATCGGCTTCCGCGGCCGCAAGAGTCCGCACGTGCTTCTCCCGGAGCTGCCCGACCTGTCCGTCGGACAGCCGTTCCTCGTCTTCGAGATCGCCGGCTTCACGACCGGCGAGCACATCACCGGCCTGCTTCCCGAGGCATTGGCCAGGCAGCACGGCCAGATGGCCGTGAGCTACACGGTGCGTCGACACGGCGACGGCTCTCGTCTGGTCGTCAAAGTCGTCGCGGAGGTCGGGGAAACAGCGGGCCGAAGGCTGCGTCGGCGGCTCCTCGCCTACGGCGATCTCGTGATGATGCGAAAGCAACTTCTGACTCTCAAGAAGCTGGCCGAAGGCGTTGCGGGATCTGGTTCCAACGCCGCCGAGTAGACGTGGGGTCGGCCCGCTCGATGAACGGTCCGATGCGCACGGCGACGTCCTGACCGCTACCGGGCGTCCACGGCTCCGGGGAGCGTAAGGCGGGGAGCGTCGTAGGGAACCGGGCAACGACGACCTGGTCCTCGGGGTCAAGGCCGGTGGCGGGCGGTGTGGCGCAGCGCCGGAACATGCGGCGCTCATCGGAGCTGCTCGGGTGGGCGGTGAAGACGAGGGCGAGGGCTGCCGTGCGGTGTTGGTGAGGGTGGTGCGGACCGGTGCGCCGTGGCGGTGTGCGACGTAGATCAAGCAGCGGTTGCGTTCGGGGTTGGGGCAGTCGGGCGGGCAGCCCAGCAACGTCCTGCCCGTGCCGACATCGAGGCCGAACTCGACGTTCGTGGTCATGGCGGGCATCGCCTTCAGGTCCGGCATGGGAGTCCAATTCGCCCCGCCGTCGTCCCGAACGAGTCCGTCGCGCAACCGGTCCATGGTGCGAAGGTCGGCGTTGACTGCTTCGGTCGGAATCGCATCGTCGGCGAAGGGGGCCGCAAAGGAATCACCGGAGGCCTGCGACGCATCCACCTGCTGGACGACGGCTGGTTCTACTCACTGCCTCTGCCCCGCCTGCGCCTGATCGCGATCATCCGCGTCATACCGCCCTACGGCGTCCTGCAAAGGACTTGCTGGATCATCGAAGGGGACGGCAATACGGCTCCGCCTGCCTCTGCGGTGGCAGTTGAGAGAGGGTGGGAAGTGCAGCTCGACACCACTCTCACCCAACCGAGAGGTCGCAGCTGGGTTGGCTACCGGTGCCTCGCCTGGCATGATCAAATACGTCAGCACAACGGGGGATTGACGTACAAGTATGAGCGAGCGCCCGCCCGAGCAGCCTCCGCGCCCGCCGGACGCCCCGGCCCACGACGCCTCGACCGACGCCCCGAACCCGAACCCGCCGACGGATGCCCCTGCCACCGGCGCCCAACCGGAGACGGCTTCCCCCGAGGTCGCGTCAGATCCCGACGCTGCCCCGGACCCGCACGAGTCCGTACCCAAGGGCAACGATTCCGCCCCGGACCAGGCCGAGTCGCCCGGCCCCGGATCGAACCCGGCCGACGACACCGCGCCCGAACCCACAGGCTCCGTGGACACCTTGGATTCGGCAGCGTCCAGGGACACTCCTGTGTTCCAGGAACCGGTACGGGATGACCCGGACGAGGCTCCGGCTCCGCACGAGCCCCTATCGGCCCCGGCAGAGACCCCGGATCGGCCCGAACACGAGGACACCCCGGAGCATCGGAAAGCGCCTGAGCCGTTGGATGCGCCCTCCCCGTGGGAAGCGCCCGACCCCACGCCCCCCGCGGACCTGCCCGAGGGGGCCACCACGGATCCGCGTTGCCTGGACGTCGCCGACGCGCCGGATCCGGCTGCGCCCGTGGACGTGCCCGCGCCCGAGGAGTCCGTACGCGACTCGGCCGAGCCCCGCTCTGCGGAGCTCGCGCCGGACTCCGACACCGCCCCGGAGCCGGTTGTTCCCCCCGACGCGGCTCCGGACGTCGCTGAACCGTCCGCTCCCCGCCACGACACGGCAGACGAAAGCGCGCCGGAATCTACGGCCCCGGCCCCAGCGGACGCGCCAGCCGAAGCACCTGCGCCAGGTGGGGAAGAGATCGCCCCGCCGGCCGGAACTCCGGCGGACAGCGACGCTTCCGCACGCCACGACGAGGGTCTCGCCGAGGGCGCGATCACGGACAGGCTGACGAGGGGCGACGGATCCGACACGTCTGGGGCCGAACCGAGCCCGGACGGCGAACACTCCGGCGCCGGTCACAACAGGGGCACCGTCCAGGAGCATCCTCTCGAACCCTCCGGCAGTGGTGACGCCTCCCCCTCGCCGGCAGGCGGCGCGACCGAGGGCAGCATCGGCGAGGAACACCCCCACGCCGAGGGTGCGGCCCCGGTCGGAGACCAGGCTGCGCACGGTCTCGATGCAGACCTTGATTCCGCCGATGCAGCCGAACAGTTCGACAACGACGCGCTGCGCGACGGCCCCGGCTACCAGGAGGAGATCGACGACCAGCTGGAGGCTCGCGGCCTCGATCGCTCCGAGCACGACAAGCTCCGACTCACCCGGACCAACGAGCTGAGCGAGGCGCAGGCCCGAGAGGTCGTCGGGGTCCGCGACGCGATCAAGCTCGACGAGGGCCGCATGGTGACCAAGGTGATCACGCCCGAGGTGATGCAGGCCTACCTGGACAACGCCACGAGGTTCGGCAAGTACCCTTTCAACCCCGGCGAGTTTCGCCGCTCCATCGCGCGCGGTTGCGACACCGCCGACTTGCGCAGCATGGACCAACTGCGCGACGGGCTGGCTCTTGACGATGGAGGGGCCGGTTGGACCCCTGTCCCTCCGGGCGCGTCCGAGGCGTACCAGCTGCGCTTCCCGGCGCCGCACGGCATGCGCGCCGAACCGAGCTTTGGCGCCGTCGGTGACCAGGGGCTGGCCGACCACGTCGCGGGGATGGCCGGCCTGAGCGAGGGAGAGACCATGGATGACCCCTTCCTCGGCACCGGATACACCGGCGGGGGTATCCCGGAGTGGAACGCCGAGCCCACCGGCTTCCCGCATCATGCTGAGATTTGGCGTATGCACGCCGATGGGACCGAAGAAGCCATTGGTTACTTCGACAAGAAGGAAGGGTTGTGGAAAAGAACATGACTGACACTGCTGGTTTCCCCTGCCCGGTCAAGGGCGACGTCGCCGTCTTTCACGGCGACCTCTACCAGGTCCGTGACGCCGTGGGCCTGTGGCCGTGCGTCGAGCTGCTGCCCGAGCCCGGCGGCACCGAACCCGAAGGGCTCACGCCGCGCGAGAGCGCCAACGGGTCGGTGGGATACCCGGTCCCGCCCGAGCGTCTCGAAGCCTGGTACGCCGTGACGTGGACGTTCCGCTGGCGCGGCGAGCTCTTCGAGTGCACCGACGCCGCGCCCACCACGCTCGCGGGCTACCATCTCGGCTCCGACGAACACTTCGCCAAGGAACATCTCCAACGCTGGGGCATCCGCTATGGCGGCGTCTTCCCGCGCGACGAGGTCACCGAGTTGGAGGAGCACCGTGAGGATCTGCTGCAGCCTCGGCACGCTCTGGTACGGCGTCTGAACGAGGTTGACCATTTCCGACCCAAGTCCTACGCGGTCTACCAGGGCCGGACGTATCCGGCTGCGGCCGAGGCCGACGCCTCGGGCCTCATTGCATTGACCATCGGACAAGAGCGACCTGAGGGTCTCGTCACCGATTCCCGGGACCCGGGTGGGGAACACTTTCTGGCCGCCCCGGAGCAGTTGGACGCCTGGTACCGGACCCACTGGACCTTCCGAGCGGATGGCGGCCCCTTCGACGCGGTGGGGACGGTGGACGGCTGGCTCAAGGGCGTCTACACAGGCGGTAGCTGGGGCTTCGTGAACAACCTGATGTTGACCCAGGAGAGGGGTCCCGACGGCGTGCGCCGATACACGGTCCTGGTGGACCTCGACGGTGTCACCGATCTTGAGGAGCACCGTACCGACCTGCTGGCCAACCGGTAGCCAAGGCACCTGGAGGCGCGAGTTCCCGTCACAGACGGGAAGAAGACCTTCGCAGCGCGTGGCCGCGGTCAAAGGAGTTCGCACCGCTCCCGCTGCCCTGTGGGGTCGCTCCAGGTGATCCGGACGCCGGCGGAGAGGCCGCTGGGCCAGTGGACCGGCTGGCGGTCGGCGGACCGGGCTCCGAGCAGTGTGTAGGTGCGGACGGGCGGCATGGTCTCGGCGGCCGGGGCGGCCGGGGTCCGGCGCCAGCGATGCCGGCCCCAGGTTGTGGCCCCCGCCTGCAGCGTGAGGCCGCCCAGGGTCTCCGCGGTCCAGCCGGTGAGCATGTCGGTGTCCTTCTCGTGTGTGACGACGGGCGGAGGGTCTGCCGCACGAGTCGAGCAGGTGGCCGCCGACTTCGGCGTCCACGCGATGACGTTGTGGAAGTGGATGCGCCGCGCGGACATCGACGACGGCGTGAAGCCCGGGACGACGAGCCAGGAGAGTGCGGAACTGAGGGAAGCGCGTCGGAGGATCAAGCTGCTGGAGCAGGAGAACGAGGTCCTGCGGCGGGCAGCGGCCCTTCTGTCGCGGGTGCCGGGAGAAAGATCTACCCCCTCGTGAAGGAGCCGGCCGTGACAGAGTGCTCGTCACGGTCGCGTGCCGGGTGCTGAAGCTCGCCAGACAGCCCGACTACCGCCGGCTCGACGAGCAGGTGACCGCAGCCGAGGTCGAGAAGGCCCATCGCGCGCAGGCGGTGTGGGTCGATGGTGGCTATCGCCAGCACCTCGAGCACATCGCGACCCTCGGCATCGACGTGGAGATCACCACTCGCAGGCCCGGGACCAGGGGCTTCACCTCGATCCCGAAGAGGGGCGCGACCCGAAGAACGCCGCTAATGAACCCATACCGGGATGAAACATCGGACGAAAACGACCTCTTAAGGCATCGAGCACCGCTCGCACGATCGGCCTGACGACCTCGATCAGCGGAACACACCAAAGGGCCTGGGCCTTCCCCACAGCACGTGGGGAAGGCCCAGGCCTTCGTGTCGATAACGGCAGGCACCTCCGCCGAACCCGCGCCCGGCTACGGTTCATCGTCGGCACGTCGCCCAAAGTGCTCTCGCAAGGGCACGTGTATGCGTCCGCCCCCCAGCGCTCACCGACGATTCCATGGGGGCGTCGGCGTACCGTCAGGGTCCAACCCGTACGGCCATAGCCTGTCGACGATTTCCCTCAGCTTGGCCGGCCGAGACAGAGCCTGCGTGTCTCCGTGGTCGACGACCTGTCGGAAGAGGGCTTCGGCGCTTGCCCGGGCCCCGGCCTTCTCCCGTATGACGGCCAGACGGGACAGGGCCCAGATGGCACCTTGGCCGGCTGCCTCCCGGGCCAGTTCCTCGGCACTATCCCTGTCCCCGGCCTCTTCCCGCATGACGGCCAGACGGAACAAAGCCCAGACGGCACCTTGGGCGGCTGCCTCCCGAGCGAGGTCCTCGGCGCCTTTCCGGTCCCCGGCCTCCTCCTGGCGCTCGACCAGTCGAAACAGGGCTTCGGCGGCGCTGTGGTCGGGGGAGTGCTGGAGGAGGGCTTCGGCGCCTTCCCGGTCACCGGCCTCCTCCCGCAACTCGGCCAGACGAACCAAAGCCCACATGGAGCCTTGGTCGGCGGCTTTCCGGGCGAGGTCCTCGGCACCTTCCCGGTCCCCGGCCTCTTCCCGCAGCTCCGCCAGCCGGAACAGGGCCCAGGCGGAACCTCGGGCGGCGGCCTGCTGGAAGAGGGCTTCGGCGCTTGCCCGGTTGCCGGCCTTCTCCCGCAACTCGGCCACGCGAACCAGGACCTCCGTGTCGCCGTGCTCAGCGGAATTCCGGGCGAGGTCCTCAGCGCTCTCCCGGTCCCCGGCTTCCTCCCGCATCTCCGCCTGACGCACCAGGGCCTCCGTGGCACCCTGGTGGACGGCGCGGCGGTGCAGGTGGTCGGCCCATTGCAGGCGGTGTCGGATCTCGGCCGCATGGGTGAGGTTGCTGAGGTCACCGGGGTGGGTGAGGTGGGTGTGCGCAGCGTGCCAGAAGGAAGCCGGTGGGCACAGGTGGTTGCGGGCTATGCGGCCGTGTTGCTCGAGATAGTCGGCAAGCCGGAACACCGGCCCCGCAGACAACACGGCCGGGTTCTCGGCCGTGAGGGGAGTGGCCGGACATCGCGGAGCCCTGGGAGTGGTGCGGCGCAGGGGGGCCTGTTTGCCGTGGACCGGTTCGGCGAGTTCGGCGTAGGCGCGTTCAGCCCAGTCGTCGGTGAGCTGGTCGTAGTCGGTGTCGCAGAGGTAGTCGGTTGCGGCGTCGGTGAGGAAGACCTGGGGGAGATGAAGGCCAACGCCGAGGCGGCGTGCGTCCATCGCCGCTTCCAAAAGCGCTCTGGCCTGCGCAGTGGCCTGCTCGTAGCGGCGCAGGAGTTCCGGAGCCCCGGCCAGGTCCTGAGTGACCCGCCCGCCGACACGGGCCCGGGTGAGCGCGTCGGCCAGCAGCCGGTCCCCCCGTTCGGCAAGGGCCGCGGCCGCGGCGAGGGCGTCGGCGTCGAAGGCGTCCGGAACGACCAGTGTGTGACCGGCCAACAGTTCCCGCACCCGGCTGTGCGCATCCGGCTGTCCCGGCACGGGTAGCAGGGTGTACCGGTGGGCGTACTCGGGCCACAGCGTGCCCAAAACCAGCACGGGCCCGCGCTTCCGATCGACCAGCAACCGGTGCACGGCCGCCGCGATCCGTTCGCCGACCGCACGGTCACCGAGGTAATGCTGCGCCTCGTTCAGCCACACCACCGTGTGGGGCCCGACCCGGTGCAACTCCTCCAACGCGGCCTCCGCGCGGGTCGGATCAAAGGGATGCCACAGCCGCCACCCCGGCTCCGCCAGAGGCTGGACCGCTTCCCAGCACGACCGGGTCTTGCCCGTCGAGGAGGTGCCCACGAGCACTACGATCCTGCTGTGCCCCGCTATCGCGTCCCCTACCGCATCCGCCAACACCCGATCATGCCCGCGGCGCACATACCCGGAGAGCGCCCGGACCCCGGACGCATCCACACCGGAGGCGGCCCTGTCGAGACCGGCGGGATGGACTTCCAGCTCGTGCGGATCCCATTGACCGATCGGCCTGCCCGGCCCATGCGGGTCGATGTCCCCGACCACCTCCCGCCGTAACCCCAGCAGTTCCCCTGCAGGCAGCTTCAGCACCCGGGCCAGGGCCGCGACCGTACGCTCCGAAGGCACCCCACCGCCATCGCTGAGCGCCGCATGCACCGTCGTACGTCCCAGACCCGCCAGATCGGCAAGGTGCGACTTGCCCTCGAGCCGGGATCCTGCCAGCCCGTCGGCCAGCCTGCGGCGCAGTACCGCGAGCGGATCGCCGTCCGGCTCTCTGGTCCGATTCCTGTCCTCTCGTTCCTCGGGCACTGGCCTACCTCCGAACCGTGGTGTGTTTGCCGGTTCTCATCGTCGTCGCGCCCACGCGGAAGGCGCCAGCGGAATTCTCACCAGGCCGGGAACGAGGGCACTTCGGAGTTGAGGAGGGCCGGCTGTCAGGTGAGGGGTGCGGCGAAGGTGGCGGCGGCGCGGGTCAGGGCCATCGGGTAGCCGGTGTGGTCCATGCGGGCGAGCTTGCCCGCGCCAGCGGCGGCCAGCGCGAGAACGATCACGAGTGCCCGCCGTGAGCGGGACGACGCCGACATTCACGGCAATCTCCCGCTATCCGGTGGGGTGTTAACGTGCACCAAGGTCGCGGAAGCCGTGTCCGCCGGGGTGCACCGGGAGGAAATGGACACCGGCGAACACGGTCAGGGGCCGCGCATCGTGCACGATGATCACGACGAACAGAGTCCGGCGCTGGCCGAGCTGCGGCGGCTGAGGGCGGGGATGGCGCGCATGGGGCTGACCCAGACGGTTCTCGCCCGGCGTGCCGGGCTGGGGTGTACGAGACCGAGCGCCGTGCGGCCACCGACCGGCAGCTGCACGAGGCAGTGACCGCCGAGGGATGGATCCGCGAGCACCGGTGGGCGCAGGTTCGCGACCAGCAGGCAGCCGCCAAGACCCACCGCGCCGAAGCCGCGGCCGCGCAGCCGGCCTTCGACGCCTCGGCCGCGCCGGTGGCACCGGTCGTGCTGCCCGCGTTGCGCCTGGCCGTCGCCGCTCCGCAGCCGGAGCCCGCCGTCGTCGACATCGACGAGGACCAGGAGCTCGTCCTCGAGGACCTGACCCGTGAGCAGGTGCGCGAGTAGAGAGTGAGGGGGCTGAGAGACCACCAGGTGGTGTTCGACCACATCGATCGCTACGGCGAGCCGTCGGCCCGACGCCTGTTCAGCAACCAAGTGGTCGACCAGGCGCAGCACCAGTCCGGGCTCGGACACCTGAACCTCGGCTACTCCACCTGGGGGCAAGCATGAGCGCCGAGGCGGAGCTGAGCAGGGTCGACCTCGCACGCCAGGCCCTTCTCGCGGCCCCGGAAACAGCCAAGCGCAACGGCGCCGCCAGCAAGAAGCCTCGGCAACGCACCGCCGACGACGGAAGCGTCCTCGCCAACTTCGCCGTAATCCTGACCGTGGCCGGGCTCGCGGGACGCGCCCACGCGGTGGCTGCCGCCACCATTGCAACCCCTCAGAGGGGCAATGAGGCCAGAGTCAACTCGTCGAGCGTCTGGCTGCCTATGAAGTTGCGACCCCTCGAAGGGGCGATGAGGGGGCGGCTGGAGGCCGCGGCGGCCCTGAGCCTCAGCTCGTTGCGACCCCTCGTAGGGGCGATGAGGACCAGACTGGTCTGCCGGGCGCCGGCGGCCGGGGTCACGTTGCGACCCCTCGTAGGGGCAATGAGGACGAGGCGCGTAAGAGGCCCTAACAGAGGCGTTGGACGTGGCGGTGGGTGATGAGGCAGGTGGCGAGGCCGAGGAAGGCTTCGTGGATGTCGTCGCGTCGTTCCCAGCGGACGCGGAGTCGGCGGAAGCCGTGGAGCCAGGCGATGGTCCGCTCGACGACCCACCGGTGGATGCCCAGGCCGGAGCCGTGCGGCACTCCGCGGCGGGCGATCACGGGCTTCACCCCGGTCGCCCAGACCAGACGGCGGTACTTGTCGTGGTCGTAGCCGCGGTCGCCCAGAAGTTTGTCGGGTCGCCTGCGCGGCCGGCCGACCAGGCCGGGGACTGGCGGGATCTTCCGCAACAACGGCATCAACTGGGTGACGTCGTTGCGGTTCCCGCCGGTCAGCGAGACAGCCAGTGGGATGCCCTGGCCGTCGACGATCAGGTGGTGCTTACTGCCCGGACGTGCGCGATCGACCGGGCTGGGACCGCTTTTGGGCCCCGCCGAGCTGCCCTGACATGGGAGGAGTCGATCACCGCCCGCGACCAGTCCAGCTTCTTCGCGACCCGCAGCTTCTTCAGCAGCACCAAGTGGAGCTGGTCCCACACGCCGGCATCGTTCCACGCGGCCAGACGCCGCCAGCAGGTCATGCCTGATCCGAAGCCCAGCTCCTGCGGCAGGTACTCCCACTGGATCCCGGTATGCAACACGAACAGGATCCCGCAGAGTGCCTGCCGGTCCGGCACCCGAGGGCGCCCCTCCACCTGCTTCGGCGCCGGCTCGGGCAACAACGGCTCGATCAGCGAACACAGTTCATCCGACACGATCCACGGCCGCGACTGACGTTTCCCCACAGCCAAGCCAACGACCATCCGAACCGAAAGTCACATGATCAACAGCTTCTGTTAGGGCCTCTAAGGGGCCACGGCCCCCGCCTGCATCGACAGTCGACAGTCCAGGCGTTGTCCGCACCCGGGATAGAGGGCGCCTCGGCTGGGGAGCTGTACCGCTGGCGGACAGCTGACTACGGGAGGGGAGAGCATGGGGACAGGCGCGATGGTGCTGTTGTTGATAGCCGTCCTGGCTGTGGGGGGCTTGGTGGGGGTCCTGGTTCGGTCTGGGCGCCGCGAAGCCGAAGCGGAGAAGGCACGGCTCGCAGAACAGGCGAGGATTCAGGCCGTGCGGTCGATGGAGGCGGTCTGGGCGATGGACCCGCTGCAGTTCGAGGAATACGTCGCGGAACTGTGCCGCCGGGACGGATGCAGCGAGGTGCGGCGTGTGGGTGCGGCGAACGACCTGGACGCCGATGTGATCGGCTGGCTGCCGGACGGCCGGAAGCTCGTGGTGCAGTGCAAGCGCTACGCGAAGCACCGCACCGTCGGCAGCCCTGACCTCCAGAAGTTCAACGGCACCGCCCGCAGCGAACACGGAGCGGACGTCCCGCTCTTCGTCGCCTCCTGCAAGTTCACCAAGCAGGCCCGCGCCTTCGCCGCCCGCCACAGCTTGGTCCTCGTCGACATCGACCTCCTCGGCTTCTGGAACAGCGGCACCGCCCTCACCGCGCTGCTCGACCTGGACATCAACCGGTCCGGCACGAACCGGAAGCTGGCCCCCGACAACTGAGCTCCCGCCGCTCAGCAGCCAGTGTCGATGCGCTTCCACCCGTTCCCTAGCCCGCGGCGCCGGGTTCGTGATGCCGGGACGGCGGGCGTCGGGCGGGTGTTCAGCGCGGCGGTCACCTGCACGGCTGCTGTCGGGGAAAGGCCGGCGGTGACCTGTCCGGAGGCGAGGCCCCGGGCGTACGTACCCGGCCCGTAACCGGCCAGGGCCACCGCGAGGGAGGCCGCCGCCGTCTCGGCTGGCCCTGCCGCCCCACCGGGGCTCGTCCTCGATGGCAGGCGTCTGGCGGGGGAGTTCGCGTCGGGCGGCGAGGAGCACGGCGAGGGCCTGGGCGTGAGCCGGGTCCAAGGTGACGGTCAGCAGGGCGGGGCCGAGCTGGTGGACCCGGTGCCCGGTGAGGCTGTGCGCGGCGAGAGCTCGCCGCAGGCCGGTGCTCAGCACCGCCGGTTCCATCCGGCAGCGGGGCTGCGGCCGGGGCGTGCTCGACGCCTTCACGGAGCGCGGCGACGGCGGCCGGGATGACCTCCAGGAGCTCGGCGCCGTCCGGGCTGAGATCGGCCAGTGCCAGATGGAAGCGAGAGGGTGACCATCGAGACGTGAGCTGTCAGGGTTCGACGATGAACCGATCCCCCTTGTGGAGGTTGCAGATCCAGTGGCCTAGCTGCACATTGCTGGGCGAGTGTTCGCCGCCAGCCGTTAGAGGTATGCGATGGTCCAGAGTGGCGCTCCACATATCGGGCCACTCCCGCTGAGGATCGACGGGGGTACGGCAGATCTGGCACTGCCATTTGTCCCGTTCGTAGACGGCGTGCGGATCGAATCGTTCGATCGTGCCGTCGATGCCCAACTTGCGCATGCGTGCCGCATAGCTGTTGGCCGAGCGGGACTCGCGCTTCTGACGCTCCGATCTGGAGGCATACGCCGGCGTCCACATCCTCGGCACCGAGCGTGCGCCGCACACGAAGGCTGACCAGGTGTACTCCTGACCGTTGACGTCCACGTCCCGGATGATCTCGTTGTACCAGCACCATGTGCCGCCCTCAGCCTCGAAAGGTGAGAACGTTTCGAGACGACGGAGCCCCAGGTACGGACCCAGGATCAGACTGGTCGGCGTCCACGAGGCATCAGTGAGGTAGTAAAACGCCGAGCCGGTTTGCGTATGGATGGCCGCAGCCACGCGACTGAGATCCCAGCGATCCGTGCGGATGTCGCTGGGCAAAACGTTGGGAGGAAGGTCCGCCGCCCTGTGCACCGCAGTCATCGACCCATGTCGTTCCACGAGGTCTCCGGGCTTCGGGGAGTAGCCGAAGAGCTCGTATGGGAAGGAAGCCTCCGCCGACAAGGTGCGAAACACGCGAGGCGGCCGTGGCGGCTGCGGATCGGGTGCGAACACAGGCGGCGGGGTGAACTCACCGCGCTCCACCTTCCGGTTGAAGCGACGATTCAGGTTCAGATTGCAGCGCGGCGAACACACGTGCCGATCACGATGCTTCCAATGCGCGTTAGCCGGTACAGGCTGGTCGCAGACCCGACAAGGCTCACCACCCTTCGCCCGACTCTCAGCCAGAAGCTGCTCATCGCGCCACTCCCAGTACGCGCTGTCATTGCCCACAGCTTCCCCCTGTGCATGTATGAGTGGAGGCCCATGGAGGCCACCACCGGCTCGGGCCAGCTTGTCAGCGGAAGAACCCGGCGCGCAGGTCGTCCGCAAAGCGGCGAAGGCAATCATGGCGGCGGCGGCCCTGTAGGCGCAGCGGCCTGATCGAGGCGGAGGAGGCCGCGGACCGTGAGGCGGCCGCAGCGGAGCGGAAGAGAAACCGGGGCCTGTTCGGCCGTCACTGGTAGCCGTGGCCGGCTATTTGTCGTGCGGCCGGACAGGCTGCCCGGCCGGATACGAGGATGGGAGTCGCGAACGACGACACGAAGGGGGAGACGTCATGGGACTGGCACGCAAGAGCTGTGCGGTGGCCACCTCGTTCACGGTGGAGGAGCACCGGCACCTGGCAGATCTGCCGTACGGCGCCAACGTGCTGGACGACTTCACCTGGTGCGACCTGCAAGTGGGGCACGACGGAGAGTGGCACTACGCCCAAGCGCAGAGCGCAGAGCGCAGAGCGCAGGCGAAGACGAATGGTGGCTCCGCTGGCGGCCCGGGTCCCGTGAGCTGATCATCCTGCCGGGCTGCACCGAGCGGGACACCGAGAACATCCCGTCCGATCCGGAGCCATGCCTGCTCTTTGCCGACCACGTCGGCCGCCACACCTTCCACTTCAACCACAGGGTCCGGCGGGAGGGTGAGGGCCACCGGGCTGTGACAGTCGGCGAGCTGCGCAAGGCGATGGAGCACCTGGACGACGACACAGCCGTCCGGATCGGGGCGGTGGCCAACGGTGTCCTCACGGTCACCGACTTCGAGGTGCTGCTCCAGGCGGTGGCCGAGGGCGCCCTCCCGTATACGGGCTCCTGGGGAGTCGTGGACCCGGCCCTGGTTCTGCTCCTTGGCCACAACTCCATGCACCCCAGCGCCGAGAAGGACTGACCGCTCACACGCGGGTGCGGAGGGCCGGCCCAGCCTCCAGCAGGGCCGGCCAGCTCTCCGCTCCGGAGCCATGGGCTACCTCACCGGCTCCCATGCCTCGGGACCTGCTCCCCTCCACTCCACGAAGTCGGGGTCGGTGAGATCCACGTCCTCAGCGTTCTCCAGGCCGGCGGCGGCGAGGGAGACCCTGATATCGGCGGGGCGGTGCGCGACTCCGATGGCGACGCCGTCGTAGCGGACCCGGCGCCACCCCTGTTCGTCAAGCGGATAGACGATCAGCTTGGCGGACATGCCTCCACGATGGTTCCGCGACAGCCGCCCAGCAGGCAGTGGGCGGCCATCCGAGCTACCCCGCCCCGACCGCGTCCGGGCAAGCCTTATGGGAGCCTGGGCAAGCCGTCATTCCGTATGAGAGTTGCATGGACCGGTCACGCCCTCTGACGTGCGGTTTGACCGATGATGAGTTCCGGATCGGTCACGGCGGCCCTGTGGCCGGTGACCGGTGACCGATGGCCGGTCACGGCATCGGGCAAGCCGAAGGCTCCCCTGGGCAAGCCCCCCGCCGCGCAGGCTTGCCCACCCGCTGCCGGGGCCGGTCTGCGGCTCCTGCGCATCGGTGGCCTTGGGCATACTGCTGGCCATGACGCCGCCGCTGCCTGTCCGCCTGCATCTCATGATCGCCTTCGTGGTGTCGGTGGCTGGAGCGCTGGCCGGAGCCGTACTCGGCCTGACGCTGTCCGGCAGCATGCTGTCCCTGTTCTGTGCCGGGGCCGGGGGGCTTGGCGCAGGAACCTGGGTGCTGTTTTCCCGTCGCCAGATCATCGGCTTCTTCAAGGAGCTGCTGCGGCCCGCCTGGGAGGTCCCCCGGCCGGTCGACGGGGACGCGGAAGCTCTCGCCGACAACGTGGTGGCGGGCCTGTGCATGTACCAGGCGGCGATGTTTCCCCTGGCGCGAGGCGGGGTGAGCGCCGCAGAGCTCACCGCTCGCCGGACGGTGGCCTACCGGCTCTCCGCGTACGAGGGCCTGCCGCGCCAGATCCAGGTATCGGCGGCCGCAGCCCTGGAAGCCATAGACGAGGGGCAGGACGAAGCTCGGGCGGCAGAGGCGATGAGCGATTTGCGGGTCACCGTCTACGAGCTGTGCCGGGACACGCTAGCTGTCACCAGAGAGAGGTAGCGGTCTGCGCCTTTCCGACGACTGGGACACGGTGGTTGTCACCAGTTGGCCAAGCTTGTTGTCACCTCTGGTACGCGGTCAGTCGTGTTGTCACCAGATCCGGAGAAATCTCCCGCCCTTGATGGGTCCGGCGGTTGGCTGGGGGCATGGACGACGGGCGGCTGTCCGGCATGCGTGCCGACGTGACGGTGGCACCTCCAGATGGGGTGCTGTGGTCGTACGACTGTGCTTGGGCTGATCTCCTCGTTCCGGTGTCGCTCGCAGACGGCCTGGAAGAGCTGGATCTCGCTGACGGGTGGTCCCGCAGATGGACGGCGACATGGTCCTCGGGCCGCGGCCCGGTGTCCTGCGTGGTGCGGGACCTTGCTCGGACGTCGGTGCTGGATGGTGGCCCGACCCGCTGGTTCTCGTGGCGGCGGTCCCAGCGGCACCGTCCCGGTCTGCACTTCCTTGTCAGCACGGGGCGGCATCACGGCGCCGAGAGTCTCGAAGAGGCCCGGGTCTTGCTCGCCTTGGACTTCGCCGGCGGAGTGGTCGATGTGATCGCGCAGCCGGTGAAGTTCGGGTTCGATGCCGGCGGGAAGCGTCGGGCACACACCCCGGACTTCCTTGCCGTTACCAGGGCAGGCGTCTGGCTGGTCGACGTCCGGCCGAAGGCACTGATCAAGAGGTCAGACCTGGAGGCGTTCGCTGCGGCTGCTGAGATCGCGGTGGCCTGCGGTTGGCACTACGTGGTTGCCGCTCAGTGGCGGGAGAACGTTGTGGCGGCGGTGGATGGCTTCTCCTCCCAGCGACGGGCTCTGAGTGATCCGCTGGGGCTGCGTCCGGGCCTGCTTGAAGCCGCTCGGCAGGGTGGGATGTTCGGCGAGCTGGCGGACGCGACGTCGGTTCCTCCGGTGGCTCGGGCTCAGCTGCTGCACTTGCTCTGGCACCGTCAGGTGGGCGTTGATTTGAGCAGGCCCTTCGGCGATGCGTCGTTCGTCGTCCGTTCCACCGGGCCGGGCCTGTGACGGGGACGCGGGTGCTGGACCTGTCGCCGGGGGCCGGGCTGGTGCTGGACGGCAGGGAGTGGAGTGTCGAACTACGTGAGCCCGAGCTGGGCCGAGTGCAGTTGGTGGCTCCCGATGGGACCCGGCAGCGGGTGAGTTTCCGGTTTCTGGCGAATCACCCGGGCTGCCGTTCCTCTTCACGAACGTCATCCGCTGGGGCAGGCCGGGGCAGGCAGACGAAGACGCTGCAGGACCTCGAGCCAGGCAAGCGGGACCTGGCGGCATTGCGGCTGGCCCACCTGCTGGAGGTGGGGACTGGCTTCCGAGGTGGCGACCCGCTGCGGCCTGGGCCAGGTGAGCCGAAACCTGAGTACGACCCGGCCATGACGACGCTGACGGAGCGTCGCTTGGCGAAGGTCGCCGAGCTGGGCGCTATGGACCCGCAGCAGGCGAGGCTGCTGGGCCTGGGCCGCGTCGGCTATCGCACGCTGATCCGTTGGGAGCAGGGGCGCCGCCGGTTCGGACTGATCGGCTGTGCTGACGACCGGTGGCTGCGGGAGAGCGGCGGGCACCCGAGCGTCAGCGAGGCAGTCCGTGAGGCGATTTTCGCCGTCCGGCAGGAGACACTGCACCGCTCCAGGGTGAGCATGCGGACGAAGGACCGCATGATCCGTCAGTACGTACGCGAAGTGCTCGACCTCGATCCCGAGAAGGACGTTCCGTCGTATCGGACGCTTTGCCGGGTCTGGAAGGAGTGGTTCGGCCCCGGAGGATCTCGCCAGAGGTATGCCAGGTCGGCCGAGCTGCCGGAGAAGAACGGGCACGTGCTGGTGCACCGCCCGGGCCAGGTCGTCGCGCTGGACACCACGGTGCTGCCGGTGATGGTCCGGGAGAGCGTGTTCGGAGAGCCGGTGAAGGCCCACCTCACACTGGCGATGGACGTTCACACCCACTCGCTCTGCGCGTTCCGGCTCACGCTGGTGTCCGATACCTCGGTCGACGTCGCGATGCTGCTGCGGGACGTGATGCTGCCGCTGCCGATGCGGGACGACTGGGGCGAGGACCTGGAGTGGCCCTATCCCGGTTTGCCGGCGGCGGTGGTCGCCGAATTCGCTGGTCACAAGGTCGCCGGATTGCCGTTCTTCGCACCCGAGACCGTGACGACGGACCACGGGTCGGTCTATCGCAACCACCACTTGGTGGAGGCTCAGCGGGTGCTGGGCTGCAACATCCTCCCGGCCCGGGTGCTGCGGCCGACAGACAAGCAGACCGTTGAGCGGGCCTTCGGCTCGATCCGGTCGCTGCTGTTCGAGCAGCTGCCCGGCTACACCGGCATCGACGCGGCCGACTGCGGAGCCGACCCGGAGGGCGATGCGGTGCTGACCATTGACGCGATGGAGCACCTGATCGCGACGTGGGTCGTGTCGGTCTGGCAGCGGCGGCGGCTGGGGGAGTACGCGCCGAGCTGGGACCCGGGCGGTGACCACAGCCCGAACACCCTGTTCGCGGCATCGTTCGCACAGGCCGGCTTTGGCATGGACATCCCCTCGCCGGCGCTGTTCTACGAACTGCTGCCGACCCACTACGTCAGCATTCACCACCGGCGCGGGGTGAAGATTCGCGACCTTTGGTATGACGGCCCGGCACTGGAGGACTACCGCGGCCAGCGGTCCAGCCGGGGCGGCCGGCACAAGGGCATGTGGGTCATCCGCCGTGATCCGAGGGACCGTCGCCGGGTGTTCTTCCAGGACCCGATCACGCACGACTGGCACCCGCTGGACTGGACCGGGCTACCGCCCGACGGCCAGGCCCCGGCCTTCGGGGATGCACGGGTACGCGAGCTGATGGCCAAGGTCCGCGCCAGCGGGCTGCAGCCGAAGTCCGACCGGGAGCTGCTGCCGGTGCTGCTGGAGCTGGTCGGGCTGCGGGCCCCGGTCAGCGGCTGGAAGAGCCTGCGGAAGGCGGAGCGGACCGAGCATGCCCGTGAGGTGACCCAGGCGGCCGCGGCGCGAGCCGACCGGCCGCTGGACATGTCACCTGCTTGCACCCCGGATGCGGCCGAAGAAGGAGCTGTTGTGACGCCTTTGCGGTGGAACCAGCGGGTCAGGCAGGCCGAGCAGAGCATCGACGCAGAGCGCCGGCACCGGCGCGAGCAGGCCGTCCGGCGCCGCCCGGCGCCACCGCCCGCACTGGGCGAGTCTGCGGGCAGACGGGACCTATTCCTCCTTCCGGAGGACGACGAGGAGGGGCCGCATGACGGACCGCACGCAGGATGAGAGCGGCATCGTCCCCTTCCTCCGGTCGGGGCCGCCTCCGGACCGCACAACTTGGGAGGGCTGGCAGCAGTGGCAGCAGCAGCGCGGCACGTTCGTTCCGGTGCCACGGCTCTCCTTGGAGGAGTACGCGGCGCTGAGCCCCAGGCGACGGGCGCTGAACGATCTGCACCGCACGGTCACCCACGTCAACATGGGGCTGCTGGAGACCCCGATGAGCGCGAGGTTCACCAAGCTGATGCGGGGCCGACTGCGGAACAACGCCCTGAACTTCGAGCCGGGTACGCGAGACGGCCTCATGATCAGCGGCGGCGGCTTCCTGGGGAAGACCGAGACAGCCTGCGCGGCCGCCGCGGCCTTCGAGCAGCTCTGGCGGGACCTGCACCGACAGCTTCTGCCCAGGCCGGTTCCTGGAACCCGCGACCTGTTCGTGCCGGTCGCCTACTGCCGCACCCCGGTGCGGGCCACACCGAAGGGGCTCTGCGCGGCCATCCTCGACTTCTTCGGCGCCCCGCACCCCAAGACGCTCAACGGCATGATGCGACAGGTTCGCGACTCGATCCGCGACCATCACACCACCGCGCTGCTGCTGGACGACATCACCCGGTTGCGGCTCCACCGCGAGGACGACCAGGACACCCTCGACCTGGTCCGCGAACTGATGGACCTCAACGTCACGCTCGTCCTCGTCGGCGTCAACATCCCGAACTCAGGGCTGATCAGGGGCGGTCACGCAGACCCCCGGACGGGACAGTGGGTTCTGGGCCCGGCCAAGGCCGGAAGCAGCTTCAACCCCTCCGCGGCCACCCAGACCGAGCGTCGGTTCGACCTGGTCGACCTTGACCCGTTCGACTACGACACCGCCGAGGGCATGACGGCGTTCATCGACCACCTGGCCGGCCTCGAGGACCGGCTGCGGCTGCTGAGGGCCAAGGACGGCATGCTCACCGACGGCGAGATGCCCGAATACCTCTTCCGCCGCACCCGCGGCATCGTCGGCCTGCTCAAGCGGCTGATCGAGGACGGTTGCAGGGAGGCCATCGAGTCGGGGGCCGAGGAACTGACGCCGGAACTGCTGGCCACGATCCCTATCCGGCTCGGCAACGTCGCTGACCGCGACCCGAGCGCCGGCGAGATCCCCGAGATCCCGGCCGCCGAGTCTGCCAGGAGCACCGTCAAACGCCGGAGGGGCCGAAACACTGTCTTCGACGACCGGGGTGGGCGAACCGCGGATGCCTGAGGCCCTTGATGCGAGGCAACTCCGTCCTATCGCACGAAGCTTGGACCCGCTGGAGGGCGAGGCTCTGTCCGGCTACCTCCTGCGGTTGGCCCATCGCCTCGGCGTCGATCCCCTGAGCCTCTACGTCCGCACCGGACTCACCGGCTCCCGTCCCGAAGGAACGAAGATCACCAGGGTCTCGCCGGCTCTCGGTTTCAGCCTCGACGACGTCAGCTTGGACGCGTTCTCCCGCACGACCCGCCTGTCCCGTGAGGAGGTCACCCGGCTGCTGGTGGCTCCTTTGGGAGTCCGCTACGGACCTCTGAGCACCGAGTATTCCAAGTCCCAGGCCGATGCGCGGTCACGGTTCGTCTCTCCGTGGGTTCTGTCGGACCGAACCCAGTACTGCCCTGACTGCCTCGCCGGGGATAGATCGTCGCAGATCGAGCAGGCCCACGGCGGAGCATGGCTACGGATCTGGCGACTGTCCGCTGTCTTCGCCTGCCTTCGGCACGGGCGCTTCCTTCGGCAGCGCTGTCCCCACTGCGGCGAGCAGGTCCAGGGCGAGGCGAAGAACCTGATCGCCCGGCCGCGGGACGGAGAGCTCCACCCCACCCAGTGCCGGGGATCCGCACCGGTCGAAACCCTCCGGGCGGCCCGGCCGGCCTGCGGAGCCAATCTGGCCAAGACCGACCAACTGCAAGACTTCTTGCCCACGGCAAGTCGCAGTCGCGAGGCTGTCTTCGCCACCCAGGAACGGCTGGTGTCCTTCCTTGCATCGGACGGACCGGAGCACGTCAGCAGTGTTGGCTGGCTCGTCCCCACGGCCCAGTACTTCACCGACCTACGGACGGTCGCCACGCTGATCCTCATGACCTGGCCCGAAGCACGAACCCATGCCGCCACGTCAACACTGGCCAAGATCCTCGATCAGGAAGCCGAGCAACGGCACCGGGCGTTCGAGAACGTGCGGGACACCCCAGGCGCCTATCTCCGAAAAGTCAGCGTCTATATCGCTCCATCCCAGAACCCCACGGTCACCGCCGCGGTCCTGGAGATGGCGGACCGCTTCCTCAGCGCTCCGGACGAACACGAGGCAGCCCGATACCTCGAACCCCTGGCGGTCGAAGCGACCTACATTCACCGAAAGGTGGGTTATGCCCTTCGAACCAGGCCTGGGACGTCCTTCCCACTCCAGGTCGCCCTCCTGGCTCATCGACGCGGCCAGAGCAGTACGGCAACGGCCGAGGAGATCATTACCAAACACGGCGGCTTCCGGAGGGCCCCATCGACCTCTGCCTGAGCACGGACTTGTCACCTGACAGCTGCCCCGACCCCGCCCTCCGAGGCATCGTGAGCAAGGTGCTGTCACCGAAGGTGCGTCGTCCTTGTCACCTTGAGATCGTTTGTGGTCTCTACTCTCGACACAGACAGCCCCGGGGAGACGAGTTGATCACGGAGTACCAGCAGAAGCTGCGCGAGCGCTACATCGGCGCCACCGTCATGCCAGCCCCGGAGCCGTGGCAGCCGGTGTTGGACCGCAGGACCCCCATCGGGGGTCTGCTCGGCATTGGCTTCGCCGTCCATCCCGACAGCGGGCACGACCTCGTAATGGTCGTGTCCAGCGACGGCCATGGACTCTTCGACGCGGTCACCGGCGAAAAGGTCGCCCGCGATCGGGACCCAGACCCCGACACCAGCACTCCGGACGCGTCGCCGGAGCTCACCTGTCCCGGGCTCGGCCCGATCGAGGGAATGCCGGTGCGTATCGCCGGGCTATTCGGCGGCGGCCTGCACGGCACCACACCAGACGGTTGGACCCTGGACGTCGTCAGCCCCGAGTGGCCCCGCGACCGGATCATCCTCTCCGCCGACGGCGGGTCCCACAAAGGCCCGGCGGGAGGGACGTGGTGGCACATCTTCCACTCCGAGTACTCAGAACTCCGCGCAGCCGGGTTCTCTCCCTCCGGACTGACCCTGGCGGTCGCCACCAGTAGCGACCTCACCCTCTGGACCCGACCTGAACTCCACTTTGACGACTGAGCGGACAGCGATTCAGCTGTGCCGAGGCTCAGTAGTTGTCACCGTCGGCACCAGATAGCCTGCGAAGAAAGCAGGTCGAAGCAGTCGGGCTGTCACCAGAGAGGCGCTGCAGTTGTCACACACGGGCGACGCCTGGGTCGTACGGGTACCGGTGCCCAGCATTCCTCGCGAGGACCTCATCGCCATGCTTCGTGAACAGACCCCGGCATGCGGACCTGCCCGTGACGCCTTGGTTGCCGGAGGCGCCTTCGACGTCTCGGACGGTCTGGTCCCCGCCAGCCGGCACGCGGGTGTGTTCGCGATTCGTATCCGCACGGCTGCTCGGCGTGGCCGCACGGTCGGGGGCCTTGCCGCCTCTGTCGACATCCTCCGGCAGGCCGGGGAGGAGCTTGTGCGTACCGGTCTCGTCTACTCCGTGGACAGGTCGTCCGTGTTCACGATCTTCCTGAACTCCTCAGCGACAGAAGTGCTGGCCTGCGCAGGCGGACTCCGGCCCAAGTGCCCGCAGCTGCCGGCAGATGCCCCCGAGTGACAACACGCCTGCCTTTATGTCAACTCTCATGCCTCGGCTCATCCTAGCCGTGGCCCACACAATCACACGGTGACAACAAACGTGTCCAGGTGACATCTAACGTGTCTCGGCACACGAGCACCGCGGCAACCGGTAGGAGCTGTGGGCAGGGTTGCACCGGAGGGGGTCTGGAGAGTTGCCTGGAGGGTTGCTTGCGGCGGGGGACCGAAGGTGTGACCGGGAGTGGGAGCCCGGTAAATCGGACACCCCTCGTCGGCCCTGGTCAGACTCCGTGGGTAAGCCTGTCCGCGCCGACGACACCTCTTACCCACGCAGTAGCCGTGGGGTAGAGGTCCCCTTCCTTGCCCGGGGCGGGCGGCCAGGACACGACGCTGGCGAACCCGCTGCTCCACGTTCCTGCCCGCCGGCCCCGCGCCCCCGGCGGGCCAGACGTGCTCGGTCCGCCCCTGGCTCGCGGGCATCGCCCGCACCTGGACGGAGCACCTCGCCCGCATGCACGCCGCCGGATGGGCCCACGCCGACGTCCAGCCCACCAACACCCTCGTCACGCTGATGAGGATCCCTGAAAACGGCCAGTGTCGCTCCTCGTTCCCCAGTCGCTTGCGTCGGGCCATGAGATCTGGCTTCGTCTGTGGGCAGGGCGGAGGAGCTCTGCTCCGTGAACAGCTCTTGAGGCGTCGCAGGCAGCAATCCACCCGTGCCCTCGTACCCGCTCTGGTGGATCATGTTGGCTTGGTCCGGTCTGCGAGCTCTTCGAGCATGAGCCTACGGTGAGGTCATGCCTCACGACCTCATACGCTTACATCACGTCGGGCACGTCGTCAGCGACATGGCACAGGCCATAACGCTCTACCGGCGGCTCGGATTTCACGTTCCGCCGCCCAGCGTGCCGGCGCTGGCACCTCGTGAGGGTGCCGAGCCGGAGCCGTTCGGGGCAGCAAATACGCACGCCGACTTCCCCCGGAGCTTCATGGAGTTGGTGACCCCGGTGAAGCCGGGGAGCATGGCGGGCCTGCCACCTGACTCGCGGATCGTTCCGCTCCAGGCGCCTCCGGAGAAGCTCCCCCTGGTCATGTCGCGGATCCAGGAAACGAGCGCCCAGCTTGGCGGATGGCGTGATCGCTTCGAAGGGCTCCACATCCTGATGTTCTCCTCGCCGGACATCGACGCAGCGGGGAAGAGGCTCGCCGCTGCCGGTGTCGGACACGGCGGGGTGAACACCGTCGGCCGACCGGTCGAGACCCCCGACGGCCTGCGCACGGAACCCGTCCGCTATCTGGAGATCGACGGTGCGCCGGAAGGCCGGGTCGGCGTCGTTGCCGACTTGGACCCGGAGTTCCGGCACACCCGTCACCTTGACCACCCCAACGGCGCCCAGGACCTTGTCGAGGCGGTGCTGTGCGTGCCTGACGGACAACTCCCCCTGGTGAGCAAGCGGTACGAGCGGTATCTAGGCCGACCGGTCTACTCAGAGGGGCCGGTCACCCTCCTGACCAAGTCAGACCTTCCGGATCTGCTGCCGGGTGAGGAGCCGCCCGTGCTCCCGGCGCTCGTCGCCTGCACAGTTGCCGTCCCCGGCATTGCTCGGGTACGTGAGCTCCTTGCGGAGAACGGCCTGCCCGTACGCGAGACGGCCCGAGGGGAGCTCTTCGTTCCGGCAGAAGCGTCCCTCGGCGTGGCTCTGATCTTCCGGGAGAGCTGAGAGGGCCAGGGCCGTCAGGGCTGTGTGGTTCCGTTTCCGCCTTGCGTCGGCCTGGTGTGCGGCTGGGGAATCGGCATGAGCAGGTCTGGTCACCTGCTGAGCAAGGGGTGAGGATTCAAAGAGCGTCATCAACGCCCGGCGGCCGCGCGGCGGTCATCGACTACGCCCTCGCCTGCGGGCCCGACCCCGGTCACCAGCGCGTCCCGTACCGGGCGCCCTCGCCCACACCACCGCCCCCGAACTCGCCACCACGATCCTCGCGACCCCCGTCGACAGCCACGTCCAGGCACAACCGGCTGCCGACATCTGGAGCCTGGGAGCCTCCCTGTTCTGGTGCTGGACCGGCCACCGCCCCGTCCCCTACGACGACGACCTCGACCGCCTGGACAAGCTCGCCGTCATCGCCCAGGGCACCACCACCGAGCTGCGCGACGTCCGGCCCTGGCCGTTCCCCGCGTTCGAGGCCGCCATCACCGCGTGCCTGGCCCCCGACCCCGCCGACCGCCCCACCGCGAAGGAGCTGACCGCCGCATGGTGACCCTGCGCCCCCTGGCCCTGGCCGACGCACCCGCCCTCACCCGCGTCTACAGCGGCGCCTCCATCCGGCACACCACCGGCCAACCCCTCACCCTCGACCAGGCCCACGAGAAGATCCGCGCAGCCCTCGCCCGAGCAGCCGAGACCCCGAGGGCCCAGTGGAGCTGGGGCATCGTCGCCGAGGACGAGCTGATCGGCCTGATCTCGCTGCGGCGACGCACCCCGACCATGGGCACCATCAGCTACATCCTCCGGGAAGACAGCTGGGGCCACGGCTACGCCACCCACGCCGCCAACCACGTGGTCTCCGCCGCGTTCACCACCACCAGCCTGACCCGGCTGGAGGCCATGCACCCCCCCGACAACCCCGCCTCCGGCCGCGTCCTGCTCAAAGCCGGGTTCACCCACATCGGCACGTCCGACCGCCCCGACGACGACGGAACCGCCATCCCCTACGAGCCGTACGCACTGGAGCCGGATCATGAACGCCCCAGGGACAAGGAGTGTGGGGACTGAGAACACGCGCCTGATCGTGCTCCGCGGAAACAGCGCCTCGGGCAAGTCGTCGGTCGCGACCGGCCTGCGCGAGAAGTTCGGCCGCAACCTCGCCATCGTCGCCCAGGACAACCTCCGCCGGACCGTGCTGCGCGAACGCGACCGCCCCGGCGGCGCCAACATCGGCCTGATCGACCTCACCGCCCGCTACGCCCTCGACCACGGCTTCCACGTCGTCCTGGAGGGCATCCTGTACGCCGACCGCTACGGCCCGATGCTCCAGGACCTGGTGCGCGCCCACCAGAGCGTCACACGGTGCTACTACCTGCACGTGCCCTTCGAGGAGACGGTGCTCCGGCACGCGACGAAACCAGACGCCGAGCTTCTCACGAACGTCAACGAGGGCCACCTACGCGACTGGTACCGGGAGAAGGACCTGCTCCCAGGCGGCCTGGAAACCGTTGTCGACGCGGCCAGCACCCTGGACGACACGATCCAACAGATCCTCTCCGAGAGCGGCCTGGACGGCATTCTCCCGATCGACCGCTGAGAGGCGTCACCGCAGGTACGGTCAGCTTCACGGCAGGCAAGACGGCACACACCACCGGACCCAGGGGGGCCAATGAGCGTGGAGAACGGATCGCAGAGCATCCCGTGGGGCGGCGAGTGGCGACGCCACCTTCACTCCGACGCCACAATGGATCTCGTGCGCTCGTGGAAGCGCCGCGTCGAATGCCCGACCTGCAAGGCAGCCGCAGGGCGGGCCTGCCGCACCGCGGGCGGCAGCCCGACCAACGAACACCGTGCACGCCGCGACGCCGTCGGCCCCATCCCGTACCAGGAGTGGCAGAAGGAGGGCCTCATCCCGGAACAGCGGACGTACGCGATTCCGGCCGTGCTCAAGGAGTCGGAGAAGGCCCGCGCCGACTTCAACGTGGACACCGCCCTGGCCGACGGTGTGGCCGTCGTCCGCATGTTCCTCGCCGACCGACTCGGGTTGCTCCTCCAGAGCGAGGAAGCCATGGATCGCATCGACGACGCCGTGCGCAAACTGATCGAGGTCCGGGGCCCCATTGGGACGGCCGACCTGGTCACCGTCCTCGCCGCCCAAGTCGCCTCACTGCTGGCTGCGAGCGCCGGCCCCGACGGCGACCCGGAAGCCCTCTTCGACACGGTGGTCCGCGCGCAGATCGACACGGCCCGCGAGTGGCAGAAGCTCCAGAGGGAGCGCACCGAGGGCTGACCTGGCCGGCTCGCTACGCCTGGCCCTGTTCCCCGATCGTGTTCTCCACAACGATCAGCAGCAGCGCGGGCTTCAGGGTCCGCGACGAAGCGCTCACAGCAGTTGTCTCCGGTCATCAAGCGGCGGGGCAGGGGCCATGATCAACCACATCCACCGCTTCGAAGCCCTCGACGCTCTCATGCCGCTCACCACGGAAACCTGGTAGCCGTCCCACAATCGTGCCGCACCCACTCTCAGCTGCCGGAGAGCGATGACATTCGCGTTCGGCCCGGGTCCACTTCCCGCCCGGCGGGCACCTGAGAAGAAAGTTCGGCCGCTGCTTCCGCCTGGCGGGAAGCCCCGCTGACCGCCCTTCCCTTGCAGGTCAGGGCCATGTGGCGTTGCTCCATGACAGTCGACATCAGGGTCATCCGTGCCGGGCAGATGTACCGCTACTACCTGCGCGAGACCGTCGTCGGCGACGGCCGCCGCCCGGCCCGCACGCCGCTGCGCGCCGCCCAGGAGCAGGCCGGGGTCCCGGTCGGTCGTTGGATGGGCCGGGGACTTGCCGCGCTCGGACTGGCACCGGGTGAGGAGGTCACCGAGGCGCAGCTGCGGAACCTGTTCGGCGAGCGGGGCCGCCACCCGCACGCGGACCGTATCGAGGCCGACCGGCTCGCCGCGGGCGACTCCCCGAAGATGGCGTATCGGGCCGGCGCCCTCGGTCGCCGCGTGATGGTGACCGGTGTCGACTTCGTGTTCCGGCCGCAGCCGACGATCTACCTCCTGTGGGCGTTCGGGGATGAGGAGACCCGGCGGGTGATCGAGGCCGCGCACGAGCGGGCGATCGTACGGGTGCTGGAGTGGATCGAGGACACGGTCGCGGTGATCCGGTACGGCCAGGACGGCATCTACCGGGTGCGGCCGCCCGGCGGTCTGGTCGCCGCCCGCTTCCGCCACTACGAGGCGAGATCGGGCCGGCCGTTGCTCCATGACCATCTGCTGCTGTCGGTGAAGGGCCGGCGCCTGGACGGGCGCTGGGGGTCGATCCACACCCTGGCCCTGCACGAGAACACCGTGGCCGCCTCCGCGCTCTACAACGAGCTCGTTGCCGCGGAGGTCTGCGAGACGCTGGGGCTGGCGACCGAGCCCCGCATTGTCACGGCAGGGCGCCAGCCTGTGATGGAGATTGCCGGGGTGCCGCACGAGCTGATCCGCTGGACCGCCCGGCGCAGCGACCAGATCGCCGCCTGCCTCGCCGAGCTGGAGCACGAGTACGTCACCGCCGTCGACGACGACGGCGAGCCGCGGTTCCTGCCCGTGGCCTCCGAGCGGGCCCGCGCCAAAATGAACCAGATCGCCGCCCGCAAGACCCGCCCGCCCAAGCAGAAGACCCGACCGCTCGCGCAGCTGCGCGCCTGGTGGAAGGCGAGCGCGATCCTCACCTCCGGGGTCGCCGCCGACGTCATCACCAACCTCCTCGAGAACGCCCGCGCCGCAGCCGCGGCGATCCGGGCCCGCGTCGCCGCCGCGGTCGACATAGCGCTGGCGGCCGTCGACGTCACCGCGACCGTGCTCGTGATGAACGACGGGGGGCGCTTCCACCGCCGGCACCTGCTCGCCGAAGCCCGCCGCCACCTCGCCCTCGTCGGTCGCGGCCGCCGCCGCGACCCCGGCCTGGACGAGCAGATCGTGGCCGCCGCCATCGAGACGCACTGCCTGGACATCAGCGAGCCGAAGACCACGATCGGCCTGCTGGCCGACTACCGCCTCTACACCGCCCGATGGGACCTTCCCGCCCGGCCCCTCCCACCCACTCCCGCGCCCGACCCGGACCGGCAACCCCCGGCCGATCCCGGCGAGCCGGCCGCGCCCCGGCCACCGGGCCAGGACGCGGGGGAGTGGGAGATCCCCCGCATCCCGCTCCAGTACGACCGGGCCGTCCTCGCCGGTGCGATGGTGCGCGAGAAGCTGCGCACCACCACGACCGCCGCCGCGCGCTTCCGGGCGTACGCCGTCGTCGCCCACCAGCAGGCAGCGATGCCCGAGCAGCTGCTCACGCTCTCGGCCGCCGAAGCCGAGCACGACGACCAGGAGCCGGAGCCCGGCCGCCAGGAGGCGATCGACATGACGGCCGTGCGAGCCCTGCGGGAGTCCCGTACGGACGTGGAAGCCCTCGACCTCACGGCCGACCGACTGCGCCGCATCCAGGAAACGGCCGCCAAGATGGCCGCCGAAGCCCGCGCCCGCGCGGACCGCCACACCGCCCCGGCCAACGCCGAGGCGGTGCGCCGGGTGCGCCCGCACGACCAACCGGCGCACCGCCCGCCCGAGCCCGGACCGCACCGCGGCCGCGAGGCCGGCCACTGAGACGACCTGGGGTGCACCGCACCCGGTGCGGTGCACCCCACTCCACTGAGTGGAGGCCACCGCACCGGAGTGGAGACCACCGTGCGCGGCATCCACTCCACCGAGCGGAGACCGCTGGCCCGGGAGTGGACGCCACCGTGACCGGCTCCGCTCCACCGAGTGGAGCCCACCCGGTGGAAGTGGACGCCATCGTGCGGGAGTAGACGCCATCGCCCGAGACGATGGCGTCCATCCACCCGATGTGCACCTGCCGCATTTCCCCTTGACGTGGGCTCGTGCCACGGAGGAACGCGCCGCGCTCAGCCGGTCCACTCCGCCGCACGGACCGACCGGATCCCCACTTCCACGGGTCGGTGCGCACCGCCCACTGAGTGGATGGGCACCGGACGGACGGTGGTGCGCATCGTGGTGCGCACCGGATGGACCCGCACCACGCACCGCACCACCGCACCGGTGCGTATCGTGCACGTGGCTACGGACGCTCGGTCATGGACTGCACGGCGAAAGCTCGGCGGGCGACGGTGCTGGGTCGCCCGATCGAGCACAACCAGTCGCCCGAGACCGAGAAGGCGAAGGAACGGACGCCCTGGCTGGCGATGGACCTGGTGTTCCGGCCCCCGTCGACCGCGCCCGGCGCCCGGACCGCAGCAGGGACGTGGGGCAACCTGTCGGCCGACTTGATGCTCGCCACATCGTTGCGGCCGACACCCTCTACCTCCTCCACTTCATGGAGGAGGTCACCGCCCGGCTCGGGTGGGCGTGGGAGATGCGCGAGGTGCCTTCCGGCCGCCACCCGGTCTGGGTCCGGTCGTCGATGTCGCGCTGGCCGCCGTCAACGTCGCCGCCGTGGTGTCCGTGATGCGCGGCGGTTTCCAGCGCCACCACCTCCTCGCCGAAGTCCGACGCCAACTCGCCTACGCCTTGCGCGGGCCGCTACCCGTCGCACGAGTCCCCCCGTGGCTTTCGCCGTCGAGGTGGAGGTGTTGCTGTGCGCGGCTGGCTGACCGGTGGGCGCGGTCAGGTCAGGTTTGTGCGGTGATCACCCACCGGGTCGTCGGCCCGGTGGGTGATCTGCGTTCGGCCGACCGGCCGCAGACTGCGTGCCGGGCGTATCGGGGATGCGGTCACATCTGACGATCATCCGGAAAACGCGCGGACGCGATCGAAAGGCGCACTCCCATGTCTCTCGCCTCCTGGGCGGATCTTGCCGCTGCCCGCAGACAGCTGGCTGCGGGAGCGGTCACCCTCGGGCTCTCCCTCGCCCTGGCCGTACCGCTGGCGGCATCGGCCGCCGCGAGCCCGTTCGGGGGTTCCGGAGGCGCGGCCGACGGCCAGGTGGTCACACAGGCCGGCCAGCCGGTGTACGACGGCCCGACGACCCGGGCCGCCCGGACCGGTGTCCGCAAGGGCGGTGCCCGTGTCGGGCTGGACTGCAAGGTGCACGGCGGGGAGGTGGACGGCAACGACATCTGGTACCGGCTCGCGGACGGCGAGGGCTGGATGGCCGCGCGGTACGTCAAGAACCACCACCACGTGCCGTGGTGCGCGGTGGCCCCGTTGGCCAAGGACGGCCACGGGGGTCACACCGGCAAGGGGCAGAAGGGGGAGCGGGGCGAGAAGGGCGAGAAAGGGGACAAGGGTGACAAGGGGGATCGGGGTGAGCCCGGCCGTGATGGTGCTCCGGGTGCGAAGGGTGATCCGGGGGAGAGGGGTCCGGCGGGTGTGAAGGGGGATCCCGGCGCCAAGGGTGAGCCGGGACGGGAAGGGGCCGCCGGTCCGGCCGGGCCGAAGGGGGACCGGGGCCAGGACGGTGCTCCGGGGGAGAGGGGCGAGCAGGGGGACCGCGGTCCGGCGGGCCTGGACGGGGCCAAGGGCGACCCGGGCGACCGGGGTGACCGGGGCCCGGCCGGCAAGAGGGGGGAACGCGGACAGGACGGTGCTCCTGGTGAAGTGGGTGAGCCGGGCGAGCGGGGGCCGGCTGGTGCGCAGGGAGAGAAGGGCCCGGCCGGTGCGAAGGGCGACACCGGTGACCGGGGCCCAGCCGGCGAGAAGGGGGACCCTGGGTCCAAGGGCGACCCTGGGGTGAAGGGCGACGCGGGCCGTGACGGTGCCCCGGGCCCGGCGGGGCCCCAGGGGCATAAGGGTGACCAGGGGGCGGCCGGGCCGCAGGGCGAACCCGGCCGTGATGGTGCGGTGGGTCCTTCGGGCCCGAAGGGCGACACCGGTGACCGGGGCCCGGCCGGCGCGAAGGGCGACCTTGGGCAGTCCGGGGCGCAGGGCGAGCCGGGTCCCGCCGGACCGAGGGGGGAGCAGGGCCGCGACGGTGTCCCGGGTCCCGCCGGTGCGAAGGGTGAGCCGGGTGCGGCCGGACCCAAGGGAGACCGCGGTGAATCCGGACCCAAGGGCGACAAGGGAGACGCGGGCGAGCGCGGCCCGGCCGGGCCGCAGGGCATCGCGGGCCGTGACGGCGCACCCGGCGCGGCCGGCGCCGACGGTCAGGACGGCCTCTCCGGCGCGAACGGCCGGGACGGCCGTGACGGCGCGGTCGGCGCGAAGGGTGACACGGGCGCCCCGGGCCGCGACGGCCGAGAGGGCGCCACGGGCGCGAAGGGCAGTGACGGGGCCCCTGGGCCGGTCGGACCCAAGGGCGACCCGGGCCTTCGCGGTCCCTCCGGTGCCGACGGCCGTGACGGTGCCCAGGGCCCGAAGGGCGACGCGGGTGAACGCGGACCCGAGGGGCCGCAGGGTGAGAGCGGAGACCGGGGCCCCGCCGGGCCGAAGGGCGACCGGGGCGACATCGGCCCGAAGGGCGACAAGGGGGAGCCGGGTACCAACGGGGTGAACGGTGCGCCCGGCGTGAAGGGCGACCGGGGCGAGACGGGCCCGGCCGGCCAGGCAGGTGCCAAGGGCGACCGGGGCGAGGCCGGTCCGGCGGGCCCGGACGGTGAAACGGGCGAACGCGGCGACGCGGGCCCGGTCGGTCCCGGCGGCCCGGTCGGTCCCAAGGGCGACATCGGAGCACCAGGCCCGAAGGGCGACAAGGGCGACCGGGGGGACACGGGAGTCCCCGGAACCCAGGGTGCGGCCGGTGCGAAGGGCGACAAGGGCGACCAGGGTCCGGCCGGCCCCCAGGGCACGAACGGGGACAAGGGCGAGAAGGGCGACCGTGGTGATGTCGGTCCGCAGGGGCCGGCGGGTTCGAACGGCGCCGCGGGTGCCAAGGGAGACCCGGGCGCGCAGGGCCTGAAGGGTGATCCGGGTACGGACGGCCTGAAGGGCGACGCGGGTGCGGCCGGGCCCAAGGGCGACAAGGGCGACCAGGGTCCGGCCGGTCCCCAGGGCACGAAGGGCGACAAGGGGGAGCAGGGCGACAAGGGCGACCGTGGCGACACCGGGCCCCAGGGGCCGGCGGGTTCGAACGGCGCTGCGGGTGCCAAGGGAGACCCGGGCGCGCAGGGCCTGAAGGGCGACACGGGTGCGGCCGGTCCCAAGGGCGACAAGGGTGATCAGGGCCCGGCGGGCCCCCAGGGCACGAAGGGGGACACCGGAGAGAAGGGAGCGAAGGGAGACAAGGGGGACCGCGGTGACACCGGTCCGCAGGGTCCCGCCGGTTCGAACGGCGCCGCGGGGGCGACAGGAGCCCAAGGCCCGAAGGGAGACAAGGGGGATCAGGGGCAGGCCGGTCCGACGCGTGACCCGATCGTCCTCGTCGGCGCCACCCAGGCCGTACCGAGGAACACCTCCAGGTACTACAACGGCCCCGTGTGCCCGGACGGCTCCAAGGTGATCAGCGGCGGCTTCTACGAGACGGTCACCCCCTCGGACGCGATGCTTCAGGCCTCGAACCCGGACACCGCCAACAACCGCTGGCAGGTGTGGCTGAAGAACCCGGTCTCCGCGGGCGACACCGGCGTACAGGTCTACACGATCTGCCAGCCGACAGGCTGACCCCTCTCCGGGGCCGCCGCCCGGCGACGGCCACGACCCACGCGCCCCCGGGCCGCCGCTCCCAGCGGCGCCCCGGGGGCGCGGCCGTACCCCGGGCTCCACCCCGGCCCAGCGCCCGGGAGCTCAGCCCGGCGGGCGGGCGCAGAGGGCGTTCTGCCCCGTTGGTTCATCCCGTTCCGGGTAGTTGACGTGGCTCATGGCCGCGTACCGGTGACCGGCTGACGCAGGCCTTGGGGGAGCCGCGTTGCGGTGCCGGCCGCGGGTGACGGCGGCGGGCGGTCACCTCGTTCGCGCGGGTCTGCTGGTCCGCCTCGGCGGGGACGCCGAATGCCCCGACGTCCACCCGGACCAGGTGGCCGCCCTCGGCCGCCGCCGGGATTTGCTGCTGCTCCTCGACCGGCACGTCCCCCTCGGCCCGGACCAGGCCGCCCGCCGCCTCGGCGTCCGCCGCGTCGACTTCGACGCCGTCGTCCTCCTCCGGTTCGTGTCGCCCGTCGGTTCGATGACGGTCAACTACAAGCACCACGGCGGCGTCACCACCGTCCCCCCCGTTACCGTCTTCGTGGCTCCGCAATGGGGCTACCGGCCTTCGGGTCCGGCATGACTTCCCCCCTTGTTGCGGTTGATCTGGGCGGACCTCCTCACGAAGACGATGCCCGAGGGCCTGGTCCGTGACGCGATCCTCGCCTCCCCGGCCTGGCCGGACATGGCCGCCAAGATCGGCCTCCTCGACCAGAGCGGTGTCGACGTCGCCGGGTTCCTGACCGCCGCGCACGGCCAGGGCGTCGGCGTCGACCGGGCCGTCGCCGCCCTCCTGGCCCAGCCCGCCGCCGCAGCGGCAGCCGGATCCGCCCCGGCGGCGGGGGTGCCCGCCGCCCGGCCCGCCCCCGGCCCGAACCCGGCGCCCGCCGCACCGCAGGACATCTCCGCCCCCGCCCCTGCTGTTCCCGATCCGGCCCCGGCCCCGGCCCCGGCCCCGGCCCCGGCCCCGGCCCCGGCCCCGGCCCCGGCCCTGGCCCCGGCTCCAGTTCCGGAGCCGGTGGCGGTGAGCGCGGACGCCCGCGCGATGTGGGGGCCGCTGACCGAAGGCTTGACCGTCCCCAACGACCTGGACCTGTCCGACCGGCCTGCCGCGCTTGAGCAGCTTGGCGTCGGCACAGCGGCGAACAGCCGGCTGGTGAACATCGTGAAGGACAACATCGGCTCCGAGCGGGAGAGCGCCCTGCTGGTCTTCACCCGGGCCTGGCCCCTGCTCGCCGCCCGCATGGCGGGCATCGCTCGCGGCCCGGAAGGCGAACAGGGGCTGCGGGCGCGGTTGAAGGCCGCCCTGATGGACAACGGCGACTGGGAGCAGGGCCCGCCCGGTGAGCTCGCGGGCCGCATGGTCACCACGACCCTGCGCGCCCTGACCGCTCCGCCCGGTGCCCCGGTCCCCGACGGCCCCCGCGCCTCCGCCACCGCCGCCCGCTCCCGCTCCACCACCACCCCCACCGGCGCGGCACCCGGCCAGGCCGCGCCTGCGGAGCCCGCCGTGCCCGCCCACCGGCAGCAGCCGGCCCCGGCCAGGACCGCGGGGCGGGGCCGGTGACCGCCCGCCCCGAGGCACCAAGCGTTCAAGGGCGGCGCCTGGCCGCGGAGAAGGAGGAGTAGTGCCGGAAGGTGTGGTGAAGCGGCTGGAGGCCCGGCCCGTGGCGCTCGCCGTGGTGGGGTTGCTGTGGGTGGGCATGTGCTGGGTGCCGGGCTCGGCACGTACGCACGTCTCCTGGCAGTTGCCGGGCGGCTGGAAGGGGCAGGTCCTGGAGGTGGTGATCGCCGCGCCGTTGGTGCCCGCGCTGGTGTGGCTGACGCTCCGCTACGGACGGGCCCTGATGACGGAGGCCTCCGAGAGCGGTGAGAGCGGCTGCGTCCTGACGCTGGCGCTGCCCGTCGTCGTGGGCTTCACCCTGTGGGCGGTTCTGGGGCCGTGGACGGTCCCGGCGGGGGGCAGCCTCGTCGAGGTCCTCGTCCCGGCGGCGTGGGCGTCCTGCATGAACGCTGCCGCCTTCGTGCTCGTCAGGGCGTTCCGAGGGGGCGCCTAGCCCACGAACAAGCCCTCCTCGACCGGCTGGAGGCCGGGCTGATCAGGGCCGGTGCAGGATGTCGTGGGTGCCGACGCGGCACCAGATGATGTGGCGGCCGTGGTGGCGCATATGTTCGCCGCCGTCGCCCGCGGCCACAACCGACACCCGGGCGGCGGCCGGCGGGCGGGGAGGGTTGCGCGTGACCGGCGTCGGCGCACCACGTTGAGCTGATCATGAACACGCGCTCTCTTGCCCTGGCTCTGGTCGGCACCACCCTGTTCCTCGTCCCGCCTGCCGCATCGGCTGCGCCCGCTCCTGTGGTGGCGGCCGTTCCTGCCGTCGACGCGGCACGGTCCCATGTCCGCTCGGCGGCTGCGGCCGATGATGCGGCGACGTTCTACACCGGCCGGGCCTTCGGCGGCTCCGGTCTGGGTCTGGAGGCGCGGGGGGAGTGCGTGACCCTTCCCACCCCCTTCGCCGACCGGATCGCCTCGGTGGAGGTCGCTCCCGGAGTGGCCGTCGAAGTCTTCGAGGACGCGGGCTGCGGCGGGCGTTCCCTTGAGTTCTTCGAGGACATCGCCGACCTCGGAAGGTTCTCGAAGGAGGTCAGCTCCGTCCGGGTCAGGTACGGCACCGGCGGATGAGGTGATCTTGGCCCCGGCCGCAGAACCTGCCGTGCCCGCGCACCGGCAGCAGGCGCCTGTGCGGTGTCAGGGGCGTGGTCGGTAGCGGTTCCCGGATCCGGGAAGGGTGCCGCCCCGACGGGTCGGTCGTTGCCCTGGGTGGGCCGCTTCGTGTGGAGGCGGCCTGGTGGGACCGGGCTCCGGGTCCGCCGGCCTGACCGGAAGGGGGCGCGATGGTGATGTCGGGCAGGCAGCGGCGGGTGTTCGTGGGCAGTGTGACGGGGGCGGTCCTGGCCGGGTGCGGTTGGTGGGCCGACCGTTCGGGCCTGCCGGTGGTGGGCCTGGTCCTGTCTGCGGTGGCCGCACTGCTGGTGTGTGAGAGCGCGTGGCGCTCCGGCGCGCTGCGGCTCCCGCCCCGGACACGGACGCGGGCGTGTGCCGGTCGGCGGCCGGCGGGGGCGCGGGCGGATGAGGAGCGTTCGCTCAGGCTGCTGGCGGCTGCGGACCGGGCCTTCGACACCGAGGCCGGGGTCCGCGCGCTGGGCGAGGAGGCGTCGTTCGAGCGGATCGTGCTGCTGGGTGTGGGCGGTGACCCGGACCGGGAGTACCCGCCGCCGGGCCACGGCTATCCGCGTCCGTGACCACAGTCCCGGATTTCGGTCCCGTCAGTCCCGTTGGCCCCGCCAGGGAGGGACGGCGGAAGGTGACGGGTGTTCAGCCGGTTGGAGGGTGTTCGTCCTCGCAGGGGTATTGCCCCCATTGGAGGGAGCCGTTGGTGCGGTCGATCTTGATCTGGCCGTGTCCCAGGACATAGGGGGAGGCATCCATCTCGGGGTCGGCCTGGACGATGGCGAGTGCGGAGCCGGCGACGTTCATGTCGGTGACGGGCTCGGCACCGAGCAGGATCTGGTCGAGGTAGGCGGCGTAGTGCCGGGCAGCTCCGGCACGCCGGTCCAGGGCGAAGCGGATTTCACGGAGGTGCTGGCCGGTGAACTCACCGGCATCGCGGCGCCGCCGACAGCTGCGGCACAGACGGAGCAGACGCCACGGGTTGGGGGCCTCGGGCTTCAGCCCGGTCCTGCGCAGTGCCGGGAACTTCGCGAACTTCTCCTCGTCGGGGTCCTCCAGGACGACGATGTCGTACGGCCGCTCCAGCTCCCGGGTCTGATCGCACATCGAGCAGGCCGGGCTCAGCCCGTACAGCAGGTCGCGGGTGTAGTCGGACATGACGGGCGGCGCGCCCTGGGCGGCGACGTGGTCGGCCTCGGCCTGTGCCTGGTGCCACAGCTTTTCCAGTCGGAGCAGTTCCTTGCCGATCGGGTCGTCGTGGTTCGCGTCGCGGCCCCAGTCCTTGACCCGCTGGGTCAAGTACCCGGCGATGTGCTCCATGACCTCATAGCTGGGCACCTTGGGTTGCGTGAAGGCGTTGTGCACGCTCCCGTGACTCAGCCCCCTTGCCTCGGCGATCTCCCTGACGCTGGGCCGTCCCACCCGGCGGTGCAGGTAGTGCAGAGCCAGGTTGAAATCACGACGGGCGCCCGGCGGCAGATCCGCTGGCTCGATGCTTCCGCTGCGTCCCACAGCCCCCTACTCCTTCCCCGCCGAAGCGGCCGACTCATTGTTCACCGGCTCGTGCGCGGCCGTGCGTACGTCCACGGACCCGTGGCCCGCGGTGCCATCCGCACGGCGTCCGCGCCATACGACCCCGGCCTGCCGGGCGCCCCAGAGGAGCAGCGCGACGACGACCCCAGACACGACGTTCTCGAAGATGCCCATGTACGAAGCTTTTCAGCGCCTCACTGCCGAATAGACAGATGTGGACAGCGGAGGCGGACGCGATCCCGGCCGACGCCGCCGCCTCGTGCAGCCCGCAGTGCCCTGGACCCAGGACGCGGGCCGACCCGGCGGCACGCGATCACGATGAGGCCCAGTCGATGCCGAGTGCGGCGAGCGCTTCGAGCTGGCTGGCGTCGAGCCGGTCGCGGCGCTGGCGCTGGTTGGCGAGCCATACCCCGGTGCGGTGGACCGTCCCAGGTAGGTGCTCGACGTGCTGGCGGCCGGGCAGGCCGCCGCCTTCCCGCTCCACGTACTGCGCCAGGGCTTGGACACCCTGCTGGAAGGCCGCTGCGCCCCGCCCGGACCCTGCGTTCGTCCTGGCCTTTGGGGGCGCCTGACGGGCCCGTACAGCCCGTGCCGGGGTCACCCCGAGGCTGCCGAGCCGGACCTGCTGCTCGGCGTTCAACCGGGCCCAGTCCCGTCGTTGGGTGGCGAGCCACCGGCCGATGTCTTCGCCGTGCCGGGTCACCCCCGCGGTGACGGTCTTCAGGCGAGCGCCTTCGTCCAGGAGTTGGGTGAGGTAGGCGTAGTGCCGTTGCCAGTCCACCGTCCACCCGAGCACGGCCGGGTTCCAGTCCGGATCCACCGCGGCCAGCGCCGCCGCCCGCCGCTCCGCGCGTACGGGGTCCTGCCCGAGCCCGCCGGGCCGGCGCACGTTCGTCAGCCACTGCCCGACCTGCACGTCCAGGATCGCCGCGCCCCGCGGGGCCGCGAGGGTGCCGTGCAGCCGGTGGTACGCCCGCGCGGCGGCGAGGTTCTCCTCGAAGCCGTGGTCGGCGGTGTCCCAGACGATCCCGAGCCCTTCGAGCTCGTCCGCCCGCTCCCCGGTCATGGTTCCGGCCCGGAATGCCCTGCGCTGGTCGGAGAGCCAGCGTCCGAGCGGGTGGGGGCCTTCGGTGTGGTCGTAGGGCACCTGGAGGTCGCCTTCGCGCTCGCGGTACCGGTACGCGGCCTCTACGCCCCGACGCCAGTCCTGCCGCTCGGTGTTGAACACCTGGTACGAGATCCACTTCGCGATGAGCGCCGGGTCGCGGGGGGCGGCGAAGCGGAGCAGGAGCCGGTTCTCCTCCTCGCCCTCCTCGGGCGCCTTCCCGACCAGTGGCGACGGCTGCACGATGTGCTTCTGGTTCTCCTGGGGAATTGCAAGCATCTCCACGGCGCGTTCATCATGCGCCCGAAGACCGTTCAAAACCCGAATAAGGGGGCCATACGATTTCGACGTGAGAATGTCCTCGGGATTCTCGTCCTCCCGCAAGAATACGGGAACGATCAGCGTCGCCATCTTCCCTTCACCGGGCTTCTGCCGCAGAGCCCGCCCGATGGCCTGGACGATGTCGACGGCGGATCCCTTGGGGTCGATCAGGGCCACCGAGTCCACCGCCCGGATATCCACGCCCTCCCCGAGGACGCGGCAGTTCGCCAGCACGGCGCGCCCGGCCCGGCGCCCGAAGTCGGCGAGGACGCCGGCCCGGTGCCCGGCCTCGTGCTCCCCGCGCAGCCACCCCGTCCACACCTTCGCCGGATGCCGGACCGGATCCACGGCGTGCAGCCGGCCGGCGACCCGGTCCAGGCCCTCGGCGAACGCCTGCGCCTCCACCGTCCGGTGGTGGAACGTGATCGTCGTCTTCAGGTCGTGCTCGGCCATCGTCTCCAACAGCGTCGTCTGCACCGCGGCCAGCCGCTCCCCGCGCAGCTGCTCCTCGTGTCGTTCCTTGCTGTAGAGCCGCGCCGGGGTGACGACGGGGTCGACGAGCTCGGCGACGACGACCTGATAGCGCGCCAGGAGCCCGCGGGCGATGGCGTCGGCGAGCGACAGCTCGTAGACCACCGGCCCGAACACCTTCGGGTCGTCCATGGAACAGGCCATGTCCTTGGGGAGCCGGTCCCACCGCGACCGGGGCACGTAGACCCGTCCCTCGGCCTCCGCCTCCTTCCGCCGCTCTGCCTCTTCCCTGCGCCGCTCCTCGGCCTGCTCCAGCTCCTGCGCCCGGGTCCGGGGCGGCCGTTCCGCCCAGATCCTGGGGGTGGCGGTCATGTAGAGCCGGCGCCGCGCGGGGATCACCTCCTGGCGGTGCACGTCCGCCCACGCCTTCCCCGCCGACCCCGACGTGCGGTGCGCCTCGTCCACGACCATCAGGTCGAAGGCCTCCATCGGTAGTCCGTACTCCCCGCGGTGCGCCTCGGCGATGACGGGGAGGGAGGCGTAGGTGGCGTAGACGGTGACCGGTCCCTTCCCGTGCCACAGGGCGAGCTGCGGCGCCGACGTCGTGCTGCGGACCTGGAGTCCGTAGAGCTGGGCGTTGTCCTCCAGGGAGCACACCGCGACAGCCGGCCCGTCGTGGCCGGCCGTGCGCCACTGGCCGGCGGTCTGGGTCAGCAGGTCCAGGGTCGGCAGCAGCACCAGGACCCGTCCGCCCCGGGCGAGGCGGAGCGAGGCCGCGGCGGCGATGAACGTCTTCCCGGTCCCGCACGCGGCGACCACCGTGGCCCGCAGTCCAGCCTTGGGGATACGCTTTCCGGGCGGAATATCGAGCCCTCTGACGATGGCCTCAATGGCTTCTTCCTGGTGAGGCCGGAGCGTGATTCCACTAGGCTTCTGCATTCGCCACTCCGCTGAGAACAGTTCGTCGTAAGGGACTGGCAACATTCCCGGGATGCTACACAGCGCATCAGGATGTGATGCATTCTGATGATTGTACCGCTCCCCGGTGGTCTGGTTCACCCGTTCAGGCATCCCCGTCCCCGGTTGCCCCGCCTGGGGACGGGGGAGGATCCTCTGGCGCCGGGGCATGGGTCCCGGGAGAGAAGGGGATACAGGGATGCCTCAGCAGGGGACTGTGAAGTGGTTCAACGCGGAGAAGGGGTTCGGCTTCATCGCCGTTGACGGGGGCGGTCCGGACGTCTTCGTCCACTACAGCGCGATCCAGGGCTCCGGTTACAAGGCCCTGGACGAGAACCAGCGCGTGGAGTTCGAGACGAGCCAGGGCAGCCGGGGTCCGCAAGCCGAAGAGGTGCGCCCCCTCTGACCGCTGCTGGCCGGGCCCGCTTGTGGGCCCTTGGCCTGGAGGCGGAGCCGGAAGGCCGGGGTGGAAGCGAAGCGGACACCCCAACGGGCCGAAGGCCTGGACCCCAGTGAAACGGGGTCCTTTCGCTGCGAGAAGCGCAGTGAAAGGGGTGGTTTGAAGGCCAGGGGCGGTCCTGGCCCCGGGACAACCCAGAGGGGCGCAAAATCCGGTTGGTCTTTTTAGGCGAAGGATGTACTCTCTACCAAGATCATCTTGGTCTAGTGAGGCGATAAGATGGCTTGTGGAGAGGTTTTATGTACCTGACGCGTAAAGTTTTGAATGCCTTCGGTGTTCTCTGTGCCACGCTTTCCTTGGTTATCGGAATAACCGGGCAAGCGTCTGCTCTGGAAGAGCCGCCAAAACTGCCTTCGAAAGGAATGAAGCAATCCGCTTCATCCGGTTGGGAGCGGGATTGGTTCACCCTGACCAACTCCAACGGCCTGTGCCTGCATGCAAGTTCAGGAGGCACCCCCGGCGCCTGGGTGACTCAAGAGGTTTGCAACCGGCACGAGAGGGGGCAGCTGTGGACTTGGTGGGGCTATGAAACAGATAGTGAGGTTATGACCAGGCTGGTAAATGGGTACGGCAGTTGCATTGACACTTGGAATGGTCATAACCCCGGAACCGTGATCGTCTATAGCTGCAACGGCGGGAATACTCAAAGCGTCAGCCGGGGACTGAATTTCAATCTCAAGAACCGTGACGGCAAGTCGATTGAACCTCCAGGCTTGTCGAGGTCTCCCGGCACCCAAATGATTATCTGGCCGACCAACGGAACCGACAATCAGATGTGGTTTGAGACCGTTCAGCGCTGATTCGGAAGTCGAGCTTCGACCGGCGTCATCGAGACAAACCCGCTTGCCCCGAGCTCATTCCTGGCCAGGTAAAGCCAGAAGACCCAGAGCGGGAAAGCGCAGCGGACCCGCTGAACGGGCCGAAGGCACGGACCTTGTGAAACCGGTCATCTCCCGCACGAAGCGCGGCCCTGCGGGGGGCCTACAAAGCAGGCCCCCCGCCCAGGGGTGAAGCGAAGCGGAACCCTCAATTCCGAAGCGAAGCGAAGGCTCCTGCCGAAGGCCAGCGCGAAGCGTAGGACTCCCGGCCCGAAGGGCCGGCCATGGGTCCGGCGAAGCCGGACCTCCGGGGCGAAGCCCCGGCTCCCGGAGCGAAGCGCAGGGTGGGGCCCGAAGGGCCCTCGGCCCCGCGAAGCGGGGCCGGTCTCTCCTGAGCGCGCAGCGCTCAGGGACCCGCTCCGCGGG
>NZ_JBVJMA010000028.1:0-53290 GCF_055584445.1 Streptomyces sp. NPDC103540
GCACCGCCAACGGCAGGGCATCCGGCCCGCGTTGCGGGCCGGGGCCGGCCTCCGGCCGACCCGTGGCCTCCGCTGCGCTCCAGCCACCCCGGGCGCACCCAGGATCCCCGTGCGGGCCAGGCGCGCCACGCTCCGCGAGGCACGCCCACCGGGCTCGGGCCGCAAGCTGCAGCAAGGGCGGGGAGGGGTGACGGGTAGTCGGGAGAGTGGCAGGCCGAACCGGGGAGCGCGGGGCCGGATTGACCAGCCGTCAGGGCGCTTTCCGTGGTGTCCATAAGAGAACAGTAGCAGAATTCAGCCCAATTCGAGGGACTTTTGTGGTTCCGAGTGCTTCACTTTGAAGCACGAGATAGACTCTGGACTCAGATAGCAGCACCACCGGGGACCTGGATCGGATTTCGATCACGCTCCCCCGCTACCGCTCCGAGGCTGTGACTCGGTTTCGGTGAGCTTCACCGTAGCCGAACGCAAGCTCTCTACGTGCAGGTTTCCCATTTCTTACCCGGGTTAAGGCCCAGGAGGGGGCAGGCGGATATGTCGGCCACAAGCCGGACCGATCAGCGCGAGGCGGCTCAGCAGGAAGCGGTGGAGGCGGTTGTCCGTGCCCTCGAATTGCCTGCAAGATCGTTTGGGCTCGAACGGGGCCTTCGAACGCAGGTGATCATGGCGACCGGGTCCGGCAAGACCCGGGTCGCGGCCCGCAGCGCGGAGCGGCTCCGTGCGGGCCGTGTGCTGGTGCTCGTGCCCTCGCTGGACCTGCTCACCCAGACCGAAGCCGCGTGGCGTCAGGGTGGCCGTACGGGCCCGATGATCGGGGTCTCGTCCCTGCGGGGCGAGGACGTCTCCTTCCCCAACACCACGGACGTGGAGGAGCTGGTCGACTGGGTGCGGCCGTTCGACAAGGTCACCGTGTTCGCCACGTACGCCTCCCTCGGACTGGGCACGCTGGAGCGCGCGCACAAGGCCGGCCTTCCGGGCTGGGACCTGATCGTGGTCGATGAGGCACACCGGACGTCGGGACGGCTGGGCAAGCCGTGGGCGGTCGTCCACGACAACACCCGCATCCCGGCCCTGCGCCGCCTCTACATGACCGCCACGCCCCGCCTGTGGCAGCTGGACGAGGACACCGAGGGCGCGCCGGGTGAGCTGGTGGCGAGCATGGAGGACGACCCCGAGGGCCCCTTCGGCAGCCGCTGCTTCACCCTGACGCTCTCGGACGCCATCGACCGGGGAATCTGTGCCCCCTACCAGGTGGTGTGCGTGGACATCACCGACAGCCAGCTCCAGGCCCCGCAGCTCCTGGGCGCCGAAGGCCGCTCGGACGAGGTTCGTGGGGCCCGGCTCGCCGCGCTCCAGACCGCGCTGCTCAAGGCATCCTCGGAGGAGGGCTTCCGCAGGACGCTCGTCTTCCACCATGTGGTGAAGGAGGCCGAGGCGTTCGCGGCCGGCCTCCCCGGTGTCGCCGCGCAGCTGCACGCCGCGGACCCCGAGCTGTACCCGCGCACGATCTGGGCGGACTGGCTGTGCGGCGAGCACAAGCCGAACCACCGCCGGCGGGTGCTCGGGGAGTTCGCGTCCGGGGTCGCCACCGACGGCACGGTGGTGGAGAAGGGCGTCCTGGGCTCGGTGAAGGTTCTCGGGGAGGGCGTGGACACCAAGAACTGCGACTCCGTGTTCTGGGCCGACGTCCGCGGCTCCATGCCCGACCTCGTCCAGGCCGTCGGCCGTGCGCTGCGGATGCAGCCCGGCGAGGGCAAGCTGGCCAGCCTGGTCGTGCCGGTCCTGCTCGGCCCCGGCGAGACGGCCGACAACATGCTCACCTCCCGGGCGTACGGCGGGCTGGCGAAGCTCCTGGAGGCGCTCAGGGCGCACGACGCCCGGGTCGTGGAGCAGTTGGCGCAGGAGCAGGCTCCCAGCGTCTACAAGCCCGCCTTGAAGGCCGCGCAGGGCCAGGAGGGCCGGGGTGACCGGTCCGGTGGGCCGTCGGCCCCGGCGCGGAAGCTGCTGAAGTTCTCCACGCCGCGCGATCCGGCGCAGCTGGCCGCGTTCATCAATCTGCGGGTGCTCAACCCGGAGCACGAGCACTGGCGGCGCGGGGTGGAGGCCGCCGTCATCTTCGCGCGCGAGCACGGCGACCTGAAGGTGCCCTTCACGTACCGCGTGCCCGAAGGCGAGGAGGCCGAAGGGGTGGGGTGGCCGGCCTCGCTCGCGGGCTTCCCCCTCGGGCAGTGGATCGCCGACAACCGGCGCTTCTACGCCCGCGGCAACATGGACGCCGACCGCGTCGCGCAGCTGGAGAAGCTGGGCATGGTGTGGTCGCACTACGACGTCGCGTGGGAGGAGGGCCTGTCCGCCGCGCGCGGGTGGGCTGAGGAGAACGGACACCTCCTGGCGCCGCTGGACGCCACCTTCCAGGGGTACCGGGTGGGGACCTGGCTGAAGAACGCGCGGGCCGCCGCCCGCAAGGCCACCGAGAACGAGCAGCGGCGTGCCGAGGGCCGGCCGGTGGAGTCGTCGGCCGGAGCCATGTTGCAGACGCGGCGCGAGCAGCTGGAGGACATCGACCCGTCCTGGTGCCCGGTCTGGCCGGTGGAGTGGCAGCGCGCCTTCCACCTCGTCCGGCTCCACCTCGAAGCAGCCGGCGGCGTCCTGCCGACCGAGCCCGGCAAGGTGATGCACCAGGGCGAGGACCTCGGACGGTGGGTGCGCTCGGTCCGACTCGGCTGGGACCAGCTCACCACCGTGCAGCAGTGGATGTGCGAACAGGTCCTCGGCATCGAGCCCGCGACCGAGGACGAGCAGCCCAAGCGCCGTACGCAGGCCGACAAGTGGTCCATGAACTTCGAGGCCGCCAAGCAGTTCTTCGAGCGCGAGGGGCACCTGCGGGTGCCGCGCAAGCACGTCGAACGGATCGTCGGCGAGGACCAGGAGGAGCGGGAGCTCCGGCTCGGAGCCTGGGTCGGGAACCAGCGCAGCCGGGCCGCGACGCTGCCCCCGGAGCGGGCGGAGCAGCTGTCCGCGATCGGGATGCGGTGGGCGTGACGGGCGTCGTCGTCACTGCGGCCGTCGCGGTCGCCGCCGGCTATCTGCTCGGTCGGCTGCGTCCGTGGCGGCGTCTGGGCGACTGGGCGGCCGATCAGGTCCGCTTCACCGGGGCGTGGGCCCGCGGCGGCGCCGGGCGGCAGGTCGTCGTCGTGCTGGTCCACGCCGTCACCGCGCCGCGCACCAGCTGGCGCATCCTGCGCGCCCCGGCCACCGAGACGCGGGCGGCGGTGCCCGTACGCGATCCGGACTGGGTCACCAACCGTGCGCGGGAAGGGCGCGAGTAGACGTTAGGTCACCGACTCCCTTACTGGCGTTCGACCCGCTAGAAGACGTCGACAGCGCAGGCCCGGACCAGGTGTCCGGGCCTTCGTCTTGCTCCGGATCTTTTCTCCCGACCGCTGCTGTCCGGGACCCGGCTCCCGGCCCTATGGGGTGAAGAAGCCGTGCCCGCCAGGACGAGACGCAAGCACCTGGGGCCTGTCACTGTCCGCTCGCCCGTCGAACTCACACTGGAGGAAGTACCGATGACCACCCGCCAGACAAGCAGCAGCATGACCCGGGACAGCGCCACCGCGCCCGTCCAGCCGCCCGACCCGGCCCGCCTCCCGCCGCAGCCCGCTGTCGGCGCCGGCCTGCCCTCCTCCATAGCCCAGGGCGCCGCCGAAGGTGCCGCCCGGTCCATCACGGCCCGGCTGGTGGACAAGTTCCTCACCAACCCGCCCGACTGGCTCAGGGCCCTGTGGCACGCCCTGCCGAAGCCCTGGGAGTAGCCACGCGGCCGGGCAAGCCAACTTCGCCCGGACGTCAGGCCGCGTTGAACTCGTGAGCGCGTCCCCCGCGCCACTCCACCCACTGCGGGTCGTCCAGGATGGCGTCGGGTTCGGCGACGCCGGCGGCCTCGAGGAACACGACCAGGTCGTGGTCGCTGTAGGCGGTGCCGAGGATCTCGTCCCGGCCGCTGCCGTGCGCAGTGACTCTCCGGCCACCCGAGAGCGAGGGCCGGTGCACGACGATCGGCGCGCTGGTCATACCTTCCAGCGTGCCCTCGGCTGGGCCGGTGGGCGAGTCGGCCCGAGGGCGCCTGTGCGGTGTGGCGCAGGGTCCGGCCGGTGTGGCTACCGGGGGCCGGCCGGGCCCTGCTTGCGTGGGGCACCGTCGTCCGGACTTCCCACCTGGACTGTCACACGCGGGGTGCCTTGGGGCGTGCCGGGTGTGGCGGGCGGGTGACCCGGCGGCCGGTACGGCGACGTCTGCGGGCCCACCGCGTGCCCGACCTCCAGCATGGGCCCGTATCCCACCCCCGCCCGCCCCGTCCATCAGGAGCACTGCCGTGCTGGAACGCGCCCTGCGCAAGAACTCCGCCAAGGTCACCTTCGTCCTGCCCGCCGACACCCCCGCGGCCGAGGTGAGCGTGGTCGGCGACTTCAACGACTGGCGGCCCGGCGTACATGCCCTGACCCCGCGCAAGGACGGCAACCGGGCCGTCACCGTGGAACTCCCCAAGGACAGCACCCACTCCTTCCGCTACCTCGCCGCCGGGGACTACTGGTTCAACGAGGACATGGCCGACAGCCAGGACGGCCCCAACAGCCGCATCCACACCTGACCAGCACCTGGCTGGCGCCCCGCGCCGCGTCCGCTGATCAAGGCGCTCTAGGGTCACGGCATGAATGATCAGGGCGAGGAGCTGCTGTCCCGCGTACGGGCCGTCCTGTCGGACGCGGGGTTCGAGGAGATCGCCACCGGCGCGGAAGGCGTCCACCTAATCCGGCACGCCCGCGGCGTCATGGTCGGCTGGATGCCCGAAGAACTCACCCAACCCCGCCGCCGGGGCCCCCGCCGCGGCCGCCGGCCCCCTGCCCCTTCCGACCTGCCGGGCCTGCGGCACGCCTTCGGGCTGGCCATGGCCGCAGCACTCCGCGCGGCCGGCCTCACCGTGGAGACGCGGGACGACGAGTGGCTGCTGGTGGTGTTCGACCGCGCAGCCGATGCCTCCTGAGCCAGGCAGCCGGGTCAGGTTGCCGGTGGTTGGCCGTCGCGGATGGTGAACAGGGCCAGCGCGCCCGTCATCTCCAGCAGCCGCTCCAGCTGGTGAGGAAGCGGTCCCGCCAGGACCAGGGCGCGGCTGTTGTGCAGCCGGATGAGGACGTTGAGGAAGGACGAGTCGGCGAACGTCACCCCGGTGACGTCGAGCACCAGGAGCCGGGCGTCGGCAGCCTCACGGTCACAGGCGGCCGCGAGTTTCCCCGTCGTGTCCAGGTCGAACTCACCGGAGCAGACGACCACCCACACGCCGTGCGGCTCGGTCCTCACCGTCACCTTCGGCGACTCCATGCACGCCTCCCGTTCCGGGCCGGACCCTGCGTCGGCCGACACCTGCGACCGTACGGCCTCACCAGCCGCGACGACACCACGCCCCGACGGACAGCCCCCAAGAGAGGAAGGCGGCGCGGCCCACTGGTTCATCGCTGCCAGCCACGCCTCCCCCGGTTGCTTCAGGGCTGCATCGCTCTCCAGCGCTCGATCAGCTCGGCCTGCCAGTCCGTCTTCGTCTGCCGTGACGCCGTATGGGCGGTCGGCAGCGTGGTCCGGCCCGCGTCGGCATGCTCGATGGGCGGAGCGGCTTCAGGTGCAGAAGTGGTCGGGTAGAGGAGCTGTTCTCCGAAGATGCTCTGCAAGCGGGAGAGGTCAGTGTCTTTGTCCACCGGCACCCACCCCTCGGGCAGGGAGGTCGTCGCACCGGATGGCGGCTCCGTCCCGATGGGAGCGGTGAACATCTGAGCAGGCTCTTCCCACACCGTCGACGTCAGGGCGACCTGTGCGTCGAAGACTTCCGGACGGAGCTGCAGAACTCCGTCCTTCCTCAGGGCTTCGATGTAGTTGAGGAGCTCAATCGTCGCGACCATGGTCCAGGCGACCAGCGGAACGGCGGCACGGAAGCGGTCCCGCAACCCGAACGGATCGCCTTCCTTCCGCCGCTCCGTGTCGTGATGCACCACGTCGCCGTAGATCCAGGACATGGCCAGCCGGTGTGCGTCGAGGTCGTGTTCCTCCCCCGTCACCACGTCGGCGACCAAGACCCGGTAGGCGGCATCCAGGGGTGTGGCGGGGGCCACCCGTGTCTTCCACTCGGCGCGCATTGCTCGGATGCGCTCCGCATCACGCGGCATCTCCCGGCAGGCGTAGCCCAGCGCCTTGAGCGACTTCATGTAGAAGCAGTCCTCGGTCTCCAAGAGAATCGGCCGGATCCGCGCCGCAGCGGACTCGACCACCTCCTCGGCGGGCAGCTCCTGCCGGATCCGGATCTCCCCGCTCTCAATGCGGACGCGGATCTTCGGGTCGATGAGCGCCACGAGCTGCTCCCAGTCAGCAGCCAGGGAGTGCTCTGCGACACGGCGTGCTCGTACCACGAATGATTCAAGGCACTGCCGGTTCTTCTGCTCGATCTCCGCCTGATCCCGTGCCACGTGCGCCCCCTCAGCTTGAGATCAGCATGGCGGGACGCCCGCCGCACGGACCACTCAATTCTTCGGTCAGCTCAGGCTTGCCCAAGGGGCCGGCAGGAGGCTTGCCCAGGGCCACCTTGGGCTTGCCCACGCAGGCTTGCCCAGGGCCACCTTGGGCTTGCCCACCCCTGTCGGTGGCTTGCCCGGCTCAGCGGCGCAGACGTGAGAGCCAGCCGGTGGCCTTCTGCTCGGGCACGGCCTGGTCCGGTTCCTGTTCGCGCTCCTCCCGCCGGGGGCTTACACCCCAGGCCCGGTCCGAGTCGGACTCGTACCGCTGGTCGCAGTCACCGCACAGAGACGGGTGCTTGGCCGGGGAGGAACCCCAGCCGACGGGCTTGGTCGCCTTCCATCGTTCGTCGGTGAACGCGGCACCGCATTCGGTGCAGACGGGGCGCTGGGGGGCGGGCCAGAAGTCGTCCGACGCGGCCTCGCTGTGCACCGGCTCCTGGCGCTCCTTGGTGGCGGCGACAGCCTGGTGCTTGCAGCCGTCGCACAGCTGCGGGTGGGTGTCGACGAGCTCTCCCCAGTGCGCCTTCTCCGCGGCCTCCCAGCGTTCGTCGGTGAACGGCGTTCCACAGCGGGCGCAGGCAGGCCGGCGGGCCTCGCGCTGAGCGGCTTCCTGTGCAGCTGCGGCCGCCTTCTTCGCGTCGTGCTCCTGTGCCGCGCGCCGTACCTGTGCCTGGTACTCCGCCGCGCGGACCTTGGCTTCCTCTGCCTCGCGGGCTTCGGCAGCATCGCGGCGCGGGTTGCCGATCGCTTCCAGGAGCGGCTGCGGGTGGGTGCGGCCGAAGCGGAGGAAGACCGGGCCGGCCGGGCCGTGGGCACGCAGGTTCTTCAGCCCGACCGCGACGATCGGGATCCTCCTGTCGTAGAGGTGGTGGCCGGCGCGCTGCCGCTCCCCCTGCCACAGGTGACGGGTCAGTTCCATCAGGCGCGGGACGGTGCGGTCGGGGTTGCGCTCACCGATGCGGTTGAACACCAGCAGCACGGGCGGATGCGGCGCATCGCCGTACCGGCCTTCAAGGCCCGTCCAGCGCGTACGCCACATCGGGCGCTCACGGCCGTCGGTGTCCTTCATCTGCCGCTTGAAGAAGCGGGCGTACTTCTCCAGCTTGGCGGCGAGCTCTTCCGCGGTCTCGTGGCAGTTGTCGACCTCGATGAACAGCAGCGGCACTCCGTCCTGCGGTGCGGTGAGCACCAGGTCGGCCTGGGCGCCGCCCTTGCCGGGCGCGTTCCAGGTGCCGGTCGCCGGGAGCGGGACCTCGGTCCAGTACGAGGCGATGGTGCCGATCCCGTCGGGTCCGTCGGCGGCGGCCTGGGCGGCGGCCTGGACGTGCGGCGGGTCGTCGGCGAGCTTGGCCATGTTCGGCTTCGGCCGCAGCATCGCGATCACCGTTTCGTTGACGGCCATCGGGTGGGAGGCCCCGCTGGAGCCCGCGCCGCGCGCGGTGGAGCCCATCTCCGTCGCTGGGCGCCGCAGCTCGTAGGAGGCGGCCTCCAGGCCCTTGGGGGTCAGGTTCCGCAGCGAGTCCCCCGTCTCGGTGGAGCCGCCGTTCTCGGACAGGCCGTGCTTGCGCATGTCGGAGAGCGCGCCGGTGTGCGAGGCGGTGCGGGCCTGCTTCTGCTTCGACGGCGTCTCCTTGGCGGCGTGCCGGAACGTCAGGTGCGGAGCGCCGATCCGCTGGATCTGATCAGCCGTCGCGACCTTCAGCGCTCCGAGCACGCGCAGTACGTCGCCGCGGTACTGGTTCGTCGACCCCGCCGGGTTGGTGATCCGCTTCCCCGCCATCAGCTCTGCTCCCTCGTTGCTCGCGACCGGCTGCCGGCCGACCGGCGCCGCTGGCCGCGGCTGGCCTGGGCTGGCCTCCCGGCCCCCCGGAACCCGATGATCTCCTGCACTACGGACAGCAGTAGGAGAGAAGAGGGGTGTGACGACGCGGTTTTCGCGCTCATCACCGCGTTGACAAGGGGTTTTCCCCTCACCCCAGGTGTCGGGCACCAAAGGGGGTTCCCGAGGAGTATCCGAAGTGGGCACCCAGGGACCTCCCTTGGGCTTGCCCACCACGGGCCGGCCTTCCGGTGTGTCCGGCCCGCACGGTGCCGCTGCCCGGCTCTCGGGTGGGTGGTGGTCATCATCTCGTCTCCTCTGTTTCCCCGGCCGGGACGGCCGTGGTGGAGGAGCAGCGTGCAGGTGACCCCCTTGTCCGCGGTCTGACCGGGGCCAGGTCAAGGAGAAATACGGCGGCGGGCGGGTCGGTAGCGGACCTGGACAAGGGGTCAGGGCCACGTTCGCAGGTCGGACCGAAAGCTGGACAAGGGGGCCCTGTTTGACCCTTGCAGTCCCGATTCGTCCGCATCCAGCGGAGGGGGGGAGAGTTCTCTGGCCTCTGTCCACAGGGTGCTCGTCCGAGGCTGCTGGGAGTCGTCGTGATCCGAGCGACGTCACCCAGTTGAGGAGACCTCCATGCCGTACCTGATCCCGCCTCGCACCCCGCTCACCCCGGGAGAGGTCGACCGCGCCTTCGACTACCTTCTCGCTCTGCAGATGGGCGGCGGGAACTACGCCTCCGGACGCACGCCGGCTACTCCCGAGCTGGCCTTCCTGCTGCTGCGCCTCGCCGAGAACATCGTCTTCCCCGTTACGGGGGTCCTGGGCGACGGGGAGCCGCACGCGGACTCCTTCGCCCTGGACGAGGTCGGGTGCATCCTGCTGTCCGCCCTGCGGGACTGGACGCGCGACTCCCCCACGACGGCCGTGCTGGGCATCGCCCGCAGCATCATCCGCTTCGTCGAGAACGTCATCCCCGACCCCGACGACCACGGAGACACCCGCGCCACCCTGGAGACCATGCGCAACGAACACCTGAAGTGGGCCCGCAACCTGCAGTCCATCGCCGGGCGTCCGTAGCCACGCGCACGATGCGCACCGGTGCGGTGCGGTGGTGCGGTGCGGTGCGGTGGTGCGGTGGTGCGGTGCGGTGGTGCGGTGGTGCGGTGGTGCGGTGCGGCGGTGCGGTGCGGTGGTGCGGTCAATCCGGTGCGCACCATGATGCGCACCACCGTCCATCCGGTGCGCATCCACTCGGTGGGCGGTGCGCACCGACGCAGTCGGCGCACCTCGGGTGGTGCGCATCCGGTGGGGTCGGTGCGGCGGAGTGGACCGGCTGAGCGCGGCGCATTCCTCCTTGACACGGGCCCACGTCAAGGGGAAATGCGGCAGGTACACACCGGGTGGATGGACGCAGTCGTCCCGGGCGATGGCGTCCACTCCCGCACGATGACGTCCACTTCCACCGGGTGGGCTCCACTCGGTGGAGCGGAGCCGGGCACGGTGGCGTCCACTCCCGGGCCGGTGGTCTCCACTCGGTGGAGCGGATGCCGCGCACGGTGGTCTCCACCCGGTGCGGTGGCCTCCACTCGGTGGAGTGGGGCGCACCGCACCGGGTGCGCACCACCGCACCGGGTGCGCACCACCGCACCGGGTGCGGACCACCGCACCGGGTGCGCACCATCGGGTCCACTCAGTGGCCGGCCTCCCGGCCGCGGTGCGGTCCGGGCTCGGGCGGTCGGTGCGCCTGCTGGTCGTCCGGGCGCACCCGGCGCACCGCCTCGGCGTCGGCCGGTGCGGTGTGGCGGTCCGCGCGGGCGCGGGCTTCGGCGGCCATCTTGGCGGCCGTCTCCCGGATGCGGCGCAGTCGGTCGGCCGTGAGATCGAGGGCTTCCACATCCGTACGGGACTCCCGCAGGGCTCGCACGGCCGTCATGTCGATCGCCTCCTGGCGGCCGGGCTCCGGCTCCTGGTCGTCGTGCTCGGCTTCGGCGGCCGGGGGCGCGAGCAGCTGCTCGGGCATCGCTGCCTGCTGGTGGGCGACGACGTCGTATGCCCGGCCCCGCACGGCGGTGGCGGTCGTGGTCGCGCGCAGCTTCTCCCGCACCACCGCACCGGCGAGGACAGCACGGTCGTACTGGAGCGGGATACGGGGGATATCCCACTCCCCCGCATCCTGGCCCGGCGGCCGGGGCACAGCCGGCTCGCCGGGATCGGCCGGAGGCTGCCGGTCCGGGTCGGGCCTGGGAGTGAGTGGGCGGGGCCGGGCGGGGAGGTCGGCCAGGTCCCACCGGGCGGTGTAGAGGCGGTAGTCCGCCAGCAGGCCGATCGTGGTCTTCGGCTCGCTGATGTCCAGGCAGTGCGTCTCGATGGCGGCGGCCACGATCTCCTCGTCCAGGCCGGGGTCGCGGCGGCGGCCGCGACCGACGAGGGCGAGGTGGCGGCGGGCTTCGGCGAGCAGGTGCCGGCGGTGGAAGCGCCCGCCGTCGTTCATCACGAACACCGTCGCGGTGACGTCGACGGCCGCCAGGGCGACGTCGACCACGGCCGCGACCCGGGCCCGGATCGCGGCGGCCGCGGCGCGGGCGTACTCGAGGAGGGAGTTGATGACGTCGGCGGCGACCCCGGAGGTGAGAATCGCGCTCGCCTTCCACCAAGCGCGCAGCTGCGCGAGCGGCCGGGTCTTCCGCTTGGGCGGGCGGGTCTTGCGGGCGGCGATCTGGTTCATCTTGGCGCGGGCCCGTTCCGAGACCACGGGCAGGAACTTCAGCTCGCCGTCGTCGTCGACGGCGGTGACGTACTCGTGCTCCAGCTCGGCCAGGCAGGCGGCGATCTGGTCGCTGCGCCGGGAAGTCCAGCGGATCAGCTCGTGCGGCACCCCCGCAATCTCCATCACCGGCCGGCGCCCCGGGGTGACGATCCGGGGCTCGGTCGCCAGCCCGAGCGCCTCGCAGACCTCCGCAGCAACGAGTTCGTTGTAGAGCGCGGAGGCGGCCACGGTGTTCTCGTGCAGGGCATGGGTGTGGATCGAGCCCCACTTCCCGTCCAGGCGCTGCCCCTTCACCGACAGCAGCAGATGGTCATGCAGCAGAGGCCGGCCGGAGCGCGCCTCGTAGTGGCGGAAGCGCGCGGCGACCAGACCGCCGGGCGGCCGCACCCGGTAGATGCCGTCCTTGCCGTACCGGATCACCGCGACCTCGTCCTCGATCCACTCCAGCACCCGTACGATCGCCCGCTCGTGCGCGGCCTCGATCACGCGCCGCGTTTCCTCATCCCCGAACGCCCACAGGAGGTAGATCGTCGGCTGCGGCCGGAACACGAAGTCGACACCGGTCACCATCACGCGGCGGCCGAGGGCGCCGGCCCGATACGCCTTTTTCGGGGAGTCGCCCGCGGCGAGCCGGTCGGCCTCGATCCGGTCGGCAGCCGGGTGTCGGCCGTACTCGCCGAACAGGTTCCGCAGCTGCGCCTCGGTGACCTCCTCACCCGGTGCCAGTCCGAGCGCAGCAAGTCCCCGGCCCATCCATCGCCCCACCGGGACACCGGCCTGCTCCTGGGCAGCGCGCAGGGGCGTGCGGGCCGGGCGGCGGCCGTCGCCGACGACGGTCTCGCGCAGGTAGTAGCGGTACATCTGCCCGGCCCGGATGACCCTGATGTCGACTGTCATGGAGACCACGCCACACCGCCCTGACCTGCAAGGAAAGAGCGGTCAGCGGGACGTCCCGCCAGACGGGAGCGGCGGCCGAACTTTCTTCTCAGGTGCCCGCAGGGCGGGACGGGGCCCGGGTCCGAACGCGAATGTCATCGCTCTCCGGCAGCACTCAAACCACGCCCCGGACAACCTCATCCAGCGCCACTGAGCACCATCCAGCACCACCGAACGAACACCACCAACGAGCACCGCCTACAGCAGCCCCCGGCACTCGCCGGGGGCTTCCTCGTGCTGCCCGGAGGAGACCGCCGTGCCCACCTTCGAGACCTGCCCCCGCTTCACCGCCGACCTCCAGCACCTCACCCCCGCCCAGCGCCGCCGCTTCCGCCGCGTCGTCCTGGACGCCTTCGTCCCCGACCTGCGCATCGGCCGCCAGTTCCGCCCCGGCTTACGGATCAAGGGCGTGCGCCGCGCCCCCGGCATCTACGAACTCACATGGGCGCCGGACGGGCGCGCGACGTGGTCGTACGGCGGGGAGAAGGTCGCCGGGCTCCCCCACGTCATATGGCACCGCATCGGGACCCACAGCATCCTGGACCGCCCGCTGGCCGAAGGCCGTCTTGTGGGCGCGGGTCACCAGTTGGTTGGCTGATCGTTCCGAACATCAGGAGGGACACCGCGTGGCAGCGAACGAGACCGGGACCGAGTCGGATCACCTGAAGTCGTTGATCATCAGCACCGCACAGGAGCTGTGGGAGGACAAGGACGCGCTGGGCAAGTTCCTCAACGTCGTCCGGCGCAGCGAGGGGTTCGCCCCGCTCGCCGACACGCTGGAGCAGTCCGAGGTCCGCCCGGCGAAGCCCACGTTCTACGGCGTCAAGAGCACCGAGTTCCAGAGCTGAGGAGCGACCAGGAGCGCCGGCCTTCGGACGAGGACCGCACACATGGCGGCGGCCCCCACCACACAGGTGGGGGCCGCCGTTGTCTTCGCTGGGGAGCGCTCAGGTCGACCGAGGAAGAGGGACGCCAGCCCTCGCGGCCGCCTTGTCCGCAGCCGACTTGGCTGACGCCAGGATCTTGGCCGCCTCGTCCGCATCTTCCTCAAGGGCCTTCTTGATGCTGGCCGGGGCCAAGGCGCGGTGGGCGGCCTCCAGCTGCGTCACGGCGTTGCGGAGTCCGTCCAGCGCAGTGGGCTGTGCGGTAGCCGGCTTCTCCGGAGTGGTCCGCGGCGTGTTGGCCGCGACTTCGCGGGCCAGGGCAGTCAGCTCGTCCTGCGTCAGCTCCCGCTCTTCCTTGCGCGGGAGCTGCTGGACGATGCCGGTGAGCGCCTTGACCGTGACGGTCTTGCCGGTGGCGTCCTTGATGGTCTCGTGGACGGCGACAGAGGTCTCAGCCCCGTAGTCCTTGGTGATCGGGTTGAGGGCGCCGGCCGCCTTCTTCCCGATGCTCGGGATGTCTGCACGTGCAGACACTCCGTTCGAATTCTCTTCGAACGCTTTGTCTGCACGTGCAGACAGCAGCTCGCCGATCGCGTACGCGGTCATCTCTTCGTAGGCGATCGGGCGGGACTTCTTGAAGACGTCCTGGGCGAAGGCTTCGAAGCTGGGGTGCGTCTTGCGGTACAGGCGCCGGCTGCTGATGTTGGCCATGGACTTGCCCATGACCCACCAGGCGTCCTCGAACTGCTGGACTCCCCGCATGCAGAGCGCGAGGATCTGCTCCTCTTCGTCGCTGAGGTCACCCGTCGCGTCCGGTGTCTCGATGGGCTCCGGGAGGTCGGCGAGCGTCATCATCTTGTCCGGACGCCCTTGCGCGAAGGGTCGGGCGGCCGGGGCGTGGCTGTGCCCGTCGTCCTCGGTGGTGGCGGGGGCACCGCTCTGTTGGCCGGGGACGGCCACCGCTGTGCCTGCGGCCTTGCGGGCCTGCCGGTCCTTGAAGGGGTTGGACTTGCTCACGGCAGCAGGTTCCGCTCTTCCATCTCGGTGACCAGCTCATCGAATACTGAGCCCTTGGCCTGGATGTCGCTGCCTTCATGGGTGCGCATGTACTTCACCACGGACGGGACCACCGTGGTGAAGACGTTGTAGCCCTCGTCTTCCAGGTACTCCCGCACCTGCTTGATCTCGTTGACGCCGCTCGGGGCCTTGCAGAGCAGGACCCAGGTGGCCGGCGGCTGGCTGTCCAGCCGCAGGGGCGCGGTGTCCTGGATGAACTCCTTGGTCGGGAGCTCCTCCATGCGCTCGACGTCGTTCATCGACGGCGGGAGGTTGATGATGGCGAGGTCGGCGAGGCGCAGCACGGAGGCGCCGACGCCCTTGTGGTCCTCGAGGTGACCCACGTCCACGACGCCGATGCCGTCCTCGAACCCGGCCGGGATCATCTGCGGGACGTTCATGTGGAAGGCCGGGGTGGCGGCCTGCTGCACGACGAACGGGTACGTGCCCGCGGCTTGCCAGCGGCTGAACTGCCGCGAGTCGTCCGCGTCGAAGCCGATCACCTTGCGTCCGCGCTCGTGCAGGGCGTGGCTCATCCACGCGGAATTCGTGGTCTTGCCCGTGCTGCGAGGGCTGACATTGGCGATGTAGAACATGGCGTGAGCGTACCGACCTGGCGCTACGCCCGAACACCACACGACCGGCATGTACTGGTTCGGGTGACCCCCGAAACGCAAAAAGCGGCCCCCGGCGCCCGGACCGAGAGGTCCAGACGGCCAGGGGCCGCTTCACGTACTCAGGTGCTCAGGTCGATGTCGACCGGGAGCTCGCGCCCGGCGAGAGCGTGGGTGAGGAGTCGGTAGGGGTCGGTCCACACACCGTGGATTCGCGTCCGGGCGCAGTGGAGCGTGCCGGTGAGGGCGGTCTCGGTGTCGGGGTGGATAAGGACCAGGGCGACGGGGTCGGTGTCCGGCCGCTGCCCGGGGAGAGGTCGGCCGCGCTCCAGGCCGCGCTCGCCGATCCGTACGGCGGCGTCGCCGCGGCCGGTCCAGGGGGCCGGCCGCTGGCGGGCGGCGAGCATGGCGGTGAACTCCGCGACGGCCTTCTGGTCGCCGGGGTGCATCGGTCCGCTGCCGTGTCCGCATCTGCGGAAGCGGGCCGTCACGTGCGCACCGTCCGGCGGTACAGCCGCGCGCTGAGCCGGTAGCGGAGGGAGGCGCGCTCCTCGCGCTCCTCGGTGGCGTCACCGAGCAGCTCCTCAAGCTCGGCCAGGCGCTCTTCGGCGAGCACCTCGGGCTGGTAGTCGTCGCCGTGGCAGACCGGGCACAGATGCTCGTGGCCGTCGAACTCGTGCCACGGCGCGCAGCCGACTTCACCGCAGGTCGGCTGGGTGGGGTCCTCGCCGATGCCGGAGCAGTACGGGCAGCGGGTGAAGCGGTAGTCGATGGGGGCGCCCGCGTGGAGGTCGGAGTGGAGCTGGGCGAGGCCGCGGACTCCGAGTTCGCGCAGCAGGGCGTCGGCGGCGAGGACCTGGCGGTCGATGCCGGTGTGGTGGTGGTCGGCGAGCATCCTCACGGCGGTGCACCAGGCAAGGCTGGAGCGGTCGACCGGGACGGCGTAGCTGCTGGCCCACGGGTCGACCGGGTTGAGGTCGGCGGGCGGCGGGGTCGGCGCGGTGAGCGGGATGCCGAGGGTGGCGAGCTGGGCGGTGACGTCGGCGGTGCGGTGGGTGAACTGGTCGAAGACGGTGGTGGGCATCGGCCCTCACAAGGACGGGGCTGTCCGGGACCAATTGGTCCCGGACAGCCGGAGCGGGTGGGGTCAGCGGGTGGCCGAGGTGAGGGCGGCCTTGTGGCTGTCGCGGTGCTTGCGCTGCTCCGGTTCGGCGAGGACGCGCAGGCCGTGCGGCTCGCCGACGGGGCCGCAGGCGCTGCACACCACGGCGTAGTTGCGGCGGCCGGCGCACCCGGCGTCCGGGTCGCGGGGCTTGCCGGAGGGGCTGACGGAGTGGGTGCATTCGGTGCCGTCGGGGTGGAGTGGGGCGATCTTGACGCTGATGCGGGCCATGGGCTTCGTCTCCTGGTCGGGCTCGGGGAAGGGCAGCTGGTGGAGCGCGGCCGCCGGGGCGCGGCCCCGGGTGGGGCGCGGCGGGGTGGGCGGCTCGGTGCGGGTGAGCGCGGTCTCGGGGAGGAGTCCGAGCTGTCCGGCGGCCGCCGCCCGGGCGGCGAGGGTGATGGATCGGGTGACCCGGTGGTGTCCGTGGTCGATACGGAGGTGGCAGAGCTGGCAGGCGGCGAGCAGGTTGCTCTCCCGCACGTCCTCTGGGGTGTGGTTGAGGTGGGCGGTGGTGAGGCCGACCACGGACCCGGTGTCCGGGTGGATCTCCTCGTGGACGGCGGGGCAGCGGCCGCCGGGGTGCGCCAGGCCGCAGTGGCCCGTGCACTCGCAGCGGCCGCGGGCCCGCTCGAACCGGATGCGCGCGCTGATCTCGTTCCAGTCGCGCGGGTAGCGGTGCAGGTTCTCGGGACGGATGGGCACGGCCGGGTCACTCGCCGCCGGTGGCCTGGCGCTGCTCGAACGCGTCGATCAGCTCGTTCAGCGCATCCGGGTCGCCGGCGGTGCCGACCCAGACGCCGGCTTCGGTCCAGACCGGGATCTCACCGGAGTCCTCGGCGTCGAACCAGCAGACGTACCGTCCGTACCGCTCGAGGACGGCCGTGGAGAGGGCGGTCGGGTCGGACGGCTGCGGTGCTGTCTCCAGCACGGCGAGGGTGGTGACGACCAGCCATATCGGCTCATCGGGCGTGCGGGGGAGCCGGAGGTAGCCGGTGACGCGGAGCTTGTCGCCGGGGGTCAGGTCGTGGATGACCGTGCGCGCCATAAACGGGTCGGCGACGCTGCAGGGCAGGATCATCTCGTCCGTGCGCTCGTCCGTCGGGGAGATGGTGAGGCGGAACCGCGCCGTCGACCCGTGGAGGTCGCCGGGCACGGTCTCCTCGTCCAGGAATCCGTCCAGGGCTATGGCGTCGTCGTCGGCCACGGTCAGCCGGCCTTCCGGACCGGCGCCTGGTGCGCGGCGTCGTACGCCTCCAGGACCCGCTTGGGCACGATGCCCGCGTCGGCGACCTGGTGGCCGTTCTCGCGCGCCCACGCGCGGACGGCGGCGAGCTCCTCACGGGTGCGGCCGCTGCCCAGGCCCGCGCGGATCGGGGTGGGCGCGGCGGCGGCCGCCGTGGTGGCGCGGGTGCCGGCCTTGACGGTGCGCAGCTCCTCCTGCGCCTTTTCCAGTTCGGCGCGGGCCTTGGCGACCTTCTCCTCGGCCTCGCGCTGGGCGGCCTCGCTGTCGCGGCGTTCGGAGAGCTCGGTGAGGTCGGCGGTGATGCGGGCGGCGCGGCTGCGGACTGAGGCGGCCGGGTGCGTGGCCGCCCAGTCGAGCAGCTTCTGCACGGCGTTGGTGATGGGCAGCGCGATGACCGGGACGTCGATGACCGGGGAGCCGGCGGCCGGGGCGGGCAGTCCGAGGACGCGGTCGGCGATGAGGTCGCTGAGCTCGGTCTCGGTCAGGCCGGTGGCCTCGCGGATGGCCTCCTCGCTGTCGCCGTTGTTGTGCATGGAGATCGCCATGGCCTCGTGCGCGGACAGGGCCGGGGCGGTGGGGGTGTTCGTCATGGTGGGTGCGTCTCCGGTTTCCGGGATGAGGGGGAGCAGGGCGGTGAGGGTGTCGGTGGGCAGCCCGAGGACGTCCAGGAGCAGCCCGAGGTCGTCCTTGTCGCGGGAGCTGCGGGCGGTGACCCGGGCCGCGGCGGCGAGCTGCTGCTGCGGGTTCGGGTTCAGGGGCAGCGCTTCGGCTTCGAGGGCCTCGGTCCAGTCGGTGAACATCACGCGGCCTTGCCGCTGACGGCCAGCGCCAGCACGTGCAGATTGGACGCCGCCTGCGCCGGGGTGATGGGTTCCTTCCAGCGGTTGTAGGGCGCGGGCCGGGTGGGGATGCCTTCCAGCTCCAGGCGGGCGAGGGCGAGTTCGCGGGCGGTCGGCGGCACGACGCGGGCCTCGCGCGCCCGCTCCCTGCGGAGCCGGTCCTGTTCGGCGACCACGCCGACCCAGTCCGCACCGAGCCGGGCCACGAGCTGCTTGCGCAGCCGCGTACGGTCGCGGACGGTGGTCGCCGCCCACACGCCGTGCGCGGTCAGGGCGGGGTTGGCCAGCGCCCACTTCAGGCAGCCCTCGACGATCGGGCAGCCGGAGCAGGCGTGCTTGACCTGGACGAGCGCCTTCTCCCGGGCGCGGGGGTCTTCGTCGGTGCGGATGTCCTCGATCGAGAACAGGCTGGGCTCCGTGCGGCAGCGCAGGGCCTGGTCGGTCTCGGGGAAGGGAATCCGGTCGTCGGCCGCGATGAACGTCGGCGGCTTCGGGACGCCGGTGCGGGTGCCGCTCATGAGGTGCCCTCCGGAGCGAGGTGGGGGAGCTGAAGGAGGACCTGGTCCACGAGGTCGCGCGGCGGGCGCCACGGTCCGAGCTGTCCGTGCAGCCACGGGATCGGCAGCGCGAGCTCCCGGACGTCGGCCAGGACCAGGTGGAACGCGTCGGCCTGCGCCCAGCGCGAGCAGAGGGCGGTGCCGGCGGCGTCCTGGTGGCAGTCGGTGAGGCGGGCGACGCCGATGACGGCCCGGGTGTGCAAGGCGCGGCCGCGGATCGCGGTGGCGACCAGCGGGTCGCGCATCGGGGCCCGCTCGGTGGCCTGCCCGGCGTGCAGCAGCACCAGGCCGCGCCAGGACCAGGCGGCCGGGCGGTTCTCCACGTCCTTCCCGGCGAGGATGCACGTCGTCCAGGGCTGGCGGATCGTGATGCCCCGGATCCAGGTGCCCAGGTCGGCGGTGGTGGTGGTGTCGCTCATGCCGCCCGCCCCAGGGTGTGGGTGCCCGGCCGTCCGGCGCGGCGCCCGTTGATGGAGGGCACCATGGCGTGCGAGCGGTCGGCGAGGACGGCGCGACCGGTGTGCTTGCCCGCGTACATCGCGGCGTCGGCGGCCCGCTGGAGCAGGGACAGGTCCGTCGTGCCGAGGACGTCGGGGCAGGCCGCGCCGACCGACGCGGCGACGTCGACCAGGCGGCCGCCCTCGACCTCGACGGGCTGCGCGAGCAGCTGCGTGAGCTGGGCGAGACGGAGCTCGCGGCGGCCGGGTGCGATCCGGACCGCGACGGCGAACTCGTCGCCCCCGAGCCGGCCGACCACGCCGCGGCTGCCCGACCAGGCGGTGAGCCGGGTCGCGGTCGCGGCCAGGACGCGGTCGCCGGCGGCGTGCCCGCCGGGCCCGTCGTTGATCTGCTTGAAGTGGTCCAGGTCCACCAGGACCACCAGGGCGCTGTCGCCGTACCGGTCGATGAGCTGCCGGGCCCGGGTGGTGTAGCCGTCGCGTCCGAGCAGTCCGGTGAGCGGGTCGCGGCGGGCGGCGGACAGCTTGCGGTGCAGCGCGAGCGCGTGCACGGTCCAGCCGGTCAGCGGCACGGCGAGGGTGGTGATGAGCAGGGCACGTTGCCCGAACGGGGCCTGTACGCGCGCGGTGGAGGCCATACTGGTGGCTTCCTCTCTCGTCTTGTACGGGATGGGTAGGCCCGAGGCAGGCGTCGGTTACCAGGCCGTGTGCGTCTGCCTCGGGGCGTATCTACAGCTCGTAGGGCTTCTTGCGGGTCCAGCTGTTCGGGTTGGACCAGGGGCCGGCCTTCGCCGCCGCCCAGTCCAGCTCCCAGCCGTCGCGGACCCCGCGCGCTGCCCAGCCGCCGTCCTGCTGCCCGGGGACCTCGAGTCCGGCCCGCCGCGCGGCGAACGCCGCGTCGTAGACCTGGTGGGCACGAGCCAGGGCCTCGTCGACCGAGGACGCCCTGCCGGTGAAGACGTGCACACCGCGCTGCGCCCGGTCGTTGGTGTGTATCGGTACGTCCACCTCGTAGAACTCCAGCTGCTGCGGCATGACGCCTTCTCCTTCCTGTCGCTGGTCGTGGCGGAACACCGCGACCGCCCCGGCCGGGAAGGGCCGGGGCGGCACGGAGGAACGCCGCGGGCGCGCGGGAAGGGGTCAGCGCTTGACCGCCTCCGCGACGATCTCGGCGTGGTCGAACGCCAGGTCCGGGAGCGCGGCCAGGGGCCACCAGCGGGCGGCGGTGGCGTCGTCCCCGGCCGTCGGCTCGACCAGCGCGGGCAGGGTGGCGGTGTAGGCGACGGTGACGTACCGGCCGCGCGGGTCCCGGCCGACGGCGTCGAAGGCGCCGACCTGCCGGAGGTCGGCGGTCGGGACGGTGATGCCGGTCTCCTCCTCCAGTTCACGCGCGGAGGCGTCCAGGCTGCATTCGCCCTTGTCGACGTGTCCGCCGGGCAGCGCCCACCGGTTCTTGAACGGCTCCCAGCCCCGCTCGATCAGCAGGACGTGCCGGTCGGCGAACAGGACGACGTCGGCGGTGTAGCGGATCGTCTCGTCGGTGGTGGTGTCGGTGCTCAAGAGGTGTCTCCTGGTCTTGGATCGGGGCCCCGGCCGGGTGGCCGGGGCGGGGCAGGACTGTCTGCGGGTGGTCAGGCGGGGACGGGGGCGGGGGTGTCGAGTCCGGCACCGAGCAGCAGGCCGCGGATCGACTGCTCGTACTCGCCGGTGCGGAACCGGTCGAAGGTGAGCTGACCGGCGACCAGGCAGCGGGCTCGCAGCCGGATCAGGGCGACGGCGTGGGGATCGGCTCCGGCGTCGGCGGCGGCCTGCGCGGCCGCGTCTCCGGCGAGCTGGTTGGCCGTCTGGAGGCCGGCCTCGCGGCGGGAGCGCCGGGCGCGTCCGTACGCCCAGTCCGTCAGCGCGCGGGTGTCGTCCACCCGGGTCTCCCACGCCTTGTACGTGCGGCGGGTGGCCTCGGGGTCGGCGGCCCACTCTTCGGCCCACTGGCGGGCGAGGTCGGGCAGCTGGGCGAGGACGGCCAGGACCTGCGCGCCGCGGTGCCCGAACGCACGCCACGCCTCGACCTCGCGGACGACGCGGATCTGGTGGGACATCAGCCAGTACGGGGCGAAGTCGTTGCCCCAGTTGCCGGTCTCACCGAGCGGCTCGACCTCCCACAGCCGCACCGGCCACCGCTCCGCCGCCTCCAGGCGCTCCAGGATCTCGCCGGGCCGGCTGTACATGTGGAAGTAGCCGAACGGCTTGTCGGTGTACCACCGCTCGCCGGGGGTGGGGTGGTCGACGGTCTCGCCGATGTGGTCGGCGAGGTTCACGGTCGGGATCGTCTCGCCCAGGCCGCTGTAGTAGCGGGCGAGGTGGTTGCAGGTGGGCGGGACGGTGCCGTCGGGCCGGGTCGCCATGTAGTGGACGACGGGCCGGGCGCTGCGGGCCATGGGTTTCTCCAGGTCGGTTCAGGACGTGCAGGCGGGTTGGGTCACCCCGGTGGCGTGGCTGACGGGGCACCGCGCCGCCCCGGCCAAGGAGGCCGGGACGGCACGGTGTGCGGTCAGGCAGCTGCGGTCTGCGCGGTGGCGGTCTCTTCGCGGGCGGCGGCGGCTTCGGCCTGCCGGTTCTGCCGGATGACCTTGCCGACGATCTGCCCGGTGACCTTCGCGGCTTCGGCCTCCATCTCCGCCTCGGTCCGGTAGAGGCTGCGGGCCCTGCCCTTGGACAGGACCTGGGTGCCCATCTCGTGCCGGGTAAGGGCGATGCGCCGCTCCAGTGCGCCCTTGCGGCACAGCTGGTCGACCTCGACGAACGCCCACACGAGCGTCGCGCCGATCTCGCGTCGGCGGCGGCGCAGCCGCTTGGCGTTGATCAGGATCCGGATCGTGTTCTTCGGGGCGATCACGGTGACGGAGTACAGGTCGTCGGGCTTGTTGGTGAAGCTGAGGCGCTTCTCGGCGTAGACGTTCTCCGGGATCCCCGCGGCCGCTCCCTGCGCCGCGGCGGCGAGGCCGGGGATCTTCTTGGGGGAGGTAACCACCAGCTCCACGGCGGTCAGCGGGCGCCGCCCGAAGTGCTCCTTCACGAGCTTCTGCGCGGTGATGACGGTGTCGTTGATGTCGGCGGTGAGGCTGCGGGAGGTGAACAGGCCGTCGCGGATGACGGTGATCTGCGTGGGCTGCGACATGCGGGGGCCTTCCGGCTCGGTCTCGGGTGGGTCTGATTGGCCGCCGCACCGCCCCGGCCGCGCAGGGCCGGGGCGGAACGGGTAGCCCGTCAGGCTTCGAGGGACTTGAGGTGCTCGTGGAGCTCGGTGACCGCGGGGTGGGGCTTGTCCTCGTCCTCGGTGGCGCCCGTCGCCTGGGCGGCGGGAAGGCCGGCGGCGCGGGCGGCGAGGTGGAGGCGGATCTGCTCCATGCCGGTGATGGGCACCGGCTGCTCGCCGTCGCCGGTCAGCAGCGTGAAGTGGTTCTTGCGGCCGTACTTGCCGACCTCGGCACGGTGGTGGAGCACCACGCCGGGGGCGAGGTAGAAGGACGCCTCGCCGTCCTCGTAGCCGCGCCACCGGTTCTCGTCTCGCAGGAAGTTGTCGCCGTCGTCGATCCGGAAGGCGTCGCTGGCGGCGCGGTGTGCCGCGTCTTCCTCGGTGGCGGTGACGACCTGGGCGAGGGCCTCGTCCAGGGTGGTGGCCGGGGCCGGGGCGGACCGGCGGGTGGAGGGCAGCGGGGTGCGGGTCCGCATGAGGCGGCGCATCGGGGCGAGGACGAGTTCGGCGAGTCCGTCGATGGCGACGGCGCCGATGACGGCGACCGCCCCGGCGAGCAGGATGCGGGTCCCGTCCGTCCACGTGGCGGGGGCGACCTGGTAGCCGAGGTAGGCACCGGCCGCGCCGCCGATCAGCGTGGACGCCATGCTGGCGCCCTCGATCATCGTGTTGACGACGCTGATGGCCGTCTGGCGCAGGGTTGCGGTCATGATGTTGAGGCTCCTTCTTCTGTCAGTGCGCTCTGGGAGGGGGAGGGGTACTGCTCCGGGGCGGCCGGGCCCGACGCCTGCGGCCGCCCCGGGCGCTCAGCCGGCCGTGTGGAGCGCGGCGGTGGTGCGGACGGTGTCCGCGAGCAGCACGGTGAGCTCGTGGCCGTGGTCGACGGCGTCCTCCAGGCGCTCGATGAGCTCGGGGGGCAGGTCGCGGTTGCGGGCGCCGGCCAGCAGGCCCTCGAGGTAGAGGACGTCGGCGAGGACGCGGCCGCGGACTTCCAGGACGCAGGGCTGCACGTGCAGGACGTCGGTGTTCTTCGCGGTGGCGCGGGCCGCGTGGTCGGCGGCCTCGGTGTACGCGGTCTCGGTCTGCTCGGTGAGCAGCGCGTCGACGGCGGTGGTGTCGGCGTAGGCGCGGCGCCAGCCGAAGCGGGCGGCGGCGGCCTCCATGAGGGAACGGCGGGCGAGGGACACGGTGACCTCCGGGGGAGGGCCGGTCGTCCGGTCTCGGCTGACCGGGCGGACACCGCGTCGTCCCCGGCCGCCGACGTGCGGCGGGCGGGGACGCACGGAGGGCGCCGGTCAGTTCTCCGGGAGGCGGCGGGCGTAGTACGAGGTGTAGTCGCTGTACTCGCTGCGCTCGACGCGCACGATCTCCGGCTCGTCGACGACCAGCTGGTTGAGCACGGCCACGATCCAGTCGTTGGTGCGCTGGAGGGTGAGGCGGATCAGGTCCAGGTCGGACACCCACACCTGCGTGTCCCCGTCCCGGCGGCGGGACCTGCGGACCCAGGCGTGCAGTTGCTCGCGGACGGTGTCGTCGTCCGGGCGGTCGGGGATGTCGCGGGGCAGCGCCCGGCAGGTCGTGGCGTGCTCGTTGGCCACCGTCGCGGCGTCGGCGAGGCCGTAGCGCGTGTTGTAGGTGCGCTTCCCGTCCTTCGCGGTGGCGTAGTGGCAGCCGAGGCAGGCGACGGAGTAGTAGGTGCCGTGCGGGCCGTCGTCGGTGGTGTAGACGAGGACGACCGAGCTCGCCTGGTTGTAGTAGCGCTGGGCGATGGTGACGCCCTCGGGCTTCCAGGTCTCGCCGATCTCGGGCCACGGCTCGGGCTCGACGGCCGGCAGATCGACGGGCTCGGGGCGACGGGTGAACAGGGTGAGCGCCATGGGCTACTGCTCCTTGTCGGTGTCGGGACGTGCGGCGGGGTGAGCGCGCCGGGCCGCGATGGCGGCCACGGCGAGGAGGACCAGGACGAGCGCGTACGGCCAGCTGCTCACCCGGCGACCGCAAGGACGGCGGCGGCCAGGAGCAGGGCGAGCGCGGCGAGGATCGTGTCGACCGCGCGGGCGAGGCGCGCGTACTTGGCCACGGCGATGGTCGACAGGGCCTTGATGCGGGCGCCGCGGGTGTCGGTGTCCATGGAGACTCGGATGGCGTCCGCGTCCAGCTGCGCCCAGTGCGGGAAGCTGCCGGGCGCCGGCGTGCGGCCTCCGATGTTGGGCCGCACGACCAGGAGCAGCAGCACGGCGGCGGCCGCGAGGAGAAGGCCGGCGGCGCCGCCCACGAGCTGGGCGGGCAGGGGGAACTTCTTGTCGGCGAGGCTGGCGAGTCCGGCGAGGACCGCGCCGTCGAAGGCGAGTAGCAGCGATGCCTTGCTGTCGGTGCGGGCGATCTCGCCGCTGACCGTGGTGCAGGCGGCGTCCAGGTTCTTGCCCGGGTCGCTGGTGTGCGGCGCGGCGTCGGTGCCGAGGGTCATGATCGGATCCCTTCCGGCCGGGCTGTCCGGCTCCCCTTCACCACCCGGCCCGCGTACGGCGGGGCGGGTGGATCAGGCAGCCGCCAGAACGGTCAGCGGGCGGGGTGGTTGTGGGTGTGGATGGTGATGCGCGGGCGCAGGGACAGGCCGCGCAGCGCGAAGAGGGAGCCGATCGTCCAGGCGAGGACGGCCAGGGCCGCGGCGACCGGGCGGCCGGCGGTGGGGGAGGCGTCCCACACCATCGCCACCGAGCAGACGCCGTGCGCGATCCAGGTCAGCCGGGCGCCGACCGCGCCGGTGAGCCAGGACAGGCCCAGGGAGACGGCGCCGACGCCCAGCCAGATGAGGAAGGCGCTGGAGGCCGTCAGCGGAAGGCCGGCGGTGTGCGCGGCCAGGTAGGCGTGGACGGGGTCGGCGACGGTGGCGGTCCACTGGGTGAACCAGGCCCAGTCCTGGTGGTGGTACCAGTCGATCGCCTTCGGCACGCCCCACTTGAGGGCGAGGATCACCGCGATCACGCCGACGGCGCCGACGGCGGCGATGGCTCCGGCCGGGACGTCCTGGGCGGCGCGGATCGGCTCGGCCTGTGGTGCTGCCGGCTGCCTCGGGCGGGGGATGCGCTGGCTGTCGTCGATGGTCGTCAGCGGCGGGACTGCGGGGTCGGGCTTGTTGGGCTCGGTCACCGGTGGTTCTCCTTCGCGGTGGTCGACGGCGTCGCGGACGGGGTGACGCTGTGGGTGGGGCGGGTGGGGCCGTGCTGGTCGGGATCGGCGGCGCCGCTGCTCGCCCCGCACAGCTGCCAGCCGAGGAAGATCCCGGCGATCAGGGCGACCTGGTGGCGGTGGGCTTTCCACCAGGTGGGCGGGGTGGGTTCGGTCAGGACGCCGATCACGGCGGGCGGCTTCTTCGCCATCGGGGGTGGGCTCTCCCAGGCACAGGGGACAAGGTCGTGTGCGCGGGGCCGGGTCTGCCCGGCTCCCCTTCACCACCCGGGCCGCGAAGCCGCGGCACGGGTGGATCAGGCAGCCGTCAGGGGTGAACGGTCATGCTGCGGCGGCCAGGTGGCCACCGCCGTGGTGCATGTAGCTGCCGGGCGCGGCCGGGGTGCCGTCGGAGCACTCCAGGCACGAACCGAGGGTGCGCAGAGGAAGGCAGTGGTAGTACCGGCGCAAGCACTTCGGGCAGGTCTGCCGGGCGGCCATCGCCTTGTCGAGCGCGACCTCCTTGGCGAAGGTCATCGGCCGGATCGGCTTGGCCTTGGCGATCTCGTAGAGGTAGGCCATGCGTTTGCCGCCCCGGCACTCGATGACGGCGACCGGGTCCTGGCCGCCGGGCCGTAAGCGCCTCTCCCTGAGTTGCCGTCTGGTCGCGAGCCCTTTCGGGGCCTGCCTCCAGCGGTGCACGGGGAGGGCGCCGGTGGGGTCGGCGTAGATGTCGACGTCCCGGACGGCCGGCGGGGACGTCGTCTCAGCGGCGGCCACGGCCTCGGTTGTGTCCGCGGCCGGTGTGGACCTGCACCTTGGCGCGGCCCCGGGCGGTCACGTTGATCGAGCTCGCCTTCCCGCTGCCGGGGCCGGTGGCGAGCATCTTGAGCAGGACGAAGCCGCCCAGCGCGAGGCCCGCCAGGATCGCGAGCGCCTTGGCGAGCTCCAGCAGCGCGGCCGCGAGGAAGAAGACGCCGACCCCGGCGACTCCGAGGATGACCGCGACCAGCGCCGCCTTCACCAGGAGCGGGGAGACGTAGGGCTGCGGGGCCGGGGCGGGCGGCGCCGTGTAGTAGGCGACCGGGTGGCCACCCGGGCCGGGCATCACCACGACGCCGTCCAGGCCGGGGGCCGGCGGGTAGACGACCGCGCCCTGGGGGAGCGGGACGACGTGCTGGCCGTACGCGGGGACGGGCTGCTGGCCGTACTGGGGAGGCAGCGGCTCGGGGTAGTAGGTGGGCTGGGGCTGCTCGCCGTAAGACGGCATGATGGGGTCTCTCCTCTGCATGGGGAGCTCGGGCGGTGTCATTTGGCGTGAGATTCGCCCGGGGAGGCTTCGGCCTCTTCACCGGTCCCCGAGGTGCTGAATTCATCTCGGGGGCCAGTGGAGCCGTCGAAGCGCGCTCAGTCGGTGGCGTGTCCGTACCGGGTGGGCAGCAGCGGTTCGCTGCGGGCCAGGATCGTCGGCGGGTGACCGGGGCCGACCGTGGGCAGTTCGATCGGCTCGTCCGGCCGCTCGGTGAAGTCGTACGTGAACTCCACGGTGCTCTCCTCTTCTTCGGGCCGGTGGGTCATGCCGCACCGGCGTTTTCGCTGTCGTCCTCGAAGACGTCCAGGGCGTCGGCGATGACCGAGTCCTCGAAACCGTCCTCTTCCGCGAGGCGCTTCTTCGCGGCGCGGACGCGGTCTCCGACCCACGTCTCGGCCTTGTCGTACTGGTTCGCGAGGCGCTCCAGGTCGGGCGCGATGCCGGAAAGCGAGCACTTCGCGATGTACCGCTCGGCCTCATCGCGCTGCCGCTCGCGCACATCGCGAGGGATCCGGCCCGCAGTTTCCGAGGCGGCCAGGGCGGGAACCGCGGTGAGCGCGGCGCCACTTTCCGAGGGACGGCCCGCAGAAATCGAGGCGCGGGCTCCTGCACTTTCCGAGGTTCCGCGAGCCTTGGCGGCGGCCCTCTCCAGGAGCCGCTGGCGCTTGATCTTCTCGGCTTCCTCCAGGGCCCGGGCCTCGGCTTCGGCCTTGATCCGCTCGGCCTCTGCCTTCGCGTCGGCCTCCTTCCGCAGCGCTTCTGCCTGGGCTTCTGCCGTGGTGATCTCGGCCTGCCGCTGTGCCTCACGGTCCCGCTCGGCCTGCTCCAGCTCCCACTTCTGGCGACGGTCCTGCGCGTCGATCTCGGCATCGGCCTTGCGTCGCGCCGCCTCGATTTCTGCTGCTCGCTCCTTGATCTGGAGCCGCTCGCGTTCTGCCTCGATTTCTTCGCGGCGGGTACGGGCGGCGGCCTCGATTTCTGCCTCGCGGCGCTCGTTTTCGAGCCTCGCGTTCTCCTCGCGTTCGCGCCGGGCGTCCTCGCGTTCTTCGCGGGCACGCTTGGTGGCGGCCTCGCGTTCTGCTTCCTCGCGCTTGGCGGCGGCCTCGCGGTCGGCCTCTTCGCGAGCTCGCTTTTGCGCGGCCTCGCGTTCTGCGAGCTTCGCGGTCTCGAACTGCGCGATGACCGCGGTGAGCTCGCTGCGGCGCCGGGTGGCGTACTTGCGGTACCCGGTGGCCGCTTCCGCGAGCAGGATCAGCAGCGCGGGCGCGACGGAGTGGAGCAGGATTCCGCCGGCGTCCGGCTTCTGCGGGACGAAGTGGAAGTGCCCGTCCGGGTAGAGGCTGGTCCAGCAGTTCATGACCCAGGTGGACAGGCCGGCGGTCCAGCGCAGCAGGAACGGCCAGCCGCCGGGCTTGTAGTCGCCGCCGTGCTCGGCCAGGACACCGTCGACGTACAGGACGGTGATCAGGGCGAGGCTGGCCAGGGGATCCAGCATCCAGGCGATGAACCACGGGATGTCGTGGGAGATGCCGAACAGGGTCACATTCACACACGTGAAGACCAAAGCGCCGCCACCGAGGGTGAGCAGCGCCCTGGTCACCATGGCCAGGACCTCGTCCAGCTTGGCGATGGACTTGCGGGCCTTGGCGGCGTCGTCGGCACTGACCGGCGCGGGAGGAGCGACGGTTCTGGGCGCCCCGGCCAGCGTCGGCCGGGGCACGGTCGGGGCACTCAATTCAGTTACCTTCCGTAAGGTGCGCGGGGGTGCGGTGCGCACCGTGCGCGTGGGACAAATGGGTACGCATTGGGTGGTGCGCGGCCAGGGTGCGGGCCCCCTACCTGGGGCGGGGACGGGTGCGCACGGTGCGCGGAGTCGCGCACCGTGCGCACTCCGCTTTGGTCACTCTCCGTTGATTCAGGAGAGGGGCGAGCGGAGGATGTCGTACTTGCCGAAGCCCTCGTCCGACTCGTCCTCGGAGATCACTCCGGCCTCCAGGAGGGCGTCGCGCTGGCGGTAGAACCAGCGCTTGGTGTCGGAGAGTCCGATCCGCAGGAGGATGTCGGTGACGTCGCGGGGAGCGAAGGAGTTTTTGCCCTCGCGAACCCACTGGTCGATTCGCTCGTACAGGGCCTGGCGGCCCTGCTCGCTGGTCAGCTTGTCGCTGTCGTCGCCGCCCAGCTCGAAGACGGGGGCGTCGTCGGCGGGGGCCTCGATCTCGTCCTCGATGCGCAGGTGGTCGTACTCGCCCGGCTCGGGGTCCTCGTCCAGCACGTTCTTGAGCATCTCGTTGAGCTCCTCGACCTCGGCCGCCATCGTCTCCTCGTCCACGCCGTCCATCTCCTCCTCGGGCGGTCCGGAGTAGGCCGGCGCCGCCGGGGCGACCGGGGCGGTCGCCGTGGCGGTGGGGGCCGCGGCCGGGGCCGCCTGCTGCGGGGTGTTCTCCTCTCCCTCCTCCTTGGGCAGCAGGGGGGCGTCGTACGTGGTGCGGTTGACGTACAGGTCGCCGAAGGCTTCGGCGGTGATCGTGTCCAGCGGGGTGCGGATCGCGGCCCCGGCGGTGATGGCGTCGGCCTGGTCGCGCTTGCTGGCCAGCTCGGTGCGGGCGGTGATGTGCCAGCGGTCCTCGGGGATGCCCAGGCCCGCCACGTAGTGGTAGCCGGGCTTGCGGTTGCCCCACTGCGGCCAGGCGCCGGCGTCGGTCGCCTCGTCCGGCAGGCAGTACTGCGCGTCCGCGCCGTCGCGGAGACCGAAGCACAGCCCGGCCGGGCTGTTGGCGCGGGAGTCGGTGTCCATGTTGTTGTGCGTGGCGCGCTGGATGGAGGTCAGGATCCAGATGCCGGCGGCGCGGGCCGTGCGCAGGATCTTCTGGTAGTGCTCGTTGTCGGCGGCGAAGTCCGCGGCCTCTTCACCGATGATCACCAGGAAGTTCAGGCCGCAGCCCGGCTCCCACTTGCTCATCCCCTTGGCGGCGAGGTAGTCGGTGCGCTTCTCGATCGCGTTGGGCAGGAGCTTGAAGAACCGCCGGGCGGCGTCCTTCTTGTCGATCGGCCACTCGATGCCGTGCCGGACGTGCCCGAAGTCCTGCTGAAACTTCGAGCAGTCGATGGCGATGACGCTGACCTCCGTGCGGGTGCCGCACTCGGTGATGATGAGCTGGTTGCCCTGGGTCTTGCCCGCGCCGTTCACGCCCATCGCGATGGCGTGTTCGACGTTGCCGTTGGACAGCGGGCCCGGGTCGCGGAGCATCCCGGTGAGGTTGAGCAGGACGTCCTCGCCGTCCTCGTAGCGGCCGGTGCGGATCGGGACGTCGCCGATGGACGCGCCGAACGCGGACGGGCCGCGCCAGGGGAAGCCCTCCTTGAGGAGGTCGGCGACCTGGACGCGCATGGTGATCAGCGAGGAGTCGTCGTCGTCCACGGTGTGGGTGATGCGCCCCTTGCCGATCTTCATCGCGGCGGCCATGGCGGGGATCCTGCGGGCCAGGTCGTCCGCAGTCGCCCCGTCCTTGGCCTCCACCTGCACGATGACCGTGCCCTTGCCGTTGGACTGCGCGTCCTTCAGCTCGTGCTTGGCCAGCCCGATCTCGCTCTCCAGCTTCTCCCACTTGCTGGCGCCCTTCTCGGACCCCTTCTTGTGGAAGGAGCTCCAGAGGTTGTTGGCCAGGGAGAGGCCGATGCCGCCCAGCGCCCAGGCGCCGGCGGTCGCGGCCGTGTCGACGCCGGTGATGGTGCCGAGGGTCACGGCCGTGGTGACCGCGATGGTGTTGACCTGGTGCAGCCGGACGGTGTCCTTGTCCCGCTTGGCCTTGCTGTCCAGGTGGCTGAGGAACTTGCAGAGGCCGGCGCCGGTGCCCGCGAGGCCGAGGGCGGCCAGCGCGAGCGCGGCCGGGTTCCCGGCGACGGCCAGGTGCCCGCCCTCCACCAGGACGGGCCCGAGCGCGGTGATCGCCCAGGGCCCGACGATGCGGATCCGCCGGGCGCGGTCCTGCTGCTGCTCGTCCTCGCTGCGGGTGTCGATCGTCTTGGACTTCGAGAAGCGGCGTGCCATCAGGCGGCCCTCCCTTCTTCGCCGGGCTTCCCGGCACCGTCGGACGGCTTGTCGCCGATGGAGAACCCGGGCTTCGACTTGCCCTTGCCCTTGCGGGCCTCGGCCTCGGCCTCCTGCTCGGGCTTGATGAAGTGCTTGACGAAGGAGGCGTACATCTTCACGCCGGACAGTCCGAGCACCTTCGCGGCGGTCGAACCGGCCCGCAGGTGGCCGCTGACCAGCTTCGCGCGGATCTTGCTCTGGACGCCGAACGTGTACCACTTGCCCTTGTACTGGGACAGGATCGCGCTGATCATGTCGGCGTCGAACGCCAGCCGCGTGTACAGCTCGAAGCCGATGGCGCGGAGGATCTTGGCGTAGTTGTGGAGGTCGCGGTCGGTCTTGAACTCGATGGCGTCCAGCTGCTTGATGAGCTGTCCGAGGTTCGAGCCGACCTTGTCGCCGTCACTCATGAACGGGATGTCCTTCCGGTGGTTGGGGCGGGGGTTGTGCGGGGCGGGGGCTCTGTCACCTCCCCGCGGTCCCGGGCCTGGGCCCGGGGCCACGGGCAGACGGCAGGGTCACCGGTTGCTGCTGGCGGCCTGGTCGCTACCGGAGTTCTGCACCGCCGTGGCGATGCCGTTGCCGATGTTGTTCAGGGCCCCGGCGAGCGGGGACGTGGCGAGGGCGTAGCCGCAGATCAGGGCGGCGATCAGGACTCCGGCTCGCATGTCGGCGCGCCAGAACAGCCAGGTGGCGCCACCGGCGAGCAGGAAGAGGGGCAGGGCGATCACGGGTCCTCCAAGGACGGGGAGTTGGGTGAGGAGCTCTCCAGCCACGAGGGCCGAACAGAGCGGGGAACGCGGGTTCCGACGCTCTCCACCGCCACCGGACCGCGGGGGCGGGCCGGTGGCGACTGGGCAACGCGGGACGGGGTGGGAAGTCAGCGGGCCAGGAGCACCGCGACGACGACGATGAGCGGGGTGGCCATGCCGAGCAGGTAGAGGAACTTCATGTCTCCTCCTTCCGGAATCGGTTGAGGGGATCAGGCGGCGTTGCGGGCCCGGTTGCGGGCGGCCCGCCGCTTCATCGCGCGGCGCTCGTCCTCGGAGAGGCCGCCCCAGACGCCGTCGTCCTGACCGGACTCCAGCGCCCACTGCAGGCACTGCTCCATGACGGGGCAGCGGCGGCAGACGGCCTTGGCTTCCTCGATCTGCAGCAGGGCCGGGCCGGTGTTCCCGATGGGGAAGAAGAGCTCGGGGTCCTCCTCGCGGCAGACCGCGTTGTGGCGCCAGTCCATCGCGGTCACTTCCCCTGCCGGACGCGGCGCAGGGCCTCGTCCATGTCCGTGTCGGAGTCGCCGTTGTTCCGTGCGATGCTGATGCGCATCAGGGCCTCCATACAGGTCCTGGACAGCCTCGGGGGCGCAATCCCCGGGGCTGTCGTCGTGTTGGCGGGTCGTACGACCGGCCACGACCAGCGGCCACCCTCTTGGTGCAGTAGGGGGTGGCCGGTGATCGTGGGCGTCCGTCCGGGGCCGGCTGGTCAGGCAGCGGCGTATTCGGGGCGGCAGCCGGAGCGGATCGTCCGGCGCAGGTGGTCGGCGTAGGGGAGGAGGACGTCGACCAGGCGCTCGCGGACGCGGGCAGTGATGGCCGGGTCGGTGGCGAGGATGTCGCGGCTGGCGTCGACGCGGGCGGTGATCTCGGCGCCGTGCGCGAGGGCGAGCTCCTGGCGGCGGTCGGGCTGAACGGTCAGCACCGCGGCCGCGTACCGGCGCAGCTCCCGGGCGGTGCCCGCGGGCTCGTGCATCTCCAGCGGCGTGCCGAAGGCGATGTCGAGGTCAACGTCGAAGTCGTCGAGCGGGACGTCGAGCTCGTCCAGGAGCGCGAGCGTCTCGGCGTCGAACACCTCGCCGGTGCCGGGCCGGTGGGACGTCAGGGTCGAGGTGGCGGGCATCAGGGCCTCCAGGGTGCGGCGCGTCGGGCGGGACGGGAGCAGGAAGCCCCGGCCTCGTCCCCCGTGCGGAGCGGGAGCCGAGGCCGGGGCCGGCGGTTGTGCGGGTCAGGCGGCGAGCGCGGACCTGCGGCGGCGGGCGGTGTACGCGGCGGCGGTCTCGCCCGGGGCCGGGGCGGGCACCTCGGCCCTGACGTCGGCCACCAGATCGGCGTGCGCGGGCTGGTCCGCCGGGGTCAGGGGGCGGCGCAAGACCGTGGCCAGGTGCGTGTAGGCGGCGCGAGCGAGGTGCTCCTCGAGGACGTCGCTCGCGGAGCGGTCCGGGGCGGCGTCGGCCAGGGCGCGAAGGGTGCTGGTGGCCAGGGCGCGGGCGGAGCGGGGGTCCCCGGCGGTCTGGGGGGTCATGGCCAGCGGGGCGCCGGCGGGTCCGTCGACGGCCCGACCGCGCGTGGTGGGGATCGCGTCGGCGGGGACCGTGCGGGCGGCGTCGGCCTGGCGGGCGGCGGGCACCGCACGCTCCCACTGGGCTCGCCGGTCGGCGGGACGCTCCTGCGGCCGGGCGACCTTGAGGGTCTGGACGGTGGCGCGGCGGTGGCGGGTGACGTCAACGGCGAGGCGCTCCTCGCGCGCCCACTCGTCGTACTGGTGGCTCCAGGTGTCCGGGGTGATGTCGACGTCGACGAGGCGGTTGCTGGAGCTGCAGCGGATCGCGGCGTCGACGCCGGCCTTCCCGGTGTGGTGCGGGACGAGCTTGAGCAGGTAGGTGCCGCGGTGGGGGGTGATGGCCACCCAGGTTTCGCACTTCGGGCAGACCAGCGAGATGCGGCGCTTCTGGGTGGACTCGACCCGCCGCATGTCGATGTGACCGGGCGACAGGGTCGACAGGGCGATCGGGGCGAGGGGGCTGACGCGGGAGGTGTGGGTGCGGCCCCGGCGCTTGGCGGCCTTGGGCATGGCGAGCTCGGGCATGGCGACTCCTCGGCAGGAAGAGGGAGGGGTGTTCGCGGGCGGATGCTCTCTCCACCCACCAGGTGCACGAGCCATCGGCCCGTGTCCCGGCGGATAGACAGCGCATCAGCGCTGAGGTCGTGCACGCAGTCCTGCCAGGCCGGGGGGTTTGGTCTTGGCTACCGCCTCCGGCCGCCTGCCCGACTCCGAAGAGGCGAGCTGCGGGACTGCGATGGTGCAGTGGTACGTCCAGCAGGGTTCCGAAGCGCATGGGCACACCGCTGGCTACGCCCTGCATCCGGCTACTCACCGCTTGCTGGGCACTTCGATTAGAACCCTGCTATTGCCGTTCGGTCAACCTGTCTAGCTAACTTGTTTTCGCCACCCCCTCTGACCTGCTATTTTCTAGGCAAGGTTAAAGAGGTTCGTGCCGCCTGCGGGTCCCAGCTTTCGGGAAACAACTAGTCATGCGATGCTGTGCGCACCGGGTAGCGAGATCCGCTGCCCTCACGATGCGCACGAGAGGGGGAGCAGTGGCCACCAAGCAGAAGGAACCCGGGAAGGTCGAGCGGATCGCATCCGAGATCCGGGAAAAGATCGAGCGGGGTGCACTCGCGCCTGGGTCGCGCCTGCCTGGCGTGCCTCAGCTCCAGCAGGAACACGGCATCGCCTATCAAACTGCGCGCGAGATTTACGGTCTGCTCGAAGACGAGGGTCTGGTCTTCTCTCGTCGGGGCAAGGGAACCTACGTCTCGCTTGTGATCGACAAGATCGTGTCGGATCGAACCAGCCGGTACCTGCCCGGCTTCCGCGAGGCCGGCGGCGCCGTCGGGGCGTTCGAGGCCGAGATGCGGGCGAAGGGGTTCGACATCAAGAACGTCGTCACCATCGCCAAGGACGTACCGCCGAAGAAGGTCGCCGGCATCTTCGAGATGCATCACCGGGCGAAGACCTTGAAGCGCGAACGAGTCATGTCCGTGTTTGTGCCCGGCAACGCTGAAGCGCTGGAGGTCGTCCAGGTGGCGACGTCCTGGTTCCCTGCGGATGTCGTCGATGCCTGTCCGTCGCTCGCCGCCGCCAAGACCGGTACCGGCGGCAGCAAGTCCCGCATGGCCGAGGCCGGATTCGCTCAGGTGCGCCTCCGGGAGGAGATCGAAGTACGGTCCCCCACCCGGGAAGAGGCGGCAGCTCTCGGCATCGCCGCCGAGCAGGCCGTCATGGAGATCACCCACATGGGGCTGACGACCGAAGGCCGGGTCGTGGAGATCTGCCTGCACGTACTGCCTCGCGCCAAGTGGCGCCTGTCCTACGAGTGGGCCATAGACACGCCGGAAACCGGCTGACCAACAAGAGACACCGAATCGTCCGACAAGACACCAGCAAGGAGCATCCAGCACATGGCTAGCAACCGAATCGACGACAGCGGCGTGATCCTGCGGGACGCGCGCACTCGGTACACCACCGGCCAGCGCGAGGAGAACGGCGCACACGGTGCGTTCGATGCCGAACTGCGCCGGTCCGGCCGCACCCCGCGCACCGAGGTCACCGTCAGCCGCGGCGCTGCGCCGGCGGATGTCGCTCAGCTCCTGGGCGTCGACGGCGACGTGGTCGTGCGGGCCCGAGAGATGTTCGACGGTGAGCGCGTCATTCAGCTCGTCACCACGTACATCCCCGTCGACGTCGCCGAGGCCGCAGGCATCGAGCAGGTGGACACCGGCGTCGGCGGCATCATCAGCCGCATGAAGGAGGCCGGCTTCGACCAGGGCGACACCGCCGTCGAGGACATCGAGCTCCGGCCCGCCACGACGGAGGAGTCCGAGCGTCTCGGCCTGCCCGAGGGAGCGGATGTGCTGACCATCAACCACATCGGTTCCGCCGACGGCCGCGTTGTCGAGGTGACCCAGCACGTCCTGGTCAAGGGCTGGAAGCTGCGCTACGCCGCTCCGCTCGCCTGACCTAGCGCTCAGGGCGCCCCGGCCACGCCGGGGCGCCCACCCCGCCAGCCCCTGCGAGTCCCTGGAGACCGATCCCCCCATGAACGCTGAGAAGCGGCTCACCACCACCGAACTCGTGGACGAGATCCGCAGCTCCCTCACCGTGGCCAACGGATGGATCCCCGCACTCTCGGGCCCGGATGGTCCGACCGGCGTACGCGAGGGCGCTCCCCTCTCCGAGATCGCTCGGAGCCTGGGCGAGTTCGCGAGCGCGCCGACCATGCCTCCCGCCGTCGCCCAGCAGCTGCACAGGGCCGCGGAGTCGGCGGCCGCCGCGACCTCCGCAGACTCCGCGACGGTGTACGGCCACCTGGGAGCGGCGTACGCGTACGTGCTCCAGGCCCATCGCGCTGCCAGCGGCGACACGACTAACTGACCCAGAAGCCCGTAGCCACCGCGAAGGAGGGGCCGTGCAGCAAGCGCCGCGCTCGTCTTCTGCGGTCGTCGGGCGGGACTCAGCATGGACCGTTCGCCTCCCACTGGGACGTGGATCAACTCGTGTGAACGGCACTCACCGTGCGCCCCTCTGGACGCTTCGCAAAGTGACGACCGCTGGTGACATCCGGAATGTCACCAGCACTTGTCACCTCCGCACGATCAAGAGGCCGTGCCATGCTCGGCCGCAGAAGGGCCGGCCTCCGTTCGGGCATCACCCTGTTGGACAGGCTGCGCCGCTGGACCGTACGGGGAAGGGGAACAGCGATGGATGAGCGTCCCGACTGGGCACGCCGGATGGTCGAAGAGCGCGCGGCACGCGACTGGTCGCAGACCGACGCGGTGCGCGCGCTGATGGCCAGGCTCCCGGAGGACCAGGTCGTCAGCGAGCAGGACTTGGTGCGGCAGTGGAAGCGCTGGGAAGCCGGTGACGCGCAGCCCGTGAAGTACAGGTCCGCCATCGCTCAGACCTTCGGCACGACGACCGGTGCCTTTTTCCCCGAGAAGTCTCGCCGTGACGGCCGCGCGGAAATCTTGCAGGTCAGCGGCATGGATACCGTGGACATCATCGCCCGGCTGCGGGCCTCGGACGTGGACGTCGCGACGCTGGACGCGCTGCGGATCACGGCGGACCGGCTGTGCTGCGAGTACGCGTACCTGCCCGCCGATCAGCTGCTCCTGGAGGGCAAGGCGTGGCTCGCCCGCGTCGTGGGCCTCCAGCACCAGCGGGTCAGCCTCGCTCAGCACCGCGAGATCATCGCGCTCGCTGGGAAGCTGTCGCTCTTGGTGGGCTGTGTCGAGTACGACTCCGGCCGGCCCCGCGACGCGGAGGCGACCCGGCAGGCCGCGCTGATGCTCGGTCAGGAGGCCGGGGAGCTGAGCGTGCAGGGCTGGGCGCACGAGATGCGGGCCTGGTTCGCGCTGACCCGGGGCGACTACCGCGGCGTCATCGCGGCCGCGGAGGCCGGCATCGCCGTGGCACCCACGGAGAGCGTCGCCGCGCAGCTGTACGCGCAGAAGGCCAAAGCGTGGGCCAGGCTCGGGGACCGGTCGCAGACCGAGGTCGCGCTCGACAAGGGACGCCAGATCCTCGAACTCCTGCCGTATCCCGAGAACATCGAGAACCATTTCGTGGTCGACCCCGCGAAATATGACTTCTACCGTATGGATGCGCTCAGGAAGTCGGGCGAGAACCGACTCGCGGAGCAGTTGGCCAACGAGGTCATCCGGGCGGGTACGGATTTCGACGGGACGGAGCGATCGCCTATGCGGATCGCGGAGGCCCGCGTCACGCTCGGGGTGGTCGCCGCACGCGAGGGTGACCTGGACACCGCACTCGCCTACGGGGAGCGGGCCCTGACGGGGGAGCGGAAGTCGCTGCCCAGCCTGGCGATGGTGGCCGCTGACCTCGGGCAGGCCCTCCAGAAGCACTACGGCCACGCCTCCGAGGCTCAGGAGTTCGTCACCCACCTTCGCGAATTGCGGGGTAGCCAGTGATTTTCTCAGACGGAGTTCTGACCAGCCCCAGCGAGGCGGGATACGGACGCGGACCCTACCGAGCTCGGAACGGAACTCAGTTCGCGCCGACCAATTCTCCCAAAGGGAGATCAGATCGTGTATCTTTCAGAGTTACGACGATCATGGAAGGCTTGACTATGCCCGACCCGGACGACCGCTCGCAGCAGGTCGACGCCCTGCTGAACGGCCTGCCTGAGGCTCTGCCGTCCCCGCAGGTGTGCGCGAAGCTGCGCCTCGCGGCCGGCCTCACCCAGCAGGACGTCGCGGACGCCGTGGGCGTGAAGAGGGTCGCAGTCACCCGCTGGGAGTTGGGCCAGACCAGCCCGCGGCGCCCGCACCGCGAGAACTACTTGCGTCTCCTCAAGGGCCTCGCGGAGCGCTTTCCCGAGGCCGCGAAGGCGGATGAGGGCACGCCGACGCCAGCCTCGGATTCAAGGGGGTCGGGGTGACGTAGCCGCCACCGGCCGCGCGGCCTGCGGACTGACAATCCGCTTCGGCCAGCGCGGCCCTTCGCACCGACTGGGCGTGACACCTCAGTTCGGCTGCTCAGTTCCGGTTGACGCCGGTCCTGAGCTTCGGCTCATCGAGCCACTTCTCTCGCAAAACCCCGCCTTGACAAGCGGGTCGGCCCCTTTGACAAGGGCCTTCGCAAGACCCGACCGCTGACAACGGTCGATGCCCTACCGATCCGCGGGGCCCTGTGACGGGGGCCCTGCGGTTCACCAGGAGCGGGAGGGGAGGAGAAATCTCCCCCCACCCAATCCAGGTCCGCCCGCTTCTCACGAAGGGGGCGGTCCCAACACATCCGCACATCTGGCCGTCCAGCCCCGAGGGGCTCGGTTCGGTTCAGCTATATGGAAGGTGGGTCGTTCTCATAGTGCCCGAAGTGGTGTCCCCCTGTCAGCTTGACCTTGTCCGTTTCACCCCGGTTCAGGCGTGGCGGTCGTCCCGTGTGATGGGATCGGCGTACGGTTCCTCCCCACTTTTCCTGTTCGTACAGGAAGAGGGTCTTCCGGTAGGAAGCTACAAGCGTGGGCCTTTCGGAGCGGTCTCGCCGGGCCCGGTCGCGGCACCCGCCGCCCGGCTCGTGCACCCGCTCGCGGACGTCGTCCACAACTCCGTCGACAGGAGCGTCCTCGAGGACGGCGTCCCGTGTGGCGGGACGCGATCCGAGGTTTCTGCCCGCCGTGCGGGAGCGCGGGGGGTGATCCGCGCTGAGCGGGCTCTGTCCACAGGTTCCGTGTTGCAGGGTCGGCGGATGGATCACGAAGCGCGTGTTTTGCCTGCTGAGGGGGGTGTCCGCTTTGGCGTGTACACCAGCCTGATGACACAGGCGATCTTCACCACTCCGGCCGGGACGGTGGGCCGATGAGCGGCGCGGCGGCAGCGGTCGCCGTGCTGATTCCTGCTCCGCGTCCGTCGGTCGATGACGTCGCGGTCTCCGTGCTGCCCGCGACGCTGTACGTGCCGGAGGCGTCGCAGTGGCTGTCGATGTCGACGGGCCGGGTCGCGCTGGACGGCTACTCCTGGATGCAGGCGGTCCACTGGGTCGCCGGGTCCGGGCTGTATGAGCCGCGCCGTCACCGGTCGCATGGGCCGCGCTCGTTCGGGCCGACGACGGTGCGCGTGGCCCAGGAGCTGGCGGAGCTGTTCCCGTGCCGTCCGGGGATCGAGTACCTAGTGCGCCGTACCGGGCTGTCGGAGCGGTCGGTGGAGTACCACCTGGGGATGCTGCGGGAGGCCGGGCTGCTCGCGTACGTCGTGCGGGGCACCCGGGTCCGTGGTGCGGCCGCGATGGCGTCGGAGTTCGCGCGGATGGTGCCGGTGGAGTTCGACGTGGCGCTGGGGATCCGTACGGCCGGTGAGGGCACCGGGCGGCGGATGACCGGGATCGCGGAGGCCGGCCGGGAGCTGATGACGAAGCTGGCGGCGAAGGCGGCCCGCAAGGTCCGCAAGCGGCGGGCGAAGTCGTCCTCGAAGGCCCCGGCGAAGGGTGCCCGGAAGGGTGCTGACCAGGGTGTTGGGGCGGCTGTTTCGGATGAGGCCCGTTGCACCCCAATGGTGGGTAGTTCCCGCAGTGTTTCTTCTGCGGGAACTACCTCTCTTCCCCCTGAGAGCAAGCTCGCAAGCGGGCAGAGCAAGTCCCCCACCCCGAAGAAGGTCAAGCACGGCCGCCGGAAGCTCAATGCGGTGGGACGCCGTTTCCAGCTGGCCTCGGAGCTGATCCGCCAGGTGCCGTGGATGGGCCGCGCTGCGGTGCCCCGGATCGCCTGGATCCTCAAGGACGTTGCTGACGCGGGCTGGACGGCCGATGAGGTGATCGCGTTCCTGGACTGCGGCGACGCCCCGGGTATCGTCCACCGGCCCACCGGGTTCCTTGCCGGGCGGCTGGCCGGTGCGGTGGCGCTGTGGCCGACCGAGGAGGGCCGGGAGCGCGCCGTCCAGGCGTACCGGGACTCCCGGCGCGCGGAGAAGGCCCGCCACCAGGAGTGGGAGGGCGCCTGGCAGGCCCCGCGCAGCATGGCGGTCCGGCGCATGGTCGCTGAGGCGTTCACCCCGCAGACGCAGCCGTACGCCCCGGGCGAGTCGCTGCCCGAGCTGGGCGGTGTCGAGGACCTGAGCCCGCAGGACCTGGCGGAGATGCGGGCCACGGCGCGCGGCGAGTTCATGGCGGGCGACACCACGCTCGTCATGAGCATCCACGACGCCCTCGGCCCGGCCGCCGCCATGCACGTCTTCGGCGCTGACCTGGTGCAGCGCGCTCGCAAGCTGGCGAGCAGCAGCTCGCTGATGACCGTCGGACGCCGGTAGGAGGCCATGATGACCGAGACCCTCAACACCACCAGCAGCAGCGAGCAGCCGACCCCGGAGCTGTCGGGCGTCGACCTGGCCCGGGTGGCGCTGCACCAGGCGCGCGAGGCCGCCAAGGCCCGCGGCGAGGGTGGCACCCGTAAGGCGAAGCGCCCCCTTCGGGCGACGGTGCGGCGGGACGGCCGGGAGCCGACGGGGTTCGCCGCCGTGCTGCAGGGCCTGATGGCCGACCGGGCCTGGGACGTCCCGGCCGCCGGCGGAACCGTCGTGGACCAGTGGCCGGCCATCGCGGCCGCGCTCTCGCCGAACCTGGCCGCGCACGTCCAGGCGGTCGCCTTCCACGCGGAGACCGGCCAGCTGGACCTGCGCCCGGACTCGCCCTCGTACGCGACGCAGCTGCGCCTGATCAGCTCCCGGATCGTCGCTGCGGCGAACGACGCGGTCGGCACACAGGCGGTGCGCACCGTCCGCGTCCTGGCCGTGGGTGCGACGGGCCCGGCGCCCCGCGAGGCGGTCACGGCTCCGGCGACGGTGGCGGCCGCGCCCGAAGCTCCGGTGAAGACCCGCGACATGGCCGGGCCTGGCTTCCACCGGGCGCTCGCCGCCCACCAGGCCGTCCCGCGCGGCCAGCACGTCAGCTCGGGCGTCACCGAGGCGATCGAGCGGCAGACCCGAGCCATGCGCGAGCTCAGCCGCCGCGCGTTCCCCGACACCGACGTCGCCCCGGGCGATGCGCCGGCCTCGATCGACGACGCTCGCCTCCAGCGGCGCCGTCAGGCCGCGGTGACCGAGGCCGCTGCGCTGCGCCGGGCCCGTGCCGAGAGGGCCGGGCTCCAGGTGCCCGCGCCGCGGCGCTTCGAGAAGACCGCGTGAGGAGCGACGGGTCAGACCGCCGCCGCCCGGCAGGCGGCGTGCTGCGCGGCGTCGAACTCGGCAAGGGCCTCGTTCAGTCGGGCGGCGACCTCGGGCAGGGTGTGCCTGCGGCCGGCGAGCCAGCGCAGGTACGGCTCCGCGCCCTGGAGCAGGCCGGAACGCGGGTAGCCCACCACCAGGGCGCGGTGGGTGCCCCGGGCCAGTTGGTGGCTCCAGGAGTCGACGTCGACCTCGTCCTCGGGCGCGGCGACGTGCCCGTCGACGAACGCGCCCCTGGTGGTGGTGCAGCAGTTCCAGCCGTAGTCGATGACGCACCGCTCGCACGCGAGGGTGCCGCGCATGTCCGGGTAGCGGCGCTGCCACTCGCCATTGAGGGCGACGACGTCCCCGGCGAGCGGGATGTTCTTGGCGCACAGGCAGCACCTGATGCGGAACGCGACGGACACGGCGGAGCTCCCAATCACCTCGTGGGCCGGACCCGCTCAGCCTGGCAGCCGACCCCGGTCCTGCAACGTCGCCATGCCGCCTCGGTGCTCACCGCCGCCGTGCCTGCAACACACCCTGCAACAGGCGGCTGCAACAGAGGACTGCAACGCACCGCGTTGCGGCTCTGACCTGCGCCGATACCCGTTGCGCGGCTTACCCGCCCGCGTGTTGCAATCTCCCCATTGCGCGATCCAATGCGCGATCCAATGCGCGAATCAACGCGCGATCCGGTAGGATGTCTAGTGGAGGTGACCTCTGTGTCCACTGAGAACGAGCTGTTCAGCGCCGTTGATGCGCTGCTGGAGCAAGTCGCGCAGGACGACCTGCCGACCCCTGCGGAGCGCAAGCGTCTGCGGGAGGCGGCGGGCCTGAGTCAGGCGCAGATCGCCACGGCGCTGGGTGCTCGACGCGAGGCCGTGGGGAACTGGGAGATCGGCAAGACGGAGCCGCGGCCGCCGAAGCGCGCCGCGTACGCGCGCCTCCTGGATGGCCTCGCCGTCCGCTACCCCGCGGTGGTCCCGGAGGCGTTCACCGGCCCCGCGCCCGTTCCCGCCCCGGCTGCTGCCGCACGCCCGGCACCCGCCGCGAAGCCCGCGACGTCGCGGCGCCCGGGTGCGCAGAAGGCGGCGCCGAAGAAGACCACGGCGTCGGCGGCCGCCGTCGACCCGCGCTTCGAGAACGGGCCGCTCGCGGTCATCGACGCCGACTCCGATGGGCAGGTGTCGGCGTACTGCGTCGGCGGCCTGGTCCTGGACGTGCCCGCCAAGACGATCCCGGCCCTGGTCGACTGGACGCTGGCCGAAGCCCGGCTCGGGCAGGCCCGGCTGCACCGCAACGGCCGCGACGCCGACCCGGTCCTCGTCCTCACCCCGGCCGCGCTGGAGCGCTTCGGCCTGCCCGCCGCCCTGTCGGAGGAGGAGCGGAACGCGAGCCGTCTCCCGGCCGGCCACAAGGTGGTCAAGCAGATCGAGCGGGCCGGACTCCAGATGACCCAGCGCGGCCTCGGCCCGTGGGCCCGCATCTACCGCGACCCCGAGGGCTCCCGGCGGCGCTGCGTCCAGCTGTGCATCCTGCCCTGGAACGCCCTGGACGTCCGCGAGTGGGGCCGCAAGGACAACCCGCAGCTGCTGCTCACGATGCACCCGGCCGACCTCGTCCAGTACCTCGGCCTGTACGCGGCCCGGGTGATGACCCCGCGCGGCAGTACGGCGACGACCGGCCTGGAGCTGATGACCGCGCTGCGCCCGCCGACCCGCGCGGAGAAGAACCCGGCGACCGGCGAGTTCGAGCGGGCCTTCAACGACGACGCGCTCACCGCCCTCTACAAGGTGGTGGACTGCGAGGTCCCCGACGAGCACCCGAACCTGAAGGGGAAGTTCGCCCGGCACCACCTGCGCACCCCGGCCGAGATGCTGATGGAGGAGCCCTACGACTGGTGCCGGCCCCTGACCGATGAGGAGTGCGCGAACCCGTACCTGGTCGCGGTCGACCTCAACATGTCGTTCGCCGCGGCCGCGAACAGTCTCACCGTCGGGCTGAACGGACCCACCCACCTGGAGAACAACCCGGCCTTCGACCCGGCGCTGCCCGGCTCGTGGCTGATCGACCTCTCCCACGTCGACCTCTCCCGCGTGCGGGTGGGCGGCCGCACCGTCGACGCAGGCCGGCTCCCGAGCCCGTTCACGCCGAAGGGCGACACCCCCACCGGCCCGGCCTGGTACGCCACCCCGACCGTCGCCTACGCGGTGGAGCTCGGCTTCGACGTCGCGCCGATCGAGGCGTACGTCCGCACCCAGACCAGCCGCTACCTGGACGCCTGGTACAAGCGGCTGCGCGACGCCTACGTCGACACGATGGCCGACATGGGCGTCACCACCGACCTCCAGGGCGAGGAGTTCCTCGAGGCGATGGCGCGGCGCAAGCAGGTCGACCCGACGATGGCGCTGCTGGAGACCGCCATCAAGGCGACGGCGAAGGGCGCGATCGGCAAGCTCAGGCAGCGCTCCCGGGGCCAGGTGCCGTACTACGAGCCCTACCCGGCGCTGGAGCGCTGGACCTGGCGCCCCGACATCCGGGCCGCTGTGCTCGCCGCCCAGCGCACCGGCCTGCACCGCAAGCTGCTGAAGACCGCGGCGGCCGCCGACCTGTACCCGGTCGCGATCGGCACCGACGCGATCGTCTACCCCTCGCCCGGCCCGTCCCCGCTGGACGTCCTGCCGACCACGCCCGAGGGCAAGCCGGTACCGGGCGGCTTCCGGCTCGGGGTCTCGCCCGGGATGGTCAAGCACCAGGGAACCCAGACCGTCCTGTGGGCGGAGCAGCAGTTCGAGGAGCGCGGCGGCGTCTTCAACATCGCCAACCTCATCAAGACCGTTGACCCGACAGCCGGAGAAGGGGAGTAGCAGGTCATGGTCGATTCGCTCGGGGACAGCCTGGACCGCGCGCTGGAAGGGGCGTTCACCCGCCGCATCCCGCAGAGCGCCCAGGCGCAGATGAAGTACCTGGTCAAGCAGCTCAAGAGCACCAAGGCCGCCGCCCAGGCCCTCGGGATCACCCAGCGCACCGTGGAGCGGTACGTCACGGGCAAGATCAAGCGGCCCCGCCAGGAGCTGCGCGCCCGCCTGGAGGGCGAGGTCAAGAAGCGCTGGCAGCCCCAGGTGAGGGCGAAGGCGAAGAAGAAGGCCGCGACCACCGGCGGCATCGTCGTCTCCACCCGCGCCCGGTTCGGGTTCACCGCGGCTGCGGGTACGACCGACGACGCCCGGATCCGCGACATCACCCAGGCCCTGCCGCCCGAGTTCGCCGACCAGCTGTTCACCGCCCGGGAGCAGGGCGCGAGCGAGGACCAGCTCCGGCAGATCGCCGCCGACGGCCTCGCCCGGATGTACTTCCGGGCCAACAACTCCCGTGCGGACGGCCTGGGCGTGGAGTTCACCGATGTCGAGAGGCTCGACATCGACCTGTAGGAGGCCCGTAGGAGGCCCGACAACCCGAACGCCCGTGAGGCCCTGCACCGCGCTCCTGGAGCCGGTACAGGGCCTCACGGGCGTCTCCGCGGGGGCGGCCCGCCCGGCGCCTGGCCCTGGCGCAGGCTGCCCTCGGGGAAGAGGCGTTGGCCCTGGTGCATAAGCTCGCGGGCATGAGCGAGGAGAGCCTGCACGAGATCCTGGGCGACATCGAGCGGTCCGTCCGTGACTTCACCGGCACCGAAGCCGTTCTCGCGGAAGCCGAGCAGCAGCTCGTCCGCACGCGTCAAGCCGTGTTCGCGCATGTCGAGCGGCTGCGCGGCGAGGTGGGCGCGGCCCACGCACCGGAGCTGGTGGCAGTGCTGAGGCACCTGTACTGGCAGCAGCCCGGGATCCATGGGCGGGCCCTGGCCGAGGCCGCCGGCATGCACATCCACGAGATGCTCGCGGCTATCGGCCCCTCACCCTCGGGGATCTTCTGCGCGGACTGCGGCACCGAGCTGCAGCGCACCAGCCGCTCCTGGAAGCCGCCGGCCCGACCCGGGCCGCCCCTGTGCCCGGCCTGCCTGTCCGTGGAGCGCGACGCGCATTCGCGGACGTGGCGGGTGGAGAGTCTGCGGTCGCGCATCGTCGCGGAGGCTCCGGTACGGGCGCGGGCCATGGACTGGCGCGCCGCTGCCGAGCTGGTGCTCGCCTTCCCGCCACTGTCCCAGGGGGTCATCCGCGGTAGCCATGCAGACCAGCAGGAAGGCGTCTGGCGCGGCTGGGAGAACGCCCGGGTGGTGCGCAACCGCCTGCTCGCGGCAGCCGTCGACGGTGACGACGCCGTGGGCATCCCCGTCAGCGAGGCGCAGTTGCTGGTGGAGACCGCGTTGCGGACCGCCGAGTGGGATACGGCCCGCACTCGCGACATCGTGGACCCGATCACCGATGAAGCAGCACTCGCCCTGCTGACCCGGATGAAGCGCGAGGTCCGCGCCGTTGCCCAGGCCGCCCGGCAGCGCGCGGACGCCGCATACCCCGAGGGGTACGAACTGAGCGAGGACGAGGAGTCCGCAGCCTGGCGCGGCACCGCCGGATGAGGGGCCGACCCACCCGGGCGGTCAGCGTCACGCCGGGCCGCCGGATGTCCGGCCTGCCTCGCCTACCGGGACGCCCCCACCGTGGTCGAGGTCAGCTTCCTTCGATGTGGTCGAAGCCGCGCAGCACGGGGTCCAGCTCCTGCGCTGCGCCGCACAGGGAGCACAGCCGGGTGCCGGGCTGCTCCGCGACGTCCAGGGCCCGCTCCAGGGGCAGCAGCGGCGCGCCCTGCGGGGCCTCTTCGCAGTCGACGGCGTGCAGCACGGCGCGGCCGGGCCCGCGGCCGCCGGCCTTCTGCAGCACCCAGCCCGAGGGCCGGCGGGGCCCCAGCACCTGGCGCACCGTCGACGGCGGCGGCAGGCGCTCGGTAGGCACGTCGTCGTAGGAGACGCCGTCGACCGGCCGGACGTGCTCGGGGGCCCGCACCCACACCCGGTACTCCGCGGCCTGGACGTCGCCGTCGGCGGTGTTGCGGTACGCGGGCAACCCCACCTCGTACAGCCAGCCGTGCGGCGTCTCGCGCCGGGCCCACAGCCGGGCGGTGATCTCTTGGCCGTCCGGCAGGACCACCAGCACCGGCACGGGGGCGGCCGGGCCGTCCGAGGGCGTCGTCGTCATGCCGACCACGGTAGGCAGGCCCGGCGGGCGGCGGCCTCTGTCCACAGGGCTGCGGCTGTGAGCTATCCCCGTGACTGAGGAAGAGAAGACAGAGAAGGCAGCGCAGGCCGCCAAGACGCGCGCCAGGTTCATGGAGGGCCTCGCCCGCGTGGAGCGCACCCTGTTCACCCGGCCCGCGCCGAAATCCGCGCGAGCCCAGATGAAATTCCTTCGCAAGCGTGAGAAGGGCTCCACCAAGAGCCTGGCAGAGCGCCTGGGCGTCTCCCGCAAGACCGTGCAGCGCTACCTCTCGGGCGCCGCCACCAAGCCGAACAAGCGTCTCCAGGAGGCGTTGGTCCAGGAGACCGAGTCGGAGTGGCAACCGCAGGTCAAGGCACAGGCGAGGCAGCGCGCGAGTACGTCGGGAGGGCTCGTCATCACCTTCCGGGCCACCCTCGGCTTCACCGCGAACGGGTCCTCGGACGACGCCCGGGTGCGGGACCTCAGCATCGCTGTGTCGCCCTCCCACGCGGCTCTCATCCTTGCCGCGCAGGAGGAAGGTGCGACGGACTCAGCGCTGCATGATGCCGTCGCTGAGGCCATAGCGGACGCCTATTTCCGTCAAGACGGTGGAGGACGAGCGAACCTGAAGGTGAACTTCACGGACGTCCAGCGGCTGGACATAGCGTTTTAGCAGCGCGGAATTCAAGCGTGCTGTAGACCTGTGACCGGCCCGCCCAAGCGTATTTCCGGGTAGGCCGTCATTTCCGTATCCGAGTTGAAAGCGAGTCCTGATGAACACGTCCGACGGGTGGCGGCCGCGCCGTGTCCCCGAGGCCCGCGGCCGCGCCAGCGCCGCACGCACACCCATCGACTACACGAAGATCGGCCGGTCCTCGGTACGCCGCCGCGCGCGGGGCATGACGCACAGCGAGGCGGTGGCCGCGCTCGAAGATGCGGAGCAGCAGGCTCACCTGGACCGCCGCGACGAATCCGCGGCCGACGACGGCGGCCGCCGTGAAGCCGAGCTCGCGGAGTGGCAGCGCGTCGTGCAGCTGCTCGCCGCGACCGGCGGCCCGTACGACCCGGACGCCGACGTCGTCGTCCAGGAGGAGCTCGCCGAAGACCGCCGCCGCGAGGAAGCCGAGCAGCAGCGCCGCCAGGAGCAGCAGCAGCTCGCCGACCGGGCCGAGGAACTCGCCCGGCTGGGTGGGGCAGGCCGACTCGATCGCAGCGTGCCGAGCCGGGCCGGGGACGAAGCCGCCCGCGATCTCCTGGACGAGAACCGCGACTACCGCGTCCCGGCGGTCGACGCCTGGCTCGCCCGCGCCCTCGCCGACCAGTCCGGCCACTACGCCGACCCGGCCGCCCGCGCAGCCGCCATCGGCTCCCTGCCCGCTCCGGTGCGCGCCCGCGCCGCGCTGCTCGCCGCCCTCGCCCGCACCGGCGCCCCGGACGGCGACCTCGAGTTCGTCGGCCGCCTTGCCCAAGCCGACCCGGCCGCCACCAACGCCCTCGCCGCGTGGCTGGAGAACGCGGCCGCGGTGAAGGGCAGCACGTCGTGAGCGCCGCGGACGAGGTGGTGGTGGCCACCTGGAGCGAGCACAGCGAGATCGGCCACCACTACGAGGACCTGCTCGCCGACGGCTCGGTCATCGCCTGGACCGAGCCGCCCTTCGGCGAGAGCCTCTACCCCGGCGACGACGACCCCGACTACAACCCGATCTGCGACTGCCCCGGCCAGTGGCCGCGCCAGTTCTGCATGGAGTGCGCCGGCTGCGCCGCCTGCGGGCAGTGCACAGACCCGCACGTCTGGCCCCCGCTCCAGACCTGACAACCAGTTGCCACGCTCACCGAGAGTGATAGCCAGTTGTCACATCGACCTGTCACGCCCCCTGTCACGTCGCCGGAAAGCCGCGTCACAGCCCCCGCTCGAAAGCCCTTCAATTCGGACATACGGACGTGGATACGGCCTGGGAACCCCTCTCCGGGCCGTTTCCACGTGACAGCGCGACAGCGTGACAGCCTCTCCGGAGGTGATCACGCTCCGTGCGGGGGTCGGGTCAGGGGATCGGCCGGACCGAGGCGTCGTGGTGGCTGGGGGAGACGGGCGTGTCCACCGGGTGCAGCCAGCGCAGCGGCACGGTGAGGGTGCCGATCCGGGGCAGTTCGACGGGCTTGCCCTCGGCGTCCAGGAGCGTTCCAGAGACCTGGTAACCGTCCCCGGGCGGGAGGCCGGCCTCCTGCGCCTGGTCCTCGGTGAGCTCCACCGTGACCCGGGGACTTGCCCTCATCACCAGACCGTGCGCGGTCCGGGCGGTGGTGTCCACGTCGATCACGGACAGCGGGAAGTAGGTGCCCCGCAGCCAGCTCAGCGGCCACCAGGAGTCGCCCATCGTCTCCGGCCGGTACCGCCGCCACGGCAACGCGACCGGCACCTCGCATCGGTATGTCTCGCCCACCCGGACGTCCTTGGTGCGCATGCCTCCAGGGTCCTCCCCGCCGCGCACCGCCGCCCGCCGCCGGGTTTCGTCCGTACCGTCCCGGAGGGCCCCGCACCGGCGCTACCGTGAACAGACACGCCAGCAACCCGCCCAGGAGCCCCGGATGAGCCAGCAGCCGGCCCCCGCGCCCGCCCGCCAGCCCCTCGATGAGCACGCCGCCGAATCGGCCCGCGCGTACGCGGCCGCGGAGCGCGCCAAGACGGACGTGCTCGCCTCGGTCCTGGAGGACATCGCCGCCAACGGCTACCCCTCGCCCGAGTCCGGCGTGCCCTGGGAGACCGCCCGCGACGCCCACCTCGCCCGCCTCGCGGACGAGCAGCCGCGTGTCGCCTGACCACGGAGCGCGCCGCTCGCGCGTCATCATGGTGGAGCCCGCGCTCACCCAGCTCGCGAAGCTCACCGCGTCCGAGACCCACCGCCTGGACCGCGCGATCGTCGCCATCAGCGTCAACCCCGACCTCGGCACCGAGGTAACCGGCACCCTGCTGCGTGACTACGCGGACGAGGTCGACGGAGTCCGCGTCATCTACTACGTCACCGCCTTGAGGACCATCACGATCGTGTCGTACGTCGAAGCCTGATCAAGCAGCAGCGCCCCGGATCCGCTTGGGTCCGGGGCGCTGCTGCGTCTGCTGCTCGTGCTGCTGCTACGGGTAGTTCGGCTGCCGGAGAGCGATGACATTCGGAGTCCGGACCCGGGCGCCGCAAGGCTGCTGCTCGGGTAGCAGGCCGTGCAGCACAGAGCAGCAGCGCCGTGTAGCAAACGGGTGTTCGTCTGCTGCACGGCGCTGCTGCAAGGGGTCAGCCGGCGCTGCCGGTGGCCCACCGTTCCAGGTCGCCGACCGGCTTCGCCAGCAGGGTGCGACGGCGGGACTGCGCGGTCGCGCGGCTCGCCAGGTGCATCGCCTTCGCCAGCTCGGCGTGCGAGAGCTCCTTGGCGGCGGGCTGGCGCAGCGAGGCGTCCCGTACGGCCTCCAGGCGCTCCAGCAGCGCCGTGGTGCCCTCGATGGCGGCCGCGAGCTCTGCTGCGCCCGCCCGGCCCGTGCGCAGCAGCGCCAGGCCGTGCAGCGCGGCGGCGAACAGCGCGGCCAGCTGCTCGCCGTCGCTGCCGAGCGCGGCGACGTCCTCGGCGGCGAGCGGGACCAGGAGCTGCTCCTGGTGGTCGTCGGGGTGCGCGGGATCGGTGCTCACCGCGGTCTCCTTCCTCGGGCGGGTTCGGTCAGCGGTCGGTGACGGTCCAGCCCTCGCCGGGCCGGATACGGATGATGCCGCCGGGCGTGTGCAGCTGCCCGACGCCCGCGCCCAGGCCCAGCGCGTCGATCTCGTCCAGCAGAGCGGCGGCCCGCTCCGCGAGCTCGCGGGCCTTCGCTTCGCGGTCGCGGAGTTCGGCGGCGGTTCCGGTGAACACGGTGTCTCCCTGATGGTGTCGGGGCGGAGCGGGGCTACAGCCAGCGGAAGAGGTTGCGGACGTCGGAGGCCGCGCCCGAGAGGTTGTCGGAGTCCAGGCGGGCGTCGAAGTCGTACGGGTCCTCCGCCTCGTCCATGACGTTCTCGGACGCGGCCGCCAGGACGTCGGCGAACCGCTCGTGGACGGCCGCCTCCCGCAGGGCCTCCACGACGCTCTCGCGGTCGGCGGTGCCCCGCTTGATGGCCTCGGCGAGCATCCCGAGCGCGGCGGCCGCGGCCGGCGCCAGGTAGGCGAGCTCGCTGTCGACGGCGCCCCGGTCGGCGGGGGTCTCGATGGCGGTGATGTCGGCGACCTTCTCGATCTCCGTGGACGTGCTCTCCATGACGGGCTCCTGTCTCGGCTGGCGGGGTTCAGGCGGTCCGGCTGAGGTAGCCGGCGGCGACGTCGACGAAGGCGTCGTGGGCGACCTTCGCGGCCTCTCGGGCGGCGGCCAGGGCCTCGGTGGTGGCGTAGGCGTCGCGCAGCGCGTACGTCCGCGTGACCATCTCGTCGGCCGCGGCGCGCACCGCCTGGTCCTCGATGAGGACCCGCAGGGCGACCAGCGGGCGGGTGACGGCGGACCGGGTCATGTGGCTCTCGCCGCGCAGGGCCTCGATCCGCTCGGAGCCGGCTTCCTTGAGGACGGCGTCGCCGCGCACCCACATCGCCCGGCGGTGGTCGCTGACGGCGCAGGCGAGCGCGGTGACGGCCTCCAGGCGGTCCCGGCGGATCGCCTCGCCGTGGCTCACGCGGAGGGACCGTTCGGCGGCCCGCTCCTGGAAGCGGCCGGAGACGATCGAGCCGAGCAGTGTGCCGACGATGGCGAGGGCGGCGGTGACGAGGGTGACTAACACGGTGGGCTCCTCCCCTGTATGAACTTCAATACATGTATTGAAGTTCATACAGGGGAGGGGGTGCAAGAGGGTCAGTCCATGATTCTTTTCGCGAGCCCGCGACCTGCGCGTTTCCCGTACATGGGAACCGTGTACGCGTATCTGACACACACCTCCCGCGTGCGGGACGAGGTAGCGCTCCGCCAGGGAGCCGGGGTTTCCCCTACAGGGGAACGATGTTCACGCTGTCCCTCAGCGACCCGGTGAGCTGGCACATCGCCCAGAGGGGGTGTTGCCGCCGACACCAGCCAAAAGGGCTCTCACCTGCGAATTTCCCCTCCAGGGGAACGGTGTTCCACTTCTGCGGGGACCTTTGTCCACCCCTGCATGGACAACTCCCGCCCGAGGCGCCCCCGACCTGCCGGTTTCCCCTCCAGGGGAACGATGTATCGCCCTCGGCGCACGCAGAAGCGGCGCTGCACCGTGAGGTGCAGCGCCGCAGTGCGAACGGTGTGGCTACGAGGCGTGGAGCTGCCGGACGGTCGCCAGGGGCGCGTCGTCGTCCTCGGGCTCGATTGGCGCCGGCTGGCCGGTGGCCTTGGAGCCCAGGCGGTAGAACTTCACGCCGACGGCCGTGTAGGCGAGCGTCAGCCAGCCGTTCTCTGCGAGCCGGCCGATACTCCGCGACGCGCTGGTGGTGCTCAGACCGACCAGCTTCCCGATGTCCGTGGCCGTGCTGCGCACCGGATCCCCGACCGGGACCGCGGTGGCGTAGTACATCAGGACCTTCAGGTCCGCGCCTTGCTTAAGCTGCGACCGCAGCAGGAGGTCGTTGAGCTCGCCGGCCTCCATGAAGCGGGGCTCGAACGACTCGGCGATCGGCGACGTCATGACGCCTCCTTCTCCTTCTTCTCCGGCGGGCACGTGGTCACGGGGTGGCGGGCGTGCTGCGTTGCCCTGCGCTGCTCTCCCGAGGAGCCGTCGAAGGCGGCCCGGGAGTTGAGCTTGTAGAACTTGACCCGGCCCACCTGCTCGGCCTCCAGGAGGAAGCCTCCCCTGTTGAGGTTACCCACCGACTTGCTCACCGCGTTGGGGCGCAGCTCCAGGTCGTTGCCGATCTCGCGGAAGCTCATCCGCAGCGGCTCGTCCCCGGTCGGGGCGTTGAACAGGTAGTAGCCGTACACGAGCTTGTCGTTCTTGCTGTAGCCGCTGCCCTTCTTCCAGAGCCCGGCCCCCAGCTTCTTGCTGGCGTTGACGTGCCGCCCGCCACCACTCCAGTCGTACGGCTTGTCATCCTCCTTCAGCAGCTCCAGCTGGACGTACTCGCCCGTGCCGGTGTTCACCGCTGGCCTTGCCCGGCCCATACCGCTCCTCACCTTGGGATTTCCCCTAGAGGGGAACGATGTACGCGCCCTGACCGTACCCCAGCGTTTCCCCTCCAGGGGAACCCGCCACGCCGATCGACGCCCCGCTCCGGGCCCGCCAGCGTTTCCCCTCTAGGGGAAAGGTGCGTCCCGATCTGACACTCAAATAGCCTCGATTGATACACAACATGGCCCCTGACCAGCGACGATGCGTGTTCCCTCTATACGTACCTATCCGTAGGCTCAACTGTCCCCTCGCGCGCGTGAGGGCCGGCCACCCTGGCGGATCGCCCGCCCGGCTCGGCGACTCCCCTCCCGGAGCCGCACAAGGCTGAGGTGCCGCCGCCCTGTCCATCCGCCCACCAATTCGCTTGAGCATGTTTCCTCGCCCCGTTTCTAGCCGTTCTTCGCTCCGTTACCATGAATGCGCTTGTCGTCAATTCCTCGCCATTTCGTCTATTCCCGATCACTGCGGGGCCGGAGTTTCTCCACACGCCATTTCCGACGCTCATAGGTGGTGCGCAACCATTCCAGTCTCAAGCTAGCTGCTATCTTTGAAGCACGTTCCCGGATCGCCTAGTTCTCCCCCCACCTAACTCTGTTCGGCCTGTCACTCTCCCGACTACCCGTCACCCCTCCCCACCCTTGCTGCCGTTTGTGGCCCGAGCCCATCTGGTGGGCCGCGCGGAGCGTGGCGCGCCTGGCCCGCACGGGGATCGGGGGCCCGCCCGGGGTGGCTGGAGCGCAGCGGAGGCCACGGGTCGGCCGGAGGCCGGCCCCGGCCCGCAACGCGGGCCGGATGCCCTGCCGTTGGCGGTGC
>NZ_JBVJMA010000029.1:0-52851 GCF_055584445.1 Streptomyces sp. NPDC103540
TGTGCGGCTTGCTGTCGGTCACGCGTTCTCCTGGGATAGGTGGGTGCCTGTGTCGCCAGGCACCCACGGAACGGGAAACGTGCAGGTCAGGTCAGCGGCCCATAGAGGCGAGCCGAGCCATGTGCCCTTGGAAGACGAGGTCCACGATGCGGCCGGAGGCTCCGTTGCGGTTCTTGGCAACGATGGCCTCGACCTGGCCCGCCTTGGGGCCGGTGTCGGTGCCGTCCTCGGCGAGCTCGCGGTGCAGCAGAATGATGATGTTGCTGTCCTGCTCGATGGCCGAGGACTCCTTGAAGTCGCTGACCAGAGGGCGGCGGCCGACGGCGCCTCGGTTGAACTGCGCCAGGGCGACCACGGGGACCTTGAACTCCATGGCGATGAGCTTGAGGCCGCGGCTGATCTCGGCGACCTCCTGGGCTCGGTTGGTGTTCTTGCCGCTGCCCTCGGGGGTCATGAGCTGGAGGTAGTCGGCGACGACGATCGCGGGGGCGTGGCCGCGGGCGGTCATCCACCGCATGCGTGCGCGGATCTTCGACAGGGTCAGGTTCGCCGAGTCGTCGAGGACGAAGTTGTGGGCGTTGGAGAGCCGGTCGGAGACCTTGGCGATGCGGTCCCAGTCGCGTTCGGTGAGCTTGCGGCGGACCAGGCTGTCGAGGTTGATGCCGGCCTCGGCGGCGGTGAGCCGGGCCATCAGCTCGCTGCCGCCCATCTCCATGCTGGCCACCATGGCGGGCTTGTTGTGCTTGAGGGCGACGTGCGAGGCGAGGTTCATTCCGAAGAGGGACTTGCCGCCGGCGGTCGCGGCACCCACGGTGATCAGCTGTCCGGGCTTGAGCTGGATCACCTCGTTGAGGTCGATCCACGGGGTGTCGAGGGCATTCGGGTCGGCTCCGGCCTGGAGCTCGTCGAGGAAGCCTTCCCAGCGGTCGGCGACCGACAGCAGTGGCGCGGCCTCGACAGTGTTCGTCGCGGCGGCCTGGACCTGCCCCATCGCATCCTGGACGATCTTCTCGGCGTCCTGGGTCTGGGCGTACGCCATCGCCACCATGCGGGTGCCGGCCTGGATGACCTGACGCAGCGCGGCCCGCTCGCGGACGATGGCCGCGTAGTGCGGGCCGTTCGCCGCCGTCGGGACGGTCTGGACGAGGGTGTGCAGGTAAGAGGCACCGCCGATCTTGGCGATCTCTCCGCGCTTGGTGAGTTCGGCGCCGACGGTGATCGGGTCGATCTTGGCCGTCTCGGCGGTGCTGGTGGCGTACATGTCCATGATCGCGCGGTAGATCGTCTCGTGGGCGGGCTTGTAGAAGTCCTCGGGCCCCTGCAGTTCCGCGGCGATCTCGTCGATGACCCGGGCGACGTCGTCCCGAGTTGCCAGCATCATCGCGCCGAGGACGGACTGCTCGGAGCTGATGTCGTTGGGCGGGGTGCGGTCGAAGCCGCCGTCCTCGAAGGCCGGCTCGTCGGTCGGGAAGGAGTCGGGCTCGGCGTTGTCGGCAACGTCTGCGATGCTCACGTGTGGAGCTCCGTTCTGGGAGTTTTCGAGCGGCGGCCGGGCCTGGGCAAGGAATCCGGCCGCCGTTGGCGTGTTCAGGCGGGCCCGAGAAGGGGCCTGAGCGCCCCTCAGCGCGTCGATGAGGGGTCCTCGGGCCCTTCCGGGCATCCATTGATCGTTTAGGCCGTCAGGGGGCCGTACGCGATCTTCACGTCAGGCGCCCGCGGCAGCCGGCTGCCGGACGCGGGCCGGGTGGCACTCGTCGCACAGGCCGGTGGTGCGCCAGCCCTGCTCGTCCTCGACGGTCCGCATCCGGGTGACCTCGTCGCAGTCCAGGTCACCGCAGTAGGCGGGCAGGTTGGAAACCAGCTGTTCCGAGGACCTGCTCTGGCTCGGCACGGTACGAGCGGTCGCTGCGGCACGGTGACGACGGACTAGGTCCTCGATCCGCTTCTTCAGCGTGGCCACCGGGGCATTCGGCAGCTGGCCCTTCGTAATTTCCTGGACCAGGGCGTCGTCGAGTTCCCAGCCCTGGTCCTTTGCAACTCGCGCCAGCAGCGGCGCCAGCCGGTGTGCCGTCTGCCGACCGCACGCCCACGGTGCGGGCATCTCCTGGAGGAACTCCGCAGCGGCGGCGACGGCCTCGGCGTCGAACTCAGAGTCCGCCTCCTCCTCCCGCGCAGCGGGGTTGTCGGGGCCCAAGGGAGCACCGAGGGGCGTGAGGGGGTTGGGGGAGGTGGTATCCACCACCTCCAGGGGGGGTGTGGGGGGGAAACCGCCATTGGAGGCATCAGGTGCGACCTGCGGTTTTGCCGCATCCGCCTGGGCAGGCGATCCACCTGACCTGGTCATTGGAGGCATCAGGTCTGACCTGCGGTTTTCTCCGTTGGAGGCATCAGGTGCGGACCTGACCCCCTCAATAGAGGCATTAGGTGTGACCTGCGGTTTTACGGTGTCGCCGAGGATGTACTCGATCTGCTCCTGGGGCGGCTTCGGGCGCTTCGAGATCTCGTAGCGGGCCCCCCCGAGCTGCCCGCCCTCGAGGCGGACGCGGAACGTGCGGATGTAGCCGGCCTTCCGGATCAGCGCGAGCTCCCGCCGCACGGCGTCTTCGCCCAGCGGCTTGCCGTTCGCGGACTTCCACCCCAGGGCGCGGAACCAGCCGACAAGCTCAGGGACGTCGAACTCCTCCCCCGGCGGCATGAACCACAGGGCCTGGAGCACGGAGATCGTGAGGGGCTGCCAGCCGTGCCCGAAGAAGGTCTCCTCAGTGATGGTGACCGAGGGCTCCGGCTCGATAGCCCGGGCCCACGTCTCGCGGGGCTGCTGCAACTTCGTCATCGGGCCACCCCCGAGGCGGACCGGACGGGGGCGTTCATGGCGGCCGCGATCGTGCGGCCGGCGGTGTTGGTGAAGAGCATGGCCGTGTCGTACGTGACCGGCATGGTTAGCGTCGCGGGCTTCATGGCGCCGTCGTATCCGCCGAAGCGGACACCTCCCGGCGCGGCCATCGCGAGCATCTGGCGGTGCATGTGGAGCGGGTCTCCCTGGGTAGGGAGTCATACGTCGGCGGAGGGGCAGGTGACCAGGTCAGCGAGGGAGATGCTGCACTTCCCGTAGGAAGCTGGCTATCCTGCTATCGGTAGCCGGGCCTCGACGAGGTCAGGTGCCCGGCGTTACCGCCGACGTACGACTCAGATCAGTGGCTTCCTAGGGCCTGGGGTGAGTCGTGACTTAGATGGCCGTCCCTGTTGGCGCAGGTGACGGCCATCGCCCTTTACGGGCCTCGTCCGTGCACGTTCATCGTCCGGTCCTTCTCCCGGTTGAGGTAACCGGGGATCACGTGGTACGGGCACCACCCGAGGATGATGCAACAGTGTCGGCGCAGGTCAGAACGCGTATCCCGCCTGGCAGGTTCCGAACAATCGGAAGATCCGCCCAGCGGGAACGCATCGGTGCCGACGGCCCGCGCGGCGGGCCGGGCAACAGTCTGCTGTAGCGAAAGAGACGGGGCCGACGGCAGCGAGAATTGGCTGCGGAGCAGCTGCTCGGTCATGTCGGCCTCTCGGGTCCGTCGGCTTCGCCGCGCAGCAGCGCGGTTACTCGGATGCGGGGCCATCATCCACCCTCGCCTGCGTGCCAGGGGCCACCAGGCGACTTCTGGGTGTGTCGGGTGGCGCCGGAGTGCCGCACATCCCACCGAACGTAGGCCGCTGTCGCGTCGTCACCAACCTTGAACCTGGCCCAGCGAGTGCCATCCGGGTCGGATTCCTCGGTGGCTCGGGTCCGGGCGATGAGCTCCGCCGGCCCCTCGGCATCCAGGAGATCCAGCAGTTCTTCCCACGAGAGCTGGTGGAAGAGATCGACGAGGCGGCTGGCGCCGTCTGACAGGAGTGCCGCCCGCCGCACTTTGGAGGCCGGGACACTACCTGTGATGGCGTGATCGGCGGCGGCCGGGTCGGTGGCCGCAACCCAGTACCCGCCAGGCTTGTTTCGCAGGCCCCGTTGCACGGCTACGAGTTCGGAGACCCTAGCTGCCCGTTCGGGAGTACCCGCAGGCCCGGAGAGGGCCGCAGCCATCTCGGGGCCTGCGACATCCTCGACGCTGGTGTCCGCCACGGCCTTGACCGTTCCGGCCGCATCTAGGACCAGTACCGAGTCCGACAGCACGAGATAGTCAACCGCGCCACGGCCCTCGCGGAGCATGACCACCGTGGCGGCCGGCACCGCTTCCTGGTCCAAGGCGCACGTGCTCGCGTGCATCGAGTTGACGTCGCCGATCGCGCCACGAAGTACCTCGACAAGCGCCTGGTCCTCGTCGCCCATCAGCGCGACTAGACGTGCACCGAGTTGCCGGACGTACCAAGGCGTGCCGTGGCTGCACGCCATCGGCAGGTCTCTCGGCGCGGACAGGCCGTCCAGGACTACGACGACGCCCGGGCCGACGAAGACCCCATCCTCGTTTTCGGCTCCGACGCCCTTGGCCGACGACACGGTGACCTGCACGGTGGGTTACGCCCTCTCAGGCTGGTAGAAGGGGGTGATCCGCTCGCTGGCGACGATGTCCAGCGTCTCCGGGTCGTAGGTGCTCCTGATCAGAACGGAGAACCTCTTGGCCTTGAGTTCGCGGTGGACGTTCTCCAGCTCCGAGTTCAGCCAGTGGACGACGCCACCGCTGCCGCGGGCGTGGATGCCGGCGATGTACAGGAAGGTGCCCTTGCCGTCGGGGCGCGGCAGCCTGCCGAAGTAGGCGATGTCCTGGTTCTGCCCGCTGTCCATCGGGGAGCGGTAGACCTCACCGCTGTTCAGATCGGTCAGGAACCAGCCCTTGCTGTCCTTGTCGAAGCGCAGGTGAGGGTCACTTTCGAGGATCTGCTCGATCAGGGGGCTCAGGCGGGGACCGCAGATCACGACCAGGTTCGGACGGTTCAACTTGACGTTGCCGCCCAAGGGGATGCGCTCGAACGAGATCTCCAGGCCAACTTCTTCGGCGAGTCCCCGGAGGTGCTCGTACGTCTGGAAGTCCTCCGTGGCGATGACCGGGCCCTGGATGGCCTTGTCGCTGCCGTCCTCGAGCTTCCCCTCCTCCAGCTTCTCGGCGAGCGCCACGATGACGCGGCCGCTGCCGAGGAAGAGCCTCTCGGGGGGAGCGCCCTTGGCCAGCTGGCTGACGCGGCCGGCGCTGATACCGAGCGCCGTCGCCAGGTCCTTGTTGCTGGTCAGGCCCGTGCGTAGGGCCTCGTTCATTGCTTCGTTGCGGACCGATTGCACCTGGCCCTCGTAGTCCTGCAGCCGGCCCACGATCTGGTGGGCCTTCTTCGCCCGCTGGAGTGGATCGGTCAGGGCCCGTACATCGGAAAGCGCGGTGTCGAGTGCCGCGTCGAGCTTGTCGTCCATGTGTGTGCCTCCCTTCTGGGGTCATGTTTAGCGCACTAAAGACGCCTCTTCAAGGTGGTTGACGCTCGGGCGGAGCCGCCCTACTGTTTCGTTCAGCAGCCGCTTTAGCTCGCTAAAGACGGACCTTGCGAACGCTATATCTGCACGTCAGAGCGTCATTGCGCACCACAACGCCGATCCCACGGCGAATTGCACAGCACAGCTATGCCCTGGCGGCCCCGGTGAACTCGCTCTCCCGAGCGGGGTGATGGATGGTCGCTCGTTGCTTCTGAACTCAACAGTGGACTGAATTTCGGGCGCGGCGCCCCTGCCGTCATTACGACGAGACGACCCTCTCACCAGCGGATTTCCCGGCTGGTGTGGTCTTGAGCGGGGGGTTGGCCGCACGGCACCCGAGAGCGGATCTGTAGAGGACCCCAGGGGTGGGGTCGAGGGTGCGATTCCCCATCTGCTCACCGCGCCGCACAGACGGCGCGACCCCCGGCACGGCGTTGCAGCGCCATGTGTGCCGGGGGTCCACGGATCCACCCAGCTAGGGAGCTGAATCCGCATGACCATCATCGCAACTTCCGCCGCCCCGATCCGCCCGCAGGCTGCGGTCGACGCGCTCGACGACGTTGTCGCCGACGCGTTCAGCCTGTTCGACGAGGTCCAGGGGCTGGCCAAGCTCGGCGTCCGGCTGGCGCTGACGGTCCTCCCGGGCCGGATCACCGCCGACGTGACGCTGCAGCCGGAGGCCGCCAGCCTGCTGCCCCGGCTGGCCGGGGAGCTGGAGAACGCCTCGATCGCCTACACCCCGGCCGAGGTCGGCATCGTCGGCTCGATGGGCCAGGGCAACATCGCGGTCCGCATCACGGTGGGCCGCGAGCACCTGACGGCCGGCGACCTGGAGGACCTGGTCGACGCCATCGACCTCGACCCGGCGTTCGCCGCGTACGGCGAGGCCGACGACGAGTACATGGAGCGGGTCGCATGACCGAGGCCGAGCGCGAGGAGCTCTCCCGCCGCCTCGCGGAGACGAACCGCCAGTCCACGCACCAGTCCGGCAGGAACGGGTTCTCGATGGGGGGTGGCCAGCTGTGAAGCTCTGGCCGTTCAAGACGATCCGCACCAGCACGTACGAGGAGCTGGTGGCCACCGAGGGCGCCCTGACCACGGCCCTCGACGAGACCGTCGCCATGGAGAAGGACTGCGACACCGCCCGCGAAGAGCGGGACACGGCCCTCGCCGAGCGCGACGAGGCCCGGGCCTTCGCCGAGCGGTTCCACAAGGAGCTGGAGGAGAAGGCCCGGGAGGTGCAGCAGCTCCTGGGCAAGCTGCGCCAGGCCGAGCACGGCGCGGGCCCCATCTACATCCTGCTCCACGACGGTGAGGCCATCAGCGCCCACCGGACCAAGGGCGGGGCGAAGGCCGCCGCCCGGCTCCGCTACGGAATCTCCGAGGACGACTGGAGCCCGGGGGAGGGCCACCCGCTGGCCAGCGGCACGGTCATCTCCACCATTCCGCTGGCCGCCGACACCCCGGTCGCCGACGCCAACGCGAAGGCGGTGACGGCATGAGCGCCCTGCTCAAGTCCGGCAAGACGGCCATGGAGGAGTTCCGGCGCAGCCACGGCCCGGTGGAGACCTGGTCGGCCGCCGACTTCGACGCCTACCAGAACTTGACGGACATCGCCGTGGCCGCACGGACCGGCGGCGGGCTCGTCGCCACGGCCGGCCGCCGCACGGTGGCGGTGGGCCTGTTCGGCTACGTGTTCGCGCTGTACGCGGTGGCCAAGGTGCTGCGCGCGGTCCGGGGCGTCGAGGCGCTCCGGCTGGAGTGGCACCTGCACCTGGTGATCCGCGGGCCGCTCGCCCGCGCCGACGAGGGCCTGCGCCGCAGTGGCGACCGCCTGTTCCGGCTGCGCATCGAGCGGGCGGGCCTGCGGATGACCGGGGTGGTCGACCGCATGGCCGACCGCCTCGCCAGGGTCTGACAGGCCGCACACGCACATGGTGGCCGCCCAGGCGGGCGGCCACCCGTATGAGAGGAGTGGAGCGTGGCGGCCCGTACCGGCACCCGCAACGCCCGGAAGACGGCGGCCCGCAAGCCGCCGGCCAAGACGACCCCACCGCCGCGCGGCCCGGCCGCGGCGGAGACCGTGCCGCCCAGCCCGGAGGTACGCGAGGAGCAGCAGCTCCGCGAGGCGGACCTGCGCGACCGGGCCGCCGACATCCTCGACACGGCCCGCTGGACAGGGGCGCAGGAAGCCGCGGAGCTGATCCAGGGCGCCGAGGCCCGGGCGCACACGATTCGGCAGGCGGCGGCCGCCGACGCCAGGCGAGTTCTGGCCGAAGTCGCCGAAGAGGCGCGGCGCCGCCTGGCCCGGGCCGAGGCGGACGCGGACGACGTCCGCTCCATCGCCCGCACTGCGGCCCGGGAGGAAGCGGAGACGATCCGCGCCTCCGCCCGGGCGGAGGCGGTCCGGGAGACCGAGGAGGCCATCGCGGCCGCCGAGGCCCAGGCCAGCCAGCTCTTGGCCGACGCGGAGAAGCAGGTGGCCGCTGTCCTGGCCGAGGCCGAGGAGCGGGCCACCGCGCTGGTGGAGATGCGCCGCACCGCGGCGGAGGCCGCCTACAGCAAGGCCCTCGCCGACGCCGCGCAGATCGTCGATGAGGCGCAGGAGAAGGCCGGGCAGATCCACGCGGCCCGGGCCGCGCTCGACACCGAGCTCGACCTGGCCCGCCGGCAGGCGCGGCTCGACCTCGACGAGGACCTCGCCACCCGACGCACGGAGATCGAGGGCGAACTGGCACGCTCCTGCGCCGAGGCCGAGGAGTCCCGGGCCGAGATCGAGGCGGAGTTCCACGCGCTCGGCGAGAAGCACGAGCGTCAGCGCCTGGCCCGCCTCGATGAGCTCGACGCCGAGTTCGCCGGCCTGCGCGAGCAGGTGGAGGCCGAAGCCCGGGCTGCGGCCGAAGGGGTCAGCCTGGAGGCCGACGCCAAGCTCAAGGAGGCCAACCGCCAGCTGGCCGCGGCCCGCGAGGCCCGCAAGGTCGCCGAGAGGCGGGCGGCGGGCCTCAAACGCACCCAGGCCACCAGCGAGTACGTCAAGGCGGCCAGCGTGTGGACGGCCCTGGTGGCCGTCATCATCCTGACCGCGTCCGGCGAGTGGGCCTTCGCCCGGCTCGTCGGACTCGGCGACACCCCGATAGGGGACGCCGGCTGGGCCCTGCCGCTGGGCCTGGACGTCTACGCGGTCACCGCGTTCCGCATGAAGAAGGACGTGCCGTACGCGCTCGGCCTCATGGCCGCCACGAACATCACCTACCACGTGGCCGACATGACCGGCGCCGGCATCACCGTCGACGGCGGGGAGAAGCACCCGAGCGTCGGCCTGATCGTCGTCGCGGTGCTCGTCGTGGTCGTCATCGTCTGGCGGGTTCACCGCCTCCTGGAGAACGACCACACCGGCGCCGAACCGGCGCCCGCCACCGGTAGCCCTACCGGCGGCGAGGACGAGGAGAGCACCGGTAACCCGGGCGGTGAAAGCACCGGTAGCCCGGCCGGTACCGGTAGCGGTAACCCGACCGGTAATCCGGGCGGTAGCGGTACCGGTAATCCGGGTTCTACCGGTACCGGTAAACCGCGCCCGCCCGGCGGCGGTAAGCCGGGCGGTAAGACCGCTCGGCCCGGCACCGGTAAGGGCGGCCGCCCCGGCGGCGGTACCGCCGAACAGCGGGCAGCGGTAAGGGCACGCGCCGCCGAAATCCTCAACGCGGGCGGCACCCCCTCGCCCACCGCTCTCGCCGCCGAGTTCGGCGGCCTGGACCCCGAGTGGGTCCGCAACCAGATCCGCGCCGTCCGCACCTGACGCGACGGCGGTAAAGCACGCCGCGGGCCGGGCCCGCTCTCTGCCCCCGAAAGACGGCGGGCCCACTTCCCCCAGAAGGAGATCAACCGATGGACCTGTCCCACCTGCTGACCCCCGAGGCCCTCGCCGCGTTCGTCCAGGAACGGCGCAAGTCCCACCGCACCGACCACGAGGTCTACGACGACCTGCTCGCCGCGGTCCGCGCGACCTACCGCAAGCAGCACATCGAGGGCGACCGCTTCAAGGCAGCCTCCCGCCGGTCCCGCCAGCTGGAGAAGCACGCGAAGAAGCTGGTCAAGGGAGCCAAGCTGCAGTACGAGGCGCTGGAGGCCCTGCTCGTCGCGCACGCCGACCACACCGCCCTGGTCCAGCAGCTGCCCGAGCAGCGCAAGGCCAAGCGGCTGGCCCGGGCGCAGCGCAGCGCCGCGTTCGGCGAACTGGCCTCCAAGTCCCTGCACAAGACCACGCAGGCCCTGACCAGCAAGGACGGCGAGGACGAGCAGGTCGCGGGCTCGCTGTACGACCTGGGCCGGTCGAAGCGGGGCGCCGCGTGAGTGCTCCGATGACGAAGGCGGAGGCGCGGCGCCTTCGCCAGGACGCCCACCACGAGCAGCGGATCGCCGACTACGCCGCCCGGCTCGGCGAGTGGGGCGTGCTGCTCGCCTGGTTCGAGTCGGCCAAGGCGGTCGCCAAACGGGAGCAGCAGAACGGCAATCAGGCGCCACTCGTCGAGCTCGCAAGGACGCTGGAGAACTTCTGCGCCCGTCACCGCCAGTAGTCACCGCGTGATGCGTCAAGGGCCGCTCTCCCCCGGGAGGGCGGCCCTGATGCTGCCCCAACCGGAGGCGCGGACACACGGACGCGCGGACACGCGCGCGCGTACACGAGACGGTCACTTTCTGTCAACAGGAGAGAGGGGTCATGACAGACGACTCGGATGGCGGGGAGCTGATTCGACTCCCCAGCCGGGAGGGGGGCTTGGCCGGGATGCCGGGCCTGCCCCCGCCCCGGCGGACCGCTCCTCCGGAGACGCCGGAGGAGACGACGATGGAGCTGCCGGTCATCCCGGCGAGGGAGACGGCCGCCGAGACCGCGGCCGCGATCCCGGCCGCGGCGCCGGCCGCCTCGCCGATGCCCGGCTTACCGGGCGCACCCGGCCCTGCCCCGGCCGCTTCCGGTGGCGGCGGGGCCCTGATGATCGCGGCCCCGCTCGCCGTGGCCCTGGCCGCGATGCGCGGGATGGCGATGGTGGTCTCCGACTGGCGTTCGCGGCGCATGGCCGAGCACGCCGAGGCCGCCCCGCTGCGTGAGGCGAAGATGAAGGCCAAGGTCGCCGGCCTGGAGCAGCAGACCGAGCACGCCCTGGCCATGCGCAAGCTCGGCGACCAAGGTCGCGAGGCCAGGGCGAAGAGTGCGGTCCCCTCCAGCCAGGAGTACGGCCGCAAGGCCGCCGGCGGGGGCGGCGGACGTGGCTCCGGCGGCTCGACGGGCGCCGGCGGCTCGGGCCGCGGCGCCGGCTCCGGCAGCAGCGGCGGGCCGGGCGGCGGCAAGGGCAAGCCCGGAGCATCCACCGGCTCGCAGTCGGCGGGAGCAGGCGGCAAGGGTGCGGGCACCAAGTCCCCGGGCGGTGCCGGTGGATCCTCCTCCGGGAAAGACAAGGGAACCAGAAATTCCGGTTCCGGTTCCCCGTCCGGCTCCGGCAAGGGCTCCGGCTCCTCCGGGGCGGGCAAGGGCGCGGGCGGCGGGGCCAAGGGCTCCGGGGTCCAGGCGCCGACCGGCGGCAAGTCGCCGAGCTCGTCCGCGTCCAGCCCGGCCATGGAACGAGCCCGCGGCCGCCAGGAGCGCAAGGCCGCCGGCCAGAGCGCGCGGATGGAACGGCGGGCGGCCCGGCAGGCCGCGGGCCTGGCCGACCGCACCAAGGACCGGGACCTGGCGCGCGACAACAAGCAGAAGGCGCGGCAGGCCCGCCTGGAGGCGAAGGGAGCACGCCGCGCCCAGAAGGAAGGCGACAAGGAGGGCGAGGACCGCACCACGCTCGGCCAGGCCCTGGCGGAGTCCGCGGCACGGCGCTTGAAGAGGCGGCGCAAGCACGGGATGGCCCCGCCGGTGGTGTCCAAGGCCAAGCGCGGCAAGAGCAAGAAGCCCAAGCCCGGCCCGACCGGCTCCTCGTCGGCTGGCACCTCCGGCAAGCCGAAGCCGACGTCTTCGTCCGGTCCCGGCAGCGGCCCGTCGAAGAAGACGGCCCGTCCCAAGAAGGTCCGGATCCGCAAGCGCAGCCCGAAGAAGGCCGGGCCCGGCAAGGGCTCCGGCTCTCCTGCCGGGCCGGGCACCGGCAGTGGGCCGTCGAAGAAGAAGACCGTCCGGCCGAAGAAGGTCCGGGTCAGGAAGCCCCGGCCGAAGAAGAAGCCGGCCCCCGGGCCCGGTGCTCCCTCCGGTCCGGCGAAGACCAAGAAGAAGTCCACGCGGCCCAAGTCGCCCACCGGGCGGAAGGGGCCGGGCAAGAAGAAGCCCCGGGTGAAGAAGCCCAAGGCACGCAAGAAGAACCGCAAGGCCGGACCCGGCACGACCGGTACCTACGGCGCGGGCCCCGGCCCGACGACCGGCCCCGGCCCCGGCCCCGGTGCTGGTCAGGGCCCGGGCGGCTTCTCGTACGAGCGGGAGGACGCCTGGACGTCGGCGCAGAAGACCACCGGCCCGATCTGGGACCCGTGGCTGTGGGTCCGCGATGACGAAGCCCAGCCGAAGCCAAAGGCTCCCGCGGGGATCGGCATCGGCCCGCTCGGGCTTCCCCGGGCGCCGGAGCCGCACACGCAGCGGCCGGGAACCCAGCGTCCCGCCGGGGCACCGGCGGCCGGCCCTACGCACACCAAGGAGGCGCCCGTGAGCGCAGTAGCGAACCCCAGATTCACCGGACTTGCGGCCCGGCACCGCACGGAGCTGAACCTCAACGGCTACCTGCTGACGATGGCGAAGATCGCGGTTCGCGTCGGCGAGACGGCCCGGGAGGCCGATGCCGTCGCCAAGACGATGGCCGCGACGGTGAAGGCGATCGAGGAGATGCAGCAGGAGCTGCAGGACGGCCACAACGTCACCGACCCGTCCGTGATGGCCCTCCTCGACAACCTCGCCGAGCAGGCAGACCGCATGGGCAAGGAGGCGGAGCGGATGGCGGCCGAGTGCAAGGCCGCCGACGAGGGCGCCGTGATGGCCGCCCGGGCCGTGAACTCGGACTACCGCCGCGACCAGACCGCCAGGGAGAACGCGGACCTCGCACACGCGTCGTCCGCCGCCCACCACGAGGGGTGAGAGATGAGCGACCTCGCACGACAGACCGACAACAGCTACGCCGGCCTCCAGCGCAAGCTCAAGGGCTTCGCCCTGGCGCTCGACGCCGCCGCAGAGGGCCTGACCCAGGTCAAGCTGAAGATGAAGGCGCACTCCGCGGAGGCCCTGCTCACGGCCCAGCAGCTGGAGCACGCCGACGGCGACCCGAAGTACGTGGAGCTCACCGCCAGCGTGTCCGTCCTCCTGGGCGGTGCCGCCCTCGCGGCCGACCGGATGAAGGCAGCGGCCGAGGAAGGCGCACGCCTGTCCCGGCACGCCGCAGCCGTCCACCGGGCGAAGTACGGGGAGCTCGACGACATCCGCAGCAACCGGACCACGAAGACGCCGAAGCCCGGCTTCTTCGAGTAGCACCGCAATACCCCAAGGGGAGGGCCGCAATTCGGCGGCCCTCCCCTCTCCATTCCCGAACCGAGTAAGGAGGAACACTTCATGTCGACCGTGGCCCTCGGGCACGCCATCGCCCGGCGCGTCCACCTGGAGCGCGCCGTTTACGGGGCGGCCGTTCTCGGCCTGACCATCGCCCCGAACGTCGACCCCTCCGGGCCGGCCAACCTCGCCATGCTCGCCACCGCCGCAATTCCCGCCGGAATCATGGGCGTGCGGGCATGGAAGAAGGCGGAGAACCCGGATGCGGGCCTGCTGACGACCGTCATGCGGGCCATTCCCTTCGTCTCCGCCGCAGCGGTCGATATCACCGCCGTCTTCACCACCGGGTGGGGAATCGACGCTGCCCTCGCCGGAGGCTGGGCCGTGACCATGGGCCTGCTCGCTCCCCTGTCCCGCACCGGCAACCTCCGCCTGGCCCAAGCCGCCCTGCACGAGCTGGAGACTGCCGAGCAGGAGGACCAGGAGCCGGAAGCCGAGGGCGAGTTCGCCCGCCAGCTGCGCGGCATGTGGGAGCGGGCAGGCAGCCCGGGCTCCACCGAGCTGCGCCGGATCGAGCGCCACCCCGGCACCAGCATCGACTTCTCCGCGCTCCTCAAGGCCCCCGACGGCCGCGCGGTGCCGAACCTGGACGAGCGGACCGTCGGCGCTGCCTTCGGCGTCCCGCCCGAGGCGGTCAAGGTCCGCGAAACCGTCCACGGCCCCGACGGCACCGCCTACGGCCCCAGCTGGGCGGAAATCATCGTCACGCCCGACGCGCACCGGCGGGCGGCCAAGGCCGGCCCCAGTGACGCCGACTGGTGGGCGAAGAACATCGCCCGCCCCGGCAAGGCGATCCCCGGCGCGGTGTTCGACTACAAGACGCGTGACGACGAGCGGGGGGTCACCCACTGGGTGGCCCAGATGGAAGACGAGACCGAGGCCCCTCGCTGCGACCCCGCCAAGCTGTGCACCGCCCTCGGCGCCGACAAGGACGAACTCCGCGTCTTCGCGCACGTCGACGGCCACCGCGTCCACGTGATGGTGTGCGACGAGCCCCCGCTGGTCGTGGTCCGCCACGCCACCCGAGCCGACGTCACCCCCGACGCCGCCGGCTTCTGGCGCCTCGGCGTCGCCTACGACGGCTCCTACGTCCGCGGCCGCGTCCACCGGCCCGAGGGAATCGCCCTGGGCCTGACCGCCGGCGCCTCCGGCTCCGGCAAGTCCCAGCTCATCGTCCTGGGCATCGCCGCCGCCGCCAACGCCGGCATGGTGAACTGGGTCGCCACCGAGGCCCCCGACGGCAAGATCGCCCTGCTCGCCCCACACGTCGACCGCCACGGCGTCGGCCCGCTCTACATCTGGCGGATGCTCCGCGCGGCCGTCGCCCTGATGGACATCCGCGGCGCGATGCCCCGCGCGGACGGCACCGTCCGGGACTGGAAGCCGAACGACCCCGGTTGCCCCTACAGCGGGCTCACCGTCGACGTCGACGAGTACCTGGCCGCGTCCAAGGACGAGAAGTACGGCGAGCGGATCACCCTCCTCGGCGAACTCCTCGGCGTGAAGGGCCGCAAGTACGGCATCGGCTTCAAGCCCGCCGGCCAGGACATGAAGGTCGACGACGGCTTCACGAGCACCATGCGCAACCAGCTCAAGGCCAACTCCCGCCCGGTCGTCCTGAACATGGGCGACGCCGCCGCCACCCGCCGCGCCTTCGACGGCCTGGTCCCCGCCGAGTACATCCCCGACCCGCTGCCCGGCGAGTACGGCGGCACTCGGCTCACCATCGAACAGCGCATCGCCGGCGAGGAGTCCCCCGAGGACGCCACCGGCATCGGCGGCGTCGGCTGGATCGTCATCAAGGGCCGCCCGGTCCTGATGCGCACCCTCTATGTCGACCTGTCCGGCCCCGACGCCGAGCAGAACCTCGCCGAGCTGCTCCCCGAAGCCGACCAGCACCTGACCCCGTACGAGACCCGGAAGCTGGACGAACTCGGCCTCCTCGGCGACTGGAACGCCCCCGACCTCGAGGACGAGGAGGACCAGGACCAGCACGACGGCGAGGACGGCGACTCGGCGCCCCGCCGCAGGACGCGCAAGACCACGGGCGGTGCCGGCGCCAAGACCGGCAGCCGGCGCAAGAGCCCCACGGCCGCCGACCGGGTCGCCTCCTTCCTGTCCATGCTCCCGGACGCCGACCGGCAGATGGTCATCGACGCCATCACCGGCGACGGCGTCACCGCCGATGACGCGGCCGCCGCCTACGACGCCCACGTCGGCAACTGAACCCCAGCACCGTACCAGGGCCCCGGAGAGGCCTCCGGGGCCACTTCCACACCCCTGTGACGACCGAGGAGAGCCCCGTGCACCATGACCGCCAGCCCGCCGCCGGTACGCCGCTCAGCGACGACCAGGCGGCCGCCGAGGCGTACCGCCTCATCCACGACGCCTACCGCCCCGCCCCCCAAGCCCCGGCCACCTTCTACCGCGATACCAGCCCCGTGCCCCTCGTCGGCACCGCCCCGCCCGTCACCCAACCCGGCCGGCCCCCGATGAGCGCCAAGGCCACCGACGCCAGCGCGCTCATGCTCACCGCGGGCCTCGCCTCCGTCCCCATCGGCGGCTCCATCTCCCTGGTCATGTGGACCATCGGCCAGGTCGACCCGCTCGTCGTCGCCCTCGTGTGCGGCGCCCCGGTCGCCGTCCTCGCCGCCCTGGCCAAGGTCTTCAGGAGCGCCAAGGAGACCGTCGCCGCCGCGCCAGCCGAGCACCACCACCACTACGCCGGCCCGGTCAGCCAGGACCACACCAACGTCAGCACCACCACCCGCGGCGTCATCGCCCGCACGAACAACGACTTCCGCCGCTGACCCCGGCCTCGATCCGATCGCATGTCAGGACTGAGCGCCTTCCATCTGTACCAGCCACGAGACCCCTGGCAGTGATAGTGCCTGGGGTCTCGTCACGTTCCACGACAGGCCCGTGGTTTTGCCGCTGGACCAGCCATCCGAGAGGACCCAACACCAGATGTCCATATGGCCCTCGATCGTTGCCGTGCTCGGCACCCTTGCGGGTGCCCTGACCGCCGGCCTCCTCCAGCACCGTTCGGCACGCACCGCACGGGCCGAGGAGCGCGCCGACAGCCACCGCCAGGACCAGCTCGGCGCCGTCACCGACTTCGCGGCCGCCCTGGACGCGCACCGCTCGGCGATGTTCCACCGGGAGCGGCTGGCTCTGACAGAGGCGGGCACCGAGCACCAGCTGGATGCCCAGACGAAGTCCCACGACACCCGGGCGGCAATCACCGCGCCCCACATCCGCCTCCAGGTTCTGGTACCCGAGCTGGCCGGGCCCGCCCAGCAGGCCGCAGACGCCACGTACGCGCTGCGCAAGGCCACCGACCGGACCGAGCTGAACGCCCGACGGCATGCCGCCAAGGAAGCGTCCGTCGTCTTCATCGCCGCAGCCGCCACGCTGCTGAGCCCCAACAACCCCTGAGGGGAACGGAAAGAACCCCTGAACAACACGAAGCGGCCCCGTCCTCGGACGGGGCCGCTTTTTCTGATTTCAGGGGCCAGGCCGTTAGGTCGCGGCGTGCTCCTTACCCTCCCCGACCGGGTCCGCTCCGCCGCGCCGTGCTTCCGGCAGGGCAACCTCGGCCGGCGCCGTCAGCTCCTCCCGCACCTTGTCGATCTGGGCCTGCAGCTCGTCGAGGTAGCGGTGCGCGGCCGCAGTGTCCTTCTTCGCCAGCCGGCGCACCCAGAGCGACGGCACCGCCCGTTCCACCCTCGCGGTGAAATCGGCCGGGTCGTCGTCATCGTCCTCGCCAAACGACTCGACGAAGGCCCGCACGTGGTCGGCGACCTGCTCCTCGTCGAAGTCACCCCTCGGCAGGGCCTGGACGGCACCGCTGAGGAGCTTGGCGGTGACGTTCACGCCGTCGACCTCGAGCGTGGTCTTGTAGACCAAAACTGCCGCGTCGACGTCCCAGGTGTCCGCCACCGGAACCAACTCCCACACCTGGGCCTGGTTCAGCGCCTTGAGGGCCTTCTCGGCGTTGGCGCCCAGCGGGCTCGGCTTCTTGGTGGCTCCAATTGGAGCCACTTCGTTCGACAGGAGCTCGAACACGGCTTCCGCGATCCGCCACGTCCGGATGAGCTTGTTGGCGTACGCCTTCTTCATCCGCCAGTGCTTCCAGACGTAGTCGTCGAAGCTGGCGCACTCGGCCCGGTAGAGCCTGCCCTCGCGGAGAGTCTCCAGCGCCTTGCCTGCCAGCCAGAACGCCCACTGGAGCGTGTCCACCGCGGCGTGGCACTGGGCGAGGATGCCCTTCTCATCCGACGTGAGCGTTATCGGTTGCGTGGACAGCGGACGGCTCAGCGGCTTGAGCGCCTTGGCCATGTCGACGGCGCTCTTGTACTCCCACTTCTCCGCCGCGGAACCGCCTCGTCCCCGGCCCATCAGATCAGTCCTTCCACGCCGAGGGCGAGCTTGTAAAAGTCCTCGCGGGCCCGGAGCGCGGTGCCGCTCTCCGGGTACTGGATGACCGTGAGTCCCTTGTCCGGCGCCTGGGCGTGCATCTTGTAGCGGCGGATGGGTTGCGACATGTACTTGTACCCCCGCGTCGTGCACCACTCCTGCATCTCCCGCAGGTCCGCCCTCGTGCGGTCCGTGCCGGAGTCCCAGTTGTTGATGACGATGCGGAAGGGGATGTTGCGGGGCTTCAACAGCCGCTCGATCGTGTACTCGGCCGGATCATGCGTGAGCGTCTCCACGGGCACGATCGGCACCAGGGCAAGGTCGGTCAAGTCCAGGACCTCACGCATCGCCTCCGCGGCCGGACCCTTGCCCAGCGGATCGAGGGCGTCGATCTCGGCGTCGGGATCGATGTCCGCGAAGCCAGGCGTGTCGACGATCACCCGCAGCACATCAGGGTCTTCGACGAGCTTGCGTAGTTCGCCGACCTTGCCTCGGGTGACCATGTAGTCGAACGGCAGGCGGTCCTCGGGCACCCGGCGGGCCCACTTCTCCAAGGAGCCCTGGAGGTCGATCCCGGCGGCGACGACCGGGCAGGGAGCATCCGGTGACGAGGGCGGATTGTTCTCGCCCATCACAGCAGCGACGTTGACGGCGTCGGTGGACTTGCCGGCACCGCCCTTCTGCTGGAAGAACGAAATGACTTTGGCGCGGCGTAGGGCGGTATCGACCGCAGCGCGCTGAGCGGGGGACATGTGACTCCTCCGTGGGCTTCCCCGGGTGGGTACTCGGACAGGTCAAATCCTGCCAGAGCAACACACGGCCCCGAGCCCACCGCGCCGCCGCCAGCCCGGAGCCGGTCACACGAACCCGCGGACCTCGTGAGACCGGCGGGCCTTGCGCGCGCGTGGGGCACTGCAAATACCGCATCAACCACGGTCAACCGTCCTGGGGCGTGCTCTCGTCGAGGGTGCGCTGCAGCCGCTCGGCGAGGGCGGAGAGATCCGGCACCGGCTCGGCCGCCGCCTGCGCGGGCGGGTCCAGGACGTCCTCCCAGTCGCTGCGCTGCCGGTTCCGGCCGTAGTGCTGGGGATAGGCGCGCTCCAGGAACCAGGCGGCTGCCCTCCAGTCGCCGGCCTGGATGTGGCGCTCCTTTCGGTAGAAGACCACCTTCCCGGTCTTCGGGTCGTGCCGGATGGTCTCCCGGTCCAGGACGAGCTTGTCCCGGGCCGCCGAGCGGATCTGCGCAAGGGCCTGGAGCGCGGCTTCGGAGCGGGCCCAGGAGACCTGCTCGAACAGAGCCACGTACGGGAGGTCGGCCTTGTCGGGCTGACGGTCGTCCTCGTCGTGGGCCTCCACCGCCCGGCGTCCGCGGGCCATCCAGTTCATGAAGGACCGCTCGGAGATACCCGCGTACGCGGCGGCGATCCGTGTGGGACCGCCGGCCTTGGACGCGGCGACGAGCCGTTCGACGACCTCGGGGGAGAGCTTGGTGGGACGGCCGCCTCGGCGCGGCAGGAGGGTACGCATGGTGCCGCACCGTAAGCGAGCATCGTTCTACCGTCCCCGGGTCGTCACGAGTGGTGCCCGTGACGGATCAGCCCTGTACGGGGTCGACCGTGACAGGCGGCCGTGGTGATGCTTGAACTGGTACCTCGGTCTGCTGGCCCTCCCGGCCGGCACGGTCCACCGCGGCCCGCAGCAGGTCCCCGACCGTCAGGATCTGGCTGCGCAGCTTGTTTCGGGCCGCCAGCGCCGCCTGCGGGGCAGAGGGACGCATCGCGGCCGCCATCACGGCAAGTTCACCGGGCACACCGTCCAAGGCGGCGTCCCGCAACACGACCTCGCCCGCTCGTCCCCACCGCTCGTCCCACTCCTGGAGGGCCTCCGTCGCCTCCCTCGACGTCCAGTACGCGGCCCGGCGCACCGTCTCCGCGAGCGCGGACGGCAGCCGCACGGACAGGCTCTCCTCGAACCCGCCCTCCCCCATTGGCTTGCTGGCGACGGTCCCCCAGCGGCGACCCGGCGCGCTCAGTTCGCCCTCCGGTGGCTCCTCCCACGTTCGGTCCAGCCCGCGCATCCGCAACTCCTCGCGCAGCGCCTGGGCGAGGAGAAGGTCCCGACTACCGCCGAGCTCCCCGCGGGCCCGCTTGCCTGCTAGCTCGACCCGGATCTCCCGGCGGACGCGGGTGGCCTCACGCCGGGACAGTCCCGACAGCCGTTCTTCCCGCTGCTTCTCCAGCCACTGCGCCTCGCGCTCCCGCTCGGCCTCCGCCACTCTCAGCAGCCGAATCAGCGGATCGGTGTCCAGAGCCACCGAGAAGTTCACCCACGCCGTCTGTCCCATGGTGGTCAGTCTTGCCAGAAAACCCGCGCGCCTCTCAAGTTGGCAGGCCCGTCACTCATGCCGGTGGTGACGCTTCTCGTCGACACGGGGGAGCCGGCAGGGAAGGGCTGACCGTTTCCTCTTCTGCCCGTTTCGGTGGCGCCGAGACCCCAAATTCTCCTGACCACTATGCGCTAGAGTGTTTAGGGGAAGAACCTGTTTGCTGGGGGAGAGGCGTTCAATGGCTACCGTGAGCTTCCACTTCGACCCGTCCATGCTGGCCAAGCTGGCCACCGCGGGGCCGGACGAGACCATCCACATCACCCTGTCCCTCGACATTCCGCAGAGCGCAACGGCCGCCAGCGCGTCAGGCGGTAGCCGGAAGGTGGCCCCACAGGGCCCTCTGGCCAACTTGCTGTTGGCGGGTCTGCTGCACGAGGGCGACGTGCTGTCGTTCCGGCAGCGGCGGGCTGGGCGGGAGGCCGTGGCCACGGTGACGGCTGATGGGCGGCTGATCGTCGACGGCCACGCGACCCCGTACACCTCGCCGTCGAAGGCAGCCTTCGCGATCACGCAGACGCCGACCAACGGCTGGACGCTGTGGCGCACCGGAGACGGCGACACCCTCGACGCGCTCCGCCAGCAGCTGAAGCAGGACTGAACCGAACCACGACGCCTGGCCCGCTCTGTTCCCGCACCGAGTCTGTTCGTGGAGGAGTACGTGAGTTCGCCGGCCCATCCCCCGCCGCCGATACCCCCTTCGAGGGCAACCGTGGACCTGGCTGACGGCTGGGCCCAGGCGGTCCTTTCAGCGAAGGTGCTCCCGGGCGCGGTGCACGGTGCGGTACCGCAGGGGAGGCCAGTGGTCGTGTTCGTCGCGGGGCAGCCGGGCAGCGGCAAGACGGGCGTCACTGACGTGGTCCACGCGGCGTTGGGCCAGCGCGGTGGCGCGGTGCGGGTGGACCACGACGAGTACAAGGCTGTCCACCCCTTCTACCAGGGGTTCCTGGAAGAGGACGTACGCACCGCAGGTGTCAGGGTGCGGCCGCAGACGTACTGGTGGCAGGCCGAGGTGGAGGTGGCGGCGCGGGAGCTGCGGTGCGATGTGGTGGTGGAGACGCCGCTGGCCGACCCCGAGGCGTTCCGTGCTTCGGCGGCGGCGTACAGGGAGGCGGGCTACCGCGTCGAGGTCGTCGCCCTGGCGGTGCCGGAGGCAGTGAGCCAGCTCGGTGTGCTGGACCGCTACCTGCGGTTGGCGAAGGCAGGTCGGGCCCGGTACGTGTCATATGAAAACCACGACCGTTGCGCCGCCGGCCTGGTGGTCACCCTGGAGGTGTGCGAGGCCGAGGCACTCGCGGACCGGGTCACCGTCGTAGGTCGCGCCGCAGCGGCAGGCCCGGCCCTGTACTGCAACGAGCTGATGGCCGGCGGGCGGTGGCGACACCCGGCGGCTGCCGGGCAGGTGGTTCTCGCCGAGCGGGCACGTCCGTGGGGCGCGCAGGAGACCGGCCGGTTCCGCCGTGCGCTGGCCGATGCCGACCGTCGCGCGTTCCGCACGGCGCCGGACGGCGCCTTCCCCGAGGACTGGGGGCTGGCGGTCCAGCGTGACTCGGAGCGTGCCCACGCCCTGGCCCAGCCGGTGCAGCGCATAGCCCAGCCACGGCGAGAGGCACCGGGAGTGGACTACCACCGGCTGTCGGCCGAAGAACACCACTGGATTTACGAGGAACTGATCGCGCCCGCTCTCCTGGACCGGGCCGTGCCGCAGGAACAGCCAGCCGTCGTCTACGTGATCGGCCAGCCGGGAGCGGGCAATACCCACGTTGCTGGCCTGGTCCGCCGGGCACAGCTGGCGCGGCCGGCGCGGGTCCGCCCGGAGTCGTTCATGGAGGCGCACCCCGACTACCTAGAACTGCTGCGGACCGAACCGCGGACCGTCGACGTGCGGCTGTCGGGGGACTGCAGGGCCTGGCAGGCCCGAGCCGAGGCGGACGTGCGTGCGCGCCGGGGCAACGCGGTGGTCGAGGCCCTGTCCTCCCGAAGCTGCCGCGAAGTGACAAGTAGCTCTCTGTAGCAAAATGGGGGTGCGCTTGTCCGGGTTTTCGATCTTATGGGGTTGTTGAAGGGGAGGTTCCGCGAGGTTGGTCCGGTCACGACGACCGGAGGGAGCGCGGGGTGAGGCAGGAGTGGGAGCCGGAGGACCTGATCGAGGTCTGGACGCTGCTGGAGGAGGATCAGGAGCGGCTGCGGAACAAGTCGGGGGCGAACCGGCTGGGGTTCGCGTTGTTGCTGAAGTTCTTCGAGGTGGAGGCCCGGTTCCCAGAGAGCCCCGGGGAGATTCCGGCGCCTGCGGTGTCGTACGTGGCCCAGCAGGTGAAGGTGCCGGCCGAGGAGTGGGGCGGGTACGACTGGCAGGGGCGGGCGATCAAGCGGCATCGGGTGGAGATCCGGGGCGCGTTCGGGTTCCGGGAGTGCAGTGCGGAGGACCAGGCCCAGCTCGCTGAGTGGCTGGCGGCGGAGTTGTGCGGGGTGGAGCTGAACCGGGACCGGCTGGCGGAGGCTGTGGTGGTGCGCTGCCGGGGGGATCGGATGGAGCCGCCGACGCCGGGCCGCATCGCTCGCCTGGTCGGGTCGGCGGTTGCCGCCTTTGAGGAGCGGTTTTGCGCGGCCACCGTGGACCGGCTGTCGGCGGTGACCCGTTCCCGGCTGGACGATCTGGTTGCCGAGGACGCTGGCGGGGAGGACGCGGCGGGCGGCGGCGTTTCGTTCTTCTCCGAGCTGAAGGCGGACCCGGGCGCGCTGGGCCTGGACAGTCTGCTGGCGGAGGTGAACAAGCTCCAGCGGGTGCGCGCGCTGGAGCTGGCGCCGGAGCTGTTCGGGGACGTGTCCGAGAAGCTGGTGGCAGCGTGGCGGGCGCGGGCGTCGAAGGAGTACCCCTCGGACCTGCGGGCGGCGGCCGGGCCGGTGCGGTACACCCTGCTGGCCGCGCTGTGCCACGTGCGGCAGACGGAGATCACCGACTCGCTGGTGGAGCTGTTCATCCAGTTGGTGCAGCGGATCAACACGCGGGCGGAGAAGAAGGTCGAGGGCGAGTTCACCAAGGACCTCAAGCGGGTCCGCGGTAAGGAGGGCATCCTGCTCAGGTTGGCGGAGGCAGCGGTAGCGGAGCCGGGCGGCACCGTCCGCAAGGTGATCTTCCCGGTGGCCGGGGAGTCCACGCTGAAGGCACTGGCGGCGGAGGCCGCGGCGAACGAGGCCCGCTACCGGGCCCGGGTGCGTACGGTGCTGCGGTCCTCGTACTCGGGGCACTGGCGGCGGATGCTGTCCCCGCTGCTCGGTGCGCTGGAGCTGAAGTGCAACAACACCGCCTACCGGCCGGTGATGGACGCCATCGACCTGTTGAAGCGGTACCTGGACCAGCCGATCGCCAAGGAGGGTGCGTTTTTCGAGGAGTCGGAGCGGATCCCGTTGGCTGGGGTGGTGCGCGAGGAGTGGCGCAAGGCGGTGGTGGACGAGCGCGGCCGAGTCGAGCGGATCCCGTACGAGCTGTGTGTGCTGGTGTCTCTGCGGGACGCGCTGCGGCGCCGGGAGATCTGGGTGCCGGGCGCGGGCCGATGGCAGAACCCGGAGGACGACCTGCCGCCGGACTTCGAGGACAACCGCGATGTGCACTACGACGCGATCCGCCAGCCGCAGGACCCGGGGGCGTTCATCGGGGCCCTGAAGAAGCGTCTGCGGGAGTCGTTGACCCGGTTCGACACCGCGCTGGATCTGGGTACCACGGGCGGGGTGGACATCGTCCGCAGGCACGGCGAGCCGTGGATCAAGGTCTCTCCGCTGGGCAAGCAGATGGAGCCGGAGAACCTGGTGGCGCTGAAGGCGGAGATCGAACGGCGGTGGGGCACGATCGACCTGATCGACATCCTGAAGGAGGCCGAGTTCGCGACCGGGTTCACCTCGGAGTTCGCCTCGGTCGCCACGAGGGAGGCGGTCCCGAAGGCGGTGCTGCGGCGCCGGCTGCTGCTGGTTCTGTTCGCGCTGGGCACGAACATGGGCATCAAGCGGGTCGCGGTCACCGGCAAGCACGGCGAGAGCGAGGCTGTCCTGCGCCGGGTGCGGCACCTGTTCGTCAACCGCACCAACTTACGGGCTGCCTTGGTCCGCCTCGTCAACGCCACCTTCGCGGCCCGCGATCAGGCTTGGTGGGGCGAGGGCACCGCGTGCGCGTCGGACTCGAAGAAGTTCGGGTCCTGGTCCAGCAACTTCATGACGGAGTGGCACCAGCGTTATCGCGGCCCCGGCGTGATGATCTACTGGCACGTCGAGAAGAAGTCGCTGTGCGTCTACTCCCAGCTCAAATCCTGCTCCGCTTCCGAGGTCGCCGCGATGATCGAGGGCGTGCTGCGGCACTGCACGGACGTGGAAATCGACCGCCAGTACACCGACACCCACGGCGCGTCCATCGTCGGGTTCGCCTTCGCTCACATGCTCGGCTTCAACCTGCTGCCGAGGCTGAAGAACGTCGGCTCCGCACGGCTGTACCGGCCGGCGGCCGGTGAGGACGACACCTGGCCGCACCTGGCGCCGGTGCTGTCGACCAAGACGATCGACTGGGATCTGATCGCCCAGCAGTACGACCAGATCGTGAAGTACACCACCGCCCTGCGCCTGGGCACCGCCGAGGCCGAGCAGGTCCTGCGGCGCTTCACCCGAGGCGGCCCCAAGCACCCCACCTACCGGGCGATCGAGGAACTGGGCCGGGCGGTGCGCACCGCGTTCATCTGCGACTATCTCGCCGACGCCGAGCTGCGGCGCGAGATCAACGACGGGCTCCAGGTCGTGGAGAACTGGAACTCCGCCAACCACGACCTGTTCTACGGCAAGGACGGCGACCTGACCGGCTCCGACAAGGAGTCCCAGGAGGTCTCGATGCTTGCCCTGCACCTGCTCCAGTCCGCGCTGGTGCACGTCAATACCCTGCTCCTCCAGGACATCCTGAGCGAGGAGAAGTGGCAGAAGCGGCTCACCGACGCCGACCGGCGGGCCCTGTCACCGTTGTTCTGGACGCACGTGAACCCCTACGGCCGGTTCGAGCTGGACATGAACTCGCACCTCGACCTCGTTACCGCCGTGGCGGCTTCAGTGCCCGGCCCGCGCACCGGCGAGCCGTCCTCAGCCCCGGCCTCACGAGCAGCCGGACCGCGCCGAAGCGATCAGTCCGTGGGCGGCCGTGACGCCCCATGAGCAGGGCGCCGCGAGGGCGACGCCCATCATCGCCTCGCCTCGGCCCGCGGCTGGAACAGGCGAGCCCACGGGACCTCGGCCCGTCCGGGCTCGCCCGGTGCCCGTTCGTCCTACCAGACCACCTGTCTCGACACCGTCCGACCAGGCCACGCAGAGCGCTGACGACCGCGGTGATGCATAAGCCGCCGGGACTGGCGTCAGGGCCCTGGTTCAGCTGCTCTCGGTGAGGGTGCCGTCGTGGAGTTCGAGTCGTCGGGTGATCCGTACGGTCTCCAGCAGGCGGCGGTCGTGGGAGACGAGCAGGAGGGTGCCGGTGTAGGAGTCCAGCGCGGATTCGAGTTGTTCGATGGCGGGCAGGTCGAGGTGGTTGGTGGGTTCGTCCAGGACGAGGAGGTTCACCCCTCTGCCCTGGAGCAGGGCGAGCGCGGCCCGGGTCCTCTCGCCGGGGGACAGGGTGCCGGCTGGACGCAGGACGTGATCGGGGCCGAGGCCGAACTTGGCGAGCAGGGTACGGATCTCTGCCGGCTCGGTGTCCGGAACGGCGGCCCGGAAGGCGTCCAGGAGTGATGCGGTTCCGTGGAACAGGGCTCGGGCCTGGTCGATCTCGCCGATCTCCACACCCGAGCCGAGTGCGTGGCGTCCGGTGTCGAGCGGGATGCGGCCGAGGAGGGCGGCCAGCAGGGTCGACTTGCCGGTGCCGTTCGCGCCGGTGATCGCGACGCGGTCGGCCCAGTCGATCTGGAGAGTGACGGGGCCGAGCACGAAGTCGCCGCGCCGGACGACGGCCTCGTTCAGGGTGGCGACGACGGTGCCGGAGCGGGGCGCGGTGGCGATCTGCAGGCGCAGTTGCCATTCCTTGCGGGGTTCCTCCACTTCGTCGAGGCGTTCGATGAGGCGTTCGGCTTGTTTGGCCTTGGCGGCGAGGTTCTCGCTGTTCTCCATCCGGCCGGTGCGGGCGAACTTGTTGTTGTCCTTGCTGCGGCGCTGGGCGGTGCGTACGCCCTTCTCCGCCCAGGAGCGCTGGATGTTGGCCCTTTCCTGCAGGGCGGCCTTGCGGTCGGCGTACTCCTCGTACTGGGCGCGGGCCTGGTGGCGGGCCCGTTCGGCCTCCTGGAGGTAGGCGGCGTAGCCGCCGCCGTAGTGGCGGACCTGCTGCTGGGCACGGTCCAGTTCGAGGACCTGGGTGACCGTGCGGGCGAGGAACTCGCGGTCGTGGCTGACCACGACCGCGCCCGCGCGCAGCCCGAGGACGAACTGCTCCAGCTGTTCCAGGCCGGCCAGGTCGAGGTCGTTGGTGGGCTCGTCGAGGAGGAAGACGTCGAAGCGCGACAGCAGCAGCGAGGCCAGCTGCGCGCGGGCGGCCTGCCCGCCCGACAGCGAGGTCATGGCTTGCTCCAGCCCGATGCCCAGGCCGAAAGTGGCGGTGACCTGCTCGGCGCGTTCCTCCAGGTCCGCGCCGCCCAGGGCCAGCCAGCGTTCCAGGCTGGTGTCGTAGGCCTCATCGGCCCCGGCGGCGCCGTCGGCCAGGGCCTGGGAGGCGGAATCCAGGGCGTGCTGGGCCGCCGCCACACCGGTGCGGCGGGCGAGGAAGGCGTGGACGCTCTCGCCTGGGCGCCGGTCGGGTTCCTGGGGCAGGTATCCGACGCTCGCGCCGGCCGGGGCGAGGTGGATCTGTCCTTCCTCGGGGTGGTCGAGTCCGGCGAGGAGCCGGAGCAGGGTGGACTTCCCGGCCCCGTTGGCTCCGACGAGGCCGATCACCTCTCCGGGCGCCACGAGCAGGTCGAGGCCGGTGAACAGGGGGAGGTCGCCGTGGCCCGCGGCGAGGTTCTTGGTGGTCAGGATTGCGGTCATGAGGTCGCCTACCGGAAGAGTTCGGTCACCTGTGGTGACGAGTGTGCGAGGAGGCACGCGCTCGACAGGGCGACGACAGGCGGAAGCGCAAACACGACGCATTCGAGAGGGGGAATCCACGCGAGGACCCACAGGGGGATCGACGTGACCTCGACCCGCGCCCAATGGGGCGGGGAGAAAGCGCAGAGGCGTGCACGACCGCCACCGCCGGCGAAGCCGACCGCGGCAGGCAGCACGGGCGAAAGCCGTGGCTGCGACAGGGGCACGTACCTCAGATGCGCAAGATCCACCTCAGACATCGACAACAGGACCGCTCACCACGGTACACACCGCCCGAACGGCCTGGCCATCGTCTTTTCGGCCGATGGCGCAGACAGGCACGGGAGTGGTGGACTGGGATTTCCCTTTTGCGTGGATGGTGATCTTCCCTCTACGCTTCCGGGGTTCCGCCGGTGCCCGTTCCTGGCCCGGCTTGCCACGTCTTCGAGGTGAATTCCGATCCGCCAGGCCCAGTAGCCGCTCGTCTTGAGGCTCCCCCCAGCCGTCCGCCATCGCGGACCGCTGACGCATGCCTCGACGACGGCGCCCTCCCATGGCCTGGGCCCCGTTGCACCCTCTTCATCGCACCCTGTCGCGCTGCCGGCGTACAGGGGCCTGCCCAGGCCCGCCCCTGTCCCCGGCACCCTCCCCATGCGAACAGGAAGACTCTCCGTGCTCACCCGTACCCACACCCGCACCCGTCAAGGCCCCGCGAAGGACGGCCGCGGCGCCACGATCATCCTCGCCGTGGTGCTGATCGCCGAGCTGATGAACGCGCTCGACGCCTCCATCGTCTACACCGCGCTGCCGCAGATCCAGGCCGACACCGGCGCCTCCAGCGCCCAGATGCAGTGGATCCCGGCCGCCTTCGCCCTCACCTTCGCCCTCGGCCTGATCACCGGCGGACGCCTCGGCGACCTCTACGGACGCAAACGCGTCTTCCTCGCCGGCACCGCCCTCTTCACCGCGGCCTCTCTGCTCTGCGGCATCACCGCCAGTCCGCAGTTGCTCGTCGCGGCCCGGGCCCTGCAGGGCGTCGGCGCTGCGGTGATGGTGCCGCAGGTGCTGGCCACGCTCGCAGTCACCTTCGAAGGGCCCTCCCGGGCGCGGGCGTTCGGCCTGTACGGCATGGTCATGTCGCTGGGCGGAATCCTCGGCCCGGCCCTGGGCGCCGTCCTCACCGCCTGGGACATCGCCGGCCTCGGCTGGCAGCTGATCTTCCTGATCAACCTGCCCATCGGCCTGGCCACCCTCGTCCTCGGAAGCCGCTACCTGCCCGAGTCCCGCGCACCCCACGCCCAGCGCCTAGACCTGATGGGCGTGATCCTCTCCGCCACGGCGATGCTCCTGATCGCCTACCCGCTCACCGTGGGCGGCGAACAACACTGGCCCACCTGGAGCCTGGTCATGCTGGCCACCGGCGCCTCCACGCTGGCCGTCTTCATCCGCCAGCAACAGGCCAAAACCGACCGGGGAGACTCGGCGCTGGTCGCCCTGTCCCTCTTCAAGAACCGGGCCTTCACCGGCGGACTCGCAGCCCAGCTGCTCTTCGGCCTGGTGCTCGGCGTGTTCCTGCTGACCTGGGTCCTGTTCATGCAGGACGGCCTCGGCCTGACCCCATGGCAGTTCGCCCCGGCCAACATCGCCATCTCCGTCGGCGGCATGGCCGGTGCCATGGCCGCCTCCCGATGGGCCACTCGCCACCAGCGCCGGATCCCGCAGGCCGGCACCCTCCTGATCGCCCTCACCCTGATCGGCTACCAGCTCCTCATCACCTCGCAGGGCACCCACCTGACGTTCGCGGCCGCGGCCGCCCCCATGCTGCTGATCGGCATCGGCCTGGGCGCGATCGGCGCCGGCCTGTCCGGCCTCACCCTCAGCCAGACCGGCAACCAGGACGCCGGCTCCGCATCCGGACTGTTCAACACCGCCATGCAGCTCGGCACCGCCCTCGGCCTGGCCACCGCATCACTCGTCTACTTCAACCACGCCCCAGCCGGCAGCCACGGCACCACCGTCACCACCGCCTTCGCCCAAACCATCTGGTACGTCATCGCAGCCCTGACCACGATGTGGGCATTGATGTTCACGCTCCCCAAACCGGCCAAAACACCCTGACCGATCGGGCCAATGCCCAGGTGAGTCCTTCACCTGGGCATGTCTGGGCGACGCCGCCCAGGTTCCGACCGGCTCGCATGGACTGTGTGCTGCAACAGCGGGGTGCGGGGCCGGTGTCCAGATCTGTCCCTGGACACCGGCCAAGGGTCTCAGCGTGTCGGGTTTCCCGTAGCGACTTGGCTGGTGCCGAGAAAGCCGCTCGTAGAGCGGTAGCGGAAGGAGGTGACCACGGTCGGCGCGCTGGGGTCGCCGCACTGGGGCATCTGGATCAAGGTGGCGATGCCGGCCTCGTTCGTACCCTGGAAGCCGGTAGTCGGGAAGAACTCGCCGTCGCTCACGGTGGAAACCGGCATCGTGGCCGAGGCGAAGCCATTTGCAGTGATGGTGGTTCCGGAGATGGTGACGGTTCCGGGTCCGCGTCGGCCGATGCTGATCGGGACGCTCGGGGTGGTAGTGGTGTTGACGAAGCTGCCGCTGAAGGTTCCCTGCCAGTCGGAAAGTGCTTGGCCACACTGGCCAGCGGCGTGGGCGGCGGGTGCGAGCGTGAGTCCCGCGAAGGCGGCAGCCCCGAAGACCGGGGCACTGATCAGCGCCGTCAGCTTGGCGCGGGTCGTGGAAATCATGGATTCTCCCGATCACTGTGGGCCAGCGAAATGGGCGAGCCGCTCAGGCCGCCACAACAATGAGACTGAGCTCAGGCGGGTAGCCTCGCAAGCCGCAAGCGCCGAACGGATTGCACCTGAATCCGATGAGCCATCAGGAGCCCAAACACACAAGGTCGGCACCAGCAGCATGTCGGCCGGCAGGACTCTGCGCTGTGGCGGGTCGCCCATGGCGCCAGCTATGCCGCCGACGGAGTGGTGATGTTGGCGGACTGTCACGGGGTCAGGCCGCGGCTGCCCTGTTTGCGTAGCGGGCGCCCCTCCTGTTCACACCGGCTCATGCCGGTCACACCGCGCCATAGTGACCGCGCCCGTTCGGTGTCACTGATTTGGGGCAACGCGTAGGCCTGTGGAGCCCAGTTGCTCCGCCACTGGGCAGTGAAGCCTCGAAGGAAGTGGCATACCTGCCACGCCCTGTGCCACTCCGTCTCGACGCCATCCGCTCCAGAGGTGCGGTCTCATAAACGATCCTTTCCGCGAGCAAGATCAATCACGGACCGCCGACCCCCTTCCGAACCCGGATTCGTTCTCACAACCCGTTCTCATTCGAATCCGGTACGGACCCCCTTCTGAGAACTGCATTGTGCGAAAATCCGGGCCCATGACGGACCCTCAGCACCCCTCCCCGGCGGACCGGTCGGACGCCGACGACGTCGAGGCGCACGCCTGTCCGAAGTGCGAAGCCCAGCCCGGATCACCGTGCCGCTCGCGCGGCGGCGCGGTCGCCTCCGCCTACCACACCCGCCGCTTCACCCGAGTGCCCCGGCTGAAGAAGGCACTGCGCGTGCCGAACCCGGCCGACCGCGCACCGGGCCGCCCCTGGCGGCCGGGCACCCCGCCGCCGGCACCTGTCGACCCGGCCCTGCCGAGAGCGGACATCCGCATCGGCTACGCCCGCTGCTCGACCCTCGGGCAGGAACTCGACTCCCAGCTCGACGCACTCGCCGGGCACGGCATCCCCAGGGACAAAGTCTTCGCCGAGAAGATCAGCACCCGCATCCGCGTTCGGCCGAAGTTCGAGGAGGCGCTGCGGACCGCGCGGGAGGTCAAGGCGCACGCTCCGCACTGCCGGGTCATCTTCACCGTGTACGAGATGAAGCGGCTCGGCCGCGACGCCGCCGAACTCACCGCGCTCGCCGACCACCTCACCGCCCACGGCCTCATCCTGGAGATGCTCGCCGGACCGCTGCCCGGCATCTACGACCCGACCGGCCCGGGGAAGCTGCTGTTCGCGTTCTTCGCCGCGATGGCGGAGACCGAGCGGGAGAACATCCGGGAGTCCACCCTCGAAGGGCTCGAAACCGCGGCCCGCAAGGGCAAGCACGGCGGCCGGCCCCCGGTCATCACCGACGACATGCTCCACACCGTGCTGCGACGCCGCACAGGCGGCGAGTCCGTCGAGCAGATCCAACCCGACCTGATCATCCCCACCGGCAAACGCAAGGGACAGAGCCCCTCCGTCGCAAGGATCTACCGGGCACTCGCCGAACACGCCAAACGCGAGGCGTACCCCGAGGCCGTCGATCAGGCGCAGGCCGATTTTGACGCTCTCCGGGCCGACGATGTCCCCGGGCCCCGCACCGCACTCTCTGACCGAGTACCACTCTGATCACAGAGAGCTACTTGTCACTTCACGGCAGCTTCGGGAGGACAGGGCCGTCGAGATGGTTCCGGAGAGCGCGGCGGAGTTCCTCAACAGCGCGATCCTGTACGCGCGGGCGGGTTACCGGGTTGAGCTGGTGGTGGTCGCCGCGCGCGCGGCGGACTCCCGGCTGGACCGCCTGTCCGACTACGCCAGGATGAGCCGGGGCGGTTCCAGGCCCGCCCGGCTCGTCGGGGCGGACCGGCACGACGCCTGTTTCGGCGTTCTTGCCGACCTGGTGCAGGCTGCCGAGGACAGCAGCACGGTGGACGCGGTGGCGGTGATGCGCGAGGACGGCAGCGTCCTCCACCCGCCTGGGCAGTGCGGTGCCGCCGAGGCGCTCGCCCGTGAATGGTTACGCCCCTACACAGAACGGGAAGCCGAGCGGTTCTGGGCCGAGGCGCGTTACCTGCGGTCTGTGCTGCCGCAGCACCGGAACGAGCTGATCGCCACCACAGGGCTGGCCCAGCCGCTGATGCGGGTGCATCGGCGGCCTCGTGCCCTGCCCCCGCCTCTCCCCCGGGGCGGCCCGCCGCTGCCTGCTTCGGTCGACGGTTACGACGACGTGAGTTCTTCCAGCAAGGACCGGTAGGCCGCGTCGATTCGGGCGGCTTCCTCGGGGCTGGCGTCCTCGACCCGGTCCTGTTCTGCGAGGGCGGCCCGGCGGCGGGCCGTCAGCTCCTCAAGGCGTCCGGCGGCCGCGCCGGATCGGCGCTCCGCCATGATGCGTGCGCTGTACCAGGCGACGACCTGGCCAACCGCTTCCAACGCAGCCCTGTGGGCGCTGCCCGGCCGGCCGCCGGAGGCGTCGTCGCGGGAGGTCTGGTCGTTCACTGCAACCGCCTTGGACTGTGGACAGGGAAAAGAAGATCATTATTGGTGCTGCCCGGAGGAACGTGGCACGGCAGGTCCCAGGCTGCCGTGCCGGGCGCGCCGCGGACCAGGGCGGCCGGTTTCCGGCGGGTCGACGGCCGGTATGGACCGTCGGGCCGCCAATCGCCCTTCCTCCTCGGGTGCTTGGGCATAGGTTGGCGCTCACGTGATCACCGACCGGGGGGTTCCCATGGATCTGCGTGCGCTGTTCAGCTCCAACGATCCCATCGATACCAGCGAAGCGTTCACCAACCGGCAGGGCCAGTGGGCGCTGGTCTCCGGGGCGGTGCAGGAGCACCTGCGGCTCGTCGCCAGCGAGGCCTTCGACGTCGAAGATCTCGAGGCCCCTCGGCGCAACATCGTCGTCTTCCACGGGGTCGGCGGCGTCGGCAAGACCACGCTGTCCAGGAAGGTGGAGGCCGCCCTCAAGGGCACCGGCCGACCCGCGCAGTGGGGCGAGCCAGACTGGGCTGGGCAACGGATCCTGCCCGTACGGATCGACCTCTCCCGCTCCGTGGGCATCGGCTTCGAAGACCTGGTCCTGACGCTGCGCGCCGCTCTGGCCGAGCTGGGCCGGCCCTTGCCCGCCTTCGACATTGCGATGCGACGGTACTGGGAGGCGCAGCACCCCGGCGAGAGCCTGGAGGACCACCTGCGCCGCGGCGGCTTGGCCGCCCGGTTCGGCAAGCACATGCCCCAGCAGATGCAGTCCGCCCTGGCCGATGTCGCCCAGGCCCTGCTGCTGCCCGGCACCGTCGGCTCCGCCATCGGCCAGCTCACCGGCTCCCTGACCAGGGCGCTGCGCGAGCGCCGGCAGACGGTACGGGCGCTGGCGGGCTGCGCCCGGCTGGCGAGCCTGCTGGAGGCCGAACCCAGCCTGGAGGCGCTGTCGTTCTACCCGCACCTGCTGGCCTGGGAGCTCGCCCGGCTGCCGCCGGAAGACAGGGTGCTGCCGGTGGTCCTGCTGGACACCTTCGAGGACGTCGGCGACCGGACCCACCGGGATCTAGAGCGGCTCATTCAGCGGGTGGTGTGGCTGATGCCGAACGCGTTGTTCGTCATCACCGGCCGCTCCCGGCTGCAGTGGGCCGACGAAGGGCTGCAGGGCCAGCTCGACTACACTGGCCCCGCCGCCTGGCCCGGACTTGCGATGCCGCCCGCGGGCATCCCCGCCGCACGCGCCGCTGAGCCCGGCCACCGGCAGCGGCGGCAGGTTCTCATCGGCGACTTCTCCCCCGAGGACTGCGACACCTACCTCGCCCGCCGCCTTAGCCACGACGGGCAGCCACTAATCAGCCCGGACGTACGTGCGGTCATCACCGAGCGGTCCCACGGACTCCCCCTCCACCTGGACCTGGCCGTCGCCCGCTTCCTGGAGATCCGCCGCAGCGGCCGGCCCGCCACCACCGCCGACTTCGACCACACCTTCCCAGCCCTGATCGCCCGCACCCTCTCCGACCTCACCGCCGACGAGCGCCACGTCCTGCGCTCGGTGTCCCTGCTGGACGCCTTCGACCTCGACCTGGCCACCCGCGCCGCCGGCCTGGCGCACCAGGCACCGGCCCGCCGCTTGGCCGACCGGCCCATGGTCACCGAGAACCCGTACGCGATCTGGCCCTACCACCTGCACGGGGCTATCCGCACCGCTCTACGCACCGCCGACGACCACACCGACGACGGGTGGACCCCAACCGACTGGCAGCGCGCCGCCGAACGAGCCCTCGCCGCACTCGGCGACCAGTGGAACAACACCTCCGCCGGCAGGGCCCTGCTCGTCGCCTGCCTGCGCCAGGGCCTGCGCCTGGCCCGCGACCACCGCCTGGACGACCTCGGCTGGCTCACCCAGGCCGCCGTCGCGTACGAGAGCGACGCCGTCTGGGAGCCGCTGGCCCCGCCCGCGCGCGAACCCGTAGCCCCCGGCAGCATCGAGCCCTCACCCCCGGACGGTCCGGCCGACGCACTGGCCGAGCTGCTGTTCGCCCTGGCCCGCCGCCAGAGCGAACACCGCGAGCACACCGTGAATCGGCTCACCACTGTCCTCGACACCGGCCTGCTGCCCGACGTCCTGGCTGAAATGGCCGAGTACTACCGCGCGAAGGCCAACCGGGACCTCGGCCACAACGAGACCGCCCGCCAGGGCATGCAGAGGGTCGCCGAAGGCCGGGGCCGGCTCGCGATGCTCGCCCGCCGGGGCATGGCCGGCGCCGCCCGCATCGACGGGGATTTCCCCACCGCCCTCACCGCCGCGCAGGGCCTCGGCTACGAAGGGCGCGAGCAGCGGGTCCTGGGCGACATCTGGTGGGCCCACGGCGACCTCGACCGCGCGACCGCGGCGTACGAGACTGTCCGCACCCAGGCCGAGCAACACGGCAACGCCGGCGAACAGGCCATCTCCCAGGCCCGCCTTACCCTCGCCGTCGCCTTCACCGACCCCGCACGCGCCGACGACGAGATCGCCCTCGCCCACCAGCTCCTGGACGGCCTCGCACAACGCGCCACCACCCTGATCACCCACATCGCAGCCCTCATCCGCGACGCTGGCGCCCCCGATGTCACCGACCGCGCCCAGACCCTGCGCACCGAGCTCACCGTCGCCGGCCTCACCTGGCTGGAGCCCACCCTCGACCTCGCGTTGGCCTTCCACCACGCGGTCCTCGGCGCCCACCAGGATCTGACAGGCGCCACCGACCACGTCAGCGCCTCAACCGCGAACGGTGCCTACGCGTACTACGCCCACATCGCCGCCGCCTTCGGCGACCTCCCGCAACCCGGTACACCCGTCCAGTGGCTGGAGGATGACGACATCGTCCGGGCCCGCTGGCGCGCGCTGGTCACCAGCCGACAGACACACCTGCGTGAGGCAAGCTGACGCTCCCGGCTGGCCCCGTCCTCTCCGGTCACCTGGCTCCAATTGGAGCCGCTTCGTTCGATCTGTTCGAGCGAAATTCAAGGCGGCTGAGACCGTCTCCGAACGGTCTCAGCCTGCCCGCCTCAACCGGGTGGCATCGGGGTCAGTGTCCGGGCCGGACAGACCCTAGCGCCGGTTTTCGGTCCGATGTTCCTCAACCCCCGAATCTCCCTCACCAACGAACACACCGCCTTCCCGGGGCCAGTTGATGTAGGCAGGCAAGGTAACTCGATGGAAAGGCAAACGATGAGCGAGGACGACCGCAGCAACGTCACCAGGATCGGCCGCCCCCGGACCCCGCACGGTCACAAGACGTACCACGGCCCCGTGGAGGTCCACCCTCGGGAGAACAACGTCCAGGTCGTGACGTTCACCGGGTCCGAGGAAGCCGACATCATCCATGCGGCTGGCACATGGATGGCTGAGCATCTCGACGCCGTACTCATCGGCATGAACTGGATCGGCGACTACCTCTCCCCTCACGACATCGACCCGCCCGGTCCGCCGCGCCACCGCCTGGACCTCACAGTCGACCTGTCCAATGAACGGCACTGACGAAGGAGCCGTCCAGCCGGACTGCGAGACTTCGGTGGTGAGTACCATGCGCCGCCCCCTCGGGCACGGACCGACCCCCCTCACCGACGACCAGGCGGTGCCCACCGTCCGCGGCCGCACCGTCGCCGAGCGGGCTGCCGAAGACGGTCTCCAGCAGCCCGCCCTACGTACGGAGGCTGTACCGGTGGTCCGGCGTGCTCTCGGGGCCGGACCCGACAGCTTGGTCCGCGCGAACAGTTAGTCCGCCGCGACGGCTTCCACCGTGAGCGTCACGCTGCCGTCCGGTTCGTCCGTCCAGTCCACGACAACCCCCTGCATCATCACGTCTTCGCTGAGACTCCAACGCATGGGCGCTCCGAGCGCCTGCTCGCGTGTCGCCTTCTCTCGGAAGGACGGCTTCATCGGAACGGTGAAGCGGACGGGTTCGCTCTGGCTGTTCGCCATCTTGCCTCCATCGAATTGCCGATCGAGCTCGCGCACAGCGTACGAGCACCACGCACGAATGGCCGTACGGGATCTGCCTGGCTGCTGCGAGGAACGCAAGGTGGAGTTATGTCCGCCAAGCTGATCGTCTACCCGCCCGACGAGCGCGGATGGCGCCGGGTCCGTTACGACGGCGTCGCCATCGGAGCCGCACACCGTCCCGCCGATATCCGGGTCTTCCTTGCCGCCGCCGGCATGGAGGATGCCGAGGACGTGGACCTCACCGATCCCGACTTCGTGGAGTGGAGGGGCGGCGGCCCGGAAGCTTGGGAGCCGTCCCCCTAGCTGAAGACGGCACTCGCCCGCCACGCGGAACCGGCCTCGGGCTAGGACACCGGGGCCAATTGCTCACGCCCGGAAGACCACCCGCCTCGGGTCAGCGCCGCGGGACCTTGTCGGCTGCGGTCTCCCCTCCACGGGCCCAGGCCAGCGCCGCGTGCAAGAGCTGCGTGTTCGTGGCGTCGACCGATCCCAACATCACGGACCAGGGGCTCGCCGCCAGAGTGGCCGCGAACCCGAGGACAGCCCACTCCGAGTTCGAGGCTTGCACCGGGGGTTCGTCCATCGCCAGCAGCTCCGTGACACGGGCCCAGTCCACGGACGTCCGCACACCCCCCTCAGGTCCGTTCCCCAGGTACTCAGGTCCCAGGGGCCGCCCGTCCACGTCCTCCAACCGCAGGACGTCAGCGTCGAGAAACTTGGCCGGCCACACGTTGTGCTCGATCAGGAGGAAGATCGCAGCTTCTTCACACTGGTCTCGGGCTGACCCACAGCTCCGGTGTCGGGCCGAGTCCCAGAGCAGGAGGGCCATCTCCTCAGCGAGCTGTGGACGACGGTCAGCGGGCAACAGGGTCACGGGTACCTCCAGGAAATTCGGGGCTCTCTCCCAGTACGTCTTGGGTGATGTCGAAGACGTACTGAAGCATGGCCATGGTCGCTGATCGCCAACGGGCGCAACGCCGCTCTCGCCCTCGGCTAGACGGTCTATCAGACCAGTTCGGGCAGCCCGTAGGTCTTCCACGCCCACTCATCGCTGGTGTCGCGTTCGGCGATGACCACTTGGTCTTCGCCGTCCTCGGCGCGCTTGCGGGCTCGGGCGATCTCGGCGAGCAGCTCCACGTGGAAGTCGAACGGAAGCAGGTGGCTGCCCTTCTCACAGTCCGCAAGCACGACAGGCTCCATGCCCGGCTCATTGAGCGTCACCTGGTAATCGTTCGCCTCCAGGTGACGCAGGGCGTCGGTCCGGATGAGCGCGGAGCGCGCTACGCGGTCGTCGGTTGCGGGGATGCGCCGGAGCACCCAGACGTCGGCCATGTGGGTCCCTCCCAGAGATCGGTGTCTGAGTTGTCCACGGTCACAGACCGATGCCTTCAGTGGCGGCGTCTTCCCACTTCTCGCCGTCGTCGACGTACACCCAGAACACCGCGCTCTTGGCTGACCAGCCGCCCTGGGCACGGAGCTTCTCGGCACGCTTGCCCTTCTTCCGGCCGGTGGTGACCACGCCGCGGCGGCCGGAGTGGCCGGTGATGCGGGCCTCCAGGCCGGCCTGCTCGGCGGCCCGGGTCATCGCGCGACCGCAGGAGTCCGGGGCGAGCCGGGCGGTGCCCAGGTGCCCCCACTGGTCCACGGGCAGGAAGGAGGGCCCGCCGGGAGCGGCGCCGGCGCCGAGCTTGGCCTGCTGCCAGGCAAGCCAGCAGCGGACCGGGCAGGTGTCGGGGTGCTCGCCGTACGCAACGGCGACGTCGCGGGGCGGTCGACCCTTGACGCTGGGGACGTGCACCTCCAGGCCCTCGGAGACGAGCTTGATGTACGGGTCGTCGAGGGCGCTCATCTCCTCGTTGCGGCCGGCGATGGCGAACCGCAGGGTGTTGATCGCCCGGTCCCGGAGCCGGGCCAGCTCGGGAACAACGCGCGTGCGCTGGCGCCGGGCGTCCGGCTTCGGGGCCCGCGTGCGGTCGGCGGTGTTCATCTTGCGGAGGTCGACCGGGGTGATCGCAACGGCCTTGCCCCGGCCGCGCGCCATCCGCTTCGGGTCGTTCCTGAACTTCTTGACCAACTGGCGGGCCGCGAGGGTGGCCTCCTTCGGCACGGTGGCGCCCAGGCCCCGCGCGGTGACCGTGACGCCGGTGATGCGGCGGTCGATCGAGTTGGGCGCGGCCTCCTTCACCTCGTCCAGCCACACCGTGAAGCCCACCATCGTGCCCTTGGTGACGGCAGTCAGCGCCAGCAGCGTGCCGGTGCGCTCGGCGAGCCAGCCGTGGAACTCCTGCCAGAGCTTCCAGTCGCCGGCGTACGAGGCGGTGGTCTTCTTCGGTCGGTTGGCCGCCATGTGTTCCTCGGCCCCCTGCTCCAGCGCGGCGAGCACCGCAGCAGCCGGGTCATGCTCGACCAGCCCCTTGGCGGCGGTCTGCCCCTGGCCCTCGACGAGCTCGGCGTCGACGAGTTCGAGGTCCACTCCTGAGTGCAGCATCGGCTCCGGCATGTTCATCCCACGAGCTCCGCGAAGCACTCACCGCAGGTCAAGTCCTCGTCGCTGCCCTGGAACGGACGGCCGCATCGGGTGCAGTCGTTTGTGAACTTCTCCGTGCAGTTGAAGCAGAAACCGACGGGATGTTCCGGAGCGTCGGCGATAAGCGCGAGTGGCACCAAAGCGTTGACCTCGCAGTTTGCACACAGTGAGGGCGCCAACAGCTCCCAGGGCTGGCTCAACGGCTGGATCTCCAACATGTACTCCTCCGCTGCGTCCTCGCTCGACCGGCGGCGGCCGCAGAACCGGCAGTCCGTTTTCGCGGCCGCGACGAGAGTCCACTGCCGGCAGTCCGGACAGTGAAGGGTTCTGGCCTTGTGCGGTTCCAAGCCGGGGGCGATTCGCTCCAGCCGATGTGTAACGAAGCCCTGGATGCCGGTGAGGCCGAGACGGATCAGGTCCAGGTCGGCCTGCAGGCGGACCTTCGTGTCTTCTCCCAGCCGGGGCAGTAGCTCGTCATCGAGGAAACGGATCAAAAAGTCGAGCACCTTGGCGGCGCGCGCCTCGATGACGGCGGCCGATTCCGTCAGCCCGTAGTGCTGCAGCGCGTTACGCGCCTTGGCGAGGGCTTCGATCTGCTCCTGCTCCTCCTTGCTGATGTCCACGCCGACGATGGAGCGGACCCGTTCCACGGTTTCCAGAGGGGTACAGCTGATGAAGTCGCCCCGGTCGAAGACTTTGCGGGTTAGCTTCTTCGCCTTGCTCTGCCGCGCGACGTCTAGGTCCTGAATGACGAGCGTCCAGTGCTCCAGGTAGAGCCGGTACTTGAGCAGGACCTCGGTGGCCGCCTGGAGATGAAGGACAGCGAACTTGAGATTGCGCGCGCTCACGCCGGCTTCGCCCCTGCTGAGTAGATCCACCACGCTGAGCAGGTAGTCGAGTCCGTTCTCGACCGGCGGGAAGTGGACCTCAGTCTCCGGCGTCTCTGCTGTGCGGTCCGGCTCGGTGGCTCCCATGTACTCCCCCACTCATCTGATGCCTGGACGATGGATCGTCATGTCCGGTTTATCGCTGCGGATATGGCATGTTATCCGGAGTGATAGCAGTCACAGGGAGGCTTCTGAGATTCTTTGACAGATCGGGGCCGGGCCAGGCCCGAAGGATGAAGCGCATGCTTCCTGTCCTCGAAGGAGCCCCATGTACCCCGACGACTACTCCTGGACCCGAACGTTCTCGCCGCGCTCGTGGTACCGCGTCACCATCCACCCAGAGTTCGACCGCAGGTTCCTGGTGCTCTGCGTCTCCAGCACACCGGTGAAGTACGCGCGACCAGTGCCACGGGTCCGGCGTGCATGGCAGTACTTCTTCGCCCCGTTCCACATGGAAAAGCGACGCGAGTGGCTGACGCTCGTGGCTCAGGATCTTCCGGAGCTGGCAAGGGTCGCGGCGATCGCCAGCAATCTGGACGGCGGGGCGATGCAACGTAGTGTCAGGGATCGACAGGCAGCTGGAAGGTACGCCAACAGCTCAACTCTGGGTTGGGCGATCGGCCAGTTCCTTGTGTATGTCAAACACCTCGCTCGTCGGTGCCCCGACCCCAAAATGCGCGAGCAGGCCAAGCTCCATCTGGCTGCTGCGCTCGACGCCCGGAACGCCGTCCTCGAGAGCCACACGGTGGACGAATGGCAACCCGTCGTCGCGGCCTTCGCAAGCACGGTTCTTGGGATCGCCCGACCAGACGCCATGTGGTTGGAAGCCGTCTCGACTGCCCTGCTTGGCGACTGGGTCGACCAAGCCGCTATTCCGGAGCCGGAAGAGTCCAGTCCGCTCGATCACTTGCGTCGGGAGGTTCAAGTCGTGCACCGGCAGTTGAGGCCATTGTGGGAACGGAAGACCGGCCCTGGGCGGGTTTGGGCACTGGACCACCTCCTTCCGTCCGGAGACCGTTTCCACGACGTCGTCGGCGCCTCATACCAGGTGGAAGACAAGGTCCTTCCCTGGTTCCCCGACCGATGTGACGCCGGCGCGGTGTTCAGTCGGCTACACGAGAACGAGCAGCGGGTCGCGCGCGCCTTCGCTCTGTACGGGGGGTCGTGGAGGGAAGCTGCCAGCATGGCGGGGGAGTCCGAGCAAGTCGGGCAGCGCGTTATGCGCAAGCTCCGTAGGCTCGGCCAGCAGTACGTGCGTCGTGCCAGCCTTGTCTATACGGGCGCGACCGGGGTGGTAGTTCAGTGAGCACCCTCGTCTCCATCGTGCAGGCGACTCTCCCCGAGTTCCTCGGGAGCCTAGGCTCCTCCCTGGCTCTGCTCACCGGAGCATGGGGCCTCAGGCGTAGCCGCGCCGCTCTCACCACCCACAGGCAAAAGACGCTGCCAAGCCCACCCACTTAGGGAGCAGGCCGGTGCGGTCAGGAGCGAGGGGTCAGGCCCCGGTGCTCCCCGGCGCGTACGGGCGTCAGCCACGCGAATGCCGTTTCGCGCCGGGGAGTGCCGGGGGTAGCGGGGTCCCGGGGGCGGCGAAGCCCCCGGGTACCACCGGCCTGGCCTGGTCAGCGTCCGAGCCCGCTGCCGCGCCCGTGGTCCGGTGTAGGCGGGCGGTAGGCGCGGTTCGTGTGCTCGTTCCGCTGGGCCTGGCGCGCTGCCTCGGCGTTACGCCGGGCCTGGTTGGCGCGGGCGCGCTGGGCCGCCTCGATGCGCTCCTTGACCTCGGTGGCCCTCTGCCCGTCAGTAAGTCCGGACCGAAGGACGGCTTCCCCGCGCAGTCCGTCGGCCTTCCGTGTGGCTTCGGCCTGCTTGCCGCGGTGCGCTTCGGCCTGCTTGCTCAGGTACGCGTACCGGTCGATGTCGGCCTTCTCCAGGCGCTCCCGGAAGGCGGGCAGTTCGGCGCGGCGGTCGGCAAGGGTCTTGACGACGGTGGCCGGGTAGACGGCGTGGCCGCTCACCTCGGCGGCGATCTCCCGGGCCTGCTGGCGCATCTCGCGGGCGTCGCTGTGCAGGTTGGTCTTGTTCTCGGTGAGGGCCGTGATTTCGTCGGTACGGGCGCCGATGAGCTTGCGCAGTTCGTCGGCGGACTCCAGCAGGCCGGCGCGCTGGAAGGTGAGAGCACTGCGCTTGAGAGCCGCCCGGGCTCGCACCTTCTTCTGCAGCCGGTCCTGTTCCCGGTTGGTTTCGTACAGCTCGTCGACCAGCTTGCCGATGGCGTCGGCCTTCTCTTCGGCCTCTTGTGCCCGGCGCAGGAGGCCCTCAGCGAGGTAGAGCTTCTCGGCTCGCCTGTCGTACGAGACGTGGCTGGGGGAGAGCTCGGTGCCGAGGACGGCGGCGAGGGACGCGGCCTGGTGCTCGAAGGCGGCCGCCTTCCTTGCTGCGGTCTCGGCGTCTTGGTCGGCTTCTTCGGCGTACCGCTCCAGGTTCGAGGTCGCGATGTGCCCGTGGGGGCGCTTGGTCCATGGGACGACCGGCTCCGGCTCGGGTTGGGGGGCCGGTTCGGGACGCGAGGCGTACCCGGCGTCGAGGAGTTCCTGGATCCGGTCGCGGGGGGCCTGGGGCATCGTGGGTGCGTCCGGTCCGGTATACCGGGCGCGCAGGCGGTCGAGGCAAGCGTCGTGGCCGTCCGCACTGTCACGGGCCACGGCCGGGGTCGGCGCGGCGTCGGCGTCCTGCCGGCCTTGTGCGTGCTCGCGGGCCTCTTGGTGCGGCTGGAGCTGGGGCGGGATGAGGCGGGCGGCACGGGCCCGCTCGCTCCAGACGGCGATCCGTTCGGCGGTCTCCTCCGGGGTCTCCAGAACGTTGTCCGTGGCGGCGAGTTCGTCGGTGACCATGACGTCGTCGGCGTCGTTCTCCAGCAGCCGGCCGTAGGCGGCCACGGCGCGGTCCAGGCGCTCGGTGTCGCTGCGGACGTCGCCGAGCCGGATGCGGGTGACGACGTCCTCGAGGTCGTTCAGCGGCAGGTGCAGGTGGCTCTCCAGCCGGGCCCGGGACATGGCCGGGTAGAGGCTGTGGGAGTCGGCGTGCAGGCCGTAGGCGATCGTCACGTCGCTGGTCAGGCCCTGGGCGGAGCCGATCGTCATGGCGTAGCCGTGCGTCAGGCGGCCCTCGGCGATGTCGGCGGCGGACATCCATGCCTGCTGAGTGTGGTGGCCGCCGCCCGGGCGGGGCCGGCGCCACTCGACGAGCACGGCCTCCTTCGGGTCGGTCTTCACCTCCAGGACGACGCCGCGGAAGCCGTTGAGGACGTCCGGCTGGGAGGCGTCGCGGCGGGAGCGGTAGTCGTTGCGGCGGATGTGGACCAGGTCGCCGGCGGCGAAGGCGATCCGCCCGTCGCCCTGGGTCGCGAAGGTCCGGCCCACCTCCAGCTCTCCCGTGGCGACCAGCAGGGCGCGGGCCCCGGCGTTGAGGGTGGCCACGTCCGTGCGGCGGGCGGCGAGCAGCAGAAGGTCGGCGACCTGGCCGTACGGGTCACCGGCCCAGCGGGTTCGGGCGGCGTTCCAGCGGGCCAGCATGGAGGTCAGGGCCTCGGTGGAGGTGTCGTCGGCGTGCACGCGCCTGTGGGCGGCGAACGCGGCGAGGGCGGTCGTGCGGCCGCCGTCGCGCCAGTCCTGCAGGGCCGCGCGCTCGACGACGTCGCGCTGGCGCCGGTTCTCGGTGAGCGCCAGGCCGTCGACGAGCTTGTGGATCCTGGCGAAGCCTCCGCCCACGCCGACGGCACGCAGCTGCAGCGGGTCGCCGACCGCGACCACCTTGGTGCCGGTGACGTACGTGTGCTTGAGGAGCACGGCCAGGGCGCGGTCGTCGACCATCGCGGCCTCGTCGATGACCAGGACGCCGACTCCGGCCAGGCCGCGGCCGCCACTGATCTCCCGCGTCCACGCGGCGATGGTCTGGCTGTCGATGCCCGCCTCGGCGGCGAGGTTCGCGGCGGCGACGGCGGCGGTGGACGTGCCGGCGACGCGGAGCCCGGCGGCCTTCCAGCCGGCGCGCGCGGCCGCCATGATCGTGGTCTTGCCCGCGCCGGCGACGCCCTCGACGGTGTCGACGGCGTGGCCAGCGGTCAGCAGCCGGACGATGACCTGGCGCTGCTCGGCGGAGAACTCGAAGACACGGTCGCCGGTGGAGTTGGCCATCTCCGTGGCGGAGATCGTCATCGCGGCGGCGTCGGCGGTGAGCTGCGCGAGCCCGGCGTCCAGGCCGGTGGCCGCGGACTCGATGATGATGCGCTCGGCCTCCACCACGGCGCTGTGCGTGTACCGCTGGCGGTGGGTGTGGTGGTGCCGGTTGGAGTCCGGCATCCGTACGGCGTGGCCGTCGACGGCGAGCACGGCGTCGGTCAGCGCCGCCAGTTGCTCGGCGGAGTTCAGGTAGGGGACGGCGGCCGCGACGGCGGCCAGCACGTGAGTGTGGCCGACGACCTTCTTCGACGCGGTCAGCCCGTGCTCCGCGTCCCAGATCCGGGCCGCAATCTCCTCGGGCGAGGGCATCCGCGGGCCTCCGCCGGCGGACAGCGGCGCCGATCCGTCCGGGCCGGGCAGCGCGGCCGCGAGCATCGCGTCGACCTCGTCCTGGCCGCCGAGCTGGGCGACGACGCGGGTGCGCCAGTTCTCGCGCGGGGCCTCGGCGGAGGTGTCTTCCTTCGCTTCGGCGGTGCGCCGGGCGGCGGTCTTCTGCTCGTCGCGGGTGGCGTCACTGCCGACGAGCGTGACGATCTGCTGGTGGCGGCGGGAGAAGGCGTCGCGCACGTCTTCGTCGATGCCAACGAGCTCCCAGGCCCCCTTGGGGGACAGCTCGAAGCGGGCGCCGTACTTCTCGATCAGCTTGGCGCGGAAGCGGGCTTCGGCGACCTCGTTGACCAGACGGGCATAGCGGTGGAAGTCCTCTCCCCCGGCGCCGGGTACGCGCCACTTTCCGTCCTCGCAGTGGACCAGGTGCGCGATGTTGATGTGGGCGTGCAGGTGCGGGTCGCCGGGTGAGGCGTCGACCGGGCGGGCGGAGCGGTGCAGGGTGACCCAGCCGATCAGGCCGGAGGACTCCACGCGCTGGGCGCGCTCGCCGTCGCCGTGGTGGCCGGCCATCCCGTACGCGGCGGCGGGCTCGAGGACGCCGATGACGGCTTCGTTCACCGCGTCGAGGAAGTCGGCCTCCATGGCGGCCGCGGTGGCGGGGTCGGCGAGGCCGAAGGCGACGCTGATGGACTTCACCAGTTCGGCGGTGACGTCCACGCCGCGCAGGCCGACGTCGACATGGTGGCCCTTCCATTTCGTGGCCTCGGCGATGACGTCGGCGCCGTACAGGGTGTCGGCGGAAAGGCCGGCGGCTGCAGCGAGGCGCTCGGCGTCGGCGACGGGGAGAAGGTGCTGTTCGCCGTCGCGGCGGATGCCGCGCTCGGCACGGGCGAAGCGGGCGGCCAGTCGATCGTCACCGAGGTAGTCGGTGACGATCATTCCGTCGGCCGCGGCGAGCTCGCGGACAGCATCGACCAGGACGCGGGCGACGACCTTGCCGCGCGGGTCGAGGACCTTCTTGCGCTTCACCAGCTGCGCGCCGTTGCGGGGGTCGCGGCCGTCCATCAGCGCACGTGCAGTGTCCGCGTCCACCGGCGCGCCGGCGGTCAGGCCGAACTCGCTCAGGCCGCTGCCGATCCACCGCAGATCGCTCGCGTCGGCGAGCCGGTACTCGACCTGGGCGTCCGCGCTCTGGTCGCAGCCGCAGTTCTCGGCGAGGCGGTATTCGACCTGCTCAGGCGCACGGATCGGCGTCGCAAACCCCACCCCAGCCCCGCCCCCTTTGCGGTAGTTCGTCCGCCGCGCGGACCATGATCATGTATCGGAGATACCTGGAGTGCTATTCAGTGATCCTTTCCGGCGAGAATCAGAACCGTACCTCTGGATCACCGGTTGACCAAACAGCCTCCCGTCAGACGGGATACGGGCTCTCATCTGCGGTGATGGCGTCAGCATCAGCTGCTTCTCCTTCGGCGCCTGGCAGGTGCCATTGGGTGCGCAGGACTCTCGTCGGCAGGGCGCGGAGTCGGCGCGGACGGCCAGCACGCGGGTTATCTGGCAAGACTGACCAAACACGCGGCGGTGGCCTTGCTCAGACATCAGCACGACCGAGTGCGGGTTATCTGGCGAGGTTGACCGGCAGGAGGGTGACGTCAACACGAAGCCGCCCCGACGCATCCCGTCGGGGCGGCTTTTCGCTGGTGGGCTGACGGCTTCTTCGTTGTGGTCCGATGCGCCGTGGTGGCGCGCTACCGTGCCGTCATGAGCGAGCCTTTCGCCCAGGGCGAGGACCATCCGGCGTGTGGCATCTGTCCGTCGAAGAGGCTGCCGCGCGAGGCGTTCGTGGTCTACGACCGGCCGTCCTGGGAGTGCCCGTTCGACCCGGCCGACGGCTTCCGCTACACGGCCGACGGCACCCCGGCCTGTGTCCACCCGCACAAGATCGGGGTGGAGCCGGACCGGATCGCGCCGCCGCCGAAGCCGCTGCCGTCGGCCGAGCCGGAGACTACGCCGCGACGAGGCCGGCGATGGCTGCCTTCTTTCCTCGCTCGGTGATGCCGATCTCGGCGTAGAGGACGTCGAGGACCTGGCGGCGGCGCTCGGTCTCGGGCGCGTCGATCCAGAACCGTTCGTTCACCGGGCCGAAGGCGGCGCGGTAGCACTGGTGGGTGAAGTCGCCGGGGACCCAGGTGCCGCCGGACATCCCGTCCTCCATGTCCGTGGCGTGGACGAAGAGGATGCCGGTGCGCCGCTGGATCCGGGACATGACGGTGAACTGCGCGGTCAGGGCGTGCGACATGACGTCCACGGGCACCGGCAGCGCGAGCTCGGCGGCCTTCTCGTCGAGGCCGGTCAGCTCGTACATCGCGGACTTCAGCGCCATGGCGCGCATCGTCTCGATGAACAGGGCCGGGGCGTCCGCGAGGGCGTCGTAGCGGTCGATGACGGTGTAGCCGTAGCAGTCGGTCCAGTCGCTGCTGTACTTTGCGCAGCTTTGCCACAGGCGGCCGAACTCGGGGTCGGCTTCCCAGACGGCGAGGATCTCCCGTGCCCGTTCGGCGACGGCCTCGGGCTGGATGACGGTAGTCATGGTGGTGCCCCTTTCGGTGTCGGTGGTGTTCGCCGGGCCCGGCGGGCCGGCCGTGGTGCTGTTCGACGCCGCGTACCCGGGGGCCGTGGCCTCGCCCGGGTACGCGTCGGTTCAGAGGGCCCTGACGGGCCGTGGGGCGGACTCGGCAAGGCGGTCCAGGCGCTCGTAGAGGGCGCGGACGAGCCGGGCGCGGCCCTGGGCGCAGCGGACGGTGCCCTGCAGGGCGGCCGAGAGGCGGCGCTCGGCTTCGGCGAGGACGACCTCGGCGAGAGCGCGGGCCGGGTGGTCTGCGGGGAGCTGGTCGGCGGTGCGGCGGACGTCGCCGGCTACGGCCCGGGCGGCTCCGGTCAGCTGAAGTGCGATCTGCTGGATGTCCGCCGGGCGCAGGCCGGGGTTGCCGGTCCAGCCGAGGACCGCCTTGACCAGACACTCGTGGGGCTCGCGGTCGAGGGGCAGTTCGCCTTCGAGGTGTCCTTCGGGATCGTGCAGGGCCAGGTGCGTGCTGCTCACATGGGGTCTCGCTGGCATGGGCGGGGACGCGGGTGCGCTCATCAGGGCCTCCCAGGAGCGGCGTTGGGTTTTTCCCGGTCCCATCGACGCTAGGGAGCCCGGGAGCGGCCCCTCAACGTTCTTGCGGGAAATTGCGGGCGGTCACCCGCACGCCGCGCGGGCTCGTTCGATGCGGGCCCGGGCGGCCGGGCCGTAGGCGGCGACGGCCGAGAGCTGGGCGAAGGCGCGCTCGTAGACGGCGACCTCGCCGGGCGCGGTGATGGTCACGCGGGCGGACAGCAGCTCGATGCCGACCTGGGCGGTGTCGTAGACGGTGAAGGACTCCATGGACCACAGGGGGCGGGCGGCGCCGGCCGGGATGATACCGAGGGAGACCTGGGGCAGCGTCATGACGTCCAGGAGGTGGGCGAGCTGGGCGGCGGTAGTGGCCGTGTCGGCCACGCCGGGGCGCAGGACGGAGTCCTCGAGGAGGAAGGCGAAGGTGCGGCCGCGCTTGGTGAGGATCCTCGAGCGGGCGGTGCGGGCGCGGGCGGCGGCTTCGGCGTCGGTGTCGGCGGCGTTGTGGAAGGTCCCGTACGCGGCGATGACGGCGGCGGCGTAGTCGTGGATCTGGAGCAGGCCGGGCACGACGTGGGAGCAGTACACGCGGAAGGTGCGGGTGCGGTCCAGGAGCGGGGCGATCTCGTTCTGCAGTCGGGTCAGGCCGGCCCGGTTCAGCCGCTTCCACTCCATGTACATGGAGTTCGCGTTGCGGGAGGCCGCGATCAGGTCCTGCTCCTGGTCGGCGGCGTCGCAGGCGGTGCACCAGGCACGGATGTCGGCGTCGGCGGGGGCGGCCTGGCCGCGCTCGATTCGGGAGGTCTTCGCCGGATGCCACCCGCACCGTGCCGAGAGCTCGCCGCCGTTCAGGCCCGCGTCCAGGCGCAGGTGGCGCAGCCGCAGAGCGAGTGCGGCGCGGGCCTCCTGGGCGCTGGACAGGGGCGAGGACATCGGCGGCCGGGTCAGGGCTTGTAGTCGGCCAGGGGGACGGCGCGTTCCCACACGGCGGTGAACGCGGAGGCGCACAGCGCGGCCGCGGCAGGGTCGTCGGACATCTCTCCGTCGGCGGGGGCGCCGTTGCCGGAGAAGTGGTTCCAGCGGATGAGCTTGCCGTCGATGAGCCAGAAGTCGTTGCCGGGCAGCGCGATGTCGGAGGCGCGGCGGCGCGGCAGGTAGCGGACCTCTTCGCCGGCGGCGGCGTTGACCTGGGCGCCGATCAGGCCGTACCGGGCGTAGTCCGACAGCGGCTCGGAAACGATGCGGGCGCGGCGGACCACCACGCCGCGGGCGACGGTGCGGCGTACCAGGTCCACCCAGAACTTCCAGTAGTCCGAGGCGGGGTCCAGCTCGCGCTCGCCGGTCGCGAGCCATTGCGCGAACGCGGGGGACTCGGCGGGCACCCCGTAGCCGTCGCGCATCTCCAGGTGGAGCGCGGAGGTCTGGGCGCCGTCGAGGAGCTCGTCAAAGCCCGGCACGACGTCCGTCTGCGGCATCGCACGCCTCCCTGAGGATCTGGGCCATCCGGGCGGGGAGCCGGACCACGGCCTCGGTGTCGGGGATGTCCCCGGCCTTCAGGCACTCGGCGATCTCCGCCGCGCTGGCCTTCCAGCCCTGCACGAGCACGTCGCCCGTGTCTTCGTCGACCCACGCCGACGGGCACTGCCCGGTATCGGAGTTGGGGTCCTTGCCCATGAACCGTAGTGCCATGACCGCCTCCTGCAGCACGCCGTTTGCGGGAAATTGCACGCTCGAGCAAGCGAAGCAGCGCAGAGCGCCGGGGGTCCAGACGCCTACCGGACGTAGTTCTCCCCACCGCGACCCCTGGGCCTTTTCCCACCCGCCTCAAGAGGCTTACGGGTTATCTGGCCAGGTTGACCGGCAAGAGCGTATGCGCAGGTCAGAGGCCATGCGGAGCGGGATTCAGCCGTTATGCTGAACGTTCCCGCGTTTCCCTTGTGGCGGTGCCGATGGATCGTCACACTCCCGATGTGTGACGGAAGTTCTTCGGGCAGGGGAAGGGTGTGTGGGTGATGCCGGAGGCGGCGGTCTGCGAGGCGTCTGGGTGCGGCAAGGTGCTGGCGAACCGGCGTGGTGGCCGGCCCCGGCGGTTCTGCAACAGCACGTGCCGGATGCGAGCCCTGCGCCAGAAGGAGCGCGACAAGGTCGGCACGGAGGGACTGCGGCAGCAGGCTCGGGAAGCCGTCGAGGCGCTGGATCCGCTGGCCGCCGGTGAGCTGCTGCGTCTGCTGGCTCTGGGCGACGAGGAGCTGCGGGAAGTGACCCGGCATGCCCGGACCGCCCGGACGGCTCTGAACGCGATGTACGGCGCCATGGGCGTCGCCTCGGTGGAACGGCGCCTGGACCTGGTCTCCGCGCGGGCGACGGCGGTCGCCCCGGAAAGCGCAGAACGGATCGTCACACCCGGGCCGGTGACGGAAGCGCCTTCCCCGGCGGCGGCATCGTCACGGAAGGCTGTGGTGACCTTCGCCGGGCTGTTGCCGACGGGCGAGCAACAGGCCATCATCGACGCGTGCGTGACCGGCGACGACCTGGTCGTGGAGGCCGGGGCGGGGTCGGGTAAGACGACAACGCTGCAGATGGCCGCTTCGGTGATGCGCGGCCGCGGAATCTACCTGGCATACAACCGCGCCATCGCGCAGGACGCGAAGCGGAAGTTCCCGCGCAGTGTCGACTGCCGAACGGCGCACTCGCTGGCCTGGCACGCGGTCGGCCGGGACTACCAGGCACGCACGAAGGCCCGGGTGCCGGCGAAGCGCACGGCGGAGCTGCTGCGGATCACCGAGCCGCTGCGCGTGACGAAGAACTTGGTGCTCTCACCGGTCCAGCTGGCGCGGCTGGCGACGGAGGCCGTCGACAAGTTCGCGCACTCGGCGGCCTACGAGGTCCAGGCCGATCACGTGCCCGACCTCGAGGGAGTTCCGCCGGCGGCGATGGGTGCGCTGCGCCGGGAGCTCCTCCCCCACGCCCGTCGGCTGTGGGAGGAGACGCAGGTGGTCACCTCTCAGCACCGATTCACGCACGACTTCTACCTCAAGATGTGGGCGCTGAGGGAACCGCAGCTGCCTGCGGACTTCGTGCTCCTCGATGAGGCTCAGGACTCCAACCCGGTCATCTCCCAGCTGGTCCAGGCACAGAAGGCGCAGCGGATCGCCGTCGGAGATTCCGCGCAGGCGATCTACGGCTGGCGCGGCGCGGTGGACGCGCTGGCCACGTGGCCGGCGAAGCACCGGCTCCTGCTGCAGCAGTCGTGGCGGTTCGGGCCAGCAGTCGCGGAGGAGGCGAACCGGTGGCTGGCCCAGGTCGGCGGCGCCCGGATCCGGCTGGTGGGCAACCCGCGCAAGCGGTCCGTGATCGGTCACGTGGCGGCGCCGCGGGCGGTGCTGTGCCGGACCAACGCGAAGGCGGTGGCCCAGGCGATGGCCGCGCTGGAAGAGGGACAGCGGCCGGCCCTGGTCGGCGGAGGCGGGCAGATCAAGGCCCTCGCCGAGGCCGCGCTCGACCTCCAGGCTGGGCGCCCGACCTCTCACCCCGAGCTCATCGCGTTCGAGACCTGGGCACAGCTACAGGACTACGTCCACAACGAGGGCAGCGGGAGCGACCTGCGGGTGTTCGTCCGGCTCATCGACGACCAGGGCGCGAAGGAGGTCCTGGCCGCGATGGACCGGCTGGTGTCCGAGGACACCGCCGACGTGATCCTGTCGACCGCGCACAAGGCCAAGGGCCGCGAGTGGGACAGCGTGCAGATCGCGAACGACTTCTCCAAGCCCGCCGAGCGGGACGGAGTCCCGGTGGAGATCCGGCGGGACGAGGCGATGCTGGCGTACGTGGCGGTCACCCGGGCCATGGACCGTCTGGACCGGGCGGGGCTGGCCTGGATCGACGAGTACGACGGCACCGGTGACCCGGGATACGACTCCATGCGCTCGGTTCTCGCCCGAGCCCGCAGGCACCGGGGCCCGCAGCCGTACGACCCGTACGAGGACTGACCCCAGATTTTGGCTCCAATTGGAGCCGGTTCGTTCGAATCGATCGAACGCGACGGAGGGGCCCCGGCGTCTGCCGGAGCCCCTCCTTGTTCTTCACCACGGTCACCGTGACACAGCCGTACCGCTACGGTCGCGGCCTGGGCGCGGGGCCGGGGTCAGAAGTCGGGCCAGTCGTCGGAGATCACGATGCGGGCGACGTAGATATTGGGTCCGTCCGCGCCGGGGTCGGTGTCGCCGACGTGGTACTCGGCGAGTCCGATGTCCCGGGCCAGGGGGGTCGAGTACCAGCCCGGCTGACCGGGGACAGGCTGGGCCAGCGGCGGGACTGGGGTCTCGCTGAGCTCGACGAGCAGGTTGACGACGGCGGAAAAGACCGACGCCGAGACGTCTGGGGCGAGCAGCGGGTAGATGGCCGGCGAGAGCCGGATCCGGTCCTCGCCGTCCTCTTCGGCGTCCGGCTCGGGGTGCTCGTCGCTCACCGGCCGCTCGTCTCCCGGGCCGCGGTGGCCTCGCGGAGCACGGCCGCGGCGGGCCGCCCGGGCGCGGTGCCGTTCTCCACGGCGGCGCGGGTCGCCTCCGGCAGAGGGTTGGCGTACAGGTTCGCCCGCATCCACCAGCGGCGCAGGACGCCCAGGAGTGCGGTCTCGTCGGCCTCGCCCATCTCCCGGTAGAACTCCATCCGGTCGGCGGGGGGCAGGGCTGCGGCGACGGCGTTCTGGGTGCGGGGCAGCCGCTCGGGCTCGTGCGGGTGGATCGGCTGCGCGCTCATGCGGAGGCTCCCTGGGTCGACTGCTCCTCCAAGTCTGCCTTCTGCGGACCGATCCGGTCGAGCGGCTGGGCGGCCCGGGCCCGGCGCCCCTCTTCGAGGGCGTAGTCGAGGTCGGCGAGTTCTCCGGCGAGGCGGTAGATGTCGCCGGCGGCACGTTCCCCGATGGGCATCGCGTTGAGGACTCCGTGGACGGCGTCGCGGGCGGCGTACGTGCTGAACATGGGCCCGCCGCGGGTGCAGCCTCGGTAGCTACCACGGTCGAGCTGGCCGAGCTCCAGGCGGACCTGCTCCAGCTGCCGCACGTCCCTGGTCGGCTTCTCGAACTCGCGCTGCGCCTTGATGACCCGGTCCAGGATGGCGCGCATCGCCGGGTAGCCGCTGGTCCACAGCTCGACTACGCGGCGCGCCTGGTCCTCGCTGATGTTCGGGTTCGTACGGACGGTCTCGATGGTGAGCATGGCGTTCCCTCCCTGGTGCGAAATGATCAGCGGGGCTGGACCTGGTCGAAGAGTCCCGCATCCACGAACCGGTTGATGGCCTCCCGGACGCTGGCTTCGTCCATGCCAGAACGCTCGGCGTTGCGGCCGTACCGGACCTCGGCCACGAGCACGTCCACGTCGATCGGCGTGCCCATGAAGCTGCAGGTGTGGAAGACCTTGACGTAGAGGCCGATGTCGGCGAGCGAGAAGCGTTGGTCGCTCAGCACAGCGGTGGGGATGGTCACGGTGTCCGGCTCTACAGGAGTGATCATGTGCGGCTTGCTGTCGGTCACGCGTTCTCCTGGGATAGGTGGGTGCCTGTGTCGCCAGGCACCCACGGAACGGGAAACGTGCAGGTCAGGTCAG
>NZ_JBVJMA010000030.1:0-43968 GCF_055584445.1 Streptomyces sp. NPDC103540
GCCAACCCCCGCCCACTGCCCCGCCGCCTACCGCCGCGCCAACCACCCCCGCCCCCCCCCCCCCCGGCCCCCCCCCCCCCCCGCCCCCGGGGGGGGGGGGGGGCCCCCCGCGGGGCGCGCCCCCCGCGGGGGGGCCGCCCCCGTCGGGTGGGGTGGGATCGCCTGGCCCGGAGGCGGTCCCACCCCGGGGGGCGGGGGACGCGTGGTGCGAGGCGCGCCCCTGGCGTCCCCACGCCACGGCCCTCGGGGGTGCGGGATCGGGTGGGGATGGGGCCGCTGTCCGCCGAGAGCGGCCCCATCGCGGTCACAGAGGACGACAGGAGAAGGGGAACGTCCGGTGTGGCCCTTCGGGAGGGTCTGCCGGGCTTCTGCCCTGCCAGACCCCTCCCACACCCGTGTGGAGGTGAGTGTGGTTCGGTGTCGATCCGTGTTCTCGCGCCGTGGGGTGTCGGATGCGGGTGTTCGTTTCAGGGGTGGGTTGAAGAGGGCTGTCGGTGTGATCCGCGCTGTCGCGTCTTCGTTCCCCCACGGCGAGGTGCCGGTGACCGGGCCGCTTGTCGGGCCGGCGAAAGCCGCCTTGTTTTCCGGATGGGTCTTCGTTTCGGGGGTAGGTTGGAGGTAGCCGTTGGTGTGACCCGCGCTGTCGCGTCCTCCCTGATCGTGGTGGGGCGCTCCCGGTTCGGACCTCCTCGATCACGTGACCGCCGTAGGGGCCGCGTACTCCCTTCCCGCTGTCGCCGGAAGGGGAGGGCTCTCTTCGAACATGGGGCGGCGACGAGCATGCTGCACCACACCCTGTACTACACCCGTACCCCCACCCCGCTGCGCCCGTTCCGTCTGGCCTGTCCGCAGGCGGAGGCCGAGTGCCGGCCCGGGCCGGCCGGCAGTGTCCTGGTCCGTGTGTCCGGTGAGTTCGACATGGACAGCGTCCACGTCTTCAACGAGGTCCTCGACGCCGTCACCGACGCATGGGTACTCCTGGACTGTACCGGGGTTGTCTTCGCCGACTCCTCCTTCCTCAACTCCCTCCTCGGCGCCCGGGAGCGCCTGGTCCTGACCGGCCCCCTGCCCCGCCGGCTGTCCCGCCTGTTGGAGGCGACCGGCACCCTGCCCCTGTTCACCACCGCCCCGGACACCGACACCGCCGCAAGCCTCTGCGCCGCCCGGTAGACATCGCCGCGGTACACCCACCCGAGTGAACGCCAGGCCCTGCCCACGCGCCCGCGACGTATACGGCGCTCGCTCAACTCCCATACGAACCACCATGATTAACTCTCACTGGTTTATTCCGTCATGGTTCCGGCGCGGTCCGAGGATCGGGCCGCGCCTATGTGCGTTTGGAGTGCGTTTCGGATAGGGCATCCTGAGCTCTACGACGAGGTGGCGGTGGCGGGTCGGTTGCGGGTGTCGGTGGCGGCGTGGCGGTGGGTGGTGGCGACGGGCGTGGTCCCGCCGGCGGACGGCCCGGAGGGGCATTGGTCGGCGGCGGTGGTCGGCGTGGTCCGGAGCGCCGGCCCGGGGTGATGGCGCGGATGGTGGGGGATTGATCGCGGTCGGCTGTTGGTGCGGTTCGGCGGTGATGGCGAGGTGCCGTTCGTCCACGGGGGCCGGCATGCCGCGCCGGCCCAGCGCCGGGACCGATGTGGTGTACGGAGGTCGCCTCACCGGACGAGCGACGAGGCCAACACGTCACCACCCACTTCGCCCCGCCTTTGTCCTGTATGGATCAGGTATGTAGGCCGCCCAGGCGACGAGGGAACGATTCAGCGAGCGGCGGACCGTGACCCTGGCCCAGCCGGTCGCGAAGGTGGCTCCCGAACACTGCTGCCTGAAGGGAACCCCCCCCATGCGTCTGCGTCATGCATCCGTCGCCGCTCTCGGCGCCCTGACCCTGGTCCTGACCACCCCTACGTCCTCATCGGCCGCCATCGGCGTATTCACCTACCGGTACGTCGCCGTGGACGGCCAGCACCGGTTCGGCGAGCTCCTGGACCCGGACAGCCGGGAATGCATCACTATCCCGGAGGCGGCCGACCCGAGCGCCAGCGAGTCGGCGGACACCCCGCGCAACCGGACCGCCTCGTCGGCGACGGTGTTCACCGAACCGGACTGCACGGGCGACTACTTCACGCTGCGGCCGCTGACGGGGCGCGGCTCGGACCGTCTGAAGTTCCGGTCGGTCGTGTTCAGCTGACCCGGATCGGACCGTCTGTCGAGATCGGCGGAGACGGCGGCCCACCACGCCCCGTCCCCGCCGGGCAAGGGTCGCGCTCCACCCCGCCGGACGGCTGCAGCGCCATCGTCGGCAGCCGGCCCGCCACCATCAGGGCCATGTCGGGGGCGCAGGCCACCGCCCCTGCCACGCCCACCTCTTGGGCGGGTGCTACAGCCGCCAAGGGTGGGTGTGGCAGCAGCTGACCGGCCGGCTCGAATTCGCGGGCGGCCCCGTCCCCTTTCCGATCTGCTTTTCAACCCGGCGTGCTGCGTCTGGTTCAGCCAGCTCGTGTGCTGTGCGACCCTGCCACCGGTCCGCAGACGTGGGCGGCAGACACGTCGTGCATCCGCCTCCACAGGCACCACAGGCCATCGGTTCCGCTGCGGAGCCGCCGGCCCGTGACAGTTGAGGCGCCGGCAGGCGGGGGACGGCTGGACGTACCACGATCGAGCGATCACGAACGAAGCGAAGTCGGACTCAACGACCACTCACCCGGCACCGGGCCTGGGACCGGTTCTCACCCACCCGGTGAGCGAGCTCGCCTCGGCGCCCACCGAGTGGCCGCGCCCGCGCTGACCGACGGCGTGGAGTAGGCCCTCCTCGATCCCGACCTCGACGCCGGCATCGCCCGAGGCGTTTCAAGGCGCCGAGAGCGGTAAGGCGCACCGCATGGTACGGATCGGGTACACGATGATGACCGAGCAGGCCGGGCCGCGCGAGCTGGTCTCCCACGTGATGGGGGCGGAGCGGGCCGGATTCGACTTCTCCGTCATCTCGGACCACTCCTTCCCCTGGCTGGAATCCCAGGGCCACGCCCCCTACGCGTGGAGCGTGCTGGGCGCCGCCGCGCAGGCCACCTCACGGATCCCGCTCATGACGTTCGTGACCTGCCCGACCTTCCGCTACCACCCCGCGGTGGTCGCCCAGAAGGCGGCAACGGTACAGCTCCTGTCCGAGGGACGATTCCGACTGGGGCTGGGCTCGGGGGAGAACCTCAACGAGCACGTCGTCGGCGCGGGCTGGCCCGCCGCCCACGTCCGACTGGATCTGCTCGAAGAAGCCGTGGAGATCATCCGCGCGCTGTTCGCGGGAGGCTACCTCAGCCACCACGGAGCCCACTTCGATGTCGAGAACGCCAGACTGTGGGACCTCCCCGACACCCCGCCCCCGATCGGAATAGCCGCCTCCGGAGAGCGGTCCTGCGAACTCGCCGGCACCCACGGCGACCTGCTGATCGCGACCGAGCCGAAGGCGGATCTGCTGACCGCGTTCGACGCCCACGGCGGCTCCGGCAAACCCCGCGTTGGTCAGCTCCCCGTCGCCTACGACCCCGACCACGACGCCGCGCTGGCCCGGGCCCACCACCAGTTCCGCTGGGCGCTCGGCGGCTGGAGGGTCAACGCGGAACTCCCCGGCCCCGCCGGCTTCGCCGAGGCTTCCCGACACACCAGGCCTGAGGACGTCGCCCGCGCCATTCCCTGCGGCGACGACGTCGATGCCTTCGTCGACGCCGTTCGCGCCTACACCGACGCCGGATTCGACGAGATCGCCCTGATCCAGATCGGCGGTGACCAGCAGGAACCCTTCCTCGCCTGGTCCGAGACCGAACTGCTGCCCGCGCTCGCGGCGCTGTGACCAACGGCCCCGCGACACCGCCACCCGTTGAGGAGTCCGTCATGCCCCGAGGATCCAGCCCCAAGCGAGAACGCCAGTACGAGCACATCAAGGAGAGCGCGGAGCAGCGCGGAGAGAGCACGAAGCGGGCCAAGGAGATCGCGGCGCGGACCGTGAACAAGGAGCGGGCCCGCGCGGGCGAGTCCAAGACGGCGAGCAAGAGCTCGACCCAGGACATGTCCTCCGGCAAGCGCGGCGGACAGCGCTCCCACAGCGGCAGCCAGGGCCCCACCTACGACCAGCTGTACGCCGAGGCCAAGCGCCGTGACCTGCACGGCCGCTCCTCCATGGACAAGGCCGAACTCAAGCGCAAGCTCGGCCACTGAATCCGGCCCGCGGAAAGGCGCGCACATGAACCGGGCAGCGCTCTTCGACGTGGACGGCACCCTCGCCGACACCAACCACCTCCACGTCACGTGCTGGTGGGAGGCTTTGCGGCAGGCGGGCCACGCCATCCCCATGCACGCCATCCACCGGGCCATCGGCCTGCCCGGCGCGGACCTCCTCGCCCACCTGCTGGGCGACGACCACGACGCCGACGAGGACGACGCGCTGACCGCCGCGCACGACACCCTCTACGGCACCTACTTCGACCGCCTGCCCGCCCTGGACTCCGCCGCCGCCCTGCTGCGCGCGGTGGATCGGACGGGCCGGCGCGTGGTGCTGGTCACCTCCGCACGACAAGCCGAACTCGATGCCCTGCGCAAGGCCGTGGACGCCGACGACGCCATCACCGCGACCGCCAGCGCCGACGACGTGGAGGACGGCAAACCCGCACCGGACCCGGTGTGCCACGCTCTCGACCTCGTCGTAGCCCCGGCACAAGGCGCCGTGTTCGTCGGCGATACCGTCTGGGACATGGAGGCCGGTACCCGCGCCGGTGTGACTTGCGTAGGCCTCCTGTGCGGAGGGATCCCCCGGGCCGATCTCTTGGCTGCCGGCGCCCACAGCGTGTACCGAGACCCGGCGGATCTCCTGGCGCACCTGGACGACAGCCCGTTCGCGCTCGGGAGGAGCGGCGCCCGGCGCCCGGGAGAGCGAGGTACGCGATGACGAGTACGGCCCTGACGTAGCGAGAGCTGCCGGGCGGTCCGGTCGCCCTGCCGAGCGGCTACCGCCCGGCGGGCTGCCACGCGGCTGCCCGCCGGGCGCCGCGGTGACCGCGGGCGACGTCGCCTGGCCCGCGGCCACCACGGCACGCGCGGACTCAGGATTCGTCCGGCTTCCGGCTTTCCTTGTGAGCCAGGGGCTGGGCCTTCGGGCTGGGTGTGAGCGCGTCGTCGGCTTCCGCGTCCCCTGTGCCGGGCAAGATCGCGGCTTCGGCCTGCTCGCGTGCTTCTTCGTCGCCGCTTTCGCCCGGTGCCTGGGACGGGGTGGTGCGCGAGGTCCCGTTCTCGTGTTTCTTGACCATGGTGTGCTCCTGCTCTGATTGTCGGAGGGTGCGGCAGCGGTCGAGCGCATGGTCCCTGTGCCGGTCTGGGCCGGCTCCGGCAACCTGGGAGGCGAGCGGGGCCGGGCCCGTCCGCCCGTCACGGGCCGGTGCTTCGTCGCACTCAGGACGGCGGGTAGACGCTGCGCTTGAGGCGCCGAGCGAGGTGTGCGGTGTTGGCGGCGAGGGTCTTGGTGGTGGCGGCGGTCTTCTCGGGGGTCTTGTCGAGGTCCTGGTAGTCGGTGCTCTGCATGGCCTCGCCGACCCAGTAGGTGACGGCGTTCGCGGGCAGGGTGAAGCCGCAGTCGTTGAGCCCCTGGAACAGTTCGGCGCTGACGTGGTGGGCGCCGTCTTCGTTCCCGACGACGCAAACGGCGGCGACCTTGCCGTAAGTGAGCATGCGGCCTTCCTCGTCGCTCTCGCCGATCTCCGCGTTGAGACGCTCCAGAACCCGCTGGCAAACGCTGGAGGGATGCCCCAGCCAGATCGGGGTGGCGAGGAGGAGGATGTCGGTGCCGAGGATCGTCTCGCGGATGTCGGGCCAGGCGTCGCCGTCGCCCAGGTCGACGGCCACACCGGTCTTGACGTCGTGGTCGGCGATCCGGATGGTCTTGCCGGTCACACCGTGCTCGGCCAGCGCGTCCAGTGCCTGACGTGCCAGGAGCTCGGAGCTGGAGGCGGCAGGCGACGGCGACAGGGTGCAGACGAGGGCGACGGCACGCAGCGGAGTGTTTGCGGTGGCTTCCATGTTCCGCGGCTACCCGTTGTCGGCGATCCAATTCACCAGGGCAGTCCTCGCCGATCGCCCGACGCACAGCGCGGCTACGCTGCCGCCGGGCGGGGCGTCGGCGTAGGCGAAGGCCTACCAGATGCTGGGCAGGACGTCGAACCGGTCGTCCGGGCCCCCGGGCCTCGTGACGGGCAGACCCTGGGAGGCCCCTTCATCCCGCCTCCTCAGCCCACCCCCACGTGGCCGGCCCCTACCCTGATGTGTCCCTCGAACCTGCGGGCCGTATGCCCGCACCGGCGAGCGGCGCGGTGTTCGCACCGGCACCCTGCCGCAGCCCCGTCAGGAACTCCTCGAAGGCCTCCAGGGCGGTGCGCTGCGCAATCCAGCCCAGTTCCTCGCGAGCCCGGCCGGCGTCCAGCATCGGCAGTCGCAGCACCGCGTCCAGCAATCCGGGGGCGGCCGGTACGAGCCGCAGCCGCCAGGCGGCGGACAGCGCGGACCGGGCCGCCACGGCGGGCAGCGGCACCGTGCGGGCGTGCAGAAGCCGGCCGATGGCCGCACTGTCGAGGATGGGATCGGCGACCAGATTGAACGGACCCCGCACGGGTCGCACCACGGCGGCCCGGTAGGCGTCGGCGGCGTCATCGGTGTGCAGAACCTGAAAGCGCAGCCCGCGGATGCCGGGCACCGCCGGCAGCAGCCCGGGCCGTACCAGCCACCACGGCAGCAGCTGGCCGGCGAAGATCCGCCGCTGCTCGGAGGCGGCCGCCCGCTTGAACAGGAACCCCGGCCGCATCCGCACCACCCTCATCGACGGGTTCGCCTGCTCGAACATGTCCAGGTAGCGCTCCAGATACGCCTTCTCGCGGGTGTAGGCAGCGCCGGGCCAGCCGTGGGTGGGCCAGGACTCGTCCACGGGCCGGCCGTCTTCGGGACCGGGGGAGTAGGCGCCGACGGACGAAGCGTGCACCAGCACCCGCACGTCGTTGCGTGCGCACGCCTCGAAGACCCGGATCGAGCCCAGGACGTTCGTCCGCCAGGTCTCCACCGGATCGTGCGTGGGCTGGAACTTCCACGCCAGGTGCACCACGGCGTCGGCGCCCCGCAGGAGGGCGTCGAGATCACTGCCACCGGGATCGACATCAGCCGCTGCCCATTGCACGTCCTCACCGCAGCCCACGCCCGGACCGGGAAGGCGGCGGGCCGCACCCGTTATCCGGGAGATGGCCGGATCGAGCGCCAGAGCACCGATCACGCTGGTGCCCGCGTTTCCGGTCGCTCCCGTCACCACGACTCTCATGACACCCGTCCTTCCTCGAAGCCGCCTTCCTCGGGCGCCTTCCCCCAGCGGCGGCGGCCATACCGGTCTGCCCCTTGCGAGGTCCCCAGGGCCGAACGGTCGCCGGCAGCGCAGGTCGATCCCGCCACGCGGGGTGGTAGGCCAGTGGCAGAGCGGGGGGCCGGTACTCGGTCGGGGACCCCGTCGTCGAGCCGGGCCGGTTCCGCGAAGGGTGGGCAGTGCCCTGGCAACACGGCTTCCGGTGCGGCAGGCACTGTCGCCGCTCTGCTCGCCCGCACCTTCCTCCGCAGCCGGGGCGGGCACGGCCGGAGCCGGCTTGGGCGCCTGCGACGCCGGTCTCGCCGAGGCGGATCTGCGCATGATGGAACGCGACGTGTCGGCCGAGGTCTCGCGCGAGCTACGAGATCACCCTCGCGGGCGTCTCATCGACGTGAGAGCGCCGCCGGCGATGTCGGCCGGGTGAGTGCGAGCGCGACCGCGGCGGACCTGAACGGACGGCCCGTGCGGTCATGCGGTGCCCGAGCGCAGAAGCTGCAGGACAGCGCGCTCGACGCGGCCGTGGGTTGCCGGTTCGCCGAAGGTTGCGTCCTCGCCCAGCTTGCCGAGGGCGGCGGCGATGGTCTCGCCTTCCTCGTAGAGCTCGATGACGCGGGGATGGATGTAGGAGGCCCGGCACACCGCGGGCGTGTTCCCCAGGTATGCGCTGACCTCGTGCACGGCGCGCGCCACCACCCTGCGGCGGCGCGCCTGGGACGCGTCCGCGGTGCTCTCGGACACGGCGAGGGCGACTGCTGCCAGCACGGTGGCGTACCAGGTCCTGAAGTCCTTGGCCGTCACCTCCTGTCCCGACCCCTCCCGCAGGTAGGAGTTGAGGTCCTCGGCGCGGACCTCGTGCCACGCCCTGTGCTCCCAGTAGGCGAACAGCCTCTCTCCGTCGTCCCGGCGCCTGAGCAGTGCCCGGATCACGGCGTGGGCCTGCTCGTCGACGAGCGAGCGCTCGACCTCCTTGCCGGACTTCGCGGGGAAGTGCAGCCGGATTTCACCGCCGCCGCAGGAGACGTGCTCCCGCAACAACGTCGTGAGACCGAAGCTTCCGTTGTCCCGGGCGTAGCGCTCACCGCCGACGCGCAGGAAGCCGAGGTCGAGGAGGCGGGTCAGGCAGGCCAGCACGCGTACGCGGGTCAACCCGCGGCCGGCGAGATCTCGCTCCACGCGCGCCCGCAGGCGGGGAAGTGAGCGAGCCACCCGCTGGACGTGCTCGTGCTTGGCGGCATCCTGCCGCTCGCGGAAGTGAGGGTGGTAGAGGTACTGGCGCCGCCCGGCGGCGTCCGTCCCCACGGCCTGGATGTGACCGTTGGGCCACGGGCAGACCCATACGTCCTGCCAGGCGGGCGGGATCACCAGGGCACGCGTTCGCTCCCGGTCCGCTGCCGAGAGGGTGCGGCCGTGGGTGTCCAGGTAGCGGAAGCCGCGGCCGTGGCGCACGCGGCTCCATCCCGGCGCATGGGGATCGCTGGTCCGCAGCCTCACGGCGCCGGTCGGTCCGTGTCGGGGTGGGCCTGCGTGCGCAGGGTCCATGCCTCGCCCGGGCAGTCGTAGGGCAGGGGAGGGAAACGGTGCCCGCGGACGTCCGTGCTCTTGCTCCACAGATGCTGCCGGCCGCAGTCGCAGGCGTAGATGCCGCTGTCCGGCACGATCTCGCCGGGTCTCCATCTCTCGGTCTGTTCCATGCCGGGCGCCTACCCCGCGTGTGGCGGCGCACGCCCGGTCGGCGGCGGTGCGGTCGAAGCGGCTGCCGGACATGCCGGACTCCAGGCTCCCCGCTGCCCCGGCCGCGTCCTGCCGGGCAGGGACCCGGCCCGAGCGTATGCCGGGCCTCGGGGACAGGGCGGCCCGACAGCAGGATCCCCGCACGAGCCACGCCGCGCCCGGCAGGGCCGGTGCCGGGCCCAGGAGTCCGATGGGCAAGGAGGCGCCGGCCCGGTGACGGCCGATCCCGTCGGGGGCGTCCCCATGGCCGTAGTGGAACGGCAGGAGGACGACGCCCTCGCGGATGCCGGTGGCGCGCACCCGGGCCCGGACCGTGCCGCGCCGGGTGGTCACCTCGGCCAAATCGCCTTCGCCGACGCGGGCGGCCGCCGCGTCGGGTTCGGACAGCTCGATCCACATGTCCGGGGAGGTGCACGGTGCGGTCGGCGTTGGTGAAGGTGCCGGATTTCTCGCCCAGCCCGCGGCGGGGAGCACCACGTCGGCGAACTCCGTCGTCTCGGTCGGGAAGAGGTCCTGTACGACGAGGAACAGCCGTTCCTGGCCGAGCCCGGCGCGGATGCGCCGCAGTTCCGGGAGGAAGACGGCGGGGGTTGGTGCCGGAGACCCAGAGCATGCGCAGGGAGCCTTCTTCGGCAAGGTGGATCATCCGCATGAGGTGGGTGGGCGGACCGTCGCGCGGGACGCGGTCCGTGGGGAAGTTCCAGACATTGGCGAGCTCCTCGACGTGGCGGGGGTTGGCCCGGTTCCGGAAGCCCGGCAGGTCGCCGTCGGCGCCACACTCGCGGGTGTTCTGCGCGGTGGGCCGGCCGTTCATCTGCAGGACGCCGTACCCCGGCCGCCTGAGCATGCCGCGGCACGGATCTGCTCGGCGGGCACGCCGGTGGCCGCGGCGGCGGCTTCGGCAGGGAAGAGAGCAACCTGCTGTTCGAGCCGGTCGAAGCCTGCGACGTGCGCCTCGATGGAGGACGGGGCGGTCCAACCGTTCGCGATCACCTCGTACAGAAGGCCGTTCATGGGCGCGAGGGTGGTGCGGGCATCGGCCGGAGATGAAGGGTGGCCGCGTCGGACACCGGCCCCGTGCAGGGATCCACGCAAGACTGCGCCTTCAGCCGCCTTGATGTTCTGCTGCCGCCGGGACACCTGCGAGGTCGTCAGTGCTGTACGGCGTTCTCCCGCATAAAATTCGGGGTACCCGAGGCAGGTCGAGGCACGGTTCTTTCGCCCTGCTCCGCTGCAGGCTCTTTGGAGGGCACGCTTGAATCGGTTCGCCCGGCTCGCCACCCGTGTTCTGGGGGCCCCGCTCGGTCTCGTGTGGCTGGCGCCTGCGGGTGAGAGCGCGGGGGCGTTGCCCGAGTGCTGGCCGCCTGAAGCGGCACCGGCCGCGGAGGTGCTGGAGTGCTGCCGCGGGGTTGCCGAGAGCGGGCGCCCGCAGTTCCTCGAGGGCGCCGAGGAAGGTGCGGTGGTGTTCGCGTTCGCCGGCGTGCCCCTCATCGGGAGTGCGGGGGAGCCCTTGGGGGTCCTTGCCGTCATGGACCCCTCGCCGCGGGTGTGGAGCGAGGAGGACGTGCGGGATCTGTCGGATCTGGCCGCGGCCTGCAGCGCGCAGATGCGGATGCGGTCGCGCTCACACGTAGGTCGTCTGGCCCGCGAAGCCGCCGAGGAGGCCGCGTCCGCGGCCGAGGGGGAAGCGCATCGTGCGCAGAAGCTGCTGAACCGTTCCGAGCTGCTCCTGCGGGCGGCCGAGGATCTCGCCGACACCAGCGGTCTGGACGACGTGCGACAGCGTGTCGGGGACCTGGTCAGCGGGGACCTCAAGCCCGCCTGCATCGACCTGGTCCTCCTGCGGCGGGACGGCCTCCACCACGTCCGCGGGCCCCTCGACGGTGAATGGCCCGATGTTCCCGAGTCGTTCGAGCGTGGCTCGCGATGGCCGGCCGCGAAGGCGGTACGGGAGAACCGCATGGTCGTCGTCGACGCCCCGCCGGCGGTTGATGCCTCGCGCGAGCCGTTGGCCACCCCGGCCTTCGCCGCCCTGGATCTCGCGACCGCCGTCTGCCTGCCTCTGCGTGGAACGCACGACGTCGTGGGTGCCCTGGTGCTGGGCTGGGACACCCCATACGACGTCGGCGTGGAGGAGCGGGCGGTGCTGACCACGCTCGCCGGCTACACCGCCCAGGCGGTCGAGCGCGCCCTGCACCTCGACGAGCGGGTCACCGCGGCCCGCCGGCTCCAACGGGCCATGCTCACGGAGCTTCCGGAGATTCCCGGCCTGGAAATGGCCGCGTTGTATCGGCCCGCCGCTGAGGACGACATGGTGGGCGGTGACTGGTACGACGCCTACCCCCTGCCCGTGGCCGGGAACGGCGAGGCGACCGAAGGTCTGGCCCTGACCGTCGGCGACATCACCGGGCACGACATGCGGGCCGCCGCCCTCATGGGTCAGGTCCGCAGCATGCTCCGCCAGGCGGACCACGACCACCCCGGTCAAGGCCCCGAGCAAGCCCTCACCGCGCTCGAAGGGGCATGCCGCCGACTCGAGCTTCCGGCCAGCGGGACCGTGGTCCACGCCCATGTACATCCCACGGGCGACGGCCACTGGCATTTGAAGTGGAGCAACGCCGGACATCCCCCACCGCTGCTCGTCACGGCGGACGGCTTCGTGGAGAGCCTGACGCAGCACGATATTCTGCTGCATCCTGGCCTCCCACCGGTGCCCCGTACCTTCGCCGACCGTTCCCTGGCACCCGGCAGCATGCTGCTGCTGTACACCGATGGGTTGGTCGAGGAACGCGGCGAGGACATCGAGGACGACATCGACCGGCTCGCCCGCCTCCTCGCCACGACCCCGCCGGGCGTCAGGCTGGACGCGTTGCTGCGCTCCCTGCTCGATGCGGTCGGCGCGCGTGAGGCCCAGGACGACACCGTCCTCTTCGCGCTCCGCATCCCCGCGCCGTAGGCCCCGCCGACGCGACGGCCCCGACCTCCAGGCTGAGCCGCGACACCCTCCGACGGCCCCGGTGATCCGCGCAGCCGTCCGGCCAACCGATTCTCGCACCGTTGTCCTCCGTGACCGGGAGGACAACGGCCTCTCAGAACCGGTCGGCCGGATTTCGCCTGATGGTCGGTCGCCACCCCGTCACCCCGCCACCCGATCGTCCGGCGCGCCGAGATCGTCGCGCGCGGCCTTGTGGGTCATGTGGTGGTGGTCGTAGCGCTCCCTGGTTCGACTTCACGATCGTCATCGAGGCCGGGGGAATCGCGTGTGATTGCGTCGACGAGGTACACACGGACTGCCTGGGCATGACAATGTCGTGGTAGGTGGGTGGGCTGCGTGGTGCTGCCCATTCTGTCGGGCCGGTTCCGGGGGGCGTCATGCGTTCGAGTACGCGCAAGGTCGGATGGACTCTCAGCGCCTGCGGTCTGGTGTTGGCCTTGGCGTCGGCGTCAGGGTGCAATGTTCAGGAGGACGGTCCTCCCGGTGGCGGCGAGGCGAGCAGGCCCGCGTCTGCTGTGCCTTCCGTGTCTGCTGAGTCTTCCGTGCCGCAAGGATTCGATCCGCCGCTGAAGTTCGCTGCGGAGGGGCATGACCTGCCGTGGTCGGGGACGAGGTACCGAAAGGATCCACTTCCCTTCACTCTGGAAGGGACGACGACGTGGATGAGCTCCGGCGAGGGGCTCGTGGGATTCGACGCCGCGAACCGGCGTACGGCTCGCATCGGTCCAAGCGGTGCGTGGGCAGTGAAAACGGTCCCGTCACCGCCCACGGTGACGAAGGTCGCCGACCGCACCGTCGTCCTCACCGTGTTCCCCGTCGCCGTCGATGGCAAAGGCACGGAACGCGGTCACCACGAACTGGAGGTCCTGGCCGTCGATGCGAACACCCTGGAGGCGGCATGGAGCTTCAGGGTCACGCATGAGGCCGTGACGTTCGGGACCAGGGACGGCGTGGCCCCGACCCTCGCCATCGTCGGCGTTTCCGGCACCACGGCCGTGATCAGCTACGGACCCGGACCGGGGGACAACAGCTTCGTCGCCGCCGTCGACCTCGTCACCAAATCCCTGTCGTGGTCCAAGGCCCGCGTCGCAGCCGTCGCGGTCGGGGACGGCAACGTCGCCCTCAGCGAGGGAGTGACGCCCGACTCCAGGCTCTACGGGGTCCGGGCGGCAGACGGGCAGCCCGCGTGGAGCGGAGTGCACACCGAGGGCATGTTGTACGCGGGCCCGGCCGGCCGGCACTTCGTCGCCGTCCAGACCAAGGCAATCGGTTCGGGTAGGGAGGACTTTCCCTTGTTGAACCTGGCGACCGGCAGTCGAGTGACCGAGCACGGCATGCAGCGCGTACCGGACCGCTGCCTGGACGACCCGGTCACCACCTCCGTCGTGTGCGACGGCCACGCGGTCACCGTCGGCCTGGACGCCAAGAGCGGTCGGCAACTCTGGTCCCTTCCCACGCAAACCCGCCGAAGCATCGACGTCTCGGCCGTGTGGCACGGAGTCGTCTACGCGAAGGTCGACGACAAGACGGTGCTCCTTGATGCCCGGACCGGTGCCGACAGGCCCGAATCCCTGGAATCCGCACCCCGCCTCGTCAACGGTTACATCGGCGTGTTCACCGACCCGGACGCTCCCGCGGCCTCTCCTGTCGTACGCCGCACGACAGGCTGACACACCAGCAGGTCGTGTTCCGGCCAGAAAGCGGGAACACGGCCAGGACGAGGGTGTCGCTGCCGAGGTGCGGATACCGCTGACGTTGCCGGCCTTGGGCCGGATGTCGGTGAATCCGGTCCAGGTGCTTCCTGACGGCTCTCCACGCAGGCGGGCGGCTGCGGGGATGCGAGCCGGTGCCCCAGACGAGACGGGCGGGGACGCATTCCACGGGTCGCCGCACCCGACCGTCGTCTTACGTCTGTCACGCTGATCGCGGAATCACCCTGTTCGCCTGACGCCGGCCTGATTCACCGGATGTCGGCTCGTGCGCGATCGATGTGCCGGGGAGGTAGCCGGTCCCCGGCAGGTCCTCGGCGAGCCTGCCCGCGAGTGCGCTCACCAGGCATCGGCCGGGTGAGGACGCCGAGTGCGAGCAGAGCGAGCGCCGGCAGCACGGCGACGATGATTCCCATCGGCAGGGCGTCGGTGGCGCCGCCCGCGCCGGCCAGCGGAGCGAGTGCCGCGCCGAACACGAACTGGCTGAAACCGAGCAGAGCGGCTGCCGACCCGGCGTGTGCGCCGTGGTCGGCCAGGGCCTGGGCCGCGGCGTTCGGCATGACCAAGCCCACGCTGGTGACCAGGACGAACAGGCCGATCAGCAGCACGGGCAGGGGTGCCCGTGTCAGCACCGCGCTCAGGACCGTGGCGCCACCGGCTGTCGCGCCCAGCAGACCGGCGAGCAGCAGGACGCGGGCGCCGGCCCTGGCCACCAGCCGGCCGCTGATCCGGGCGGCCGCGATGAGTCCGGCGGCGTTGACGGCGAACACGGCGCCGTACTGCTGCGGTGACAGGCCGTGGATTTCCTGCAGGACGAACGGCGAGCCGGAGATGTAGGCGAACATCGCCGCGAATGCCAGGCCGTTGGCCAGGACATACCCGGTGAAGACCCGGTCGCTGAGCAGCTGCCCGAAGACAGCCGGCAGCGGCCGACGTGACGACGCGGAGGACCGGGTCTCCGGCAGTCCCGCGGCGCAGGCCGCCAGCATCACGGCGCCGAGTGCGGCCAGGCCGACGAAGATGCCCCGCCAGGACGTGACGCGCAGTAGCTGGCCGCCGAGGACCGGCGCGAACACCGGCGCCAGGCCGGTGATCAAGGTCAGCGCGGAGAAGAGGCGTGCGGTGAGGATTCCGGAGGTGCGATCGCGGACCATGGCGTTCGCGATGACGATGCCGAACGCCCCGCCGATGCCCTGGACCAGGCGTAGCCCGACGAGGGTCCGGACGTCGGGCGCCACCGCGCAGAGCGCGCCGGCGATCGTGTAGAGGGCGAGGCCCGCCAGCAACGGACGCCGCCGGCCGTAGGTGTCGCTCAGCGGCCCGGCGATCAGCTGCCCGATGGCCAGCCCGGCCAGGCAGGCGGTGATGGTGAGCTGGGTGGCCGCGGCGCCGGCGCGCAGGTCGCCGGCGAGGTCGGGCAGTCCGGGCAGGTAGCCGTCGATGGACAATGGTCCCAGGGCCACGAGCGCTGCGAGCAGGACGATGAATCGGGGGTGCCGGCCGGCGGCGTCGTTGCTCATGGCTCAGTACGCCACGGTGATGCGGCGGCGGATCGCGGTGCCGCTCTCGATTGTGTCGGCCAGGGCGATTGCGTAGTCGGCGTACGAGATGCGGCTGTTGCCGTCGTCGTCGGTGAGCAGGGTGTCCCCGGCGCTGCGGTAGGCCCCGGTCCGCTCACCCGCTGCGATGATCGCTGCGGGCGACACGTACGTCCAGTCGAGGTCGTGCACGCCGCGGTAGAGGTCGAGCGCCTCGGACTGGGCCTCGGCGTTGGCCTTCCACAGCGCGGGGAAGTCCGGGTCGTCCATGACCCGGGCGCCGTTCGGCGTGCGCAGGCTGCCGGCACCCCCGATGGTGACCAGGCGCGTGACGCCGGCTCGGCGGAGTCCGTCGATCAGCGCACGGGCGGCACCGACGATCGTGGCGCGGTCGTCCTCCTGGCCGATCCGGGGGCCGACGGCCGACAGCACGGCGTCGTGGGAGGCGGCGAGGCCGGCGACCGCCGCGGCGTCCGTGACGTCACCGGGGGTCACGGTCAGGGCCTTGTGCGTGAGTCCGCCGACCTGGCCGGCTCGGGTGACCGCGGTGACGGTATGGCCGCGACGCAGTAGTTCCTCGGTGGCGGGCCGGCCGATATTGCCGCCGGCACCGAACAGGACGATCTTCATGTGTTGCTCCTTGCTTGTGATGGTCAAAGGACGGGCTGACCGTCGGCGACGATGGCCGCGGTGATGCCGCGCTCGTCGGCGGCGTGCTGGAAGCGCTGCTCGATGTCGGGTTGTTCGGTGTAGAACGGCGGGTTGTGGAACAGGCCGTAGTGCATGGCGCAGACGGTGCCGGCGCCGAGTGCGACGGCGGCCTCGACGCCCTGCTCGGGGGTCATGGTCGCCGGGACGTTGGCCGCGTAGCCCTCGAAGTGGGCGATGACGCCGTTGACCGGGACGAAGGCGACATCGAACGGGCCGTGGTCGCGGGCGATCTGCCACCAGCTGCCGTGCCACTGGGTGTCGCCGCAGTGGATGATCCGCCGGCCGGCGCCTTCGACGACCCAGGCGACCTGGTCACAGTCGTTGCCGCGCCAGTCCAGCGAGGTCACCGGGGTGACGGTCAGTTCTCCGACGCGGCGTGACCGGCCCAGGTCCTGGGCAACGGGGGTGATGCCCCCCTCGCGCAGGGCCGCCGCGCTCGGGGTGTGGCAGCCGATGGTGCCGGTGGCCGCGATCCGGGCTATCAGGTCGTGGTCGTAGTGGTCGGGGTGCAGGTGGGTGATGAGGGCGTGAGTGCCGGGCGGGGTGTCGACCGGGTCGACCGGCCGGTGTGGCGGCCCCATCACCGGCGCCAGCGGAGCAACGTTTTCGAGCGGATCGATCAGCAGGCGGGTGTCGCCGAGACGGATCTCGACGCCGGCCCAGGCCAACCGACGCACGGAAAGGGCGGAGGTCATGGGCAGCGACGCTAGACCGACCTTGTTGAGAAAGTCAACAAGCAAGTTTTGGATCTCAACACCCCGGTGTAAGGTGGTGGCATGCGCACCTACGGGCAGTACTGCGGCATCGCGAAGGCACTGGACACCATCGGCGACCGATGGACCCTGCTGATCATCCGTGAACTGTTCGCCCTGGGGCCGTGCCGGCACACCGACCTGCGCAACGGGCTGCCCGGGATCGCCAGCAACCTGCTGGTCGACCGCCTCCGCGACCTCGAGGAAGCCGGCCTGATCCACCGCGAGGCCGCCCCGCCACCGGTGGCCACCACCCTGTTCTCCCTCACCGAGCGTGGCCGCGAGCTGGAGCCGGTGCTGCGGGAGCTGAGCCGGTGGGGCCTGCCGCTGTTGCGTGAGCCGGGCGGCGGCGACACCTTCCGCACCCACTGGCTGGACATGCCCGCCCGGGCACTGACCGACCACCGCCCCGACCAGCCGGCCATCGCCCTGCAACTGCACGCCGACGGCAACGAGGACCTGGTCATCGAAGTCAAGGACGGCTCGGTGCACACACACGCAGGCCGGGTCGACGACCCCACCGCGACCCTGACCGGACCGCCGCACCTGCTGGCCGCCACCCTGCTCGGCGACCTCGACCTGAGCGCCGCAGAACAGCAAGGTCTCCTGCTCAGCGGCGAACGCGAGGCAGTAGCCCGCATCCTGCCCCGCTGATCGACCGGCCGCTCGCGCGAAAGGCCCGGAGGGGCGTGAGTAACTCCCCGGTGGCAGGGGCGTCGGCACGGTGCTCGACGATCACGGTCCCGGCGCCGGCCGCGGGCTGCCACACGGTGGGGTCGAGGATGGTGAAGGCCCCTTTCCCGCCGAGCGCCGAGCGCCGATCGCCGAGAGCGGGCCGCGGTGCCGGTCGCCCTTGGAGACGATCTCGACGATGTCGAGACCGCCTCCGCGCAGCGGGCGCGGAAGGCGTCGGCAAAGCAGCCGGTCTGTTCCAGGGCCATGGGGCTGGGCCGGGTCCCCGCCGGACGGTGGTGCGGGTGGTGCTGCTCGTCATCAGGTTCCGCCTCCATCGGCGGTTACGGGGTGGGCGGGCGGGATACGGCTGAGGGCGGCCTGGAGGACCGCGTGCGCCGGCAGGGCGCTGGTGTCGATGACGTGGCCGTCGGCGTGCATCCACGCAGTGGCGGCAGCGGCGTAGTCCACCGCGCTCCGCCGCCGGTACGCACGTACGGCCTCGCTTCGGGTCTCGTCTCCCGGGAATTCCTCGCTCGTGTCGATCCGGGCTCTCAGCTCGTCCGGTTCGACGTGAAGGACGAGATGGACGAGCCCGGGCGCGCGGCGCAAGGGCGTGAACACTTCCGCGGCGTAGGCGGGATCGAGCACGGACATGGGCACGAGGACGTGACCGCTGGTGTGCGCGGCGATCTCGCTGATGTAGGCCGTGGTCAGGCGCCGCCAGGCCGGGTAATCCTGGTAGTCGCGGAGCTTTCCGGGGTGCCCGGTCAGCGTGCGGCGCAGCAGGTCGCCGACCTCCTCCGGGTCGGCCACCACCGAACCGGGCAGTGCCTGACGCAGGCCGGCCGCCAGGGTGCTCTTGCCACTGCCGAAGGCCCCGTTGATCCAGGTGATCACTGCTCGTCGGACCTCTCTGTGGCTGTGCTCCGTCCAACGGCGGAGCCGGGAGCCTCGTCACGGCCGGGCCAGGAGACCACGATGCGACAGTCGTTCTTCTCCACGACGTCCCCGGCCGGGAGCATGGAGTCGGGGGTCCCCGCGGGCAGCACCGTCAGCATGGGCCTGGCCCGGCCCCGCAGGTCGCGGTCCCAGGTGTGGACGGCGGCGGCCAGGGTGTCCGCGGCGGCCTTGCCGTCCGGCCCGAAGCCCTGGACTCCGAACTCCCACGTGGAGGTGTCGCCGGCCTCGTCGTGCTTACGCCGCTCCGTCATCAGACAGGCCAGCGAGCTACCGAGGACGACCGCTTCGGCCCCCGACCGCTTCGGCAGCCGCACCGGCCCCGGCCGCTCCGGAGCCCCCTCCATCCGGCAGAACCCGGCCAGGGAGGTGGCCAGCCACAGCTGCAGGTCCTCCAGCGTCTCCCCGCCGCGCACCGTCACCCCGGTCCACAGCTCCACGCCGCCCCCGGCCAGGGCGCGGTCCAGGCCGTCGAGCGTGGCGGGCGGGGTGTCCTCCCAGCGGATGCCGTAGCCCGTGTCCCCGATCGGGTCAGGGGTCTCGTCCCACCGGCCGGCACCCCGCATGGGGACGAACCCGCACGGGCTGATCTCCGTGGACACCAGCGCCGGGTCCTCGTGGCGCAGGCCGACGGCCCGGGTGAACCCGCCGATCCGCAGGGGCATGACCAGGTGCCCGCCCTGCGCGAGCTGGTTCGTCCAGTGCCGCGCAACGTCGTTCGAGGCGACCGTCACGATGACGGCGTCGAAGCCGCCCGCCGGAAGCAGGTCTCCGGGCGCTCCGCCGGTGCCGTCGCCCAGGACGGCCCGGACCCGGCCCGCGTACCCGGTCTCGGCCAGGAACCGTTCCGTACGCTCATGCACGTACGAGTCGATCTCCATGCACACCACCGACCCCTGAGGGCCCACCAGTTCGGCGATCAGGCAGGCGTTGTACCCGCCGCCCCCGATCTCGAGCACGTTCGCTCCCGTCCGGAGGGAGGCGCGGCGCAGCATGACCGCCTGCATCTCGGGCTGGGACACCGAGCTCATCGACCGCCCGCTGTCCTCGTCGAACACGGTGGCCACCGCCTCGTTGGCGTACGCCCGCGCGAGCGGCTGCTCGGGGAGGAACGCGTGCCGGGGCACCGTCGCGAACGCCCGCCGCAGCTCCGGGGTGTCGGTCCAGCCGGCTTCGGTGAGGTCTCGGACGAGCTGCTCGCGGAGCCGGAGCGCTGCGACCGGTTCGCCGAACGTCGGCTGCACGCCTCCGGTGGGCCTGGGCGTGTGGTGCGCGGGCGGGACGTCGGGCAGCAGACCCGGCCACACCACGTTCAAGGCCTGGGCGGACGCCGTGAACAGTGGCTGGGGCAGGTTCCGCACGGCGAAGGGGGAGTGCCACTCCCACCGGGTGATCAACTCCGGTTCCCGCACGGTCGGCTCGCCGGTGTGGTCGGTGAGGCGGGCGATCTCGGTGACCCGGGTGAATCCGTGCGGGGAGTCACACAACGTGCCCAGCAGGAGCACTGACTCCGGCCGGGCCCGCAATCCCGCCTCCTCGGCGAGTTCGCGTACTGCCGTGGCCTCGAAGGCCTCGCCCGGCTCCACCTTGCCGGCCGGGAGTTCCCACACGGCGCGGGAGGGGTTCCAGCCGAGGAGGACCTGCCCGCGGTCGTTGGTGACCACGACGGCGACGCCGACCGTCGCGGACGGTTTCGGTGTCCGCTTCTCGCCGTAGGCGACGGGGTCGGTCTTGGGCCCGCGCAGCAGCAGGACGGTGAGGTCGCCGGCCTCGAAGCGCTCGGTGTGCTGCCAGCCGTCGGCGAGGAGGTCGATCTCGGAGTCGTCCAGGCAGATCCCGCGCAGTTCCTCGGGGTGGCGGTCGGCGTGCGGGGTGATCACGCACAGGATGCCGTCCTCGTCGAGGAGGGCGGCGAGTTCGGCGACCGTGCGGGTGCGGTCCGGCAGGTGGGCCAAGGCCCGGCGCATGGTGATCAGCCGATAGCCGCCGGTGTCGGCCGGGGCGAGGGAGGAGAGGTCCCCGCCGGTCAGGTCGAGGTGGTGGCAGCTGACCCCGGCCGAGGCCGCGCAGGTCTTGTCGATGGCGGACTGGGCCCAGTCCACGGCGTCGACCTGGTACCCGGCTGCGGCGAGGAACCGGGCGAGCTCACCGGTCCCGCAGGCCACGTCCAGGGCCCGGGCCTCCCGCCCGTCCTCCGGCAGGACCAGGTGCTCGGTGAGGACGGACTTCTCGGTGTCGCTCAGGGGGCGGAAGTCGCGGCCGGCCGCGTAGTGGAGGTGCCAGTCCTGTGCGGTGTGCGAGGTGCTCATGTGGTGTGGGCTCCCTGTTCGTCGGGTGGTTCAGGAGAGGTCGGAGGGGTGCTGGGAGGCCAGGGGCTCGCTGTTCTCCGCGACCGGGATCGCGGCGACCGGCGGGTCGTACATCGGGACGATGCTCATCTGGACCTCCCAGTCCCAGGTGTCGAAGTACGCCGGTATCCCGGCCTTGCGGGCGGCCGGCACGGCCTCTCGCTCACGACGCGTCCCCTCCGGCGGCGGGGAAGCGCGTCATCCGCATGAGTGCCGGGTCGGCCGCGAAGCCGAGCGACTCGTACAGCGGGGCGGAACCGTCGGCGGCGTACAGCTCGTACAGGGTGACCCCGTCGTGCTCCAGGTGGTCGAGGAGGGCCGCGAGTGCGGCCTTGGCGTAGCCGCGGCGCCGGTGTCCGGGGTCGGTGGCGACCGCGTGGATCCGCACGGCCAGCCCCTTGGGGTACTTGGGGGCGGGCAGGACGGCGTGGACCAGTCCGAGGGCGCAGGTGGCGAGCCCGCCGTCGGGGGAGTCGATCACGTACGCGCGGGCGTCACCGCCGTCCTGGAGGCGTAAGGCGAGCTGGTCGGCGCACGTGGTGAGCCAGGCGGCGTCGAGGGGTTCGCTCAGGATGTTCTCCGACCGCAGGCGGGCGATCTCGGCGGCATCGGCAGGGGTGGCGAGGCGGGGTTCGGGCACGGGGGTCCTTCCTCGAACGAGTAGAAGTCGCAGACGGACTAGGGAAGTCGGGCACGAAGCCGGCGCAGGGTGCGGTGGCCGCGCTCGGTGACCTCGGGGTCGTCGTGGCTGGTGCCGTAGGCGATGCCGGACACGGCGTCGAAGGCGGCCTCGCAGTCCAGGCGCAGCTCCTCGGTCGGGGTGAGTGATCTGCCGTAGCCGTCGAGGAACGCGGCGCGCAGGTCCGGGCGGCCGGTCCAGGTGTCGCTCAGCCGCACCATGTCCCGGGTCGCGGTGTTGTACTCGGACCGCTCGAAGTCGAACAGCAGCGGTTCACCGTCGCCGTCCAGCAGGACGTTGCGGTACTGCAGGTCCCCGTGCGTGGGTACGAGCATGGGCTTCGGGAGGTCCCTGTAAGCGCCGACGAGGGCGAGGACCAGTTCCTCGTCCCCGGCGTCCAGGTACGGGCGGGCTCCGTCCAGATGACGTTCGACCTTGTCCGCGCCCGTGGCGGCTGCGGCGGGCCGCTCGGGTGCGCTGCGGTGAAGGACGCCCACGAGACGGCCCAGGGCCTGCTGGACGTGCGCCTCGTCGCCGGCGCCGAGGGCCATGCCGTGCAGCGGCTGCCCGGGCAGCGCGGTGACGACGACGGCCCGCGCTCCGGTGTCGGCGGCGACGAGACGGGGAGCGCGCGCCCCGAGGGCCGGCGCCCAGGACCGGTACGCGGCGACCTCCCGGTCATGGAACTTCGCCCCGTGGTGCCGCTTGAGGTACCAGGTGCCGCCGCCGGGCCCGGTCAGCCGCCATACCCGGCTGCCGGTGCGCACCCAGGACACCTCCGTCGCCTCCACGATCCTGCCGACGGCCTGCTCGGCGAACACCCTCAGCCCGTACGGCACTTCCACTCCGCCGACGGGCGGCCCGGTCAGCAGGCGGGTGCGGTCGGGGCCGTCCGGCCGGTGCTCGACGGCGTCGCCCGGCTGTTGGAAGTGCACGGCGGCGGGCAGCCCCGCGCGGTAGGCGTCCAGACCGGCCCGGCAGTACGCCACCATTGGCGCGGGGAGGGCGTCCAGCGGGTACCAGTCCATGCCGTCGCACCGGTCCGGCTCCATGATCCGAGGCCGGCCCGACCAGCGGCGGACCTCGAAGAAGACGCCCATACGGGACCGGGAGCCCACCGGCGGGCTGTGGTGGACGGTGACCGCCGCGGTCACGTCCTCCGCCTGGATGCGTACGCCCGTTTCCTCCAGGGCTTCCCGGATGACGGCCTCGACCATGTCCTCGTCGGGGTCGAGGTGCCCGGACGGCAGATGCCACAGCCCCGACGCGTACACCGGTCCGGCCCGGCGGGACAACAGCACCTCCGGTCCGCCCTCACCGTCGCGGCGCAGGATGAGGTGCACGTCGACCGGCACCGTGTGCCGGGCCCCGCCGCTCACCGGGCTGTCCTGGGGCGGCGATCTGCTCCGAGGCGGGACTGGATCGGGCCCTGGAGCACGACGGTCCACTCGGCCTGGTGGGTCCACAGGCTGCCGTCCCCCATGATCGCGACGCGGGCGTGCACGGTGGCGGTGCCCGCGCCCCATGGGGGCTCCGCCCGCGCGGCGACTGTCCGCTCCTCAAGGGCGACTCCGGCATGGGCGGGGGGTACGAGAGGATTGAGCACGTTCGACTCCTTGGGCAGGGGGGACGGCGACGGGGGCGGGATGCGCGGGGGCGGTCAGCTCCACCCGAGCTCGGTGTACGGGCGTCCGGCGCGGATGCCTTCGATCGCCGCGCGGGTGTACGGGACGATCGGCTCGGGGAGGGCGTCGGCGGGCCACCAGCCCCAGGACACGCAACGGTCCGGCTCCCTGACCCGGAGTGTCCCGGTCCACTGCCGGGCGCGGAAGACGAACCCGATTCTGGGTTGGTCTCCGGGCTTGTCGACCATGTGCACCACGTGCGCGAGCTCGACGTCGGCCGGGTCGATGAGCAGCCCGGCCTCCTCCTGAGCCTCGCGGACCAGGCAGGTCACCGCGGACTCCTGCTCGCAGTGCCCGGCGAGGAAGTGGTGGGTGCCGCCGGCGTACGCCGAGCCGGGGTGCCGCAGACCGAGCAGTACCTGTCCGTCGCGTTCCAGATAGAGGTGTACGCCGACGATGTGCGGAACGCCGGCGCTGCCCGCCTTCGGCCTGTCCGGGCCCCCGGCTCCGCCCTGGGGCGTCGTCGTGCCGCGGGCGGCGCTCTGGGCGTGCCGGCGTACGAGCTCCAGGGTGGAGGGACTCAGTCTCAGGCGGTCCATCGCCTCGGGGCGGAACCAGGCCAGCATCACACCCTCGGTGAGCGGCAGGCGGGCGGGATCGCCGTTCCACTGCGCGGTGAACACCTCCACCGGCACGGCCCGGCCGTCCGTGCCGGTGGCGAGCTCGACAGCGAACGGCTCCACGATCCCCGGCTCGAGCCCGGCCTCCTCACCCAGTTCACGGCGGACGGTGTCCTCGAGCGAGGTGTCGCCCGGCTCGCGGCCTCCGCCGAGCAGCGCCCAGGCCCCGGGTGCCCAGATGCCCGGGATGTCGTCGCGCAGGTGCAGCAGGTAGCGGCCGTGCCCGTCGTGGATCAGTGCCGAGGCGTTGACCGGCTCGATGCGGCCGTCGAGCCCGGACGCGATGAGCTTCGCCCGCAGCTGCGGTGCCGTGACCTCGTCGAAGTCGACCCACTGCGGGGCCGAGACCTCCTCCGGCTGCACCGTGACCTTGACGTCCCTGTCCACCAGCTGGAAGACGAAGCGGAAGTCCCAATGTTGGTGTTCGCCTTCGCCCTTGCACGGGTTGGCGTCGATGTCGAAGACATCGATGTCGATGGGCAGATCCCCGTAGGCGGCGGTGGCACACAGGGCCCCGGGCGGGATGCCGGCCTCCTCGTGGACCTCGCGCAACGCCGTCTCGAGCAGCGAGCGATCACCTGCCTCGACGTGCCCGCCGGGTGCCAGCAGGAGCCCGAACGTGTTGTGGTGGACGAGCAGCACCCGGCGGTCGTGGTCGACGACGACCGCGCTGCACGTGACGTGCCCCGGCAAGGTTGAGCGGCTCGTGGGCTCGGCGCCTTCGTCCAGCAACCGCAACAGAGTCGCCAGCAGCGGTACTTCGGTCGGATGCCGTTCCAGGTAGGCGGTGACGAGATCGCGGATGTGCGTCCGGGAGGGTGGCAAGAGGGCCTCACAGGTCGGTGGTACGGCGGGATGCAGGTGTCGGCGGCGCTCACGGGTGAGGGTCCGCTCCGGCGGTATCAGCGGGCGGACGCGAACCTCGGGCGAGGGCGGAGTCGCCGGGCGGAGGCGCGGGGACGGGCATTGCGGTCAGGCGGCTGACCGGAGAGCGCCAGAGCACGATCACCGGCAGCACCAGCACCAGCGTCCCGATGGTCAGAGCGGTACGTGACCCGTAGGCAGTGGCTACGGCGCCGCCGGCCAGCGCCGCGAACGGCTTGCTCCCGGAGACTAGCCAGGTCGACGTCTGCTGCGCCCGCGCCTGTAGGTGAGGTGGGCAGATCTGCTGGCGCACCGACCTCTGGGTCGTACCCGCCACCGCGGCGGCGGCGAGCTGGAGCCCGCCCGCCGCGGTGAGGACGGCAAGCCAGACGGGCCCTGGCCGTGCCAACAGCAGGGGCACGCCCGCCACAGGGCAGGTCGCGAACCCGGCGAGCAGGGTGGGGCCGGGGCCGAACCGGGTCACGATCCGCGGCGCTGCCAGGGCGCCGGCGAGCACGCCCGCGCCGGAGGCGCCCATGACGATCCCCAGCCCGGTGGGTCCCGCCTCCAGCGTGGTCAGCAGGTAGTACGCGAACAGCGCGCCGGTCACGCCGACGCCCACACCGGTCATGGTCAGGGCGAGCACGAGGTCCCGGACCAGCGGAGTCCGCGCGGTATAGGCCAGACCCTCCCAGATCTCCCCGGCCAACCTGCGCCTGGGCCGCCCCTCGCCCGCCGCCAGCCGGCCGGGGTCCGGAATCCGGGCCGCGCAGCAGGCGGACACCAGGTACGACAGGGCGTCCAGCCAGAAGGCCTTGGCCGCGCCCACGGCCGCGACGACCGCGGTGCCGAGGTAGGTTCCGGCCGTGTCCGCGGCCCCGAACGCGGCACCCACCCGGGCGTTGGCCCGGTGCAGCAGGGCCGGTTCGACCAGCTGCGGGACGATCGCGATGGCCGCCGCCTGGTGCAGCACGGTCACCGCACCCAGGGCCGGCGCGACCGCGTATAGCACGGACATCGACAGCACCCCGGCCGACGCCGCCACGGGAACCACCGTGACGACGGCAGCACCGGCGAGGTCGGTGCCCACCAGCAGGGCCCGCTTGGCGTACCGGTCGACGATGCCGCCGGCGGGGAGGGCCAGGAGGAAGGTGGGCAGGTGGGCCAGGGAGGCGAGCAGAGCGGCCTGCCCCGCCGTCGCGCCCAGTTCGAGGACGGCCAGGGTGGGCAGGGCCACCAGGTGCACCGACGTCCCGACCAAGCCGGCGGACTCCCCGCCGAGGTACGAGCGGAACCCCGTTCCGAGTCCTGGTGACCTCTTGCGGACGGAAGGCCGGGGGCGGGGCAGCGTCACCACGGGACGGCCTCCGTCAGCCGGGGGAGCTGACGTGCCATCGTCCGGAGTCCGAGGCGGAGCCAGGCGCCCTCGTGCCGGTCCCACCCGATGTCGTCGGCCGGCTCGCCGCCGAAGAGGAGCCGCTCGGACTCCGACACCCCCGCGGCGCCGGATCCACTTGCCGAGTCCTTGCTCACGCGGACCTTCCGAAAACCGGCTGTGAGCCGCGGCAGCAGGACGACGAGGGTGTCAACACGACCCCCACCCGCAGAGGGTCGGAACGGGGCAGGCGCGTGATGTTCGATTGATGGGAGGGTGTCGAGGTGCTTCGGCAGGAGCTTCACGGGGTCCTCCGGATGGGCGCACGACTGGTACTGGTGCTCTAAGAACGGCTCCGATTCAGGTCCGTCACGGCCGGATCGGAGGCAAAACGGGAACGAATGTTCTCGTCTGGGTGAGTGGGCTTGGCGCGTCTGGGTCCGTGGCGTTGAAACTCGCTCGAACAGGGCGGGTCACCCGGGCGGAGTATTGCCGACCGCGTGCGTTCCGCCGGACAGGCTCGGGCACCTGGGCGACTCACGCGGCCGACAGGCTGTCCCTGATCACCCGGTCGCTCCGACGCACTCCGCAGTCGCGCGGTCACGGCGCCGGAGCCCAGGGCGCAGGCTGCGACGAGGCCGTTGCAGTCCCGGAACTGCCTCGGGGCGGCGAGCCCGGTGAACAGCGAGTCGTGCAACACCTGGCGGGCGGCGAAGCCGACACGTGTACCGACGACGTCCCGGGGCAACTCGCTCGTGATGCGGTACGCGGCCGGGCTTGCCGCGGAGGCGATGGTGTGCAGGGCTGTGCGGGCGGCGGGTGTCGAAGACCGTCATGCCCTGTGCAGCGGGGACGGCGCGGAGCGCGGCTTCGAGTTCGTCCCCCTGGCTGTGGCTCAAGTCGGCGCAGGCGCGAAGACGTAGGGCGTGGAGGCGGGCGGTGACGGCGAGCTCGCGGGTGCCACCCCGGATCCGGCGACCGGCGCCCTGACGGCCCGGCGGCCGGAGACGGCGAAGCCCCGTTCGCGGTGGCGGTCGTCTCGCGCGGGCTGCGCGGCGATCCGTGCCGCTACGCGGGCGCCCCGGCGGACCCGAACCCGGATCCGGCGCAGGCCCCTGCCTCTGCCCCTGCCCTGCGGGCGTGACGGGGGCCCGGCGCCCTCGGGTAGCGGGCTCCTCGTCCGCCAGGGGGATCAGCCGATGGCACGGAACGGGGAGTCGAGTGGTCGGAGTCCTCGTCGGCGTCGCTGCTGTCGCTGTCGGCCGGCTGCTGGGCGGGGGGTCTGGGCAGCCTCCTCGCGCTTGTCCTTGCCGCCCTCCTCGGCCTTCTGGCCCTCCGGGGTCGACTCGAAGGCGACCGCGGAGGCCTCGAAGTCGCGCGCCTTCTCACCCGAGCCCGCGGCCGCGACCGGTTCGCCCTCGCCGTTCCTTTTGTCGAAGAACAGGGCCCCCTTGTCGGTCTCGTTGACCGCTTCGTCGATCGGGGCGTCGGCCACGGCCGGCGCATGGCACGTGTCCTCGGTCAGGTCGCTCGCCTGCCCGGTCTTGCTCTCGCCGTCCTTCTGGAAGCTGTAGCCGAGGCCCTTGGCGTCGTCCGCGAACGCGCTGGCGGCTGCCGGCGGTTCCTTGTCTTCCTCGGCCAGGTCGTCTCAGGCGCCGGGCAGGTTGTCGATCTCGAAGGCGTTGATCATGAAGGCCCGCTGACTGCCGGTCGGTGACTGCCCTTCGGCGTTCACGCGCCCTCCCCCTTGTGCCGGGCGTAGTAGCGGGCAACCCGGGCCCGGTTACCGCAGGCCGAAGCCACGCACCAGCGGCGGCGCGGGTGCGCGGGCAGGAACAGCAGTACGCAGTCCGGTGCCTCGCACTCGCGCACCGTCGCCACCCGGGGGTCCGTCAGCAGCGCCACCACGGCCTCCGCGAGCTCCGCGGCGAGCCGCTGCGCGGGGGCGGCCTCCCGGTAGGAGGCGGCCGTCAGGCCGGTCGACGCCGTCCAGGAAAGCTCGGTGCGGGCCGGGGCGGCGGCGAGGATCTTGTTGAGCGCGGCCAGCTCGTCGGCCGGGGGTCGCTCACCCCGCCGGGCGGCGGCGAGCAGCGGCCCGGCCGCCTCCCGCACGGCGAGCGCGGCGGCGACCTCGGTCTCCCCGACCTCGGCGACACGGCTCAGCCTCCCGGGCTCCTCGGCCAGCCAGGCGGCGAGTCCCGCCCGGTCGGCGATGAGGTCGCCGGCGCCGGCGGGCCGGGTGTTCAGCAGATCGAGCGCGAGGGGCTCACCCAGCAGCGGAAAGAAGTTCACGCCGCTAATGCTAGCAATCCCCCTTGACCCATTAGCCGCAACTCCCGCAGACTAATGCCAACGAAGCCCCGGGAGGCATGTGATGATCGCTCACCGCACCATCGACGTCGACGGCGTGACCGTCGCCTACCGCGAGAGCGGTCCGGCCGACGGCCCGGTCCTGCTGCTCCTGCACGGTTTCCCGACCGCATCGCACCAGTTCACCCGCCTGATGGACGCGCTCGCCGACACCCCCTACCGGCTGATCGCCCCCGACTACCCCGGCTTCGGCCGCACCACCGCCCCGCACGGGTTCACGTACACCTTCGACCGGCTCGCCGACGTCGTGGAGGGCTTCACCGACGCCCTCCGCCTCGACCGCTACGCCCTCTACGTCTTCGACTTCGGCGCCCCCGTCGGCCTGCGGCTCGCCACCCGCCGCCCCGACCGCGTCACGCACCTGATCGTCCAGAACGGGAACGCCTACGACGAGGGCCTCTCCGACGCCGCCCGCGAGTTCACCGGACTGCGCCGCGAGGTGCCCGGCAACGAGGAGCGCGTCCGCGCCCTGTTCACCGAGGAGGGCACCCGCTTCCAGTACGAGACCGGCGTCGCGGACCCCGCCCTGATCTCCCCCGACAACTGGACGCTCGACGTCCACTACCTCGGCCTGCCCGGCCGCACCGACGCCCAGGCCGACCTCGCCTTCGACTACGCCTCGAACCTCGCCCACTACCCCGCCTGGCAGGCCTGGCTCCGCGAGGCCGCCGTACCGGTCCTCGTCGTCTGGGGCGCCGGCGACCCCTTCTTCACCCCGGCGGGCGCCAAGGCCTACCTCCGCGACGCGCCCCACGCCGAGGTCCACGTCTTCGAGGGTGCGGGCCATTTCGCCCTGGAGACCCACCTCGCTGCCATCGCCCCGCTGATCCGCGACCTACTCGGCCCCACCGCTCCCGCCCGATGACGCTCCCGAGCCGGCGGACCACGTGCACGCCTGCTCGACAGGGCCTACCGGTTCCCGGCGAACGTGCAGGTCATCATCGACGCCGACACCCGGCTGGTCGTCGCTTCGGCTCGGCCGGTGCCGGGGGCCGATGCCCACGTCTGGGGCGAATCGGACCTTCCGGCCGCGGCCGCCGGGACGATGGTGATCGCGGACGGCGCCTGCCTGGGCACCGGACTGATCGCCCCCACCGCAGGTGGGCCGGACGCCCGCTCCTGCGCGGACAGGAGGAAGACAACGCCGAACACCGACGGGTACGGGCCCGCGTCGAGTACACCTTCGCCCGCATGAAGAACCGGAAGATCCTCCCCGACTGCCGGCGCGCCGAGCCTCGCCCCTTCTGGGCCTGGGCAACTGTCGAGTTCCTGTGCCACGCCGGCGCCCGTGTCGAGGAGATGCTGGAGACCACCCACCCGCCCGCTCCCAAAACGACTCCGAGCGCGTCCTCCTCGTGAGCCTCGAGCTCGCCGACGTCCTGGACCGGATCGCGGAAGCGGAGCGAGAGGGCCGGCTCGGCGAGATCGAGGGCATGAGTGTCCGCCGGAGTTCAAAGCGGAGTCGGTCGCCGCCGACCTGGGGGTCAATCCCGAGACCTTGCGGAACTGGGTTCGGGCGGCAGGGGCGAGTCGGCCGCGGGGCCGCCGTGCCGAGGAGCCAGCCGAGGCACCCGCGCCGCTGGAGGTGGAGAACGCCGAACTGCGGAGAAGATCCGGGAGCTGGAAGAAGAGCGCGAGATCCTTCGGAAGGCGGCGAAGTATTTCTCCGGGGAGACGTGCTGGTGAACCGCTTCCAAATCGTCGCTGACCATCAGCGCCGTCACGGCGTGAAGCGGCTGTGCGACATCTTGGGCATCGCCCGCTCCAGCTTCCACTGCTGGCGCCGGACGGCTGCGTACCGGGCCCGCCGGCACGCGGCCGATGCCCGCCTCGCCACCCGGATACGGGCCGTGCACCAGGAATCGGACGGCACCTACGGGGCCCCGCGGATCGCCGCCGAACTCCGTGAGGAGAGCGTCCGTTTGGTGCGCTTGCCGTTCAGGGTCTCCGCTTCCTTGACCGGGCATGGGGCCGCCCAGGGTCCCCAGCGGGCCGGCTCCTCCGCTGCCCAACGGGCGACATTGAGGTAGAGGGCCCTGTACCGGGGGAGGAGAAGACGTGGGTGGCGACCGGAAGTCGTCCTGTCGCGGCCGGCTACCTGCGGGGATCGTGAAGTGACTCGCTGTCGCACTGAGCGTCCGCGCTCTGTGGTCGGTGATCGTGGAGTTGATGTGCGGCGATGGTGATCTCGGTGAGGGCGGGGTTTGTTGCCCACGTGCAGACTCCGCCTTCCCACCCCCGCCGAAGCCGAGGACCCGCCTGCGGAGCGTTGGCGGCCAGTCTTCGGGCGGGGCGAAAGGGACTCGGCTGAGTCGTACCCATTGCGGTGGTGTGGGGTGGGCATGAGACTCCACGCTCGTGGCCGCGACCTTCACTGGAGGTCAAAGTCGTGGTATCCAGGCCGAGTTGATTCGCATCGACAGATGGGGGCGTTTGGTGAAGCATGGCAAGCGGAGGGGAGCCGCAGGACTTGCGTTAGCCCTGGCGGTCGTGGGTTGTTCAGGTAAGAGCGGGACGAGTGGGGGGATCCGCGCGGCCGATAAGCCATTCAGTCCTTCCCAGGTTTCTCAAGCCATCCCGAGCCGGTTCTCCACGCCGGAGGGGTGGTCGAGCGGCGATCCGACGAACCTGAGTGACAGCTTCGCCCGGACCGAGTGCCAGGATCGACGCCTGCGCGATTGGAGCTGTACCGGACTTACCGCAGTCTCGTCTTCATCCATGGAAACAGGCGAATCAGGCCGCAGTAGCGTGAATTTTACCCTGCTCGCCTACGACTCGATAGACAATGCCAAGGTAGCCATGAAGTTGTTGACGGAAAAGGAGCTGGAGTGGCAGAGGGAGCGAAATCCGAAGCCTCTGAACCTCAAAATCGACGCCGACGAGGTGGACGCATTGGAAACCAGCATTCCGGCGTCGGATCCGAACGGCAGGAACGGTCACGTCCGTCTACGCATCGGTACTGTAGTCGCGTCCATATTCAGCGTGGACCTCCCCCACGATAAGAACCTACAATTCTTTGCGAAGCTACAAGCAGAACGCATCGTAATCGCCGCCTCAGGGAAAAACCCGGACGCCTAAGGGGTGACCCGTCCCGGCGCAGAGGGACGGAGGCAACACCTTCCGGTGAAGCGGCAGCGAACCCGGAGTCCCCGAGCGGGTGAGGGCCCCGGCCGAGGCCGGGGCCCTCACCCGACCATCCTGCCGATGCCGCGGCACCTGGTCGGCGAGAGCCAGCTGTTCGCGCTGACGGTGGTCGGCGACAGCACGCGGCCTGGGCCCCACCCACACCAAGCTGCTGAAATCACTGAAGCGAGACCACTTCTAAAGGGTGTTGCAGAAGGCCGGGCTTCGGCAGGTCGAAGTGGCGTCTGACCTGTTGTTTCACCGGGCCATGGCGAGGTTGTGCATGGTGGCGACGGCCTGGACGGCGTGGTGGAGGCCGTCGCTCTTCTGGCGGCAGTCGCGGAGGATCTTCCAGTTCTTCATGCGGGCGAAGGTGTGCTCGACGCGGGCGCGGACCCGGCGGTGTTCGGCGTTGTCTTCCTCCTGGCCGCGCAGGAGGGGGCGTCCGGCTCGTCTGCGGTGCGGGACGATCAGGCCGGTGCCGAGGTAGGCGCCGTCCGCGATGACCGTCGTCCCGGCCGCGGCGGCCGGCAGGTCCGACTCCCGCCAGACGTGGGCGTCGGCCTTGTTGCCCGGCGCCGGCCGGGCGGAGGCGACGACCAGGCGGCTGTCGGCGTCGATGATGACCTGCACGTTCGCCGAGAACCGGTAGTTCCTCGACGAGGCTCCGACCTTCCGGTCGCGGACCGGGACGAGGGTGCCGTCCACGATCCACAGCCGATCGACGTCGGCGACCGGCCGCGGGGCGGGCTCCAGGGCCAGTAACGGACGCAGGCGGTGGATGACCCGGCAGACGGTGGCCGGGGAGATCCCGAACAGTGGGGCGAGCTGCCGCATGGTGAGGTTCGTGCGGTAGTAGACGGCCACCAGCAGGACCCGGTCGGCCAGCGGCAGACACCACGGCCTGCCACCACCGGGACCGTTCCCGCCCCGCTCTTTCACCACTTTCACCAGCTTCGCGAACCGGTCCATCCGCAAGCCCGTGAACGTCTCCACCCACACCGGCTCAACCCTCAACACCCCACCCATACAGGGAAAATGCCCGGAAGTGAGCCTTCTGCAACAACCTTTAGAAACCGCTACCGCACCGGCGGCGTCACCAACTGCCACCTGCGGCACCTTTGCCGCAACCCGAATTGCCGCAGCGCGGCCTTGGACCGGACATCCCGCGTCGGCCGCCCCTGCTGCGGGGCGTGATCGGGCTCTCGCCATGCCGACCACCTCCCTTCCGTCGCTTCGCGCGTGGAGCATGACTCTGGCCCACGGCCCGCCTCCAATAACCAGAGATCGACGCCGCCTCTATGTCCCGGACGCCGCGTCCATGGCGCCGTAGGCCAGGGGAGCGGGGCTGGAGGGGGCCAGTGGGGTGAGGGTGCTGAGGTCGGTGGTGTCGCCGGGCCGGTCGAGGTAGAGCCGGTACGGTTCTCCGTCGGCGGGACGGAGCGTCACCTTGTGGCCCGCCGCGCGGCCTGCAGTCAGGGCTTCCAGGGCCTGCTCGCCATCTGCAGCCCGGACGTGGGGGTGGTAGACGTGAACGGCCCCCAGCGGCAACTCACGGTCGCCGAACGGGAGCGTGAAGTTCGTCAGCAGCGCCCTGTTGGCGGCGCCGCTGCCGAGCAGGATCGCACGCAGAACGGGGGAGTCCTCGCCGTTGAGTTCCATGGTCAGGCTGGTGAGGAACGGGTTGGCGACGCAGTGCCCGTCGATGAGGAGCCGGGCGATGCGCAGCAGCATCCGGTCGGCGGGCCGCAGCTCGCTGGGTACGGTGAAGCGGTGCCGTGTGTGCTGCTGCACAATGTGGAGGTCTTCCACGGTCAGCCGGAGCCTGGCGTGCCGCTCGTAGTCCTCGCGGGAATAGTCTGCTCCGGGGAATCGGCCTGACGCCATCTCCTTGCCGTTGAGACGCAGGCGGAAGGCGCTCCCCTCCATCACGTGTCCGTAGAGGTCGAGGGCCTGGAGAGCATCGCCGCAGGACAGGCCGGTCAAGTCGATAGCGCAGTTGACCGTGTTGTCTGCACACTGGCGTCATCGGCGTGGCAGATCGTCATGCGGCACCCGGTGAACTGCAGGTCCAGGCTCCGGCCCAGCCGCCTCTTCCCCAAGGCCAGCACGGTCCCCTCATAGACCGATCCGACATCGCCCGAACCGTCGAGGAAGACCAGCTCGACCCTGCGACCCTCGCCCGGCGCGGGCGACAGCGGCGTCATCCGTACCTCGCCGCTCCCACCGCTGATCCGAAGCCACTCCGGTCCGTGCAGGCTGAGCTCCTCAACGGCCGATGCGGGCAGGGCGAGTTCCTCCGTAGTGCCGAATCCCACGACGCGCCGCACCGCCGCCGCCAAGCCGGGCTCGGCACCCCGCAGATTGCTGCGGACGGTGAAGTAGATCGGGCTCACTTCATGCGCGCGGGGGTGCTTCGGCCGCAGGGTCTGCACCACCGCACCGTTGCGGTAAGCGACGTCGATGGACCAGTGCAGATCGAGGCGATCGATCCGCCGGCCCAGCGCACTAACCCTTTCGGTGACGTCGTCGGTACCGCCTGCCAGAAACGCCAGCTCGGCCCTGTAGTCGCTCGCGGCCTCCCGCAGATCATCCCGAACGAAAGAGGCCTCCAGGTCCGCGTGCAAGGCCAGCTTGTCGTCCAGCCAGGCACGGTCCAGGACACGGATCCTGGGCCGCTCAGTACCCTCGCCGAGGCCCTTGACGAAGGCGCGCTCCGACGGCGTCAGGGCGCAGGGTACGACCAGCACCCAGTCATCAGGATCATGCTCCAGGGCCCTCTTGAACGACCGTTTGATTCCCGGCCTGCGCCCCTGGTACGAACCGGGAAAGCCCTCGGGACAGTACTTGAGCTGATAGATCCACACCCACCCGCCAGCGGTCACCTTGATGTCGATCCCGCCATCACCGCCGCGCCCATTCATCACCTCCACCTCGGCGTCCTCGGCGTACAGCCGGTGCACGAGGGCCTCCACGATCCGGTCGAACCGCGGCTGGGTGACGTGGTCCCACTCGATCGCCATGTGCACCCCTCCCTGATGCCGATGTTCAAGCGTCTCACCGCCCGCTGACAGCGGGCACTGCACAGCTCATGTCGGCATCGGAGGCGTCAAGCAAATGGGTCCGTGCCGCCACTTTGCGGAAGCACGCGGGGCCCGTCTGGCGAGAGGGCTGCCGCCCTCCCGTGCTCTCCCGCATCGTCTCGCCGTTGTGGTGGACGTGACGTGGGGTGCGACCGCGGAGTGCCGTTGTGGCGCAGGTTCGACCAGGGGCGGTCGTCGCTTCTTTGTGGTGTTTGGGGTGGTGTGGGTGTGCTGGCGGGGTGGTGGTCCGGTGGCGGGTGTGCGTGGTTTCCCGGCTTCCGGGCGCATGGTCCTGCGACCTCTATTGGTCAGGCTGAGCGTTCGCGGTCTCACTGTGCTCGGGCAGCCCTGATGGGCCCGATTCCGGCGCGCTCAGTCGAGAACAGTCAGCTGCCGGGCGAATCGGCGGACAGCATCGGTGAAGGCGTCTGGATCGTCGAAGTTCGCGAGATGTCCTGCCCGTGGGATCAATTCGACGCGGGCATGCGGATGCGAGCGGGCGAAGTCCATCTCGCCGGACCGGAAGACGGTGTCCTTCTCGCCGTTCAAGATGAGCACAGGAGCCGCCACATGACGCATCGCACCCGCGTCAAAGCGGCCCAGCACCTCGCCCCAGGCGGCTGGCAGGGTGTGGAAGGCGTAGCCAGAGAGGATGGTCGCCTCCACTACCTCGGGAGGATAGAACCGGCGCAACAACCGGTCGTTCCACCGGGCCAACCGGTCCGCTGGTATACGAGGGATGAGTCCGGCGGCCCACCGGTACGGGGTTGCCCACGGGCCACGAGTTGAGGCGCTGGCCCCCGCAAGGATCAGCCCCCGCAGCTGCTCGGGGCAGCGCCGCGCGAACTCCAGCGATGCGTATCCGCCGAGCGAGTGCCCAACCACCAGCGCCGGTCCGCGGTCGAGCGAGTCCACCGCGGAAGCGATGATCTCCGTCGCCGCGTTCAGGCTCCAGGGTTGAGCAGAGCGGGCACCGTGGCCTGGGAGGTCAACGGCGGCTACCCGGAAGTCCGCGTTGAGTGCAGCGAGTTGTGGGCTCCACTGTCCCGCGCTGAACCGCGTCCCGTGTACGAAGACAATGGGCGGTGCACCCGCTGCAGTCATGAGTCCCTCCAGGTCAGCACTCTCCTCGAACTGACTCTACCGGCGGGCCATCTCGGCGTTGAGACGCGGAGATGCTGGCTGGCGGGGACACTCAGTCACGGTGTGACGCGCCGTCCGGGAGCTGTGCCGGGTGGCGCGTGACCATCATCCTGTCCGCGTGGCGGAACGAGTGCGGGTTCGAGAGATTGATGATGACGAGGGGCGGCGGCTGCTGCGGATCATCCGCGGCTGGCCGCCGACTGCCGGCGGCCGACCTCGGCTGCGGCGCAGCCGTTCTCGGGATCTCACACAGCCGACCGGGCCCAGTCGACCCCGAGTTTGGCGAGCGCGGGCAGCTGCGTGGCGTCCGGGCCTCGTGCCGCCCCTTCCGTCGGCCCGCAGACCGGGCCGGGACGGACGTCGCCGGTCTTCGACCGGGCGGCGGTGGATCCTCGCGCGCGGCAAGGTCGCCCTCGGCGGTCCCGTCGGCGGGGTGAAGAAGCCTGCGAGGGCGGGTATCCCGTGACGGGTTGGGCTGCCGGCCTACTCCTTCGGGTCGTCGCGGAGACCCCTCAAGGTTCGTCTAGTGCTGTGACCGGAAAGGTTCGCCGGGTTGGTGGGTCACTTCTGCTCGGTGGCAGTGGCGAGGTGACGGCGGCAGAGGTCGGCGGTTGTGAGGTGGGGCGTGTGGAGCGCGTTGCTGTAGAGCCGCATCTCACGGGCCGCTCGGTCCAGGTGCTGCCAGAAGCCGAGGGGTAGGTCGAGGTCGTCACCGAGATCGACCAGGCAGTCGAAGGCGAGTCCCAGCTCGTTGTGCTCCAAGAACTCCAACGTTGCTGAGAGGTCGATGTCCGGCAGGCCCGTGAGGTGGGCCCGGGCGGAGTCGAGGTGGCCACGGGTCTGCTTCCAGCTGGCCTGAAGAGCTTCACGATCAACGGTCATGGCGCCAGTGTTGCCGGTGCCGCCGGTGGGATCACGCGACTTTCATCGGACGTCCGCCCCAGCGGACGCCTTTCTCGCTGCGGATGCGGGCGCGTTCTCTTCGTTGGGCGGCCAGGACGTCGGGATGGCGGGCGTTCTGGTTGCGCCAGCGCAGGTAGGCGTGCAGGGCCCGCGTCTGGGCGGTGTGATTGGAGTGGTTCGAGTTGGCGAGGGTGAACTGCCGAAGCGGTCCGAAGTGGGCTTCGATCGGGTTGGCCCAGGAGGCGTAGGTCGGGGTGAAACACAGCTCGACCCTGTTGCGAGCGGCCCACCTGCGGATTCTCCAGTTCAGGTGGGCTGAGAGGTTGTCGAGGATCACGTAGATCGGGGCGCCGTCCGGGCGGGCAGCACGGATCGTCCGCAGGGCGGCCCAGGTGTGGTCGATGCCCTTGCGCTTGCGGTTGATGCCCCAGAGCTGGTCGTCTCCGACGGAGTAGCAGCCGTGGAAGTAGGTGATTCCGTGGGTGCGACGGTAGGTCGCCGGCAGTCGGTCGGGGCGGTTCTCCATGGCCCAGCAGGAGCCGGCGGTCGGTCGGATACCGAGCGGGCCGAACTCGTCGAAGGCGAAGGTGCGGTTGGGCCTCTGGTTGATCGCGTACTCGATCCGGGCGAGCTTGGCGTCGAAATCCGGATCCGGGGACTCCTTCCAGGTCTTCGTGCGCTGGAAGGAGATCCCGCGGCGGGCGAGCAGGCACCGCAAGGTCTCCCTGCCGATCTGGACGGGCCGGGTGATGTTCCCGCTGAGGTGATCGGCGAGCTTGCGGATGGACCAGCGGGTGAAGGGCTTGCCCAGCACGGTCGGGCGGGTGGTGGCCGTCTGGACGACGAAGTCCTCGTCGTCACGATCGAGAAGGCGGGGACGGCCTCCCGCCCACCGAGGGTCCAGGCATCCGAGCCCGATCTCGTTGAACTTGTGGATCACGTCGCGGACGGTGTCTTCGTCGGCCTGGACCAGGCGGGCTATGACCGGGACCGTGCTGCCGCTGGCCGAGGCCAGCCGCATCATCGCCCGCCGGAACCTCACTGAGCTGGTGCTGCCCCGCCGAACGATGTGCTGGAGTTTCTGGCCTTCATGCTCGGTCAGCCCGCGGACCCGGACCGGTTGCGCCATCCCGCCTCCCCACTGGTCCGGGGAAGCATTACCAACCAGCACAACGAGCAACCCGGCGAACCTTCCCGGTCACAGCACTAGGCGGGCTTGTGGCGGTCCGGGCCGGGTACGCCGACGGGCCCGTCGATGTTGGCGCCTGACGGGTCAGTCGAGCAGTTCACCGACCTTGGGACGCGTATCCCGCAACCGCTGCTTCACTCGACGCCAACCCAGATCCTCGTAACGAGCCGGCAGCTTCTCCACCAGGGCGCACAGGTCCTCCCACTCCGCGTGGGCCTTCTCCTTCTGCGAGCGCAAGTCCCGTACCGCCTGCTCGGAACGCATGTTCTTCCACGCGGCACCGACGACCCTGCCGACCCCGCCGAACAGTTGGCGGGTGGTGAGATGCGGCTGCGTTTCCGGGTCGCTGGGGTCCGAGCCCTCGCTCAGCTCGGCGAACCCGTCCTTCACCTTGTTCTCCGTCCGCTTCGCCGCGATGCGCTTGCGGTATGCGGCGACGATCCGGTCGATGTCGCCCTCAAACGTGGCGAGGTCCTCCGGGTATCCCTCCCCGGCTACCAGAGCCTCGCGGATCCCCTTCAACGTGTTCGGCAGCGGACTGTCCTGCATCGTCACTCCGTCAACTCCCCTATACGTCAATCGCTGGTCCTGCCGCGCCACGACCCGCCCAGTGTGCCCGGCGGCCGAACCCTGCGGACGAGAGCCCCCTCCACCGCCGTCCAAGAGCAAGAGGGCACTGCCGTGAACGGGCTGAGACGCACGAAGAACCCCGTACGGGCCCTCACGGGCAGTACGGGGGTCTCGCCGCCTGAATGGGCCTTAGAGGTCCTAACAAAGGCGTTGGACGTGGCGGTGGGTGATGAGACAGGTGGCGAGGCTGAGGAAGGCTTCGTGGATGTCGTCGCGTCGTTCCCACCGGACGCGGAGTCGGCGGAAGCCGTGGAGCCAGGCGATGGTCCGCTCGACGACCCACCGGTGGATGCCCAGGCCGGAACCGTGCGGCACTCCGCGGCGGGCGATCACGGGCTTCACCCCGGTCGCCCAGACCAGACGGCGGTACTTGTCGTGGTCGTAGCCGCAGTCGCCCAGAAGTTTGTCGGGTCGCCTGCGCGGCCGGCCGACCAGGCCGGGGACTGGCGGGATCTTCCGCAACAACGGCATCAACTGGGTGACGTCGTTGCGGTTCCCGCCGGTCAGCGAGACAGCCAGTGGGATGCCCTGGCCGTCGACGATCAGGTGGTACTTACTGCCCGGACGTGCGCGATCGACCGGGCTGGGACCGCTTTTGGGCCCCGCCGAGCTGCCCTGACATGGGAGGAGTCGATCACCGCCCGCGACCAGTCCAGCTTCTTCGCGACCCGCAGCTTCTTCAGCAGCACCAAGTGGAGCTGGTCCCACACGCCGGCATCGTTCCACGCGGCCAGACGCCGCCAGCAGGTCATGCCTGATCCGAAGCCCAGCTCCTGCGGCAGGTACTCCCACTGGATCCCGGTATGCAACACGAACAGGATCCCGCAGAGTGCCTGCCGGTCCGGCACCCGAGGGCGCCCCTCCACCTGCTTCGGCGCCGGCTCGGGCAACAACGGCTCGATCAGCGCCCACAGTTCATCCGACACGATCCACGGCCGAGACTGACGTTTCCCCACAGCCAAGCCAACGACCATCCGAACCGAAAGTCACATGATCAACAGCTTCTGTTAGGGCCTCTAAGGGGAGGGTTGGGTGACACCGTGACACCCCACTCTGTCGTGGGTGTCACCCCATTCGGTCGTCAGTGTCACCGGGTGACTCTGTGACACCCCTTCCTCAGACGATCCTCCAAGGCCGGAGTTTTGGCACCCCCCTTACGCGTGCGCGCGTCCGAGGAGACACGGGTCCGGCACGGCAACGCCTGGACCTGGCGAGGGCCCTCGCCACATCCTGCGTGGTGAGGGCCCCGGTCGGTCACGAGCCGCACAGTCAGGTCAGGCCAGCGGACGCGTTGTCCTCCCAGCCGTCTTCCACCTGCATGTAGTCGAGCATCGAGCGGGAGTGGCGGGCCCAACCGCCCTGATCCGCGATGGCGACCCCGTCCACGCCCTTACGGCGGGCGGTGGAGGCAAGGCCGATCCGGAGGCTGTGGCCGGTCCAGTCGATCGGTACCCCGGCACGGCGGCTGATCCGCTTCACGGCGCGGGTGACGGAGTCGGGGACCATGCCGCCGGTGACGTTGCCGTGCCGGTCGATGCCGACGAACGCGGGCGCGGTCGGTTCCGACCAGTGGGGGGCGGCCTCGGCGGCAAGGCGGGCCCGGTAGGCGATCCAGGCGCGCACCGGGCAGATCTCCGAGTCGGCCTGATACGGGATCTTCGCGTCCCGGACGGAGTGCTTCGTCTTGCCGGTGAGGACCGACACCACCAGGCCGCGCGGGCTCAGCGCCACATCTCCGCCGAGGAGGCCGGCCGGGTCCTGCGACCGCGAGGCGTAGTGGAACCCGGTGAGGATCAGCGCCTTGTCCCGGTCCCCCGCGAGGGTGTCGGGGCAGGCCCGGACGACGGCGCGCAACCCGTCGATGTCGGCGGCCGCCGCCTTTCCCCGGCCGCGACGCTCCCCGGCCTGGAGGAGCTTCACCTCCAACCCGGTCAGAGACTTCCGTGCCTCCGCCTGGTCGTCGCCGCTCACCGGCACGTCCCGGTCGCGCAGGCCGACCACGACGGCCGCAAGGTGCGTTCCGGCGGACGACGGGGCGTAGCCCTTCCCGTTCACCTGGCCCTGACGGAGCATCCACGCAACGAACGCGACGAGCGCGCCGCGGCTGCCCTCAAGCTCAGGAAGGCGGGTGTGCGCACAGAACCGGGTCCAGACCCGCCACGACTTCTCGTAGGTGTCCACGGTGTTGGCCGGGATGATCTCTTGGGCGACGGCGTCCGCCAGGTCCTCCGCCGCGGCGAGACGGAGCGCGGCGTCGATCCCGTGCCGAGCCGCCCACCGCTCGACCAGGGAGTCGCGGCTCGGGTGCACCGGGATGCGGTCGGCCTGCGGTTCCGCCGCCTTCTGCGCAACGGCGCTGCTCACCGGGCGTCCGTCCGTTCGGCTCGCTCCAGAAGGGCGTTGAGTTGATCCAGGGTGATGAGTGCATGGTCACCGGCGCCGGTGTACTCGACTGAGCCCAACCCCAAGGCGGTAAGGCGGCTGCTGACCTCCGCCCATGCCTCCTGCTGGCCGGGCCTCACCCACTGCGCGGAGACCCGTCGCCGGGCGATTGGGCGCAAGCACAGCCACACGGAGGAGTGCCCGGGACCGAAGGTTTTTGCTCGCTGGGTGAGCTCGGCCGCTGCCTCCTCGGGGTCCTCAGGCAGCGGCTCCCACGGGTAGTCAAGAAGAGCCTGCCCGTCGGGATCGGGGTCGGTGTCAGACCAGTAGAGGCAGGCGATTCCGAAGTCGGCCTCCAACGGAACTTCGTCGTTGACCTTGTTGAGCTTCCAGAGGAAACCCGACTGATCCGTTGATGCGGTGGAGGTCCAGCGGCGCGAATCGAGGACGCGCACAGGGCGCAGTTCGCCTTCCCTGAACAAGTCGGTGGCGTACAGGACGTCGGTGCGCAGCTCGCCCATAGAACGATCTCCTCCTACCTGGATTCTGACGTCGGATAAGGAGAGGTTATTCGACGTGATGACCTGGCCGAGGGCCCTTTCGGCAGATCCGGGATCTATCGGGAGGAATCAGGAATCGACCCACCCGGACCCTCCACGCACGGAAGACTGAACATCATCCGTGGAGGGCAACCTGCGGACACCAGGCACCGCGAACGAAACACCCACCCTTCGCCAGAGGAGACGCAACCGCCCGGCGAGCCGGGGGCGGTGGTGCCGAATTTCCGGATAGGACACGCGTACGAGGAGTACGGCGCGGGTCCGGCTCCGTGCGCGCCGGACCGCCCATGTACGCCGAGTTCATCGCCCTCCTGCGCGCGACCCTCCCGGAGTTCCTCGGCAGCCTCAGCGCCGCCCTCGCCGTCACCGTCGGTGGCTGGGCCGCGCGGCAGATCAGGGATCCCGACGCACAACACCGCCCGAGGGCCAACGCCCTGCCGAAACCGAACCCCCGGCCCGCCCGTAGGGCGGCACGCCCCCGTTCGGTCGGGCGCACCCTGCCGGCCCGAACCTTGCCGAGGTAGCGCACCACCGCGTCCGCACGGCCGCCTGGCCGACCGGTTCAACGAAGATCGGCATGTCGTTGATGATGACCCTCCCCATGTCCTCACGGACGAGCCGAGCGTGGGGATGTGGGGAGGTCGAACCAGCCGTGGACACAGTTGTGCCCCCGGTGCTGCCGGGGGCACAACTGTGTCAGTTCTCCGTCCTCGCCGTGGCCATGGCCCGCAGGCGGTGGCGATCGCCGATCTCGTAGTACCGGTTGGAGCGGGTTCCCGGCGTCAGTACGTTGAGGATGCCGTCGGCCCGGAGAGACGCGACGACCTTCTCCACGGTGGTGCGGCCGAGACCGAGGGCATCAGCGATGTCGCTCTGGCTGGGGCCGGTGAGCGTGACGGCTTCGTTCGGCACGACATGGACGCCGGTACGGGTCCACCGGAATCTGTCGCCCGGCCGGCGTGGCGAGTCAATCCGCGGGAGGGGTGCCAGGTAGTCCAGGAGTCGAGCCACCCGGACTCCCGGGTCCGCCTTCGAGACGGAGTAGACCGACTCGATCGTCTGAGCCTTCTCGTTGGTGAGCTGGGCGAGGAGAAGCGTCAGGACGGGCTCCCGCTCGATCATCGTAGCGAGGGTTCGCGTGGTGACGCTCAAGCTGATGCCCGTGGTCAGAAAGGTGATCCGGGGTCCGACACTCCTGACCCCGGAGGAGTCTGTCGTCCCCTTCCTGAGCATCACCCTGCTGATGTCGCCGAGCATGGTGCCCTGACGCCAGAGACGGGTCGTGCCGTGCGGGGTATCCTCCTTGATCACCCTGCGGATGATGATGTGGATCCACTCGGGTCCGTACGCGAGGACTTCACCGTTTCGATGGGCCTCAAGACGACCCGCCCGCATGAGCGAGTCGACGGCGTACACCGGAAGTCCCAGCGATCGCATGAAGTGGGTGGTCGCTTCGGACGCCCATGAGACGTAGGGAGAGTCCGCCGCCTCCGGAAGGTTGATGATCTCCGTTACCGGACACCACCGCCGCCAGCGGTCCCGCCCGGGGGGAGAACCTGGTTGCTGACCGGGCCGGGGGCCGGAGCCACTACCTGGTAGGGTGGCGCCTGAGCGGGTTCGACAAGGGTCTTGACGACGGGGTGAAGGGCCACAACCAGGGCGGTAAGCGCCCCGATCACGACCGCGATGCGGCCGGCCGTCTTGTTGAGATGGCGGATGGCGTAGCACGCCGCTCCCACCACGATCGCGACAATCAGGACAGCCGCGAAGATGCCTTCGGACACGGGATACCTCTGTGGGCATGGCGGCCGAGCCGCGCGTCCTCCGGGAAGGGCACAGCTCGACCGCGGGCTTTGGAGTGGCCTCTTGCGTGGTACTCACACCGGAAAAGCGCGACCCCGGGCTAGGGGGTCGAACCGGTAGCACGTAAGAATGCGCCACACGGGTGAGTTGACTTCAAATCCCGTCCGTGCGGAGGGAATTCATCCACAAGCCGCACCCATGGCCAAAAGTTCAGATTTCAACCAAGCCGGTAATGGCCGCTGTTGATGCTATGGGTCCCAACTCGAAGTAAAAAAGAAGGGGGCGGCCGCGCCCCGAAGGGTGCAGCCGCCCTCTTGCATGCTCCGTGAGCAGCAGGTTTCCCTCGGGGGAGCCACCCCCTCGTTCGACCTGAAAGCTGAGCGAGACCATTCCAAAGTCGTGTCAGCTGAACCAGTGGACACCGAGAACGAGCCGCGAAAGCCCTATGGAGAGGGAAAGTACGTTGCGCGTACGCTGTTTTCCCTACCCACGGGCTTTTTGCAGGAAAACAGCGCTTGACAGAACGCGGTTCGTGGTCGCCCTCGGGAGCTTCCTGATCCATAAGCTCCCAATTGAGCTACGGCTGCGGCCGGGCAACCTGAGCCACCTCGTTGAAGTCGGCGGCCAGGGGTTCGGCGCGGTGGCCCTCGGCGTCCGGGTCGGCGATCAGGTGCATGTCCTGCGGCACGTCGACCGCCTCCGCGTCGCCGGAGGCGAAGAGGACCGGCTTCGGGGATCAATCAGGACGTGGTTAGC
>NZ_JBVJMA010000031.1:0-39904 GCF_055584445.1 Streptomyces sp. NPDC103540
CGGGGGGCCCGGCGGGCCTCCCGGGTATCGCCCCCCCGGCCCCCCCCCCGGGGGCGGCGGGGGGGGGGCGCCCCCCCCCCCCCCCCCCCGGGGGGGCCCCCCGGGGGGCCCCCCCGCCGCGCCGGACGGGGCGTGTCGGTCGTGGCGACCGCCGCCCCGCTCGGGCACGGTGGGCGCGATGGGCGACCGTCCGCGTGCGTCGCCCCCGACCTCCACGAGGGGCGCGCATGGCCGAGTACGACACCTCCCGCACCAGCCGTCGTACGGTCCTGCTGGCCGCGGCGCTGACCGCCTCCTGCGGGGCGCCGACCGGCCGCGGCGCCACCGCCGCCCCGCCGCCGGGCTGCGTGCTCACCGTCGAGGCGGGGGAGGGGCCGTACTACCTCGACCTCGACAAGGTCCGCTCCGACATCACCGAGGGCCGCGCCGGGGTCGCCTTCCGCCTCGACCTGACGCTGGTCCGGGCCTCGGACGGCTGCCGGCCGCTCGCGGACGCGGCGGTCGACGTCTGGCACGCCGACGCGGCGGGCGACTACTCCACCGCCAAGGCCACCTTCCTGCGCGGCACCCAGGTCACCGACGCGGCGGGCCGCTGCACCTTCACCACCATCGTCCCCGGCTGGTACGCGGGCCTGGCCCCGCACATCCACTTCAAGGTGCGGCCCGACTCCGGCAAGGGCGTGACCTCGCAGTTCTTCTTCCCCGAGCCGATCCTGCGGCAGGTGTACGCCCGTCACCCCTACTCCCGCCGTCCGGCCCCGGCCCACCCCAACGAGCGCGACGGCCGCTACCGCGAGACGGGCTCCACCATGACCCTGGCCCCCACCGCCGAGGCCGCCGGCTACCGGGCGGCGTACACGGTGGGCGTCGCCTGAGGAACCGGCCGCGCGCACGGCCCCGATCCGCCCCGCGCCGCCCGCGCGTCCCGCCGACTCCGGGGGCGCCCCCGGTGGTTGACTGGCCGCATGCCGCTCGACGCCTACGGAGTGCTGTCCGGCACCCTGCACGGACACTTCCGCGACCAGCCCGACAGCCAGGGGCGCTGGTTCCACGTCAACCTGGAGGTCGACGCCCCCGCCGGTCGTCACCGGTGCGCGGTGGACGTGGACGGCAAGGACTCCGCCGTCGGCGTCCAGTGGAAGGTCCTCACCCTGGCCGCCTCGGTCCTGGACCCCGTTCCGGGCCTCGCCCCCGGCTACCACGACCTCTCCACGTCCTCGGGATCGGGCGCCCTCGACCTCATCCGCCACCCGGCGCTCGTCGACCGCCGCGGGTGCCTGTTCGTGCGCCGCCCGCCGGCCTGGCTCGCGGACCTCCTCGACCGGTGGGACCCGCCGCACCCCTGGATCTCGGGCTCCCACGTCGAGGCCGCCGAGGCCCTGGAAACCGTCCTCGTCCCGGGCCGGGAGATCCTGGTCTTCGGCGAGCCCTTCGACCAGGGGCTCGGGATGCACAACATCCACCAGAACCAGGGGGACCCGTACGGCTCCCCCTGGTGGGACGACAACGGCGTCTGGCAGGACGGCGCCACCCTCACCCGCCGCCCCGACGGCCGCTACGACGCCTTCCTCAACAGGTTCTCCACCCAGGCCGACCGCACCGACGGGGCCGGCCACCCCCTCTGAGCGGGTGACCGGCCCTCGACGCGTCCCGCACCGGGCGGGGTTCAGTTCGCGGCGTAGACGCGCACCGCGAACTCGGCGATGTCCTCGTCGGACAGGTTCTTCGCCAGGTTCGCCTCCGTGATCATGCCGACGAGGCGGTGGCCGTCGCCCACGTCGATGACGGGCAGCCGCTTGATCTGGTGGATCTCCATGGTGTCCACCGCCTCCTGCGCGGGGGCGTCGGCGTCCACCCAGTGCAGGGTGCCCGCCATCTCCCCGGCGCGCACGGAGGCCGGGTCCCGGCCCTCGGCGCAACAGCGGACCACGATGTCGCGGTCGGTGATCAGACCCTGGAGGCGCTGGTCGTCACCGCAGATCGGCAGGCAGCCGACGTTCAGGTCGCGCATCATCCGCGCGGCGTCCAGCAGGGACTGCTCCTCCCGGACGCAGGTCACGCCGGCCGTCATGATGTCCCGGGCCCGCAGGTTCCTCGTCATGGTTCCTCCTCGGCTCTCGGTCCCCCTACCGAGGACACCACGAACGGCCCTCGCGGGCGCGTCGGAGGGGGCGAGGTGCCCGACAATCCCTCGACGCCCGCGCGTTGTTGACCGATCGTTCCAGATGCTCCTATGATCCTTCGTGTGGCCAGGACCAAGGAATTCGATCCGGACGCCGCGCTCCAGTCGGCCCTAGAGCTGTTCTGGCGGCGCGGCTACGAGGCGACGTCGGTGGCGGACCTCGTGGAGCACCTCGGCATCGGCCGGGCGAGCATCTACGCGACCTTCGGCAGCAAGCACGAGCTGTACCTCAAGGCGCTCGACCGGTACGCGGAGTCGGTGGACCCGGGGCTCGTGGAGGAGCTGTCGCGGCCGGGGCCCGCCCTGCCGGCCGTCCGGGAGGTGGTCCGCCGCTTCGCCGCGGAGGCCGGCTCGCCCGAGGCGCGCCGCGCGGGCTGCTTCGTCACCAACACCGCCGCCGAGCTGGGCCCGCACGACGAGGTCGCCGCCCGGCGCGTCCAGTCGAGCTGGGACCGGCTGGAGACCCTGCTGTACGCCTCGCTGGCGCGGGCGCAGGCCCAGGGAGAGCTGCCGGTCGAACGCGACCCCCGGGCGCTCGCCCGGATGCTCCTCGTGGTGCTCCAGGGGGTCCGCGTCGTGGGGAAGGCCTCGACGGACCCCGCGCGGGTGCGGGACGCGGCCGAACAGGCCCTGAGCCTGCTGACCTGACCTGACCCGACCCGGGCGGTCCGCGGTCCGGCGCGCCTTCGTACGCCTTCGTGCGTCTCCGCGTGTGTCCGTGTCCGCATGCCCGAATAATGAACCGATCAGTCAAAAATAGGGGGGATCGACATGGGGAGGAACACCGCCTCCACCGACGTCGACGTCGACACCACGAGCACGACCACGACCACGCACGACCGCGCGGCCGCCACCACGACCGCGCCGGCGGGCACCGCGCGGGCCGTGCCCCGCGCCCGGGCGGCCTTCACGCTGCTCGGCACCACGCAGATCACCCTGATCTACACGCTCGCCGCGACCACCGTCCCCCTGCCCCGCATCGCCCACGACTTCGCCCTCCGGCGCGCCGACGTGATCCTGCTCAGCGCCGCCTACGGCCTCACCTTCGCCGGGCTGCTGCTCTTCGGCGGGCGCCTCGCGGACCGCCACGGCGGTCGGCGCGCGCTCACCGCCGGCCTGCTGCTGTTCACCGCCGCCTCCCTCGCGGCCCCCCTGGCCCCCGGGAACGACACCCTGCTCGCGGCGCGCTTCGCCCAGGGAGCCGGCGCCGCCCTCGTCGCGCCCGCCGCCATGGCCGTCCTGCGCGCCCTGTTCCCCTCGCCCACCGCCTACGGACGGGCGATGGCCACCTGGGGCGGCCTCTCCGTCCTCGGAGCGACCGCCGGCAACCTCCTTTCCGGGGTCGTCTCCGCCCTGCTGTCCTGGCGCTGGGCCCTGGCCGTACCGCCGGCCGTGGCCCTCGTGGTCCTGGTCCTCGCGCCCCGACTGCTGCCCGACACCGCGCCGAGCCGCGGCCGGAGCCTGGACCTGCCCGGCGCCGTCCTGGCCACCGCCGGGATCAGCCTCGCCAGTTACGGGCTCGTCGCCACCGACGCCCACACCTGGACCTCGGCCGCCGTCCTCGTACCGCTGCTCGCCGGGCTCCTCCTGCTCCTCGCCTTCCCCCTCGTCGAACGCCGCACCCGCGACCCGCTGTTGCCGCCCCGCTTCCTGCTCGACCGGAGCCGGGCCGGCGCGCTCGCCGCCATCGCCCTGACCGCCTGCGGCACCGCGACGACCTTCGTCCTGCTCTCCCTCCACTTCCAGCAGGTCCTCGACTGGTCACCGCTGCGCACCTCCGCCGCCTTCGTGCCCTACGCCGTCGTCCTGATCGCCGCCGGTCGCCTGGCGGGTCCGCTCACCGCCCGCCGCGGCGCCCGCGCCGTCACCGCCGGCGGACTCGCCGTCGCGGCCGTCGGCATCGCGCTCCTGGCCCTGGCCGGGCTCGACACCGACGTCCCGTACGCGCTCGGCGCCCTGCCCGGCCTCGTCCTGCTCGCGGCGGGCAGCGCCGGGAGCTTCGCGGCCGGAGCCGTACTCGCCACCGAAGGGGTACCGGCCTCCCAGGCGGGCCTCGCCGGAGGCGTCCTCAACACGGCGATGGAGTTCGGCCCGACCGCCCTGTTCGCCCTCCTGCTCACCCTCGGCGACGACGCCGCCTCGCTCGCCGCGACCGCGGTCGCCTTCACCGCCGTGGCCCTGCTGCACCGCCGCCGCCCGGCCCGGTCGCGTCCGTAGGGGAGCGTCCGGCGTCCTCCGACCCTTCACCACCGTCCTCACCGTCCTCACCACCACCCACCGGGAGTCATCGAAATGAACCGCTTCACCGGCAAGTCCGTCCTGGTCACCGGCGCCGGGACCGGCCTCGGCCGCGCCATCGCCCTCGCCTTCGCCGCCGAAGGCGCCCGCGTGGTCGTCGCCGGCCGCACCCTGTCCTCCCTGGAGGAGACCGTGCGGCTCGTCCGGGCCGCCGACGGCACGGCGGAGGCCGTCACGGCCGACGTCACCGACTCCGAGAGCCTGCGCGCCCTCGTCGCGCGGACCGTGGAGCGGTTCGGCTCCCTCGACGTCGCCGTCAACAACGCCGGCATACTCCGCGGCACCGTCCCGGTCGCCGACGTCACCGAGGAGGACTGGGACGCGGTGCAGCGCACCAACGTCACCGGGGTCTGGCTCGCCATGAAGCACGAGATCGCGCACATGCGGGAGAACGGCGGCGGCGCGATCGTCAACATCTCCTCCAACCTGGGAGCCCACACCCGCATCCCCAACGCGGCCGCCTACATCACCTCCAAGGCCGCGGTCTCGGCCCTGACCCGGGCCGCCGCCCTCGACCACATCGCGGACGGCGTCCGCGTCAACGTCGTGAGCCCCGGTGCCTCCGCCGCCCCCATGTCGCTCCAGCCGGGCGAGACCGAGGCCGACCGCGCCGAGCGCGTCAAGACGGAGAACCCGCTCGGTCGGGTCGCCGAGGCCGAGGAGGTGGCGGCGGCGGTCCTGTACCTGGCCTCCGACGCCGCCGGTTCCGTGGTCGGCGCCGACCTCGTCGTCGACAGCGGCTCCTCCGCCTGAGCCGCGACGCGCACGGGCCCGCCGCCCCGGGAGGATCCACCCGGGGCGGCGGGCCCGTCGCCCGTCAGGAGGAGCGGCGCCGCAGTCGCGTCGTCAGGTGGTGTTGCAGGGGCTGCCCCACCGCCGCCATGTCGTGGACCACCGTCAGCAGGTCCCCGTCCAGGGCGTAGTGCCGGCGGGTCGCGGTGACCTCCTTGGCCAGCGGGGTCAGCGCCACGTCCTTCGTCTCGATCTCGATCTCCGTACCCGAGACCGCGCCCACGTACGTCTCGACGATTCCCGTCGGGTGGGCGAGCACGACCTCCAGCCCGGCGTCCGGCGTCACCCGCCACCAGCCCGCCTCGCGCCCGGCCGGACGCACCGGCGACCCGTCGCCGTCCACCAGCCAGGCACGGGCCTCGTAACGCAGGAACGGCCGCCCGTCGTGGCTGAAGGTCACCTCCTGCTCGTACCGGAAGTCCTGCTCCAGGGTGGGGTAGTGGCCCTCCCCCCGACCGTGCCAGCGCCCCAGCAGCGGCAGCACCGGCGCCAGCTGGGGGTGCGGCGGGGCGCCCTCGCCGAGGACGTGGCTGTCGGGGTACGGATTCTCCTGCACCGAATCGAACATGTTCACCTTGTCTGTTCGTGGAATACGTCGCTCGCGCGCCCCGGACCACCCCTGCCCGCGCGCCCGGACCGCGCCGCCTGGCACCGTACCCCGGCGGGGGAGCGGACGGCGCGCGTCCGGTGCGCACACCGCCCCCGCGCGCTCGACCGGCCGGCACGCGGCGTCCTCACATCGTGTGACGTTCGAATCCGCGCGGCCCCGTTGCCCGCCGGGCCGCCGTGCGCCGGGTCGACCCTGGCCCGCAGACCCGCAGGTCCGGTTCCCCCGGGTGAGAAGGAGACGGCCATGGACTTCACCAAGCTGGCGCCCCCGTTGGCGGCGGTCTACGAACGCTACGAACAGCAGGGCCGCCGACGCGCCCCGCTCGCCCCCCAGGCCCGCACCCTCGGCCTGGTCTCCGTACGCGAACGCGCCAAGCCGCTGCGCATGGTGGTGTCCCTCATCTGCGATCCCGACGCCGACCTCGGGCAGGGCCCGGACGAACACGGCCTCGGGGACGGCGTGGTGGTCAACGCGGGCGGTCGCACCGTCCGTACCGCCATCGTCGCCCTGGACGCGCTCGAACGCCTCGCCGCGCACCCCGCCGTGCGGCGCATCGTGCCCTCCACGCGCCTGCGGCCGTGCCTGAACCTCGCTCAGGAGAAGGTCCACGTACAGCGGTTCCGGGAGAGTTCCGGCACCGACGGCCAGGGCGTCGTCGTCGGGGTGGTCGACACCGGCATCGACCCCCGCCACCCGGCGTTCGCCGGCCGGATCGACCGGATCTGGGACCAGACGATCCGCGGCGGTGACGGGGTGCCGGAGGGCCGGTACGGCGCCGAGTTCCGCCAACCCCAGCCGAGCGCGGGGGCTTCGGGCACGCTGTCCCGGGACGTCGAGGGGCACGGCACCCACGTGGCGGGCATCGCCGCCGGGACGAGCGGGGTCGCCCCCGGTTCCCGCCTGGTGATCGTGAAGACCGACTTCCAGGACGCGCACATCATCGACGCCGTCCAGTACGTCTTCCGGGTGGCGCGCGACCTCGGGCTGCCGGCCGTGGTCAACCTGAGCCTCGGCGGGCACTCCGACCCGCACGACGGGACCGACGCCATGTCCCGGGCGATCGAGGAGGAGTCGGGGCCGGGCCGGATCGTGGTGTGCGCCGCCGGGAACGAGGGCGACGACGACATCCACGCCCGCCTGCGGATCGCGGAGGGCACGGTGCGCTCCGTCCCCTGCCACCCGGGGATCCTCGACGGCGAGCCGGACGTCTTCGCGCTCAACGGCTGGTACGGCGGCGGCGACCGCTTCGAGATCGCGATGGCCACCCCCTCCGGCGTGACGACGCCCTTCCGGCCGGTGCGCACCTCGGCGAGCCCCGCGGCGGAGTTCGAGCTGGACGAGGGCCTGGTCCAGATCGTCACCCCCGGCCCCAGCCCGGACAACGGGGACGTCAACTTCTTCGTGCAGGTCCAACCGGAGCCGCTCGGCCCCGGGGCGCCGCGGGGCGCGTGGCGGCTGCTGCTGCGCGGGGAGAGCGTCGCCGACGGGACGGTCGACGTGTGGATGCTCGGGGGCCCCGACGCTCGGCCCCAACCGCAGTTCAGCGGGCCGGTCGTGCACGACGCGCTGAAGATCGGCTCGCCGGGGGCGGCCCCCTCGGCGGTCACGGTCGCCGCCGCCACCACCCGTACGGAGTGGAAGGACATCGACGGCGTCGAGGAGCGGGCCCCCTGGCTGGAGCTCGGCGACATCGCCTCCTTCAGCAGCGAGGGGCCCCTGCGCGACGGGACGCCCAAGCCCGACGTCGCGGCGCCCGGCGCCATCATCATCTCCTCGCTGTCGCGCGACGCCCGCGACCAGCCGCGGGAGTTCATCACGAGCCCGCGCGACGTCGGGATGCAGGGGACGAGCATGGCCTCCCCGTTCATCGCGGGGATCGCGGCGCTGGTGCTGGAACGCGACGCGACCTGCGACCCCGAGGGGTTCAAGGACCTGCTGAAGGCCAACGCCCGCGTGCCCGGTGGCGGTGCGGGGACCTTCCACCCGAAGTGGGGCCACGGGCTCCTCGACGCCACCGGTCTTTGAGCGTCGGCCGATGGACTACGGGAAGCTCGACGCGGCCCTCTCCCTCGCCGTGGACGCCGAGGGCCGCGACCCGGCCGCCCGGGACCTGTCGGTCATGGTCCGGCTCACGGAGCGGCCGTCGCCCGAGCAGTGGCAACGGCTGAGGGGGGCCGGGGTGGAGGGGGCGGACGGCGCGGGTCCGGCCCGTACGGTGCTCACCGGCACCCTCTCGCGCCGGGACGTGGAGGCCCTGTCGGCCGAGCCGTGGGTGCACTCCCTCTCCCTGTCCGCGAGCCGCCGCCCGACGCGGTGACCCGTCCGGGCCCGTCCGGTCCGCTCCCGGCCCCGACGCGCCGGGTTCCCTCGGCGGCGCGTCGGGCCGGGTGCGGGAGGGTGGGGTCGAGCAGGGTGCGGGGAGGGCCCGCACCCAGGAGGAGGCTTCCCATGAACTGGACGCTGGAGGTCGTCCCGGTCCCCGTCACGGACGTGGACCGGGCGAAGGCGTTCTACGCCGACGCGGTCGGCTTCGCCGTCGACGTGGACGACGAGGTGGCGCCCGGCACGCGCGTCGTCCAGCTGACCCCGCCCGGCTCCCGGTGTTCGATCGCGCTGCTGGAGGGCATGCCGCCCGCGCCGGGGACGAGGACGATGGCCCCGGGCACCCTGCACGGTCTCCAACTGTGCGTCACCGACATCGAGGCGGCCCGGGCCGCGCTGCTGGACCGGGGGGTCGAGGTCTCCCCGGTCCGGCACGTCGGGGCCACGGGCTGGGAGGAGGGCAAGGGCGGCACCTGGAACTCGTTCCTGACCTTCGAGGACCCCGACGGCAACGGCTGGGTCGTCCAGGAGGCCCCGAGCGAGCTGTCCCGGCGCTGAGGCGGCCCGGGGCCGGTCGGACCGCCGGTCAGCGACCGCTGTCGGCCAGGACCGTCGGCGGGGCGTCGCGCTGGTGGGGGAGCGTCGGCACCGGCGCGCCCCCGTCGGCGTGGTGGAGGGAGACCGTGCGGGTGGGGGCGGGGATCGAGATGCCCTCGGCCCGGTACCGCCGGTGCAGCCGCTTGATGAACTCGTGCTTGATGCGGTACTGGTCGCTGAACTCGCCGACCCCGAGGATCACGGTGAAGCCGATCCGGGAGTCCGCGAAGGTGTGGAAGCGGACGGCCGCCTCGTGGCCGGGGTCGGCGCCGAGGACGTCGGCCATCACCCCGTCGACCACGTCCAGCGTCACCCGCTCGACGTGCTCCAGGTCGCTGTCGTAGCCGACGCCGACCTGCACGAGGATGGTCATCTTCTGTTCAGGCTGCGTGTAGTTGGTCATGTTGGTCTTGGCCAAACGCCCGTTGGGGATGATGACCAGGTTGTTCGACAGGTTGCGCACCACGCTGTTGCGCCAGTTGATGTCGACGACGTAGCCCTCCTCGCCGCTGCTCAGGCGGATGTAGTCGCCCGGCTGGACGGTCTTCGAGGCGAGGATGTGGACGCCCGCGAAGAGGTTGGCGAGCGTGTCCTGGAGCGCCAGGGCCACGGCGAGGCCGCCGACGCCGAGGGCGGTGACCAGCGGTGCGATGGACACCCCGACGGTCTCCAGGGCGACCAGGACGCCCATCGTGAGGACCACGACGCGCGTGATGTTCACGAAGATGGTGGCCGAGCCGGCGACCCCGGTACGGGAGGCGGCCACGGCCCGGACGAGCCCGGCGACGACCCGGGCCGCCGTCAGCGTCGCGATGAAGATCAGCAGGGCGGTGAGGGTCTGGTTCACCAGCCCCGAGATCCGCGCGGTCAGCGGCAGCGCCGAACCCGCCACCGCCGCGCCGGCGATGACGGCCGCCCAGGGGGCGAGCGAGCGCAGCGCGTCGACGATGACGTCGTCCCCGCTCCAGCGCGTGCGGCTCGCGTGTTTGCCGAGCCACTTCATCAGCACCCTCAGCAGCAGGGCGGCGACGCAGCCCGAGGCCAGGGCGATGGCGGCCACGATCCAGTCGTGGAGGACGAGGTCGCGGGTCAACGGACCGCCTCCGATCGGCCCGGGGCCGCTCCGGAGGGCGAAGCGGCGGCGAGGGGTGTCGCCGGGCGCCGTATGTGTCGTGTCGTCACCTTGTCACCTGTCGGGTCGTGTTGCGTGGTGTTCCCGTTCGGACGCGTGTGCGCGATCGGAACGGAATGCCATCCTCTCCCATGCGGTCACAGCCCTCGCAGGGGGGCGGACGGGACACCGTCGACGGCCCCTCAGGCGGTGCGGTAGCGCGCCTCGATGCCCTCGACCACCAGCCGCAGCCCCTCCTCGAACCCCGCGTCGTAGTCCTGGAAGAGGTCGGCGCCCGCGGCGGCGGCGAGCGGGAAGGCGGCCATGCGCGCCGCGCGTTCGGCCACGTCGAAGCCCTCCCGGCGCTCGCCCGGCAGGGGCTGGACGCCCTGTTCCTCGGTGACGAAGCCGAGGGTGAAGAGGTAGGTCGTGGTGGTGGCGCGCACCGCCTGCGGCAGGGTGAAACCGGCCCCGACCAGGGCGGCGAGCTCCGCCTCCATCCGCTCCGCGTGCTCGGTGCCGGTGAAGCGGGTGCCGCTGAAGACCTTCGCGCCGTCGCGGTAGTCCAGGAGGGCCGCGCGCAGGCCCCGGTTGGCCTCCAGGAGCCGTTCGCGCCAGTCGGCGTCGGGGGCGGGGCGTCCCCGCGCGACCATCCGGCGGTACATCTCCGTCGCCATCTCGTCGAGCAGGTCCTGCTTGTTCTTGAAGTGCCAGTACAGGGCGGGCGCCTGGACGTCCAGCTCCTTGGCGATGGCCCGCAGGCTCAGCCCGTCCAGGCCGACCTCGTTCAGCAGGCGCAGCGCGGTCTCGACGGCCTGCTTCTTGTCCAGCCTGGGGGTCTTCCGAGTAGCCACGGCGACAGCTTAACGGCCGCCGCGCTTGACAGCTTAACGCTGTTAAGTGCACGCTCTGACGGTCATCTACTTAACGGTGTTAAGGAGTGGGATCGTGGACACGGACGTATTGATCGTCGGAGCCGGAGCGGCCGGACTGGCGCTCGCCGTCGACCTCGCCCGCCGGGGCACGCGCGCCCTCGTCGTGGAGCGCTCCGCGACGCTCTTCCCGGGCTCACGCGGCAAGGGCCTGCAGCCCCGCACCCTGGAGGTCCTCGACGACCTCGGCGTGGGCGAGGAGATCCGGGCCGCCGGCGGCCCCTACCCGGTCGGCATGATCTGGCAGGACGGGCGCCGCCGCGGCGAGCACCGGATGTTCGACGAGAACGACCTCGACGAGGGCTCCGCCCACCGCGAGCCCTGGATGGTCCCCCAGTGGCGCACTCAGGAGATCCTCCACGCCCGCCTGCGCGAACTGGGCGGTGAGGTGGCCTTCGGCCGGGAGCTGACCGGCCTCGCGCAGGACGCGGACGGCGTGACCGCCGCCTTCGCCACCGGCGGCCCCGTACGCGCCCGCCACCTCGTGGCCGCCGACGGGGGCCGCTCCACCGTGCGCCGCGCCCTCGCCATCCCCATGACCGGCGAGGAAGTGGACCCCCACCCCATGCTGGTCGCCGACGTACGCCTCGAAGGCCTCGACCGCGACAACTGGCACCTCTTCCCGCCCTCCGACACCGCCGACTTCCTCGCGATCTGCCCGCTCGCCGGCACCCGGGACTTCCAGATCGCCGCACGCTTCCCCGTGGGCACCCGGATCGACACCGGCCCCGAAGGCGTCCGCGCGACCATCGCCGCCCGCACCCACCTGGCCCCCGAGGACGTGACCGAGGTCCGCTGGGCCTCGGACTTCCGACCCCGCGCCGCGCTGGCCGACCGCTTCCGCGACGGCAACGTCCTCCTGATCGGCGACGCCGCCCACGTCCACTCGCCCGCCGGCGGCCAGGGACTGAACACCAGCGTCCAGGACGCCTACAACCTGGGCTGGAAACTGGCGGCCGTCCTCACCGGCGCCGCCGACGCCGCCCTCCTCGACACCTACGAGCACGAACGCCGACCCGTCGCCGCCGACATGCTCGGCCTCACCACCCGCATCCACCGCGGCGAGGCCCGACGCGGCGCCGCCACCCGCCAGCTCGGCCTCGGCTACCGCCGCTCCCCGCTCTCCGTGGAGACCCGCCCCGACCTGCCCGAGGACGCCCTGCGCGCGGGCGACCGGGCCCCCGACGGCGCCCCCGGCGGCATCCGCCTCTTCGACGCCTACCGGGGCCCCCACTGGACCCTGCTCGCCGTCGGCCCCCACGCCGAGCCGCCTCACCTCCCCGGTGTCCCCACCGTACGGATCCCCTCGTACGCGCCCTATGGCGACGGCCTCTTCCTCGTCCGCCCCGACGGCCACCTCGGCTGGGTCGGCCACAGCCCCCGGGAGGCGGCCCGCTACGCCGCGGCCTTCGTCCGCCCCTGACGCCCGTCCGCCCCCGATGCCCGTCCGCCCCCGACACCCCGCCGCCGCGTGGCGGGGCCGGCCCCGCACACCCGCCGGGGATTCATCCGCCCGGCCGCGCAACGGATGCCGGGTGGACACCCCGGATGCAGGCTGTGGCCAGGACAGCCGTCACCACACAGACGAGGACCGTGCCATGACGACCCACCGCCGGCGCATCGGCGTCATCACCGGGGCCGCCGCACTGCTGCTCACCGCCACCGCCTGCTCGGGCCTCGGGCGCAGCACCGTCGGCATGCTGAGCTTCCGCTCGCACGACTCGCCGGTCGAGGTGAGCTACTCCAACACCCTGGTACGGGGCTGCCACCCCATCGCCCTCCCCGAGGGCGCCGCCCACGTGGAGAACAACACCCTCGTCGACATCGTCCTCTACCGCTCCCTCGACTGCGCGAAGGAGGACGAGGACCGCCCCGAGGGCACCTACGTGGCCACCACCCTCTCGAACGTGACGGCCCCCCACACCCGGCCCTGGCGCAGCTTCCGCGTGATCCACTGACCCCCCGCGTCCGTGCCCGGGCCGGCCTCCGCGACCGTCACCCGGAGGCCCGCGCCGGCCCCCCGTCGAGCCGTACGAGGGCCCGCTCGCGGTGCGACAGCGGCGGACCCGACAGCGGCGGCAACAGCGGCCCGCGCGCGGCGCCCAGCAGGACCCGTGGCCGCACCAGCGTCGCCAGCGGCGCCTGGAGCGAGGTCACGGCCGTCAGGTCCCGCACCATCGCGAAGTCCCCGCAGCTCGTGCGCACCAGCCGGTCGACGTACCCGGCCACCACCCGGTCCCGGCGGCTCGGCCCGCCGCCCCGCACCCCGGGGAAGAACACGTCCTGCCCCACCGCGAGGTCCCACGCGGCGGAGACGGGCCGGGCCACGGCCCGCTGCACCCGGCGCGCCAGCCGCGGCGCCTCCACCCCGTCCACCCGCGCCAGGTTCCGCAGGACCAGCGCCGCCCGCGCGGCGGCCGACATGCCGTGCCCGTAGAGCGGGTTGAACACGGCCAGCGCGTCCCCGAGAACCACGAACCGCTCCGGCCAGCGCCGCACCCGCTCGAACATGCGCCGCGTGTTGCGGGTGCTGCGGCTGACCGCCACGTCCGTGAGCGGCTCCAGCCGCGAGATGATCTCGCCGACGATCGGGTGGCGCAACCCCCGCGTGAAGGACTCGAAGTCCGCCGCCGCCCCGCTCGGTTCGCCCCCTCGGGTGCCCACCGCCGTGACGATCCACCGCCCGCCCTCGACGGGCAGGATGCTCGCGCCCTGCCCGGGACGCCCGGTCCGCGGCAGCGGGTGCACGGCCACGATCGGGAAACCCTCGGCCCCCTCGGGGGCGCGGAAGACCCGCGTCGCGTACACCAGACCCAGGTCCAGGGACCGTTCCGGCGCGGCGGGCACCCCCAACGCCCGCAGGAACGCCGGAGCCCGCGACCCCCGACCGCTCGCGTCGACCACGAAGTCCGCCTCCAGGACCTCCTCGCGACCGTCGGCCCCGCGCACCCGCACCCCGGTGATCCGCCGCGCGCTGCCGACGAGGCCCACCACCCGGCTGCGCTCCAGCACCCGCACGCCCGGGCGGGCCGTCAGCGCCTCGCGCAGCACGGCGTCCAGGAGCGGACGGGTGCACGCGATCACGAAATGGGTCTCGGCCCGACCCCAACGCCGGAACCAGCCCTGCGCGCTGAAGCCGACCATCCCGGTGGGGATCGGCACGCGCCGCGCGCCCGCCGCCAGCCACCGTTCGGTGACCCCGGGCAGCAGCTGCTCGGCGGCCCGCACCCCACCGCTCCAGAACAGGTGCGCGTGCCGGCCCTGGGGCAGCCCCCGGCGCGCCGCCGTCCCGTCGGACAGCCCGTCGCCGTCGAGCACGAGGACCTCGTCCACCACGTCGCGCAGCGCCGCGGCGGCCAGGGCGCCGGCCAGGCTGCCGCCGATGACGACGGCCCGGCGCCGCCCGAACGGGGACCGGGGGTCGCGAGGGTCCGTCATGTCACCGCTCTCCGGGGTGCCGCGGGCGGGCGGGGCGAGTCGGGGGCCGCGTCGAGCACCGCGAGGACGCGCACCGCGTCGGACAGCCGGACCAGTTTGTCGTCGTCGCCCTGGAGCATGGTCTCGAACCCGCCGGACCCGGGATCCACCGCACCGGGACGCAGCGTCCGGTACGCCGCCACCACCAGGGAGACGTACCGCGCCGACCCGGGCGCGAGACCGCCCGCGCCGGTCGGCCCGCCGCCCCGCCCGGGGGCCGCCTGCGCCGAGGGCCCGCCGTCGGGCCGGACGCCGAACTCCCCGGCCGGTTCCGTCTCCCGCTCCAGATAGGGCGTCAGCAGCCGCAGCCCGTCCCGGATGTCGCAGGTCCGGCGCAGGTGCCGTTTGCCGAGCGAGGACCACCACGGCAGGCGCACCAGCTCGTACGGGGTCACCGCGCGCGTGATCCGCCACAGCGGACCCAGCCGCTTGTACTGCGACCAGGCCCGCCACTGCCGTGCCAACCCGTGCCCGACGGACGGCAGGGCCAGGCCCACGCACTGGAACAACGAGGCCACCGAGGCGACCACCGGCGCCACCGTCGTGCTCATGACGTCCCAGTCGTGGTCCGTCCAGCGCGCGCCCACGGCCGCCAGTTTGCACGTGTCATAGACGAGCGCGAGGGCGGACCCGTACACGATGATCAGCAGCCCGACGCGCAGCAGTCCCGCCACGTCGCGCGCCCAACGCCGGCACAGCGAGGCCAGGATCGCGCTCGCCGACGCGTGCGCCAGCAGGTACAGCACGATCATCTCGCGGACGAACGGCGTGTTCGCGTAATACGTGTCGAAGTCCCGCAGCCGCTCGTCGGGAGCCTCCCCGAGCGCGAACAACGTGAACAGCGTCGCGATCAGGACCCCGTAGGCGCCGACGCACCAGCGGGTGGCGGCCCGACGCCGCTCCTCGGGGCCACCCCGCCAGGTGATCGTCAGATTGACGAGGGCGGCGCTGAGGGCCGCGACGATCCCGTACACCAGGGGGGCCGAGAAGTTCGCCACGCCCGTCAGCGCGTTCACCTTGGCCACCGTCGGCGGCGCCGCGAAGAAGAACACGGCGGCGGCCAGGGGCAACAGCACCGACACCGAACGGACCAGTGGATCGCGCCAGTACCGCAGCACCCCCGGCCCGCGCAGCGCGAAGGCCGCGAACAGCAGGGCGACGAGGACGTAGTAGTGCGCGTTGTTCATGAGGTGCCCCCTGAGGCTCGGACACCACGCGGCCCGGCTCCGTTGCCGGCGGGGGTGTGTGACAGTGACTGCGAGATCCGGACGAGATCGCCGTACTCGCCCGTCCCTTCCTGGAGACCGCGCGACGACGTGATCACCCGCCGCTCGGGATCCGCGCGCAACGCGCGCACGGCGGCCAGCAGCATGGCGGCGTCGGCGCCGGCCGACGCCTCGTCCGGGCAGGCGCCACGCGCCCGGGCCGCCTCGAACACGCGGGCGCGCAGCCCGAGGTCGAAGTACGGGTTCAGGGTGAGCAGACCGTCACGGATCGCGGACTCGCGCTGGAGCCGACGTACGCCCACGGGGCAGAGCAACACCATCCGCACCGTCGTGGCGCGCGGCGCGAGGTTCCCCACCAGCCGCGAGAGGGGCCCCAACCGCCGGTAGCGGGTCCAGTCCCGCCAGGGCTCGCGCAGCCGCTGCACGACCAGCGGCACCCCGAAGGCGAACGCCACCAGGGGGGCCGCCGCCGCGCTGAGGGCGCGGGCGACGTCGGTGCTCAGCACGTCCCAGTCGAGGCCCGCCCACCGTGCGCCGACGGCGGCGAACTTGCACAGGGCGTAGCCGAGGGTGAGCGCGTATCCCGCCATCATGAGGGCCAGCCCCGCCCGGAGTTCTCCCGTGACGTGCGGCAACCAGCGCCAACACAGCGATGACATGGTCACGGCCGCCGCTCCGTGGGCCAGCAGATAGAGGACGATCATCTCACGGATGTACGGGGTGTTCGCGTAGTACGTGTCCAGGTCGCGCAGCCGCTCGACCGGCGCCTCCCCGAGCGCGAACAGGACGAACAGGGCCACGCTCAGGGCCGTGTAGCCCGCGACGCAGCCCCGACTGGCCCGCCGGATGCGCTCGGGCGGACCCCCGCGCCAATTGATGACCAGCACGATCCCCGAGCCGGAGCACGCCATCACCCAGGTGTAGACGAAGGGGGCCGCGAGGTTCGGGATCCCGCTCACCGCGTTGACCTTCGCGATCATCGGGACGGCCCCGAAGAAGAACACCCCGGTGGTGGAGAACAGGAACGCCGTCACGGCCCGCAGCAGCGGGTCGCGGGGATCGCGCAGCAGGCTGGGCAGCCGCATCAGGATCGCCACGGCCCCCAACACCGACGGGATCAGGAAGAGGGGATCCGACACCGTCAGCCTCTGCCGCCCGGATGGCCGAGGGCGGCCCCGATCCGTCCGGAGGTCGTCCCCCGGTCGAAGGGGGTCGGGCCGGGTGCCGCCAGCAGGTGCTGCACCGCGTGCGCCAGTTCCAGGCCGTACTGCTCGGCCGCCTCTTCCTCCCGCTGCTGCCGGCGGGCCCGGGACCCGTCCCGTTCCACCAGCGCGGGGCTCTGCCGGCCGGCCACCGACAGCACCGAGGTCACCACGCCGCGCAGGTCGGCGTCGTGGTCGAGCAGCCGGGCGGCCACGGAACCCTCGTCGAGGTGCTGGTGACAGTGCCCCAGCTCCAGGTGGCGCAGCTCGTGTCCGGTGATGATGACCTGGTGGTCGGGAGCGGTCAGCTTCTCCACGATGACCAGGTCGCGCTCGCCGAGGTCGAGGGCGAGACCGCTGGCGGTACCCGGCGGGAAGGAGGTCGTGCGGAACTCGATCCGCCGCCCGCGCCGCCGGCCCATGGCCTCGCACAGCGCCCGGCACACGGCCTCGCCCGACGCGGGCGCCTCCAGGTGGCCGACCGCCTCCACCAGGGCGCCGACCGACTGCCGCATCTCCCGTTGCCTGAACACACCGATCATCGCCGTCCCCCATGCCTTCGTGCCTCGTGCCCTGATGCCTTCGTGCCGTGACGCCTTCGTGCCGTGGTGCCCTCGTGCTCCGGTGCCTTCGTGCCTTCGTGCCTTCGTGTCCTCGACCCCACGCGCCGACGCGTGGCCCCGCCTCCCCGCCTTCCCGCACGCGGCCCCGACCACCCTCCCGGACCGGTCCGCGGCCCCGGAAGGCCGCGTACGCGCCGGGGCGCCTCTCCCGTCCCGCCGACGGCACACGCGGCCGACTCTGTCACGGGGCCGGCGGCGAGACCGCCCGTCCCCGGCCAACATGGCGCCGTCTGGCGGGAAACCTACGCTACTGCCCGCCCCGGGCCGGCGCGGCTCCGGGGCGGCGCCGACCGCGGACCGCCGGTTCTCCACCGCCCGCCCCGTGCCGCCCGGCCCACGGGGCGCCCCGGGCCGCCCGGCCCGCGGGGCCGCTCAGCCGGGGAGGGCCGCCTCGGCCGCCGCCGCGGCGACGGCCAGCAGGTCCGCCTCCCGGCCGGCGGGGGCGACCAGTTGCAGCCCGACCGGCTCCCCGGCGGCCGTGAACCCGGCGGGCAGGCTGATCGCGGGATGCCCGCTGATGTTGAACGCCCAGGTCAGGGCCACGCTCATGACCTCGCCCGGTCCCTCGTGGCCGTGCGGCGGGTTGGGGGTGGTCGGCGTGGCCAGCAGGTCGGCGCGGGCGAACACCGCGTCCAACTCCGCCCGCAGGGCGGCCCGGCAGCGCTCCGCCTCCCGCCCGTCGGTCCCCGTCCCGTTTCCGCTCCCGTCCCCCTTCTGGGCCCGGCGCAGGTCCTGCCAGGCGCGCGCCGGATCGGTGAGGCGTACGGGGAACTCCCGCGGGGCCACGGCCCGGACGGCGACCAGGGCCTCCAGGAAGGCGAGGGCCGTGGCCGAGACGGCCCCGTCGGTCGCGGCGAGGCCCAGCGTCGGGGACCAGACGACGGCCGGCGGCCGGGCGGGCGGTCGGGGGGCGCGTCCCACGGGGGAGCCCGTCAGCACGTCCAGGTAGCGCGCCGCGTCGCACGCGTGCCGGGCCAGGGGCCCGGCGACGTTCAGGCCGGCCCGGTCCCGGGACGGCGCCCGGCCGTTGGTCGGCTTGAGCCCGACGACCCCGCACCAGGCGGCCGGGATGCGCACCGATCCGGCGCCGTCGCTGCCCGTGGCCAACGCCACCATCCCGGCCGCCACGGCGGCGGCCGAGCCGGCGGAGGAACCGCCCGGACTGCGCAGCGGATCGTAGGGGTTGAGGGTGGGGCCGTCGGGGGTCGCGCCCCAGGTCTGCCACCGCGTGCCCCGGCCGGGGGTGGAGGTCGCGCCGACCGGCACGCAGCCGGCCGCCAGCAGCAGGGCCGACTGTCGGGACGTCAGCCCCTCGGTGTCCTTGACCGCCAGCGGCACCCCGGCCAGCGGGAGCCGCTCGCCCGCCCGGACCCGCCGGGCGACGTCCGCGGCCCGTTCGGCCGCGATGCGGGGCCACACGGCGGTGAAGGCCCGAACCCGGGGGTCGCGCGCGGAGATCCGGGCCAGCGCCTCCTCGGCGGGCGCGCCGGCCGGGACCCGGCCCGCGTTGACGTCGGCGGCCACCGCGCAGGCGCACGGGTCCTGGTCGGAACCTTCCGACGGAACACCCACCGCGCCACCTCCCGATCCGCCCCCGGACCGTCCTGCCGGAGCCGGCCCGATCATCGCACCCCGCCGCCGGCGGCGCCCCCGAGGGGTGGGCGAGGATCGCCCCGTCGCCCCGTCGCCCCGTCGCCCCGTCGCCCCGTCGCCCCGTCGCCCCGTCGCCCCGAGGCGCCGGCCGTCCGGCACCGGCCGTCCCGGCACCACCCGTCCCGGCACCGGCCGTCCTGCCCACGGGTTCCGGCCACCCGTCCGGGCCCGCACGGCCTCCGCCGCCGGTCTCACGGTGCACGCCTCGGTGGACGTGCCCGACCCGGGAGCGGCGTACCCGGGGCACGTCCGGGCCCGGGGCCCGCCGATGCGGAACGTCCCCCTCCCCACCCGTGGTCGGCCGGGTCGCACTGCATAGGCTTCCGTCATGAGCACGCCACCACCCCCGGGCCCCGCCGGCCCGTACGGACCCCCGCCGCCCCAACAGCCCCCGCAGCAACTCCACCCGTACGGTGGCCAACAGCCCTACGGCGGGCAGCCTCCGACGCCCTACGGGGGACAGCAGCCCTACGGCGCCCCGCAGCAGCCGTACCCCGGCCAGGGCGCCTGGGGGCAGCCGCCGATGGGCCCGCCGCCGCGCAAGAGCCGTACCGGCCTGGTGGTCGGCATCGTCGTGGCCTCGCTCGCCGGCCTCGGCATCGCCGGCTTCGCGGTGAACCGGCTGGCCGCCGCCGGGAAGGCGGTGAGCGGAGCCGGCTTCCCCGCGGCCACGCACCGCCTCACGGTGCCCAAGACGCTGGTGGACGGGAAGTTCGGGCTGGTCGAGGACCTGTCGCAGACCCAGGGCGCCGCCGCCCTCAAGGGCACCTGGGACCCGAGCGTCCGCGACGCCCGGCCGGCGGTCGGGCAGTACACCGCGGGTTCGCCCACCGAGGCGAGCGTCCTCGTCATGTCCGGCATGTACGGGCAGTTCAAGGACCTGGCGCGGGCCCGCAAGAAGATGGCGGAGGGTGCCGCGGAGGCGGACGGCGCGAAGGTCGCCGTCCCCGCGCGCGACGTCACCCCGCAGGGCTCCGACACCACGCTGACCTGCCAGGTGCTGACCTCGACGCAGAACGGGGCCACCGCGACCCTGCCCATGTGCGCCTGGGCCGACGGGAACACGGGCGCCTCGGTCGCGGTCGTCACCCCCGAGACGGCGAGCCGGGCCCCCTCCTCCGTCGACCTCGACGAGGTCGCCGCGCTCACCCTCAAGGTCCGCGCCGAGGCCCGACAGCCGATCGGCTGATCCCGTCGGGGCGCCGCCGGCGGCCCGACGGCGCGGTGCCCCTCCCTCCGCCCGCCCGGTGGCACGGGCCCCCTCCGGGGGACCCGTCCGCCGCCCGCCGTCACCCGTGCGGACGCTCCGTGACCCTCGTCTCACCGAAGCGCCTGCGCTTGTCTATGCAACGAGTTGCATAGAAGGATCGGGGCATGGCGCTCGAGCACGCGATCCTCGTCTCCCTCCTGGAGAAGCCCGGCTCCGGCTACGAGCTGGCCCGTCGGTTCGACCGGTCCATCGGCTACTTCTGGACCGCGACCCACCAGCAGATCTACCGCGTCCTCGGGCGCATGGTGGACGACGGCCGGCTCGACGTCCTCGACGTCGCGCAACGGACGAGGCCGGACAAGAAGGAGTACTCCGTCACGGCCGCGGGCCGCGAGACCCTCGCGGCCTGGCTGCGCGAGCCGATCCGGCCCGACAGCGTCCGGCACGAACTGGCCGTGAAGATCCGGGGCGCGGCCTACGACGACCCGGCGGCGCTGATCCGCGAGGTCGAGCGGCACCACCGGGAGCACAGCGACCGGCTCACCCACTACCTGGCCGGGGAACTGCGCGATTTCACCGGCCCGGACGCCCCCGCGCCGGGCGATCCCGGCCCGGAACTGCAACACGTCGTGCTGCGCGGCGGCATCGCCTACGAACGCATGACGCTGGCCTGGCTGGACGACGTCCTCGCCACGCTGCACCGCCTCGCCGCCGCCCGCTGACCCCGGCGGCCGCGCGCCCCGGCGCACCCTGCCCCGAGGCCCCCGGGCGCACCTCCCGGCGCGGCCGGCTCCGCCACCCGGACCCGGCCCGCCCCCGCCCGCGCCGCCCCCGCTTCTGCCTCCGATCTCCGATCTCCGAAAGGCGACCCCTCATGACCGACCCGCTGCTGTTCAACCCGAACACCTACGACCCCGCCCACTTCGACCCCGAGACCCGCCGCCTGCTGCGGGCCACCGTCGACTGGTTCGAGGCCCGCGGCAAGCGCCGGCTGATCGAGGACTACCGCACCCGCGCCTGGCTGGCGGACTTCCTCGCGTTCTCCGCCAAGGAGGGCCTCTTCGCGACCTTCCTGACGCCGGCCTCCGCCGCCGGCGAGGAGGAGTCGGACAAGCGCTGGGACACCGCCCGCATCGCCGCCCTGAACGAGATCTTCGGCTTCTACGGCCTGGACTACTGGTACGCCTGGCAGGTCACCATCCTCGGCCTCGGCCCCGTGTGGCAGAGCGACAACGAGGCCGCCCGCACCCGCGCGGCCGAACTGCTGCGCGAGGGCGAGGTGTTCGCCTTCGGCCTGTCCGAGAAGACGCACGGCGCCGACATCTACTCGACCGACATGCTCCTGGAGCCCGACGGCGCGGGCGGCTTCCGCGCCACCGGCTCCAAGTACTACATCGGCAACGGCAACGCCGCCGGCCTCGTCTCCGTCTTCGGCCGTCGCACCGACGTGGAGGGCCCCGACGGCTATGTCTTCTTCGCCGCCGACAGCCGCCACAGCGCCTACCGGCTCGTGAAGAACGTCGTCGACTCCTCCAAGTTCGTCAGCGAGTTCCGCCTGGAGGACTACCCGGTCGCCGCCGAGGACATCCTGCACACCGGCCGGGCCGCCTTCGACGCCGCGCTGAACACCGTCAACGTCGGCAAGTTCAACCTGTGCACGGCCTCCATCGGCATCTGCGAGCACGCGATGTACGAGGCCGTCACCCACGCCCACGGCCGCGTCCTCTACGGCCGCCCCGTCACCGCCTTCCCGCACGTGCGCCGCGAACTCGCCGACGCCTACGTGCGCCTGGTCGGCATGAAGCTGTTCAGCGACCGGGCCGTGGACTACTTCCGCACCGCCGGGCCCGACGACCGCCGTTACCTCCTCTTCAACCCGATGACGAAGATGAAGGTGACCACGGAGGGCGAGAAGGTCATCGACCTCATGTGGGACGTCATCGCCGCCAAGGGGTTCGAGAAGGACAACTACTTCGCCCAGGCGGCCGTCGAGATCCGCGGCCTGCCGAAGCTGGAGGGCACGGTCCACGTCAACCTCGCCCTCATCCTGAAGTTCATGCGCAACCACCTCCTGGACTCGGCCGAGTACGCCGCCGTGCCGACCCGCCTGGACGCGGCCGACGACGCGTTCCTCTTCCGCCAGGGCCCGGCCCGCGGCCTGGGCTCCGTGCGCTTCCACGACTGGCGCCCCGCCTACGACGCGTACGCGAACGTGCCCAACGTGGCCCGGTTCCGCGAACAGGCCGACGCCCTGTGCGAGTTCGTCGCCACCGCGGCCCCGGACGAGGAGCAGAGCCGCGACCTCGACCTGCTGCTCGCCGTCGGGCAGCTCTTCGCGCTGGTCGTGCACGGCCAGCTGATCCTGGAGCAGGCCCGGCTGACCGGACTCGACGAGGACGTCCTCGACGAGCTGTTCTCCGTCCTCGTACGCGACTTCTCCGCGCACGCGGTCGAGCTGCACGGCAAGGACTCCGCCACCGGGGCGCAGCAGGCGTGGGCCCTCGGCGCGGTCCGCCGCCCCGTCGTCGACGCCGACCGCGCGGCCCGCGTCTGGGCGCGCGTCGAATCGCTGGCCGGCGCCTACGAGATGGCTCCCTGACACCCGTGACACCCCGCCCGGGGCGGCTCCCGCCGCCCCGGGCGTTCCCCGGCCGTCCCCGGGCGTTCCACGGGCGTCCCCGGCCGCGGGTCCGACGGGCCGGGCCGTCAGGCCTCGCGCCCCGCGCCGACACCGCCGCCCCGGTACCCCGCGACCACCATGGCCGCGGCCACGAGCAGCGCCACCGCCACGGTGCGCAGCGCCACCCCCATCGCGTCGGTGAACGCCGCCACCTGCGCCGGATCCGTCGGGTCCCCCCGGAACCGCGAGGCCAGCACCGTCCCGACCACCGCCACGCCGAGCGCCGCCCCGATCTCCCGCGCGGCCGTGTTGATCCCGGCACCCAGTCCCGCCTGGTGCGCGGGCAGCGAGGCGACCACGCCGAGGGTCAGCGAGGGCGCGCAGAGCCCCGTACCGACCGACAGGACCAGCAGGTGGAGGGCGTACACCGCGTACGGCGTGTCCGCCCCCACCGTCGACACCAGCAGCAGTCCCGCGCCGATCAGCCCGAGCCCCAGGCCGACGGGCAGCCGGGGCCCCACCCGCTCCTGCAGGCGCGCCCCGTACCGGGGCACCACCGCCATGCCGACGGTCAGCGGCACGATCGCGAGACCGGTCACGGCGGGGGAGAAGCCCTTGGCGTACTGGAGGTACTGCGCGTTGACGAAGAACAGGGCGAACAGCCCGAAGAAGGCCGCGCCGATGCCGAGCGCGCCGGCCCTGAGGCGGCGCGAGAGGAAGATCCGGGGATCGAACAGCGGCCGCGCGGCGCGCAGTCCGCGCACGACGAACAGGGCCAGCAGGCCGGCGCCCGCCCCGAAGGCGGCCCCCACGCGGACCGAGGTCCAGCCGTAGCCGGGGCCCTCGATGATCCCGTAGACGAGGGCGAGCAGTGCCGCCGCGAGCAGCAGGGCGCCCAGCGGGTCGACGGCGGCCTCGGGGCGCGCGGGCGTACGGGGCACCGTACGGGCGACCGCGAGCGCCAGCAGCGCGGCGAGCGGGACCACGGCCCAGAACAGGGCGCGCCAGGTCAGGAACTCCCCGGCCAGACCGCCGCCCACGTTCCCGGCGAGCCCCCCGAGTCCCGCGGCGAGCGTCCAGGTGGCCAGGGCCCGCCCGCGCTGTTCGGGCGGTGACAGGTGCACCAGTACGGACATGGTGGCGGGCATGATCAGGGCGGCCCCGGCGCCGCACAGCCCGCGCCCGGCGATCAGTACGGCCGGATCCCCGGCCAGGGCGCTGACGGCGCCGCCGACCGCGAACAGGGCGAGTCCGCCGAGCAGGGCCCCCTTGCGCCCGTAGCGGTCGCCCAGGGCCCCGGCCGGGATCAGCAGGGCGGCGAACACGATCACGTACGCGTCGACCGCCCACAGCAGTTCGCCCGCACCGGGGCGCAGGGAGGAGGCGGCGAGCTGGGGGATCAGCAGGTTGACGGCGGCGACCATGCCCTGGGCGACGAGGACGCAGGCGCACAGCGTCAACAGGGCGGGCCGCGACAGTCCGGACGCGGCGGGCACCGACGGGTGGCGGTCGCGCACGCGGGGCGAGGTGGCGGGTTCGCCCGTGCCGGACGGATCGTCCGGGGCCGGTGTGCGGGCATGACGGAGCACGGCTCCTCCAGGGAGTCGAAGCGATCGGGTGGTGGAAGCGGGGGCGGGGCGGGCGGATTCGGCCCGGCGACCCGGCCCCGCCGTCCACCGTAGGGTGGCACTGACCTGCTTTCCAGTGCATGTTCCGCAAGAGGTGTATGCGTGTGACGCAATCGAGTACGGGGTTGGACCTGAACCTGCTGGTCGCCCTCGACGTCCTGTTGGAGGAGTCGAGCGTCTCCCGCGCCGCCGCCCGACTCCACCTCTCCGAGCCCGCCATGAGCCGCACCCTGGGCCGCATCCGCAAGGCCCTCGGCGATCCGGTGCTGGTGCGCGCGGGCCGCTCGATGGTCCCCACCCCGCACGCGCTGTCCGTCCAGGGCGAGGTCCGCGCCGTCGTCGAGCGGGCCCGCGCCCTGTTCCTCGCGGGCGGACGCGTCGACCTGACCACCCTGACCCGCACCTTCACCGTCCTGGCCCACGACGCCTTCGCCGCCTCCTTCGGAGCCGAACTCTTCGGCCGGGTGGGCCGGGAGGCACCGGGCGTGCGGCTGCGGTTCCTGTCGGAGAGCCACGTGGACGTGCCCGCGCTCCGCGAGGGCATCGCCGACCTGGAGATCGGCGTCATCGACACCCGTTCGCCCGAGGTGCGCATCGAGCACCTCCACGACGAACGCATGCTGGGCGTCGTCCGTACGGGCCATCCGCTGCTGCGCGGCCGACTCACCGCGCGCCGCTTCGCCGCCGGGGAGCACCTGATCGTCTCCCGGAGGGGCCGCATGCAGGGCCCGATCGACGCCGCCCTCGCCGAACGCGGCCTGACGCGCCGGGTGGTGGGCAGCGTCGGCTCCTTCCCCGCGTCCCTGTTCGTCCTGCGGGAGACGGACCTGATCGGCCTGATCGCCACCCGGGCCGCGCCGCAGGCCGAGGCCCTCGGCCTGGTGACGTTCGAAGTCCCCCTGGAACTGCCGTCGTTGCCGTTCGGCATCGCCTGGCACCCCCGCCACGACGCCGACCCGGCACACGCCTGGCTGCGGGCCTGCGCCCGCGACCTGGTGCCGGGGGGAGGGGCGGGGGCGGGGGGCCGTACGGGCGGAGAGGGGGCCGGGGCAGGATGACCCCATGACTCCTGCCGCCCGCACACCGTTCCCGCACCGACACCCCCGCGTTCGACGGTGGGCCGCGACGGCCGCCGCCCTGCCGCTCGGCCTGGCGCTCGCCGCCTGCGGCACGGTGGTCGCAGGCTCCCCCTCCGGCGCCGGCTCCGCCTCGCCCTCCGCCCCCGTCCCCGACCGCGCCGCGCTGGAGGCCCGGGCCCGCGCCGCGCAGATCGCCGTCGAGAACGTCTACGTCACCGGCGCCCCCGGCTTCGCGCCGGCCGTGCAGTCCGCCGGAGTCAGCGGCGACGACGGCTTCTCCGTGGCGTACGTGCACACCGGCACGGGCGCGCGGATCGACCTCACCGCCGAGCGGCGCCCGCTCGACACCGTCTGCGGGCGGGGGTGCGTGCCCGACGGGGGCCTGTGGTACCGGGCGGGCGACGCCGGGGAGCACGCCTACGCGGTCGAGCGGGACGGCCTCCTCGTACGGCTTGCCGCCGATCCGGCGAAGGTGGACCGCGCCACCCTCCGCGAGGCGGCGCAGGCCGCCCACCCCGCGAGCGACGCCGAACTGGACGCCGTCCTGCCCGCCCCCCGCGGCGACGCCGGCCCGCCCCCGGTCCGCGGCGACCTCCCACCGGCCGGCGACGGCGCCCCGAACAACGAGGTGGGCACCTCGGGTTGACCGCCCGCGGGACCCCGCGCCCCGCCGAACGGCAGCCGGGCCGCCGGGCCCGACCGGCGACGTCGCCGCCTCCTGGTGCTGTGACCGGGAAGGTTCGCCGGGTTGAGGACGCTGGGCCCCTCTGTGTTGTCAGAGGGTGGCCTGATGATATTCCCAGCCAGTCGCATATCAGGGATGAGGGAAGACATGCCATCACCATTGGAACGCCTCCAGGCGCTGCTCGGTGAGCCGGAGGAGGCGTGGGGCTGGCCGCGGCGAGAGGTCTGGGAGGCCTCCGAACAGCACCTCGGTGTCACGCTGCCCGCGGACTACAAGGCCTTCATGGACGTGTACGGGCCGGGAACCCTCGGCGGGTACCTCCACCTGGACCGGCCGACTGGTCTCATGCCCCCTGCCGAACTCGAGGACTTCTGGTCCCTGGAGGCCTGGCGCGATGCACGGAGAGGGTGGGAGGACCTCTACCCCTTCCCCTTCCACCCCGACCCCGGTGGGCTTATCCGCTGGGGCCACGACGAGCACAGCAGCGAGTACTACTTCCTGACCAGCGACCCGGATCCGGGCAACTGGGAGATCGTGGTCGGCAGCGAGTGCGCGCAGTGGTACCGCACCAGTGGCAGCTTCACCGACTTCCTGATGCGCTGCTTCGACGGCCTCGACCGGGCCCCGTTCATGGACCGCGCCTGGCCCGGAGGCGACGCCCGCTACAAATCCTTCGACATGTAGTGCTGTTCACGGAGGGTTGCCATGTCGGGCCGTCAGGCTGCTGCTTGCAGTGGTCTGCCGCCCCAACGGACACCTCGCTCGCTGCGGATGCGTGCGCGTTGGCGTCGTTGGGCGGCCAGGACGTCGGGGTGTCGGGCGTTCTTGTTCCGCCGGCGTAGGTAGGTGTGCAGGGCCTGGGTCTGGACGGTGTGCTTCGGATGGTTCGAGTTGGCGAGGGTGAACTGCCGTAGCGGCCCGAAGTGGGCTTCGATGGGGTTGGCCCAGGACGCTTAGGTGGGTGTGAAGCACGGCTCGACCTTGTTCTTCGTCGCCCACCTGCGGATCTTCCACCCGACAGCTTGTCGTCGCCGACCGAGTAGCAGCCGTGGAAGTAGGTGATGCCGTGGGTGCGGCGGTAGGTGGCCGGCAGTCGGTCGGGGCTGCCCTGCTTCTGCCAGCAGGAGCCGGCGGTGGGGCGCATGCCCAGCGGCCCGAAGTCGTCGAAGGCGAACGTGCGGTCCGGACGCTTGTTGATTGCGTACTCGATCCGCTCCAGCTTGGCGTCGAAGGCAGGGGCCGGGGATTCCTTCCAGGTCTTCGTCCGTTGGAAGGTGATCCCGCGGCGGGTCAGTAAGCACCGCAGGGCCTCGCGGCCGATCAGAACGGGCCGGGTCATGTTCCTGCGCAGGTGATCGACTAGTCGGCGGACCGACCGGCGGGTGAAGGGCTTGCCCAGCACGGTGGGGCGGGTGGTGGTCGTCTGGATGACGAAGTCCTCGTCGTCACGGCTCAGCAGGCGGGGACGGCCTCCCGCCTCCCCTACTGGTTGGAAGTGGCATCGCTTCCAACCAGCACAACGATCAACCCGGTGAACCTATGCGGTCACAGCGCTAGGCCCGGATCACCTCGGGTCCCAGGGCGGTGATCTCGCCGGTCTGCTCGTCGGTCAGGTCGGCGTCGGTGACCAGCACGTCCACCTGGTCCAGGGACGCGAAGCGGGCGAAGTGCCGGACCCCGTACTTGGTGGAGTCCGCGACCAGGACCACCCGGTGGGCGCCGGTCACCATGGCCCGTTTCACCGCGGCCTCGGCCAGGTCGGGGGTGGTCAGCCCGGACCGGGCGCAGAAGCCGTTGGTCGCGACGACGGCGACGTCGGGCTCGATGTCCGCCAGGTCCCGCAGCGCCCAGGCGTCCACGGCCGCCTGCGTGCGCCGGCGCAGCCGCCCGCCGACGAGGTGCAGGTCGAGCTCCGGGTGCTCGGCGAGGCGGGCGGCCACCGGCAGGGCGTTGGTGACCACCGTCAGGGTGGACTCCAGGGGGAGCAGCGCGGCCAGCCGGGAGACGGTGGTCCCGGCGTCCAGGAGCAGGCTGCCCCGTTCCGGGAGCAGGGCCAGCGCGGCCCTGGCGATGCGGTCCTTGGCGGCGGCGGCGGTGGAGTCGCGTTCGGCCAGCCCCGGCTCCAGGCGCAGGCCCCCGGCCGGCAGCGCGCCGCCGTGCACCCGCCGCAGCAGTCCCGCCCGTTCCAGGGCGCTCAGGTCCCGTCGTACGGTCTCCTGCGTGACGCCGAACTCCTCCGCCAGGGCCGGCACGTCGACCCGGCCGCGTTCCTGGGCCAGCCGCACGATCCGGTGCTGACGCTCGGGTGCGTACATGTGGGATCGGATCCGTTTCATGTGGGTTCGCTCCTGTATGGAACGGACCCTACTCCGCTCGGACGGCTCCGTTCCCGCTGCCGAAGGGCCACGCCTCGATGTCGCGGTAGCGGATCGGCTCGGGGCCGCGGCCGAAGTTGCTGCCGACCAGGTGGAGCCGCTCGGTCTCCCACCGTCGGCCGGTGAACCCCGCGAGGCCGTCGGCGACGTCCGCCGCCCGGAAGGGATCCTCCCGTCGGGAGCGGGCCAGGGTCAGGTGCGGGCGCAGCGGGCGGTCCTCCAGGGCGACCCCGCACTCCTTGACCAGCGCGCGCACCTCGGCGGCCAGCAGGTGCAGCCCGTCGACGTCGCCGTCGACGCCCGTCCACGCCACGCGCTCCCCGAAGTGGCCGCCGCCGCGCAGGGCCAGCTCCAGGGGGCGGTGGGAGGCGGCGAGGGCCGCGAGGGGCGGCTTCAGCAGGGGAACGGTTTCGACCGGGAGCTCACCGAGGAAGGCGAGCGTGATGTGCCAGTCCTCGATCCGGTTCCAGCGCATGCGCGGGTGGGCGTCGTAGGCGGGACGCAGCTCCTTCTCCAGTTCCTCCTTCGCGTCGTCGGGCGGGGCGAGGGCGATGAACACGCGAACGGTCGCCCCTGGTGTCTCTTCGGTCATGAGGGAATTCGTACAGGGTGGCGGCCTGATCCGTCACCTCCGGTCCTGAACCGGAACCGGAACCGCGACCGGCTCCGGTCGGCAGCCGGGCTCGGTCCGGGTCCGGGTCCGGCCCCGGTTCAGGCCGGGGCGACCCCGGTCAGGATCCGGCCCGTACCCCGCAGCCGGACGGCGCCGGCGCGCTCGTACGGGCGGAAGGCCCGCGTCAGGCGCCGGCGGGCGAGGGCCCGGGTGTCGGGATCGACCTGGTCGAGGAGGTGCCGCCCGGGCCCCGAGTCGAGGAGGAAGTCGGCGGCGTCCCCCGCGTCCCGGCCCCAGATCCCGTACGCCTCCACGTGCGCGGCGCGTACGTCCCGCAGCCCCGCCCCGCGCAGCAGTTCGGTGGCCGCGTCGGCGTCCGCGAGGGAGAACATCCCCGGCCCGCCGGTTGCGCCGAAGCCGCCGATCGGCAGGATGTCCGCGAGTTCGTGGAGCGCGGTCAGCCACTGGTTCTCTCGCGGAGCCGCCGTGCACAGGAACGCGACCCGGCCGCCCGGCCGCAGGGCGGAGGCGATGTGGGCGAACGCGGCCGCCGGGTCGGCGAAGAACATGACGCCGAACCGGCTGATCGCCACGTCGAACGAGGCCCGGGGGAGCGGGTGGACCTGGGCGTCGCCGTGGACGAACGAGGCGTTGGCGACGCCCTCCCGCGCGGCGACCGCGCGGGCCCGCTCCACCATGGGCCCCGAGAGGTCGAGGCCCAGCGCGTGCCCCGCCCCCGCCCCCGTCCCGGCCCCGGCCGCCCGCGCGGCGAGCCGGGTGGTGGCGCCGGCGCCGCACCCGATGTCGAGGACGCGTTCGGCGGGCCGGATGGCGGCGGCGTCGAGCAGGGGCCGGTCGAAGCCGGAGTTCACGGCGTTCCAGCGGTCGTGGTGGGCGGCCCAGTGGGACCCTTCGTAGCCGTTCCAGGCGCGGGCCTGAACGGTGGCGTGGGCGGTCTCGGTGGTGCCGGCGGTGTCGGTGGTGTCGGTGGTGTCGGTGGTGTCGGTGGTGCCGGCGGAACGGTGCTGCATGCGGAGGACCTCCCGGGTGATCGACCCTTAGTATGGGCGAGTGCCCAAACAGTATGGGCATGCGCCCATACTGGCAACACGCATATTCGGGGAGGGTGTTGATGTCACCGCGCGGAGTGGTCATCGAAGACCTGAGGGAACGGCTGTTCGCGGCGGCGGAACGGGTCGTGGCCGGGGCCGGCGCCGCCGCGCTGACCAGCCGGGCGGTCACGGAGGAGGCGGGCTGCGCCAAAGGCGTGCTGCACGCCCACTTCGCGGGTCTCGACGAGTTCGTCGCCGATCTGGTGCTCCACCGGTTCGCGATCACCGCGGCCTCGGCGGCGGACCTCCCGTCCCGCGCGGGCACCGGCGCGGTGCGCGACCACCTCGCGGACGTCGCCTCGACGGTGCTCCGCCTCGACCCCGGACTCGTCGGGCTCGCCGTGACCCGTCCCGCCGCCGCGCACCGCGTACGGGAGGCCTGGCAGGCCGGGGCGCCCGGCTTCACCGCGATCCAGGACGCGGTCGGCGACTACCTCCGCGCGGAGCAGGCCCTCGGCCGGGTCCCGCGGGGCCTCGACGCGGACGCGATCGCCCTGGCGCTGGTCGGCACCCTGCACCACCTGCTGATGACCGGCCCTCCCGAGGCCCGCCCCGAGACCCGGGCGCAGGTCGAACGCCTGATCACCGCTCTGGTCGGGACCCCGTGACCCGGGAGGCGGCGGCCATCGGGTGAAGCGGATCGCCTACCGGGAGTCGGGCGACCCGGAGGCGGCGCTGTTCAGCTCCCGGTGCCGAGGGCCTCGGCTCGGCCGCCGTCGAGCCGGCGGGCCAGTACCTGTCCCGGCCAGGCGTCGGACAGGAAGCGGTCGGTGGGGGTGAAGCCGTTGCGCTCGTAGAACGCGACGAGCTCGCCCCCGCCGCCCGCCCAGCAGTCCACCCGCAGCAGGTCGACGCCGGCCCGCCGGGCCTCCTCGGCCGCACGGGCCAGCAGCGCGGCCCCGATGCCCAGACCGGCGTACCGGCGGTGGGACACGAGCAGTCGCACGTACCGCTCGGGCTCCCCGGCCGGCGCGATCGGCATCAGGGGACTGGGCCCGGAGTCCAGTACCAGCGTGCCGACCGGCGTGCCGTCCAGTTCGGCGATGAAGGGGCTGTTCTCGGTCATGTACCGCTCGACCCGCGCCACGCCGCCCGGCTTCCGCGAGTAGGGCGTGGTGCCCCACTGCTCGGTGTTGCCGCGCTCGTTCATCCACAGCACCGCGGAGTCCAACATGTCCAGCACGACGGACACGTCGGCCACCCCGCCGACCCGTATCCGTATCCCGCTGCCGTCGCCGTGCGCCCTCGTCTCGTCCACGACGGCAGTCTAGGCGCGGTGCCCGCCCCGGCCCGAGCCGGCGTCCGGCTCAGAACTTCTCCGTCCTGATCTCCACGCAGTCGTCACACATCTCGGCTTCTTCCAGGCCGAAATCGGTGACGGCGCGGCCACAGTAGCCACAGACGCCCACGCACTCTTCACCACAGGTCAGGCACAGCAGGAGGGAGGTTTCCCCACCCTCGGCAGTCGTTCCAACGGGCACGCTCGTGACGGCGCCACCGAAACAGAGGAACCCGTTGTGTTCGAGCACCGGGTAGGCGCCGCCGTCGGTGACGACCTCGTACTCGCTGGTGCCGGCGTACATCCAGGCGGCGTCGGTAGGCGTGCCGAAGTCCGTGTGGCAGACGGCACAGACGATGTTCACGTCGCCGCCCTCGATCGGCACGGAGCGCACCGCACAGACGAGACACCGGATGATGTGGGCGGCGTCCAGCGCGTCCACCGCGGCCAGGCGCTGTTCGACCAGAGCGCTGATCCTGCCCAGGCCGGGGCGTACGCGCTCGATGATGTCCTCGGCCCTCGCGGCCTGTTCCTCGGGGACGAGGGGGAGCAGATCGCCGTGCACGAATCCGAGGAGGAAGTCCAGCACGGGTGTGGTGACCACTTCGACGGCCGCGCCGGTGCCGGCGAACCCGAAGTGCGCGATGCGGTTGCGCATTTCGACCAGGGCTCTGACCTGCGCCTTGCCGATGAGCGGAGTCTCCGGAGCGCAGTGCTGGCGGACCCGCTTGAGGGTGTCCTCCCACTGAACGCTCCTGAAATCGCCGATCTTGTGCCTGGCCTCGTTGAACTCGTCCGGCTTCATCCACGTGAGGGCGGGCTCCTCCCTCTCCAGTCGGGCCTTGAGGATGACTTCGAACGCGGCCGCCAAATGGACGACGGCGTACTTCTGGTCCCGTGGGGACGGGGAAGGCCTCTTGGTGAGAAGCTCCACCGTGCTCTCCAGGAAGTCGAGTCCGTTGATGACCGGCGGGAAGTCCGTTGCCGCGCTGCTCGCTCCTTCGAAGGATTGGTCCTCGGGCATGTGTTCCGCTCTCGGTAGGGGTGGTGGTCGGTTCTACGGGGACTGCGCGTTCAGGTCTGCTCGCGTCGCATTCGGGCCCTCCGGGCCGGCGCGGGGCCAGTGCCGGGAGGCCCCTGTGGGCCGACGGTGCCGCCTGCGCCCTGCCGCCCTACCGCCGGCCGCTCGGCGTGGGCGGTGCTCACTCCGTTGCCGACGCGTTTGACGACGCGTTTGCCGGCGAAGTCGTGTGCCTGTTGCCGCTGAACCACCGCCGTCCCGCCTGCGGAGCCCGATCCGGCGTGGCTCGAAGACCACCGGCACCGGTGGAGCGTACAGGCGTCCGTTCGACTGACGGGCGCCGGGTCGGTCAGGTCTCGGGGAGGACGTTGCCGTCCTCGTCCATGCCGAGGTGGATGCGGGTCGGCTCCTGGGAGTTGACGTCGGACGGGCGCGGGCCCTCGGGGCCGTCGGGGCCCCAGCGCAGCAGGCGGCGGGTGCGGACGATCCGGTAGGCCGTGTCGCGGAACACCAGCCGGTTGACGCGCCCCACCCGCAGGGCGTCGGCGGCCCGGGCGTACGCCGCCGCCTCGTCGGCGGGCCAGGTGCGGGCGTCCGCGTGCGGGTCGGCGTCGTAGGGGATGATCCCGTGCATCCGGGGCCACATCCACGTCAGGGCGAAGTCCAGTGACCTGCGTGCGGCGTGCGCCGTGGCGTGGGGGCCGATGACGGGGCGCCAGCTGCCGATCCGCTGTTCCACGACCGTGAACGTCGCGGGCAGCGGCAGGACGTCCGGATGGGTGTCCAACGCCCGCCGCGCGTCGGCGCGCACGTCCTCGGGGAAGCGGTCGCCGGTGTAGCGCAGGTCGCGCAGGGACAGGCGCTCGACGGCCTGGGTGGGGGTGACGGGCTCGTCCGGGTCAAGGAGCAGTCCGTCGTCGATCGCGGGGTCCTTGGCGGCCCGCTCCCAGTCGGGAACCAGGGGCTCGGGGTCGGTCGGGCGGGGCTGTTCGATGCCGTCCGGTCCCGTCACCGCGTACTCCTCGGCCCGTACGACGCGGTACCGGGTGCCCTCCACGTCGAGTTCGTCGACGCGCTCGCGCTCCAGCCGGGCCACCGCCGCCAGCAGCGCCCGCCGTTCCGCCCTGTCCCGCGCCGCGTCCTTGGCGCGGAACCACAGGGTGGAGTTGAGTCCGTCGCGGGAGATCTGCGGGCAGCCGTCCGTCACCGCCGCCACCACCCGCCACCGTGCGCCCGCCCAGGGCGGCAGCGCCGCCACTCCGAACAGGGGTCCGCGCACCACCACCTTGGCCGTGCGCGCCGCCGCGTCCCTCGCGTCGGCCTCGATGGCCGCCTCCACCGGCTCCACCGCTACCCGAACCGCCACCGGCCGCGATCCGCGCCGTTCCGCATTCCGAGGTTCCATCGGCCCATGGTGGCGACGGCCGGGGGCGGCCGTCCCGAATTCGCCGATTCCTCGCCCGTACGGGACTCCCGCCTGTATGGGGCGCCGGGCAGCCGAGAGCGCCGTGCTCCGACTCGGCCTTCGCCTATCACTCGTATGCGTTTGCCTAATGAAGTTAGGTAAATGCATACTCGTGCATGTCAGGAAGCGAAGAGAAGTGGAGGCGGAGGGCATGGCACGGGTGGGGCTGACCACGGAACGCCTGGTACGGGCGGGAGCCGAGCTGGCCGACGAGATCGGCTTCGAGCAGGTGACCCCGGCGGAGCTCGCCAGGCGGTGCGGCGTCAAGACCGCGAGCCTGTACTCGCACGTCAGGAACGCGCACGACCTCAAGACCGGGATCGCCCTGCTGGCCCTGGAGGAACTGGCCGACCGGGGCGCCGCCGCCCTCGCGGGACGGGCCGGCAAGGACGCCCTGACGGCCTTCGCGAACGTCTACCGCGACTACGCCCTCCAACACCCCGGCCGTTTCGTCGCCGCCCGCTTCCGACTCGACCCCGAGACGGCGGCCGCCTCCGCGGGCGCCCGCCACGCCGGGATGATGCGGGCGATCCTGCGCGGCTACCACCTGGCCGAACCCCACCGGACACACGCGGTACGACTCCTGGGCAGCGTCTTCGGAGGCTTCGTCACCCTGGAGTCCGCCGGAGGCTTCGACCACAGCGCCCCCTCCTCGCAGGAGAGCTGGACCGAGATCCTCGACGCGCTGGACGCGCTGCTGCGCACCTGGCCGACCGCCTCCTGAGCCCGTTCCCGACCGACGCCGTCCCGACCGACGCCGTCCCGCCGTCCCGCCGACCCCCTCGCCACCGACCGACCGGAAGAGACCCGAGCACATGCACCCCGAGCACGACGCCGACGCCCGGCCGGGATGGATCACCACCCCCCTCACCGCCGAACTGCTGCGCGGTGCCCTCGACCTGGAGCGCACCGAACGGGGCCTCCTCCCGCACCGGTTGCCGGCGTGGGCCCGCCGACAGATCCCGGACGGGCAGCTGGCCATGGCGCAGTCGCAGCCGGCCGGCGTGCGCCTGGCCTTCCGTACCCGTGCCACCGCCGTCGAACTGGACGTGGTGGCCACCAAGCGGATCTACCAGGGAGCGCCGCCCCGCCCGGACGGGGTCTACGAACTCCTCGTCGACGGCCGCCTCGCGGGCCGCGCCGTCGCACCCGAGGGCGACGCGCTCGTCATCGACCTGTCCTCGGGCGCGACGCACACCCGCCCCGGGCCCGTGGAGACCCTGCGGTTCACCGGCCTCCCGGAGCACGAGAAGGCCGTCGAGATCTGGCTGCCGTACGACGAGACCACCCGACTGGTCGCCCTGAGGACCGACGCCCCCGTCGACCCGCCCCGCATCGGGAACCGCAGGGTGTGGGTCCACCACGGCAGTTCGATCAGCCACGGTTCCAACGCCGCCACCCCCACCGGGACCTGGCCGGCCGTGGCGGCCGCGCTGGGCGCGGTGGAGCTGGTCAACCTGGGGTTCGGCGGCAGCGCTGTCCTCGACCCCTTCACCGCGCGCACGATCCGTGACACCCCGGCGGACCTGATCAGCGTCAAGGTCGGCATCAACATCGTCAACCTCGACGTGATGCGGCTGCGGGCCTTCGGCCCGGCCGTCCACGGCTTCCTCGACACCATCCGCGAGGGCCACCCCACCACGCCGCTGCTGGTGGTCTCGCCCCTCCACTGCGCCCTCCACGAGGACACCCCCGGCCCCACCCTTCCGGACCTCGACGCCCTGAGCGAGGGCCGGATGGGCTTCGTCGCCGCCGGGGACCCCGCGGAGACCGCCGCGGGGAAGCTGACCCTCGCCGTCATCCGCGCCGAGCTGGCCCGCATCGTGGGGGAGCGCGCCGCCGACGACCCGCACCTGTACCACCTGGACGGCCTCGACCTCTACGGCGAGGCGGACGCCGCCGCGCTGCCGCTGCCCGACGCCCTGCACCCGGACCCCGCCACCCACCGGCACATCGGCGAACGCTTCGCCCACCTCGCCTTCGGCGCCGGCGGCCCGTTCGCCGGCGGGACCCGCTGACACCCGCCGTTCGTTCGCCCAGTCGGGGCCCCTTTCGTCCCGCACGGGGCGCGGTGCCCCGTCCGGGGTCGCCGACGGTCCAGTCTCGGACGGACGTCCCGCGTGCGGACGTCGCGCACGGACGTCCCGCGTACGGACGTAGTGAACGGACGTCCCGCGTACGGACGTCGTGAACGGATCGGCTCGGTGGAGGTCGGCGCATGCCCGGTGCCCCTGTCGGCCCCCAGCGTGCGGGCGGCCCCCAGCGCGCGGGGCCGTACCGCGCCTACCTCGTCGCGGCGGTGGCGGGCGCGCTCGTCGGACTGGTCGGCGGCGCGTTCCGCTGGTGCCTGGAGCACGCCGACGCCCTGCGCGTCTCCCTCTCGGAGACCGCCGCCGGGTGGGGCGCCGCCGGATGGCTGCTCCCGATCGCCGTCACGGCGACGGGCGCGGCCGTCGCGTGCGCCCTCGCCCTGCGCGTCCCCTTCGCGGCGGGGAGCGGGATCCAGCACGTGGAGGCCGTCTGGCGGCAGGAGAGCGAACCGCGGTCGCCCTGGCTGCTGCCGGCGAAGTTCCTCGGAGGGCTCGTCGCCATCGGCTCCGGTCTGGCCCTCGGCCGGGAGGGGCCGACCGTGCACATGGGCTCCGCGATCGGATCCGAGGCGGCCCGCCGTGCGGGCCTGGGCCCCGAGGACGTCCGACTGCTGCACACCTCCCTCGGCGGCGCCGGCCTGGCCGTGGCGTTCACCGCCCCGCTCGGCGGCCTGCTGTTCGTGTGCGAGGAGGTGACGCGCTCCTTCCGGCCCCGGCTGGTCCTGGTCACCCTCATCGCCACCGCCACGGCCGTCGCCTGCGCGGGGATCGTCATCGGCGACGCGCCCGTCCTCCCGGTCCCCGACGTACCGGCCCCACCCCTGTGGCTGCTGCCCGTCTTCCTGGTGTTCGGCGCGACCGCCGGGCTGCTGGGCACCGCCTACAGCGCCCTGGTCGTCGGGACGTTGGCCTTCTGCGACCGGCTCGCGCGAGTACCCGTCGTGGTCCGGGCGGCGGCCATCGGGGCCGTCGTGGGCCTGCTGTCCGTGTTCGACCCGCTGTTCGCCGGGGACGGCGACCCGCTGAGCGAGCGACTCGTCGCCGGGGACAGCCCCGCCGTGATCGTCCTGGCCGGCTACCTCCCCGTACGGTTCGTGGTCGGACCGCTCAGCTACGCCGCCGCCACCCCCGGAGGCCTCTTCGCGCCGCTGTTGGCCCTCGGAGCCCTGTGGGGCACCTTCGTACACGCCGTCACCCTCCCGCTGCCGCCCGACCAGTCGGCCGGCCCGGGGGCGTTCGCCGTGGTCGGCATGGCCGCCCTGTTCGCGGCGGTGGTACGGGCGCCCGTCACCGGCGTCGTACTGGTCGTGGAGATGACCGGAACCACCACGCTCCTGGTCCCGCTGCTGACCGCGTGCTTCGCGGCGACCCTGACCGCGGACCGGCTGGAGAGCGAGCCGATCTACGACAGCCTGCGCCGGCGCATGCGCGAGCGACCCTGAACACCCGCCGCGGCGCCCGCGACACCCGCCGTACCGCGCCCTCGACCGCCGATGCGTCCCGGAACCCCGACAAACCCACCCTGACCTGCGGCGGAACCCGGTTCCCCGGCCCATCCTCACCACCCGGTCCCGACGCTGTCCATCCGTGCGGACACCCATATTCCGGCCATCCCAAACATGGCACCATGAGGCCCGCCGCGCCGTTTCCGCCCGCCGTGATCCGCCGCGCCCACACCACCACCGCCGGCGCGCACGACACCGCGCCGGACACGCTCACCACTCGAAGGGGGATGGATCGTGCCCGCTCCACGCATGCGCACGACACCGCTGCCCGGCATCGGCGTCCAATACGACCTCACCACCCGCGAACACCGCAACCTGTCGGTCATCGCGCACCGCGACGGAACCCGCACGGTCAACCTGTACCGGGTGGACGACCCCGACGCGTGCGCCCACTCCCTGCACCTCACCGGGGCGGAGACGGCCTCGCTGATCGACGCGCTGATGCCGGCGCACCACAGCCCCAACGTCCTGCACACCACCGACCTCGGCCTGGTCGCCGAGAGGGTCGAACTCTCCGCGCACTCGCACTGGAACGGGCGGGTCCTGGGCGAGACGAGGATGCGCACCGAGACCGGCGTGTCCGTCGTGGCGGTGCTGCGGCGGGCCGAGGCCCGCCCCTCGCCCGCGCCGGACTTCCGCCTCGCCGGCGGGGACACCCTCATCCTGATCGGCACCCGCGAGGGCGTCGACGCCGCCGCCGCGATACTCGACAGGGAGTGATCGAGTGCATTCCGCAGTCTTCCTCATCGAGTTCGGGGCGATCATCCTCGGACTGGGCCTGCTGGGCCGCGTCGCGGGCCGCCTGAAGTTCTCGCCGATACCCCTCTACCTCCTCGCCGGCCTTGCCTTCGGCACCGGCGGCCTGCTCCCGCTCGGCGCGAGCGAGGAGTTCGTCGCCATCGGCGCGGAGATCGGCGTCATCCTCCTGCTGCTGATGCTGGGCCTGGAGTACACGGCCACCGACCTCGTCTCCAACCTCAAGACCCAGTACCCCGCCGGGCTCGTCGACTTCACCCTCAACGCGCTCCCCGGGGCCGCCGCCGCCCTGCTGCTCGGCTGGGGACCGGTGGCCGCCGTCGTCCTGGCGGGCGTCACCTGGATCTCCTCCTCCGGCGTCATCGCCAAGGTCATGGGGGACCTGGGCCGGCTCGGCAACCGGGAGACCCCGGTCATCCTCAGCATCCTGGTCCTCGAAGACCTCGCCATGGCCGTCTACCTGCCCATCATCACGGCGCTGCTCGCCGGGGTGAGCCTGGCGGCGGGCAGTCTCACGCTGGCCATCGCGCTCGGTGTCGCGGGCGCGGTGCTCTTCGTCGCCGTCCGCTACGGCCGCCTCATCTCCCGCTTCGTCTCCAGCGACGACCCCGAGAAGCTGCTCCTGGTGGTCCTCGGACTGACCCTGCTGGTGGCCGGCATCGCCCAGCAGCTCCAGGTCTCGGCCGCCGTCGGGGCCTTCCTGGTCGGCATCGCGCTATCCGGTGAGGTCGCCGAGGGCACCCACACCCTGCTCAGTCCGCTGCGCGACCTCTTCGCGGCCGTGTTCTTCGTCTTCTTCGGGCTCCACACCGACCCGGCGAGCATCCCGCCGGTCCTGCTGCCCGCCCTGGCGCTGGCCGTCGTCACGGCCGCCACGAAGATCGCCACGGGTTACTGGGCGGCGCGGCGCGCCGGCATCGGCGTCAAGGGACGGTGGCGGGCCGGCGGGACCCTCGTGGCCCGGGGCGAGTTCTCCATCGTCATCGCCGGTCTCGCGGTCACCGCGGGCATCGAGCCGCAGCTCGGTCCGCTCGCCACCGCCTACGTCCTGATCCTGGTCGTCCTCGGCCCGCTGACGGCCCGATACACCCAGCCCCTCGCGGCCTGGGTCGCCGCGCGCCGGGCCCCCGACCGACCGGACGTCGTGCCCGCACCGGACCCCGTGCCGCCCCTGCCGGAACCGGCCGGCCGCGAAGGGGGCTGAAGCCCGCCGAGGGGGCGGGGAGACGAGCCGAGGGAAGGCCGAGCGAGGTGGAGCGGAGCCGACCGGATTCGAACCGGCGTCCTCGCGGTTTTGGAGACCGCGCGCGACGACCTCTGCGCTACGGCCCCGCCCTGCGCGCATCCTAGGTCGTGTCCGCAATGTCGATCGGTCGTTACTCCGTTCGTGGTGCGACGACATGAACTGACCGATCAGGCTTGGGAAGTCATCGGACCGCTG
>NZ_JBVJMA010000032.1:0-37848 GCF_055584445.1 Streptomyces sp. NPDC103540
GGGTGGCGGGGGGTTGGGGGGGGGGGGGGGCGGCCCGCGGCGGGCGGCGGGGTGGGTCGGGCCCCCCGTCGTGGGGGGGGGGGGCGGGGGGGGGGGGGGGGGGGGGCCGCCCCCCCACCCCAGGGTGCGGCCCCTTGCGGACAGCTGAAGTCCTCAAGGGGCACGGAGGTCGCGTGGATCACCCGACCGCCCGCTCCCGGCGGCGGGGCCGTGACGGGTCACAGGTCGAGTTGGTACTCGTGGGCCGTGCGGGTGGGGAGGTAGCCGAGGTCGTCGTTGACGCGTCGCATGTGCGGGTTGTTTTCGGCGGTGTCGGTCAGCAGGCCTTCGAGGTGGGGGTGGTGTTGCCGGGCCCGGACGATCGAGGCGGCCTTCATCGCCCGCGCGAGGCCGTGACCGCGGTGTTCGGGCAGTACCGCGGTGCCGTAGTGCTGGGCGTCGCCCGTGCCGCTGCCGGGGACCACCAGTTCGGTGAAACCGGCGATGGAGCCGTCCGACGCGTCGACGGCCGCCACCGTGTGCAGGAGGTCACCGCGGGCGGCGACGGCGGCGACCGCCGCCGCCACCCGGTCGAGGTCCCAGACCACCGTGCCGTAGGAGACGGCGCCCATCGGCATGTCGTCCATGGCGCGGCGCGAGGCCACGAAGGTGTCGGCCAGCTCGTCGGGCACCATCCCCTCCCACGCGACGAGTCGGTAGCCGGCGTGCGGCGCCTCGGCGAGGGCGGTGAGCGCGGCCTGGTCGGCCGCGGCCAGGGGCAGCCGGGCGTAGGTCAGGGCCAGGGCCGTACGGAAGCCCTTGGCGGCGAGGAAGGCGGCGCCGGGGGAAGCCGCGTCGGCCTGGGCGACGACGCACGTCCGGGCGTCCTCGCGGGCGGCGGCGACGGCGGTGTCGAGCAGGAGGGAGCCGGTGCCCCGGCGGCGGGCGGCCGGGGGCACCCGGACGTCCAGTTCGGCGAGGTGGCGTTGCCCCTCCCCGGCGAACAGGCGCAGGGAGGCCTGCCCGACGGGGGTGCCGTCCGCGTCGGAGGCCGTCCAGCCGAGGCGGCGGCCGACGGGGGTCGCGTCGGGTTCGGGCAGGGCGGTGATGCGCAGGGACAAGAGGTCTCCGGTGCGGGAGGGAAGGGGCCGGTGCGAGGGGTGGGGTGCTTCGGGCCGGGGTTCGTCGGGTCGGGGGTCTCCGGGCCGGCGTTCTTCGGGCCGGCGTTCTGCGGGTCGGGGTTCGTCGGGTCGGGGTTCGTCGGGTCGGGGTTCGTCGGGTCGGGGTTCGTCGGGGGTGGGGGCCGTCATCGCGCCCAGGGCAGGACGCGGGTGCCCTCGGTGCCGGGCACGAGGACCACGCCGTCGGCGCGCATGGCGACGTGGGCCTCGGCGGCCTCCGGGGCGTGGATCCTGCGGAGCACCTCCGGCGGGAGGACGAAGGTCCGACCGGCGGTGACCTTCTCGGTACGGCCCGCGCAGGTGACCTCCAGGGCGCCGGCGGTCACGGTCCAGACCTGCTCACGGTCGACGGAGTGCTCGGGGCCGCTCTGGCCGGCCCGCATCTCGACGGTCCAGGTGCTGAGTTCCGTGCTGCCGCGACTGGGGGCGGCGAGTCCGGTCATGCGGGCGTTCGGGGACTCGGTGACGTTGTCGGCGTCCGGCGTGATGACCAGCAGGGCGGCCTCCTCGGCGGGGGCGGACGCGTCGGGGGCGGACGCGACCTGTGCGGGCTCGTCGGGGGTGACCCATTCGACGAGCTGGACGACGATCCCGTTCGGGTCGGTCATCTGGAACAGCCGCTCGCCCCAGGCCTCTTCGCGCAGCGGCAGGGTGATCGGCGCACCGGCCGCGCGCAGTCGCGCCTCCTCGGCCTCGATGTCCGTGACGGTGAGCGCGAAGATCAGGCCGCCGGCCAGTCGGTCCCGCTGTTCGGGCGGGAGCACCTCGCTGCCGCTGCGCAGCAGCACGACGTCGGCGGCGGCGTCGCCCCGGGTCAGGGACGCGAAGCCGTCGAAGGCCATGGCGACCTCGTAGCCGAGGTGGGTGTGGAAGAACTCACGGGAGGCTTCGACATCGGCGACGGTGAGGGACACGGTGGCGGTGGTGACGTTCAGTTTCTCTCCTGAAGACGCGGGTGGCGGCCCGGCGGGAGCGGCGGGGAGCCCTGGGGCTCCGATCCGTTCCGTCGGACGAATTTTGCGACGGACGTAAATTTAGCCCCGGACCCCGAACCGGTCAAGAGTATTTTTGCTACGGAGGTAAGATTTCTTCATGGCCACCGAGACGGGACTCCGCGAGTCCAAGAAGCAGGAAACCCGGCAGCTGATCTCCGACTGCGCGACCAGGCTCTTCATCGAGCAGGGCTTCGAGCGGACCACCATCGCCGAGATCGCCGCCGCCGCGCGCGTCGCCAAGAAGACGGTGACCAACTACTTCGCCCACAAAGAGGACCTCGCCCTCGACCACCACGAGGTGTTCACCCAGGGCCTGGCCAAGGCCGTCGCCGAGCGCGACCGGGGCGAGGACCCGCTCACCGCCCTGGGGCGCACCTTCCGCGCGGCCCTGCTGGAGCACAGTCCCGTCGTCGGCTTCACCGGGCCCGCCTTCGCCCGCATGGTCGCCGACAGCCCCACCCTCACCGCCCGGCTCCGCGAACTGCACGACCGGCGCGAGGCGGCCCTCGCCGCGGCCCTGGCGGACGCCGCCCCGGACGCCCCGGCCATCGCACCCCGCGCCGCCGCCGCCCTGATCGCCGCGGCGGACCGGCTGCTGTTCCGACGCATCCAGGAACTCACGCTGGCCGGACGTACGGACGACGAGATCGAGATCGCGCTCCTCCCGGAGGCGGACCACGTGCGCGCCCTGCTCGGCGCCGCCCTGGACGACCCTGCGTTCTGACACCCCGTGCGGTGGGATCGAGATGAGCGGGCGGGCGGGACCTAAGGACCGCATCGAGAGGCCCTTCGACCCTGTGGGGCAGAGACGGGAATTCTTACGCTCAGATCATGATCATGACGAAGAATTCACGGTTATCCGGTCCCTCCCTCGTCTCCGGCGCCGCCGTCCTGGCGCTCGCCGCCTCCACCGTCCTCGTCCCGACGGCCGCACAGGCCTCCGGCGGCGTCGCCGGCGGCGGCACGTCCGTGTCCCCCGCCGGGCACCGCTTCGCGGCCGTCGCCTCCGGGCCGGTGGTCTTCGAGGCCGGGCCGATCGTCGTCACGTGCGCCACGTCGAGGACGGGCGACAACGTGATCCCCGCCGCTCCGGGGCATGCCAACGTCGCCGGCCCCGTCGCCCTGCGCATCGCGCCCCCGGTCTTCGAGGACTGCACCACGGACGCGCCGGGCCTGCGGGTGGCGGTCGAGACGAACGAGAACAGCGGCCCCTGGCAGGTGTTGCTCCAGCACGGTGAGCCAAGCACGGCCCGGCTGTCGATCCCCGCCCGGGGCTTCGTGCTGAAGACGAGCGGGCTCCTGGCCTGCACGGCCACCGCGGCGCCGACCGGCCCGGCCGGCGCGGGGGGACTCTGGGAGGGTGGGCCGAAGCCGGCGGTCGCCCTGGACCGGGCGGCGATCCCCGTGAAGCTGGAGGGTTCCTTCTTCTGCGCCACCTCGATCACCAGCGCCACCATCTCAGCCCGTTACGCCGTGCACGACACCACGGACCCGAGCCGCGTCGTCACCGTCGACCCGGCCTGACGGGCAGGCGTACGCGGACGGCCGCCCGGGCGAACGCCGCCCGGGCCGGGGGCCGTCCGGCGGATCTCGCAGGACGGGCCCCGGCGCGGACGGACGCGGTCAGCGCTTGAGCGTGAAGGAGAAGTCGCCCGCGAGCCGGCCGTCCAGCCGGTCCAGGGAAACGATCCTCCCCTCCGTGATCAGCCGCTCGACCTCGGCCCGCGAGAGCCCGCACCCTTCGGCGATCAGCCGGACCGGCCGGACCGGAACCGGCGCGGCGAAGCGGACCGTGACGTCGAGCGCCTCGTCCGACGGAACCCACGTTCCGTCGGTGTCGAGGCTCCAGGCGCCCTCCCAGTCGAGGGCGACGCGATTGCGGCGCAGCAGGGCCGGGGCACGGAGCAACTCGGCCGTCAGGTCGAGGTCGTTGCCGTGGAGCAGGTCCAGCAGCTCGGGGCGTACGGAGCGCACGTTCGCCCGCTCGAAGATCGTGAGCTTCGCCGTGTCCCCGCACCCGGTGCAGAGCACGAGGAGCCAGGCGTCGAGGGACTTGTGGTGTGCGTTGACGCGGAATTTTCCGCTCGCCCGAAAGCGCCGGCTCGCGCAGGCGGGGCAACGACGGACGACGAGCGGCAGGCAGGTGGCAGCGACCACCCAGGTCTTGAGCAAAGGGATACACCGATTCCAGTGAGAAGTCCGCAGCAGGAAGCAGCGCGGCGCAAGGGCGCGACGCGCTGAACATCACTCGGGGGGTCTCACACGGTGTACAACGGCATGCCTTCGGCTCGACGGCTCGGACGGGCAGCACCGTAGCGGCGCACGACGGCGGCGCACCACCGGTTTTTCGCGGGGCTCTTCGGTGGGCGCCCTCGTCTCACGCGGTCGGTCGGGGGGCCGCCCAGCCCGGCACCCAGGTGCCCGCGCCGTCGAGTCCGGCCGCGGCGGCGGCGAGGTGGGCGCGCAGTGCCGCCAGGGCGGGGTGGGGGTTGTCGCGGTGCCAGAGCAGCGAGTGCGGGTAGACGGGGGTCGGTCCGGTCACCGGGATGCGGCGCAGGCCGTGGTCGGCGGGCCAGACGAGGCGGGTGTGCGCGCCCATGAAGGTGGCCAGGGCCGGGGTGTCCGCGATCGTGTCGAGGAGCGCGTCGGAGCCGAAGTTGGGACCGGTCGCCTCGATCGTGAGGCCGAACTCGGCGACGAGGTCGTCGTAGTAGGCGGCCCATTCGGAGCCGGGGACGATGCCGGGCATCCAGATCCGGTGCCCCACGAGCCCGGCCGGGGACACCGACCGGGCGCCGGCGAGCGCGTGCGCCGGGCCGGTGAGGAGCTGGAGCGGCTCGTCGAGGACCCGTACGGCCCTGACGTCCTCGGGCAGGGGCCGGCCGGGAGCCGTGACGGCGCGGAAGGACGCGTCGATCTCTCCGGACCGGATGGCGTCGACGGCCGTCTCGATGTCGAGCAGCATCAGCACGTCCAGCTCGACATCGGGGTGGGTGCGGTGGAAGGCGCGCATCAGCCCCGCGGCGGCGCCGCGCGAGGCGATGATGTCGACGCGCAGGGGGCGGCGGCCGGCGCGGACGGAGGCGGTCGCGCGTTCGGCGACGCGCAGCAGCTCGCGGGCGTGGGGCAGGAACGCCTGCCCGTCGATGGTGGGCTCGGCGCCGCGCGGGGTGCGGGTGAACAGTCTGACGCCGAGGTCGCGTTCCAGGGCGGCGACGCGTTTGGAGACGGCCTGTTGGGTGACGGCCAGCTCGACGGCGGCTTCCCTGAACTGCCCCGCGTCGGCGACGGCGACGAAGGTCCGGACGGCTTCGAGGTCCATGCCCGCAGCCTAGTCGTACAACCAATGGTTGTAGCCGAGGCTCGGATGGTTGTTTGATCCCTGGTCGCGATGCTCGCTTTGATGGCTCCGATCACGGACCGGTTGTACGGGTGAGGGGTGTCGGGCATGGGGAGAGGGGGACGCCCGGGGCGGGATTTCGCCTGGTTGTGGGCGGCGTACGGGGCCGGCGCGCTCGGCACCTGGATCGCGTTCGGCGCGTTCCCCCTGATCGCGATCCGGATCCTGGACTGCGGGCCGGCCGAGGTCGCCGCGCTGTCCGCCGCCGGCGTCGCGGTCGGCGCGGTCGTGGCGGTACCGCTCGGCCCGTGGGCGGAGTTCCGCCGCAAACGGCCGGTGCTGATCACGATGGCCCTGGCGCGTTGCGCGGCCCTGCTGACGGTGCCCGCCGCCTTCGCGCTCGGGGCGCTCACCTTCACGCAGCTCCTGCTCGTCACGGTCGTCGTCTCGGCGGCCGACATCACCTTCCGGGCCGCTTCGGGCGCGTACCTGAAGGCGCTGCTGCCGGGCGAGGAGCTCCTCCTCGCCAACGCCCGGATCGAATCGACGACCTGGACGACGGCGATCGTCGGACCTCCGCTGGGCGGCGCGGCGATCGCCCTCCTGGGCCCGGTGGCGACCGTGGTGGCGGACGCCGCCGGCCAGCTGTTCTCGGCGTTCGCCGTCCACGCGTCGGGCGGGCCCGAGGCCCGGCCCGAACGACCCGCCCGAACCGGTCGAACCGGACGTGCCGGACGTGCGGAGGGCGTGCGCCGGTGGGCCGGGGAGCTGTTCGAGGGTTGGCGGTACGTCCTCGCCGACCCCGCCCTGCGTCCGCTGTTCCTCAACACCACGACGTTCAACGGCCTGGTGATGGCCACGCAGCCGTTGGTGGCGGTCCTCATGCTCGGTCCGCTGGGCTTCGCGCCCTGGCAGTACGGGCTCGCCTTCGCCCTGCCCTCGATCGGCGGGCTGCTCGGGGCCCGGCTCGCCGGACCGCTCGCCGCCCGGTTCGGGCGCGACCGGGTCCTGGTGGCGGCGGGGACCCTGCGCGCGCTCTGGCCCGTCGGCCTGGTCTTCCTGGGACCGGGTACCGGCGGTCTGCTGCTGGTGGTGGGCGTCGAGTTCGGCCTCGTCCTGTGCTGCGGGGTCTTCAACCCCGTCCACGCCGCCTACCGTCTCGAACGCACCCCGGACGACCGGGTCACCCGCACCCTGGCGGCCTGGGCGGTGACGGCCAAGGCGACGACCGCCCTCCTGACGGCGCTCTGGGGCGTGTGGGGAGTCCTGCTCGGTCCGCGCACGGCGATCGGCCTGGCCGGCGCGCTGCTGCTCGCGACCCCGCTGCTGCTGCCCCGGCGGCTCGGCGACCGTTCCCGGGGTTGACCCGGCGGCTCCGGCGGACGGCGCTCTTGGATGATCGACCGTTTCCGACCGAGCCGCACCGGCCGGATTCCGTGTCCGGATCCAGTCACCCCCGGGAAGCCCCCCTGGTTGACTGACGCCTGCGGCCGGGCCCCGGACGGAAGGGCGGCTCCTTCCCGCCACGGGGCAGCCGACAGGAGGCCTCGCGCGCCGACCAGCGGTGTTCGGCGCGCGCGGGCCCTCCGCCGCCGCCACCCCCCGCTCCCCTCCGTCCCGGCGCGCTGGAGCGGACCGGCCGGCACCCTCGACCAGTACGAGGACGCCCCCGGCCACTTCCCGGCCCGCCCCGTACCCGGCGCCCCGGGCGTCGGCGGCGGCCCCGGCCCCACCTCGTGTCGTCGCTGACGCGCAAGCGCCCGAAGCGGAGGACGAGCGGGGGTGTCGCCGGGCCTCCGCGTCCGCGGGCGGATCGTCAGCCCACCCGCGCGCCGTCCCCCGCGCGCGCGGACGTGAGCCGGCGGACGCCCGGCACGGCGAGGAGCACCACCGTCGCGACGAGGATGCCCAGGCAGCAGACCCACATCATGGTGGTCGAGCCCGCCCGGTCCGCCGTCCCGCCGGCCAGGACGTAGGCGAGGGGGACCAGGGCGGTCTCCCCCAGCATGGTCAGCGAGGTCACCCGGCCGATGAGGGCCTCCGGTACGTGTTGCTGCTTCGCGGTCTCGAAGAACACGACGGCCAGTTCCAGGGCGGATCCGCTGACCAGCATCGCGGCGAGCAGGCCGGGCAGGTCCGCGCCGTACGCGAGGGCCGCGAGCGGCAGGGGCCACACGAGCTGGACGAGCACGCAGGCGAGCATCACGCGGCGGGGCTTCCACCGGAGGGCGACGAGGGAACCGAGCACCATCCCCGCGGAGAACGCCGACACCGCCCAGCCCCAGTGCTGCGCCCCGTTCGGCCGGTCGGACAGGACGAGGGGGCCGAGGAGTTGGTATCCGGCCATCCACAGCGGTACCGCGAGGGTTCCGGAGAGGGCGTAGCCCCACATCCACGGCCGGCTGCGGAAGGCGGTCCACCCTTCGCGGGCGCCCTCGAAGAAGCCCGTGGTCCGCCCGGGACCCGGGGTGGACGCGGTGGGCAGGCCTGCCAGGACGAGGGCGCAGGCGGCGAAGGCGGCGGCGGCGACGAGCAGCACGGGGCCGAAGCCGAAGGCGGCGCCGAGCAGGGAGCCGAGGCCGGGGACGGCGATCCGGGCGAGGTTGAGGACCAGGCGCAGCGCGGCGTTGGCGCTCTGGAGGTCGCGGGCGGGCACGAGTTGGACGATGAGCCCCTGGAAGGCGGGTTGTACGGCGGCGGCCGTGGCCCCGGTCGTGGCGGCCGCCGCGAGGAACATCCACAGGGCCGGCCGCGGTGGGCCGGCGAGGAGGACGGCCCCCATCAGGCCCTGGACGACGGCGAGCAGCGCGTTCCCGGCGACGACGAGGGCGCGCCGCGCGTACCGGTCGGCGAGGACCCCTCCCACGGGCAGCAGGAGGGTCTGGGTGGTCACGGTGCAGCCGAGGACCAGGCCGACGGAGAGGCCGTCGCCGCCGGTGCTCAGCACGGCGAAGGCGAGCACCACGTTGACCAGGCTGGTTCCGGCGGTGGAGATGCCGCGGCCGGTCACGTAGCGGAGGTAGGGGGTGCGCCAGGCCGTGGCGGTCGCCTCGGCGGTTCGGGCGGTGGTCATCTGGCTCCTGCGGTGCGGGTACGGGTGGTGCGGGCGGGGCGGGTCCGGGCGGTGCGCGGCCGGTTCCTAGCGGGCGGTCGGGCCCGGGGGGCGGTCGGGTCGGTGCTCCGGGTGGTCGGGGCGGGGGACGGCGTGGCGGGTGCCGCACCGCAGTCCGGGGGCGATGAGCTTGACGACCGAGAAGTCCTCGGTGGTGCCGAGGTCGACGACCAGTGGTTCCTGCCCCGTGACCTCGGCCAGTCGGGCGCAGGCCCAGCGCAGTTCGACCCCGACGTCGGTGAAGTCCGGTGTCGTGGCGGCGGGCAGTTCGTGGTGGGCGCGGGCCCCGGGGTCGCGCCGGGGGCGTGCGGTGACGCCGCGCCGGGCGTGCGCGTAGACGGCGGTGACGTCGTCGCGGGTGCCGTTGATGAGGGTGAGGCGGCTCTGGACCGCCTCCGTGATGGCGCGGGCGAGGGCGACTCCGGGCGAGGAGTGGGCGCCTGATCCGGCGGTGAGCAGGGCGAAGTCCTCGCTCCAGACGAAGGCGGCGAAGCACGGGAGTCCCCAGCGGTTGGGGACGAGGGCCAGGTCGAGGAAGACGCCGCCGCGGGTGACGCGCTCGATCAGCTCGGTGCACAGGGGGTCTTCGACGGTCTCGGCACGGAAGGTCACCCGGGGGTCGCCGGGGACGGAGCCGAGCCGGCTGAGGGCGTCGCGTTCCATCACCTCGTACGCGGCGTGCAGCGCGGCCTCCTCGAAGGTGTTGCCCGAGGCCAGGCCGTTGCTGGTGACCGTGAGCCCCGGCGGCCGCCAGTGGCCGGGGCGCGAGCTGCCCAGGCGGACGCAGTCGCGCGGTACGGGGACGCGGGCGCCGCCGAGGGCGCCGGTGGCCGTGACCCAGTCCAGCGGGGTGCCGTCGTGCAGGAGGCTGCCCGGGTGCCGGTCGAGCAGGTCGAGGGCGTAGGGCGGCCGCAGGGCCGACGCGGGGGTGCGGCGGTGGACGGCGGGCGGGCAGGCGAATTCGGCGTGCCACATCTCGATGGACTCCATCGCGGCCGAGACGCGGGCGAGGAGCGGGGTGTGTCCCTTGCCCTGGGAGACGGACAGGCTGCGGGAGAGGGGGCGTACGGCGACGGCGACGGGGATGCCGATGACGTCCAGGCCCGTGACGTCGGCGACGCGGGTGATCCCGTACTCCGGCAGGCGACGGCGCACCAGTTCCCAGGTCTCGGCGGGCGGGCGGACGCGGTGGGTTCCGGCGGTGAAGACCTTGAGCCCGGTCGGGGCGGCGGGCGGGCGGGCGTTCACGAGGCCTCCCCCTTCCGGGCGGGCTCGCCCCGCCGGGCCGTGCGCGCTCCCCCGGCTTCCCTTCGCTCCCGGAGTTCGGCGTGCTCGCGCGTACGGGGACGCTCGGTGGATTCCGGGGTCGCGCGGTCTTCGCCCGTCTCCCGATGGCGCCTCAGGAAGAAGGGCCGCAGGGCCTCTTCGGCTTCGTGTGCGGAAGTGAATCCGCGATCCCGGGCGGCTGCGTCGAGTACCTCCGTGCTGCAATCACCGCGCAACTGCCAGGCCTGTGCGAGTTGGAGACGGAGAACCGATTTCTTCAACTGGTCGGGGTTCTTGGAATATCCGGAACGGGCGACGGCCTGGTTCATCGCCAGACTCGCGGAGATCTCGGTGTGGTGAACCGCGGATTCCGGAAGGAGCAGTCGCACCGTGGCGGGATCGTGGAGGTCGGCCGTCAGACGGGCCGAGCGCACCAGGAGGGTGAGCATGGTTTCCCGTTCGCCCAGTTCCTCGCGTTCCCGTTCCGGAACCCAGGCGTGGATCGCCTCGTCGCTCAGGGAGCCCGCGTCCAGCCCCTCCCGGGCGGCTGCCCGCAGCGCCTCGTCCTCCAGCACGCGCGCGGGGGTGCCGGGCGGGCGGCCGGACACGGCGGCCAGCACCTGGGTGCGCCGACGCGCGCGCTGGTCGGCGCCGAACAGTCGCTGGTAATCGAAGCGGGCGGCGAGGCTGACGAAGCCCGCGGCGGTGCGCTCGCCGGTGAAGCGTCCGCGCCAGCGGTGGAGGTAGGCGGTCTCCCAGTCGTCGGTCCACGTGCCCGCCACTGCCGCCGGCCTGGGGTGGGAGGCGTACAACGCACGGACCTGGCGCAGCGCCTCGCGGGCGTCCCGCCGTTTGAGCGAGACCTCCTCGGGGCGCGCGCCGGCCAGCCGGCCGACCCGTTCGGCCGCCGCGGCGAGGACGGCGTCCGGGGGGAACGTCTCACCTCGCGGACCCAGTTCGCGCGTGACGGCGCGCCAGGACCGGCGGGGGTAGGGCAGGTTCCGCGCCACCTCCAGGAGCGCTTCCGCTTGCGCCGCGTCGATCACACCCTCGGCGCCGGCCAGGCGCAGCGCGTGGCGCATGTCGACGAGGGCCTCGCTGAAGGCGCTGCCGTCCGGTCGCTCGCCGTGGGCCACGGCGACCTCGTCGTCGGCGTCGATCTCGCCGGTGCGGTACATGGCGTAGACGCGGCCCACGCCGCGCATTCCGCAGGAATGCAGTTCGGCCGCCCGTAACGCACCCATACTGGCGGCCCCGATCACGACGGTGCCGTTGTTCATCACGTCCAGTATTTCCTTGTGCCGCACCGGCTCGTGTCCGTGGTAAAGGCCGTCAATAATGAGGACGAAATCCTCCGGCCGGATACCGAGGCAGAAAAGGTCACCATGGCGAATCGGTGGGTGCACGATACAGTCATCAATTTCTCCGAGAATTTCCGCTGCCCCGAGGGTCGGCCCCGCAAAAACGTGGACGGTCATCCGGTCTTCTCGCCTCCACTCCTCCGACGGTTCGACGGTTCGGCCGGACGGCCGCGTCGGGGGGCAGCGTAGCGGGGGAGGCACGGGAAGGATACGGGCAAAATATCGCCACCAAAGGGTGGAACCGCACCATCACGCACATCTGGGGCACGGCACTCTGGACCGGCGATCCGGACGCGCCGAGGAGCTCGTGGGGAGAATCCGTGAAGAAGAAATCGCCACCCGTCGAATTACCGACACCGCCGCCCCGAGAGGGTTTTCTTGATCATCCCCACGGATGTCCGAAAGGCGCTCCCGAGGAATTAGGCCGTTGACCCCGCAGACATCCCGTTGTTACGTTCGAAGTGTCGAGCCGCCCGGCGGCCACGCTCCATCGCGGCCCGTTCGGGGGCATCCCGATGCGAAGTCACACGCCATTTCGAGCTGCTTCGCGCCAATTATCGAGGGAGGAAACGTCATGAACACCGAGAACGCCATCGAGGCGTCGGAGGACCTGTTCGACGAGGCCGTACCGACGACCATCGCGCACGAGTCGGCGTCCTACACCGACGAGTGACGGCCGGTGCGGTGGCCCCTCGGGGCCACCGCACCTCCCGCGCCCCACCGGCCTCGGCCGCGGCGCGCCGGGCACACCCACAGCCTTCCGGAACCGGGCCGGACCGTCGAAGAAGTGGAAGAAGGAGCCGTGCAGCAGCCTCTCGCAGAGACAGACTTCGAAACCGTCGACGCGCCCTCGGACGATGCCGTCCTGGGCCCGCTGGGCGATCCGCCCGGCAGCGAAGTCGCCGCCGAACTGGTCCGCACGATCGGCGACTCCTGGGGGCGGCGCCCCCTCCACCGGCCCGGCGCGGCCGACATCTCCGGGCTCCTCGGCATCGACGACATCGACCGGCTCATCGACGCGCGCACCCTGCGCGTCTCCCAGCTCTGGGTGTGCAGCATGGGCCGCAACCTGCCCCCGTCGACGTACATGAGCGTGGGCGAGCAGCCCAGGACGCGCAGCGTCGGCAGCACCGCCGACGTGCGGCGCATCATGACGCTGGCCTCGGAGGGATCGCCCGATCCCGTGAAGGTCGCCCAACACCTGGCCTCCGGAGCCTCCCTGACGCTCAACCAGGTGGACCAGTACGTTCCCGCCCTGCGCGCCATGTGCCGACGGTTCGAGGAGGAGACGCACCTGCGCTGCGGGGTGATCCTCTTCGTGACCCCGCCGAGTGCCCAGGCCTTCTCCCTGCACGCCGACCCGCACGACATCATCGTCATGCAGACCCACGGCACCAAGTACTGGGAGATCCACCCGTCGCAGTGGGAGCGGGAGAACGACCCCGACGCCGGCGTGCGCACCCTCACCATGCACCCCGGCGACATGCTCTACGTCCCCGAGGGCACCCCGCACATGGCGAAGACCTCCGCCGGCGGCGGCCTGTCCATCCACCAGACCGTCCAGTTCAACGTCCCGCGCTACGAGACCGTCGCCCGCCGCGTCCTGGAGCGGAGCTTCGAGCGGTTCTGCGAGGAGGTCGCGCTGACGGGACCGATCCCGCTCCCCCGGGGCGGCGCCGCCGAGATGGCCGACCGGATCGGCCCCGCCCTCGCCCGGTTCGCCGCCACGCTGACGGAGACCGACGTACGGGAACTGCTCGACCGGCACCTGGAGTCCGTCCTGCCGCCGACCCGGACGCTCGCGACGGGCCGCTTCTCGGCCGTCGCCGCCGCCGACGGCATCACCGCCGCCAGCCTGCTGCGCCGCACCGTCGAGCTGCGCGTGCGCGGCGAGGACCACCGGGTGCACACCGTCTTCGGGCGGCGCGCCCTGCGGACGCCGCCGCACACCGAGAAGGCCCTCGTCGCACTGGCGGCCACACAGGGGCCGTTCACCCCCGGCACGCTCGGCGTCGACCTGGACGCGGCCTCGCTGCTCCTGCTGTGCCGGCGCCTCGTGCGCGAGGGCGCCCTCACGCCGGTCTGACCGGCCCGATCCGTACCCGCGCCCCGCACCCGCCGCCGAAGGACCCTCGCCGGAGGAGCCTCATGGAAACCGAAACCGACACCGACACCGAAGCAGGAGCCGGCGCAGGAGCTCGCACCGGGGCGGCGGCTCTCGCCCACGCCGAACCCGCCACGGGCGATGCCATCGGCCACCTGCTGCTGCGCTGCCTGTCCGCCGGCGCGCAGCCGGGAGCCGTCTTCGAGGTGATCGAGCGCTCCGACGGGTTCGTCGGGGTGTGCGACGCCGCCGAGTACTTCGCCCCCTTCGAGGACTGGCCCACGCGCGAGCGCTCCCTGATCTCCCGCGCCCGTGGGGCCGTCCTCGACATCGGCTGCGGGGCCGGCCGCCACGCCCTGCACCTGCGGGAGCGGGGGCTCGACGTCACCGCCGTCGACTCCTCCCCCGGCGCGGTCCGGGTCTGCCGGGAGCGGGGCGTTCCGGCACGGGCGGGCACCGCAGGGGAGCTCCCGTGCCCGGACGGCTCCTACGACACCCTCCTCGCGCTCGGGGCCAACCTGGGCCTGCTCGGCGGGCGCGCGCGGGCGGCCGACCTGCTGGCGGAGTTCGCCCGGGTCGCCGCGCCCGGGGCCCGGCTGCTGGCCACCGGCCGTGACCCCTACGCCTCCACGGGCCGGGTGCACACCGACTACCACGAGGCGAACCGCCGGGCGGGCAGGATGGCCGGCCAGCTCCGCATCCGCATCCGTTCGGGCGCCGTCGCCGGCTCCTGGTTCGACTACCTCTACTGCTCCCTGCCCGAGCTGGAAGAACTCCTCGCCCCCTCGGACTGGACCCCGGTCGAGGCCTTCGAGGACCCCGGCGGCGGCTACGGCGTGGTCCTCGCCCTGGGGCGCTGACCCGAGCCACCACCCGGCCACCCCGCCCCGCCCCACTCGCTCCGCCCGCCCGCCCCCCGCCCCACCCGACGGTGACCATCCCGATGGAGAGGCCATGAAGGACGGCTACTACCTGTCTGCCTACGTCAACCCGGTCGGCCTGCAACGCGTACTGAACGTCACCTACCGCCACGACGCGAACCTCTCGCTCTGGCGCAAGGAGGGCGCGCGGGTCAGCCTCCTCGCCCACTGGGAGGTCGAGCGGATCAGCGGTCAGAAACAGCACCGCACCCCCTTCCTCGACCAGGCGCACCTGGAGGGGTTCGTGGACGCCCGACTCGCCGAACACGGTGTGACCCGGGCCGACATGGTGGAGATCTGGGGCACCCCCGGTCTGGACACCGTCGACGACTACCACCTCGCCGGCGAACACCCCGCGCTCGCCTATCACAGCCTCGCGCACCTCCACAGCGCCGTCCTCCTCGACAGCGAGGCCTTCCACCACGGGACCGTCCTCGGCTTCGCCGTCGACCGCGGCCCCGACTTCGTCGTCGAGCGGGCGATCACCGACAAGTGGTTCACGGGCTGCGTGGTGCGCGCCGGGGAGATGACCGTCTTCCCCGTCCAGTCGCCGGGCCCCCTCTACGGGGCCGCCAAGGACCGCTTCCACCTTCGCGAGGGCACCCTCATGGCGCTGGCCGGGGCGACCGGGGCCCACGGCCGCTGCGATCGCGACGCCGTCCTCGACACGTACGTCTTCGACGACATCACCTCCATGACCGTGCCGACCGAAGCGCTCGAGGACATCGCCCGCCAGGTCGGCGACACCCTCGTCCCCGACCCCCGGTTCACCGACGAGGAGTCCTTCGCGAGCGCGGTCATGAAGGAGGTACAGGCGATCTCGGTGCGCGTCATGGAGCGCAACGTCGAGGAAGCGTTGCACGCCCACGACCTCACCCCGGCCGACACGGTCCTCGCACTGGCCGGCGGGTACGCGCTGAACTGCCCCACCAACAGCCACCTGATGGACAAGTACGGGTTCCGGCGCCTCCTCGCGCCGCCCTGCGTCGGCGACGACGGGCAGTCCATCGGCATGGCCCTGGCCGCCTTCCGCAAGAAGAGCCCCGGCGGGCGCTTCGACTTCCGCTTCCCCACCCCCTACCTCGGCGGTGAGGACACCGGCCTCGACGAGGTCCTCACCGCCCACGCCCGCTTCGTGGCCTCGGTCGGCAAGGCCGACCCGGCCGAGGCCGTACGGGACCTGCGCGAGGGGCCCGTCGCCTGGTTCCACGGCCGCTCCGAGGCAGGCCCCCGCGCCCTGGGCAACCGCAGCCTGCTGGCCGACCCCACCACGTACGCCGCCAAGGAGGAGCTGAACCGCCTGAAGGAGCGCCAGTGGTGGCGCCCGGTGGCCCCGGTGGTCCTGGAGGAGCACCTCGGGGACTGGTTCGAGAACAGCCGCCCCTCCCCGTACATGCTGGAGACCTTCACCATCCGGGAAGGGGTGCGCGAGCGGATCCCGGCCGTCGCGCACCTCGACCAGTCGGCCCGCGTCCAGTCCCTCACCGCGGACCGGAACCCGCCGCTGCACGCCCTGTTGACCGCCTTCCACGAGGTCACCGGCGTCCCGATGCTCTGCAACACCTCGCTCAACGACCGGGGGGAGCCGATCGTCGAGAAGCTCGCGGAGGCCTTCAACTTCTGCCTGCGCAAGGGGGTGCGGGTCGGCTACTTCAACGGGGTCCGCGTCGAGTTCACCGACTTCGACGCCTACGGGGTACCGGGCCCCCTGCCCCGCGAGCACGAGCCGTTCACCGTCGTGCCGCCGGAACGCGAACGGGCCATCCGCGCCGCCCTCAATCCGCACGGTCTGCCCGACCTGGTCCTGTACCGCTACCTGCACGACAACCTGATGATGGACCGCCATGACATCCGGGAGGTCGAGGGAGCGCGGGCGGTCGCCGAGGAGGTCGCGGCCCAACTCGCCGACCGGCCGTGGCTGGTCGCGTACTCGCGCGGTCGGATGCGCGAGCGGCGCGAGAAGTTCGCCTCCGTGGGAGCCGCTTACACCTTCTGAGGGGCGTTCCGCCGCGCGGGAGGCCGGTCCTCGGCCCCGCTCCCCGTCCTGGCGCACCGCACGTGCATAGTGGCTCCCACCGGGGCGGATTGCGTTCCGAAGGACGGACGAGACGGGGAGTCACCTCATGCACATCCATCGGAGCCGTGCCACGGCCCTGGCCGGCGCCATCGGGCTGGCCCTGACCCTGGCCGCCTGCGGGGGTGCGGGCGCCCAGGGCGCCGCGCCCGAGGCGCCCCGGGCGCCGACGGCTTCCGCCACGCCGAACGCCGCCGTGACACCGGTGACCCCGGCGACACCCACGGCGTCGGCGGCCTCGGCCACACCGGCCGCTGCGGCCACGCCGGACGGCAAGGGTGCCGAGGGCTCCGCCGCGTCGGCGGCCGACGACGCCTACGCCTACAAGCACCCCTGTTCCGCCCGGAACCTCACCGTCGAGGTCACCTCTCCGCAGGGCCTCCCGGCGACGGTCCGGGTCGTCGCGGTGACCAACAACGGTTCCAAGCCGTGCGGGCTCGACTACCACCCCGCCGTCGGGTTCAGCGCCAAGGGCGCCGCACTCGGCATCCAGGCGACGCCTCCCGAGGGCCTGGGCGGCGCGCCGGCACACCCGGTGCGGCCCGGGGCCACCACGTACGCGGCGGTGGACCTCAACCCCTCGGGCGGCCGCGGTCCCGTGGCCGACGAGATCAACATCCTGGCCGACGCGCACCACATGCCGAACGCCGACGGAGTCAGCCTGCCCCTCGCCCCCACGGGTACCGTCGCCGCACCGCGGGTCGGGCTCTACCACCTCACCGCGCGCGACTCACTGGACACCCTCCGGTCGCGCTGAGCCGGTCGAGGGCCCGGGCCGCGGTGAGCCGAGGGGGTCGTGGCGGATCCGGTCGGCGGGTAAGCCCCGGGCGGTCAGGCGGTCCACCGCTGCACGGACCATGCCGGGCGGTCCGCTGACGTAGGCGTCGTGTCCGGACCAGTCGCCGGCGCGGGCCATCGCCTCCACCACCGAGCCGTTCCCGGCGGCGGTGCCCTCCCCGACGACGGGGATCACGCGCAGCCCGGCGCAGCGGCCTTCGAGCGAGGTGAGGGCGGCGGTGTCGTACAGGTCGTGGAGGGTCCGTGCCCCGAGGAACAGGTGGATCCCGCGCCGGGGTCGGGGGGTTCGGGCCATCTCCTCCAGCAGCGCCTTGGCGGTGGCCCAGCCGGTGCCCCCTGCCACGATCAGCACGTCCCGCTCCGAGGTGTGGTCTGGTGTCGTGTCGCCCTGGGCGGGCCCGAGGCGCAGCGTGTCGCCGACCTCGGTGCGGGTCACCAGTGCTCCGCTCACCCCGTCGGGTCCGGTGCGACGGACGTGGAACTCCAGTTCCCCGTCCTCGCCGGGCGCGCCGGCCAGGGAGTAGGGCCGCCAGGCGTGCGGCAGGCGCGGCGTCTGGACGTTGGTGTACTGCCCGGCCAGGTGGGGGTACGGCTCGCCGGTGCGGACCCGGAGCACCGCGAGGTCCGGTCCGCAGCGCCGGTGCCCGGTCACCACGGCGTTCCAGTAGGGGGGTTCGGCGAGGGCCTGTTCGGCGCCGGCGACCATGGCGGTGACGGTGAGGCCGAGCATCCGGAGCCACGCCCGCTCCAGCTCCCGGCTCCACCCCTCGCCGGCCAGGGTGCGCAGCGCCTGGACGAGCGCGGCCTCGAACAGCTCCTAGTGCACCGGCCGCACGCCCAGTTTGCGGTGGTCGCGGCCCAGTCGGGTGCAGAAAGCGGCCAGTTCGTCCGGCCGGTGCAGGTGGTCGATCAGGTACCGCAGGGCGCTCGCCAGGTGGGCGCGCTGGAAGGCCATCGAGTCGGGGAACAGGCCCCGGAGGTAGGGGTGGCGCTCGAAGAGGGCGTCGTAGAGGTGGTCGATGAGCCGGTCGAAGGGGCTCACGAGGTGCAGGTGCCGGATGATCAGGCGTTGGTCGGCGGCGGCGTCGCCGTCGTCGGGGGCGGTGTGGGAGTCCGGGCCGGTGCCGGGCGCGGTCGGTTGGCGGGCCGGGGCCATCAGCCGCCTGCGCAGCCGCATCGCGTCCTGTCGTGCCAGGAGCGCGTGGTAGGTGTTCTGTCGGTTCACGTTCTTCTCCGGATAGCCGGTCCGCCCCGCCGCGCCGCTGCGGACGGCGTCCGTCGCTGAAGGCGTACCGAAGCACGAGTGAACACGCGGGGCATTCCGGGCAACAGGGCCGAACGGCCCATTGTTTGACGGGACGCCATCAAAGGGTGGCGTCCGGACGGGCGGAGCGTGCGGTCCGGACGGTGACCGACGGGCCCGTGCTTCGTTGCACCGGCGACAGGAGAGCGACCTCGACGGGAATGGGCACGACGGCGTGGATGATCTGATGGCGGCGAAGCTGCACAACCGGTTCAGTCTGTTCGACCGTGACGGCGACGGCCGGGTCACCAAGGCCGACTACGACGGGCTCGCCCGACGCCTGGCCGAGGCCGCCGGCGAGGACGCCGAATCCCCCTCCGCCCGCAGGCTCCGTGCCCGGTACGACGAGGCCTGGGCGCGCATGTCGGGCCACCTCGGTCGCGGTCTGGACGCGGAGCTGGACGAGGAGGAGTTCGTCACCACCTGGTTCGCCCTCTCCCGCGAGGTCGGATTCGACGAGGCGATCCTGCCCATCGTCGACGAGGTGATGACGGCCATGGACTCCGACCGCGACGAGCGCCTCCTGCCGGACGAGTTCACCCGTTGGATCGGGGCCTACGGAGTGTCGCGGGAGGCGGCGGCCGCCGTCTTCACCCGGCTGGACCGCGACGGCGACGGGATGATCAGCCGCGACGAACTGGTCCGGGCCTTCCGCGAGTACCACACCGGAACCGATCCCGAGCTCCCCGGCAACTGGCTCTACGGGCCGCTCCCCACGTACTGAACCGCGACCGGCCCCGCCGCGCGCCCCCGGAGACGTCAGCGGCCGGGGCCCGCGCCGGTGGGGTGGGGGTCTTCGCCCGTCGGGGGACGAGTCGGACGTCGGCTCCCTCGCCGAGCGGTGCTCCGCCTCGCGCACCGCGGTCAGCCGGCACCTGGCCAAGCTCCGGCTCGCCGGCCTGGTGGAGACCCGCCGGGAGGGGCGCCACGTGGTCTACCGGCTCGGGGACGGACACCTGCGCCGGCTCGTCGTGGAGGCGCTGAGCCACGCCGACCACGGCGTCAGCGGCGAGGCCCCGCACGATTGAGGCGAAGGCCCCGGCGGCGCGCGCAACCCCCTCGACCGGAGGTCCGCGAACGGCCTCCCGCGCCCGCCGCCCCGCCCTTCACGACGGAACCGTCACCGCCGCGTGCGCGAGCCGTAACGGTCCTCGCGGGGGCGTGAATCCGCCGTCCGACCGGGCATCCTGCCGAGACCGAACCGGCACGTCAGTCACCACGGGGGCTCTCGATGCGCACCTTCCGCAAGACCACCCACGCCCGCAGAATCGCCGCCCTGGGCCTCGGCGCCGCGGCGATCCTGAGCGCCGCCGCCTGTACGCCGAGCGACGACAAGGCCGGTGCCACACCGCCCGCGCGGTCGGCGTCCCCGTCCGCCTCCTCCTCCGCCTCCCCGTCGCCCTCGACCTCCGCCCCGGCGGCTCCCTCCGCGTCCGCGCCGGGAACCCCGTCGGTCAGGCCCACGGCCCCCTCGTCCGCTCCGGGGCGACCGGGCGAGGCGGAGGGCGACCCGACCGGCATCGACGGCAACTGCCCCGACGAGTACACCGACGTGAGGGTGGAGTGGGCCGTGCCGCCCACGAAGGACGACACGAGGCTGCTGCTGGTCGTCACCAACACCGGCACCGAGCCGTGCAGGCTGCGCAGCCACCCGGTGCTGCGGCTGGAGACCGGAAACGGCCGGCTCGTGGGGGTCTTCACGGGCTCCAAGCCGGGTACGGAGGTGACGCTCGCCCCCGGGAAGGAGGCGTACGCCGGTCTGCTGCTGCGCCAGAGCGACAAGGGCGTGAGCACGCTCGTCAGGAACATGGCGCTCGCGCCGCACGGTCAGCGCCCCGACCACAACACGGGCGAGGGGGTGCTGTTGCCGATGCCGAAGGGCGGTGTGCACGTGGACGACAAGGCCCGGGTGACGTACTGGAACAGCAGCTCGGAGGCCGCCGTCACGCCGTTGTTCCCGCACTGAGGGGCCCGGCGCGGACCCGCTCACCCGCGCTCGGAAGCACGGACCCCGGGTGCGGGGACCGGCCCCCGGGCCGGGCTCCGCGCCCGGGGCCGGGTCGCGCGTCAGTCCGCCGCCGGTCTCGATCCGGAGCCGGTGGCCGGGGCGGTCGCCGAAGGCTCCGCCTCCCGCAGTTTCACCGGAGTCGTCCCGGCGTCGTGGTGCCGGGCCGCCCAGCCTTCCAGCGCGGCGCGGCAGGCGTGGTCGAGGTGGCGCACCTCGGTCAGGTCGAGCTCGACCGGCCGGTCCTTGGGCAGCGCTTCCAGGGTCTCCAGGATGTGCGGCAGACGCAGGAAGGTGGCGTTGCCGGTGAGCTCCACCACCGTTCGCCCGCCGACGAGTTCACGCGTGGTGAGCTGGACGTGCGAGGTCTCCCAGGCGGCCTTGACCACGGCCAGCAGCAGTCCCAGGACCACTCCCTCGAACATGCTCGTCGTCACGATGGCGATGGCCGTCGCGCACAGGATCAGCGCCTCTCCCCGGTGCCGCCGCCACAGCGGTACGAGCGCCTTGAAGGGGATGAGCTTGCAGCCGGCGTGCACGAGGACGGCGGCGAGCGCGGGCAGCGGGATCACCCCGATGGCCGCGGGCCACAGCACGGTGAACAGCAGCAGCCACACGCCGTGCATGACCCGGGACAGCAACGTGGTCGCCCCCGCCTGCACGTTGGCGGCGCTGCGCACGATGACGGCGGTCATGGGGAGCGCCCCGAGGACGCCGCAGACGGTGTTGCCGACGCCCTGCGCGACGAGTTCCTTGTCGTAGTGCGTGCGCGGGCCGTCGTGCATGCGGTCGACGGCGGCCGCGCTGAACAGGGATTCCGCCGAGGCGATGAGGGTGAAGGCCAGGACGGTGCCCAGGACGGCCAGGGTGCCGAGACCCTGGAGTGCGCCGAGCGAGGGGAGTTGGACCGCTTCGAGGAGTCCGCGCACCTCGACCCTGGGGACGTCCAGCCCGAGTCCGGCGACGAGCGCGGTGGCAAGGACGACGGCGGCCAGCGGGGCGGGCACCGCGCGGACCCGGGCCGGGGTCCACTTCCAGGCCACGAGGACGACGCCGGCGAGCAGTCCGACGCCCGCGGCGGTCAGGGCGGGTCCGCTGGTGACGGTGTCAACCACCAGCCGGGGGACGCCCAGGATCTTGTCGATGCCCGAGCGGGGTTGGGCCGCTCCGGCGAGCGTGTACAACTGGCCGAAGACCAGGACGAGTCCGATGCCGGCGAGCATGCCCTGGACCACCGAGACGGAGATGGCCCGGAACCAGCGCCCGCAGCGGGCCAGGCCGAGGAGGACCTGGAGCAGGCCGGTGGCGAGCACGATGGCGCCGAGCATGCCGAGGCCGAATTCGCGTACGGCTTCGAAGACCAGCACGGTCAGTCCGGCGGCGGGGCCGCTGACCTGAATCCGGCTGCCGGGCATGAGGCCGACGAGGATCCCGCCGACGATGCCGGTGACGATGCCGAGTTCGGCGGGGACGCCGGAGGCGACGGCCACGCCGACGCACAGCGGCAGGGCCACGAGGAAGACGACCAGTGAGGCCGCGGCCTCCTTCCGGAGCAGGGTGGGGGTGCGCAGTGCGGCGAGCGCCGAGGACAGGGCGCCCGCGTCCGTCGGGCCGGGTGGACCGGCCGTGGGGGTGCGGTTGTTCATGGGCGGGGGTTTCCCGTCGGTCGAAGGCGGCGGCACGAGGCCCGGCGGAGTGAGCAGGAGCGGTGGTGGGCCGGGCGCGAGTCGGCGTCGGCCCGGTGGTGCGGTGCGGTCGGCAGTCGCTTCGACGCCGCCGGCACCGGACGTTCGGGGATCACAGCTCTTCGAACACCGCGTTCCCGGCTTCGGGGCGGTGGGCGCTCACGGCGCCCGTGTGCACTTCGTAGTACCAGGCGTGGACGGTCAGCAGCCCGGCCGCCGACCGCTCGCGCACGCACGGGTAGGAGCGCAACGCCTCGACCTGGGCGAGTGTGTGGGCCTGGACGGCTTCGGCCACGTCGGGGGCCGCGGGCGAGGCGAGCGAGCGCACGGGGGCGCGCGGCGACACGGCCCGGTCGAGCCAGCCCCTGACGGCCGGCACCCCCGAGAGGTCGTCGCCGCGGACCACGGCCCCGACGGCCCCGCAGTGCGAGTGGCCGCAGACGACCACGGAGCGGACGCCGAGGACGCTGACGGCGTATTCGATGGTGGCGGCCTCCCCCGTGGGATGGCCGTCGCTTGGGTAGGGGGGAACGATGTTCCCGGCGGTGCGCAGTTCGAAGAGTTCACCGGGGACCGCCCCCGTGATCAGCGTCGGTACCACGCGGGAGTCCGAGCACGTGATGAACAGGGCCTCGGGCGCCTGTCCGGCTTCCAGGGCGCGGAACCGGTCCGCGTGCCGGGGGTCGGCCACGTGGCTCGCGGAAAACGTGCGCGCCTTGTCGATGAGGGATTTCATGGCAGCCTGCCTCCTGCGCCCTCCGTCTGTCGTGGGCGCGGTGTGGTCGGGTCGGGTCGAGATGTGCGAACGGAACGGATGCCGAACGGGTCGGGGTCGAGATTCCGACAGGGAATCCGCCGCGCCCCCATTCTGCATTATGGTCGCGACCTCAATTTACCAAGGCATTACCAATACGTGACAGATCGAATTTTCGCCACCGTACTTTAGCCACACGACCCGGGCCCGACGGTCGGGAATCCGGATGCCCCAATTCCGTTTCAGTCGTGCCGATTTGCGCGATTTAAACACCTATCGCCTGGCATTGACTGGACACGGACAGACGTGACCGGCCGGTCGCACGTCAATTCCCGTGACGAGTGGGCCAAGACGACTTCAGAGGGGAGGGGAAATTCACGCGCCGTTCTTTACCCGCGTCGCCCGATGAACATCCGTTCGGCATACGCCTGACACAAGGCGATGGATTCACGCCGGGCGGATGCGGGCGCACGCGGCGGGGCGCCCGGGGCGGTCACGGAGGCATTGGCGCACGAAAAGGCGCCCAAAGACCGCCCCACGCCATTCGCGCGCCGGCATCGACCCATCGAATTCGGCCACCCCGCCGAATCCGGTCAGCATGTGCGATCCGGCGGTCCCGGCACGCGGCGCTTGACCCGTACTGCGTCGCGCACCTGAGGGGTCCCCCTGCCCTGAAGGCGTCAGGTGCTGCACTCGGTCAGTTCGCCGCCCTGTCGGATCGTGTACTGCCCGGGGGGCACGTTCATGACCTGGAAGCCGCCGTTCTGGGCGATCTCCACCGTGCCGCCGAGGCCGGACGAGCCGGTCACGTAGGCCGGGCCAGGGGTGAAACCACCGCCGGACAGGTGGACCTTCCCGTTCGCCAGGATTCCGGACGTCGAGCAGGTCGCGCTCGGCAGGGCGGAGGGCGCGGGCATCGCGTAGGCGGCCGGGACGGTGGTGAACGAAGCGGCCGCGAAGGCGCCGAGGACGAGGAGGCGCGCGGTTCGGTTCATGATCCTTCCTCTCCGCGGGGAGCGGGGCGCGGGCGGCCCGGGCCGGTACCGCCCCCCTTCCATCCTCCTCCCGCCCTTCCACCGCGGCGAGCGGGCGCCGGGCCGCCTCCCGGGAGGCGGCCCGGGAGGCGGCCCGGGAGGCGGCCCGGGAGCACGCGACCTACGTACGGGCGGACGCCATGGCGTGCAGGACGGCGGGCGGGATGCCCGGGTTGGCGGCGGCGTCGCGCGCCGAGTCCGGGTCGAGCAGCCGCCGCGCCAGCACGCGCGCCGGGAGCCCCGGATGGCGCAGGGCCGCCGATCGGACACCGCCGTCCGGGTCCTCGGCGAGGCGGGCGGCGTCGGCGCCCGTCAGCCTCGGATCGCGGGCCGCCCGGCGACGGACCTCCGGGTCGCGGTCACGGGCGAAGCGGGCCACGAGCTCCGGTCGGGACCCCGGGTCGTCGAGGGCCAGGCACCGCATCCGCCCGTGCGGGTCGTCGGCGTACCGGACCAGGCCGTCGCGGGGGAAGGCCGGGTGCGTACGGGGGCGGCCCGGGGCGGACAGGCTGCCGGTCCACCAGGTCCACACGCGCAGCAGCATCTCGGCGGGGGCGTCCTCGCAGGACTCGGCGAGGAAGATCTGGACGACCGGATCGGTGTCCCACGCCAGCCGGCCGGCCACGTCGGGCGGCAGCCTGCGGGCCCGGGCCACGCTGCGGCGCACGAGCGGGTGCGAGGAGGCCGCGAGCCGCCGCATGGCCTCGGGGTCCCCGTGCAGCTCCTCGACCCACTCCAGGGTGGAGGAGGTCGTGCGGGGGTCGATGTCGACGCGGATCGCGGCCCGTTGCTCCTCGGTGAGGTCGCCCCGCAGGGCGAGGGCGTGACGGACCTCCGCGTCGGCGTCGTGCGCGAGGCGGCGGACGGCGTCGGGGGCGAGGCGGGGGTTTCCGGCCAGGGTGGTGCGCAGGCGTGCGTCCCCACCGGTGAGGAGGTGCTCGACGAGGTCCGGGCCCAGGAGGCAGCCGGCCACGGCCCGTTCGGTCGTGTCGGCGCAGCCGTCGCCGGTACGGGTCAGGGCGTCGAAGTCCGCGCGCGACAGCGGGTGCTCCTCGTGGTGGCGCAGCAGGGCGGCGGCGCGGACCGCCGGTGCCGGATCGGCGCGCAGGGCCCGGCGACGCTCCCGCGTCAGGACGGGCCAGGCGCCCCGGCAGGCGGCGGCGCGGACACCGGTGTCGGTGTCGGCGGTCAGGGCGGCGGCCTGCTCGGCGGGCAGGCCGGGCAGTGCGGCGGCCTCGGCGCGTACGCGGGTGGACGGGTCGGTGGCGAGCAGGGCGCAGGTCGGCGCGTCCAGGGTGACGCGGGCGCTCGCGGCGAGCGTGGCGAGGAGCCACCGCTCGCGTTCGGTGCCGGCGGCGCGGATCAGGCGGGCCCAGTGCGCGGGGGTCAGGTCCCGACGCGCCTCGACCAGCTCCCTGCGCAGCCTCGGCCCGCCGTCGGGATGGTCGAGGGCCGCCTCCACGGCCTCGTCCGCCGGGAGCAGCCGCAGCAACGTGGTGCTGCGGCGCAGCAGTTGCGTACGGGCGCTCGCGGGGGTGGCCGGGTTGGCGGAGAGTCCTTCGACCCAGCTCCGGTGGACCTCGTGGTCGCCCGGGGGCGGATCGGCGGTGAAGGCGGCCCAGGGCGCGGCCCGCTCCTCGGCGCTCTCCCCGGCCCGCTCCTCGGCGCCGTCGCGGTCCGCCCCTTCGGCGGCGGTGTCGATGCCGTCGTGGTCCCGCGGCCGGTCCTCGCTCACGTGCGCCGTGCCCCTTCTCCGTGCCGTCCCGCTCCGTCCCCGTTCCCGGGCGTGTCGCCATCCTCCCCCGGGGCCGCGCACTCCGGTCGTCCGGGGTCGCCGCCCGGCGCGGAGCCCCGTGACGGGCGGCGACCCGGCGGTGGTGCGTCGGGCCGGTGCGGGAGGTCGCCGCGCATGATCGCGGCGGACGGGGGCAGGCGGCACCCGATCGGGGCGCCCGCCCCGGACCGCCGTTCCGCCTCGCGGCGGACCCGTGCCGATCCCGCCCCGCAGACCCGGAGGCCCGCCCGACATGACGACCGCACGCGAGATCACGCCCCGCCGCCACTCCGGCGCCGCGCCCTTCCCCGGCCCGGTCGACGTACGGGAACCCGTGCCCGGGGCGGCGGCACCGGGGCGGGCGGAGCGCGCGCACGCGGTGCCGTCCCACACCCCGCTGGGGGACGGCGTCCTGCTGGTGCGCCTGCCGGGCACCCTGTCGATCCGGGAACGCGCCGGGACCACGCGGGCCATCGACTCGCTGCTCGGCGCCTACGCTCCGCGCCACGTGATCGTGGACGTGCCGGGGGCGCCCACCCCCGCCACCCTGAGCACCGTGTCGCGGGTCGCGCGGCTCTGCCGCGCGCAGGGCAGGGGGATGGGCGCCGTGGTGCGCGCCGCGCGGTCCCGCGCCGTGCTGCGCGGCGTCCTCCCGGCCGACGGGGCCGAGGTGCACGGTTCCTTCGACGACGCCCTCACGGCCGGGCTCCGGGACGGCCGGCGGACGCCCTGACCGCCGCCGGCCCGGCCGCCGATCCGGCCCCGGGCCCGGACGCCGGGCCGAAGAACCCTTGGGCCAGGGCGAGTTCCGCGAGCAGCAGGTTGATCAGCCAGCAGGTCCAGGCGGCGGAGGCGTACGCGAGGTCGAACGGCACTCCGAGGGCCGCGCAGGACACCAGCCACAGGCGCAGCGTCACGGCGGACAGGATCAGCGCGTAGGAGCGGACCATCCACACCCGGTGCCGGTCGAAACGGCGCCGTCGTGCGGTCCGGAGGGCCGCCGTCGTCGTGAGGACGAGCAGGACGTCGAGGAGGGCGAAGCCGATCGGGGCGATCGGGGGCACCAGCGCGCCGGGCACGAGCAGCAGTCCCCCGGCGGCCGTGGCCGCCACGCAGACGAGGTAGGCGCGGCCGACGATCCGGTGCGCCGCGGGCCGGCGGGTCCGCAGCCGTGCCACGAACTGCCAGGGGCCGAGGAGCAGCGCGGCCGTGCCGCCTCCGATGTGCAGCAACAGCGGGGTGAGGCGGTCCAGATAGGCGGCCCGCTGTTCCTCCAGGAACACCTCGGGGTCCAGCGTGAGGTAGCGCGCCCCCAGGAGGGCGGTGGCGGCGGCGAGCAGGGTGATCGTCCACCAGGCGGCGCGGCCCGGCAGGCGCGGTCGCTCGGGTCGCCGGGTGGTGGCGAGGGGGGTTTCGGGGGTGTCCCCGGGGCGGGGAGGAGGCGCGCCCGCGCCCGTGTCGGAAGTCCGGTTCATGCCCGTCACGCTAGGAAGGACGCCGCACCCGTCGCGGCCCCCGCCGGGGGTGTCCCGTCTCCTCCCTTGGGGGTACGTCGGGGTCGCCGCGTCCTCGGTCGGGGATCGACGTACCCCCGTGGGACGATGTGCGCCCGTGTCGGTCCCGGCTAGCGTTCGGGGACCGGCGGGCGACGGCGTCTGCGCCGGCCCGTGCGCCCGCCCTCGGCCGGAGGTACCCGACCGCGATGCACCGCCTCACCCCGTCCCCGCTCGTCGGCCGGCTCCCGCGGCCGCGGCCGTCCGCCCCGGACCCGCTGCCGTTCCCGTTCCGATTCCGGTTCCCGCGCGGGTCGGTCGGCCGTGCCGTGGCCGTCGACACGGTGATCGCGCTCGGCTTCCTCCTCGCGACGGTCGCCGAACGGTCCCAGTCCCCGGGACACGCGGGCGTCGGGCCGGCCGCCGCGTTCCTGCCGGCCGTCGTGGTCGCCGGTTCCCTGGCCTTCCGCAGGACGGCGCCCCTGGCGGCGTACGCGGTGGGCACCGCGGCCCTGTCGGTGGAGGCCCTGTGGGGCGCCGCCGGCGCCGTGTCCCCGTACGCGAACCTGCTCGGTCTGTATTCGCTGGGGTTGTACGGGACCCGCACCCGGGCCTGGTTCGGGCCCTTCCTCGCCTACCTCGGCATGGTCGCCTGGTTCACCGGCCCGGCGGGGCACCCCGTCCGCCCCGTGATGCCCGCGGGCGTGTTGTTCCTCTGGTTGCTGGGCTGGGCGATCGGCTACGGCACCGCCCGACGGCTCCAGGAGCGTGACGCCGCCCGGCTGCGCCTGCGGCGGGAGGTGGTCGCGGGGGAACGCGCGCGCATGGCCCGGGAGTTGCACGACCTCATCGGTCACACGGTCAACCTGATGCTCGTCCAGGCGGGGGCCGGGCGGCGGCTGCTGGACCGTGACCCCGATCGGGCCCGCGAGGTGCTGGGGCAACTGGAGGAGACCGGCCGCGACGCGCTGGAGGAACTCGACCGCGTCCTCGGCCTGTTGCGCCGCACCGCCGCGGCCGAGCCGGGCGACGCCCTCCCGGGCCGGCCCGGGCTCGGCGACCTGCCCCGGCTCACGGAGCGGCTGGAGCGGGCGGGCCTCAAGGTGGGCACGCGGATCGACGCGGGCCGCGACGAACTCCCCGGCGGCATCGACGTGTCGGCGTACCGGATCGTGCAGGAGGCCCTCACCAACACCCTCAAGCACGCCGGCGCCCGGTCCGCCGAGGTGCGCGTGCTGCGCACCGGGGACCTGCTCGACATCGACGTCAGCGACGACGGGCGGGGGGCCGCGCCGGACTACGCGCCCGGCCGCGGTCTGCTGGGCATCGGGGAACGGGTCGCGGTCCTCGGGGGCACCCTCGACCACGGGCGCGGCGAGGACGGCGGCTTCCGCCTGCGCGTGCGCCTTCCGGTGCGATGACGGGCCGCCGCACCCCGCCGCGGGTGACGATCGTCCTGGCCGACGACGACGCGCTGCTGCGGGCCGGCCTGGCCCTGGTCCTCGGCACCGAGGAGGGCCTGGAGGTGGTCGGCCAGGCCGCGGACGGGCTGGAGGCGGTGCGCCTGTGCCGCGAACTGGCGCCCGACGTGGTCCTGATGGACATCCGCATGCCGGGCGTCGACGGGGTGGAGGCGACCCGCCGGGTGGTCGCCGAGGGGCTGCGCACGCGGGTCCTGGTCCTGACGACCTTCCACCACGACGCGTACGTGTGGAACGCGGTCCGGGCGGGAGCGAGCGGGTTCCTCCTCAAGCGCGCCACCCCGGAGAGGCTGGTGGACGCCGTGCGGACGGTCGCGGCGGGCGAGGCCCTGCTGGACCCGGCGGTCACCCGTGACGTCCTCGCGCGACTCGCCGCCCATCCCGCGCCGGGTCCGCCCCCGCCGGCCGACGCCCGGCCGGTCGACGACCGGCTGGAGCGGCTCACCGCGCGGGAACGCGAGGTGCTCCGGGAGGTGGCGCGGGGGTTGTCCAACGCGGAGATCGCCGCGCTGCTGTCCCTCGCCGAGTCCACGGTGAAGACCCATGTGAAACGGATCCTGGCGAAGGTGGGGGCCCGTGACCGCGCGCAGGCCGTCGCGATCTCCTACCGGAGCGGACTCATGTCGTGACGGTGCCCCACGCCGCTCACCCGACGCCCGCGTCCCCGGCCCGGTCGGCCCCGGCCCGCTCCACCCCGACGCGGTCGGCGCCGAGGCAGCCGAGGGAGTCACCGGTGACCGCGGCTCCGTCGACGACGTTGCGGTCGTAGGTGACGGGCCGCACCGTGACGGGGTCGGTGCCGACCAGCACGTCGAGCGCCGCGCCATGGCCGGGGACCGCCTCCCGCAGCGCGCCCGGCAGCGCGGTGGCGAGGGTGGTCGCGTCGTCCTCCCGGCCCGGTGCGTGGCGGATGACGGGCGGCCCCGGCCGGCGGATCGCGGGCGCGGCCGCGGATGCGTCCGAGGCCGCGAACCCGGCGGCGCGCAGGGCCTCGGCCACCCGGGCGGCGTCGACCCGGACCTTCACCGAGGCCGGGTTGTTGGGGACGAGGTTCGCCGGTCGGGGCTGGACGCGGGTGTCGCCCTTGACCGGCCGGTCCTCGGCGAGCGCGGTCCACAGGGCCCGGGCGCGCTCGTCGTGCCAGATCAGGGTGGATCCGACGCCGGGGACGCGGCGGTCGAACTCGCTGATCGGTACGGTGACGAACTCGGTCCGGGAGGGGCTCAGTCGCCCGAGGGCCGTGCCGAGGCGCACCAGGTCCCACACGCTGGTGCGCGCGTCGGTCCGGACGCTCTTGAGCAGGGTGCGGGCCGCGTCGTAGGTGCTGATCGGGTCGGTGAGGACGCGGTCGCTCCGGAGCCTGGTCAGCAGGTCGGAGACGGCGCGCTGCTGGCGGCGGACCCGTCCGAGGTCGCCGGGGCGTTCGACGTGTCGGGCCCGGACGTAACGCAGGGCGCCGCGGCCGTCGACGTGGTGGAGGCCGGCGGCGAGGTCGAGTCCGGAGTTCTCGTCCTTGAGGGCCTTGTCGGTGCACACGACGGCGCCGCCGAGTCCGTTGACCGCCTGCTCGAAGCCGGTGAAGCCGGTCTCCAGGTAGTGGTCGACGCGCAGGCCGGTGACCTTCTCCACGGTGGCGACCGTCAGGGGGCCCCGGCCGAGGGCGTAGGCGCCGTTGATCTTGCCCTTGGGGGCGGGTTGCGTCTCGACGGCGTAGGCGACGTAGGAGTCGCGCGGGATGGAGACGACGCTGGCGCGGCGGAGGTCGGCGGAGAGGTGGACGAGCATCATGACGTCCGTGCAGTCGCAGCCCTTGCCGCCGACGTTGAGGCGGCGTTTCTCGGCGGCGGAGAGCCCGGTGCGGCTGTCGATGCCGACGACGAGGATGTTCGTGCCGCGGCCGGGCGCGGAGCGCGGGGTCGACCCGTCCGCCGACAGCGCGTACGGGGCCGACCAGGAACCCAGGGCGAGGGACGATGCCAGGGCCAGGGCAAGGGTCAACCGTCGCACAGCGGACTCCCCAGAGGATCGGCGCGTCAGGGTCGGGACGTTCCAGCAGACATTAAGGGAGGAAAGGTGATTGACCGACCATCACACGCCGAAGGGGTGTGCCAGGACGTGGCGCACCCGGGAGGGGCGAGGACATCGTGGGCGATCCCGCCCCGGCCGGGGCCGGGTGCGGCGGCTCCGGAGCGGCTCCCTCAACCGCGCCGGGGCTCCCCGGCGGCGTGCTCTCGCCCCCCTCGCGACGCATGGCCCACACTGGAATCCGGCACCCCCTGCCGTCGGTGCCGTACGGAGCGCCGCGGGGAGGCGAGGATGATCATCCAGCACCACATCACCCAGGACACCCTGTACGCGAGGATCCCGCGGGAGCTGAACGTCTCCGACCGGGCGGCGGCCGCCCTGGAGATCGAGGCCCTCGTACAGGCCCACCGCCCCCGACGGGTGGTGATCGAGTTGCCGACGGCCGACCCCTCTCCCCTGACCCTGGGCGCGTTGGGCCGCGTCCACCGCATGTGTCGGAGCCTCTCCGTCCCCGTCACGGCGACCGGGCCCGGAGAGCGCGCGGCCGTGTTGCCCCTGGACCTCGACGCGCGCCCGGCGAGCGTCGAGCCGATGGAACACGGGGCGCGTCAAGGCCATTGACGCCCGCGTCGCGCCTCGTCAACCGGCCCGAGCCGGCTCAAACATCACTCAGCGTGTTTATTCGATCCCGTAGCGGAAACGTTGAGTAGTCACAGGATGTTTGGAGTCAAGGCGAAAGGCGGGAATCGTGTCCATGAGTATCGGAATCATCTTCGTCGTGGTGGTCGTGGCCATCGCCGCGATCGCGCTCGCCCCGGCGGTCGCCCCCACCGAACCGGAACGCAGGGCGGACCGGGCCTTCGCGGAGAAGGTGCGCAGGGCGGGGCCGCGTCGGCGTACCGCCCGGCGGCTGCGCAGGATCCCGCCGCAGTCGGCGGGGCGGGACCGCGGGCGGAGTCCGAGCTGACGCGGCCGGCCCGGTGCGGGCGCCCGAGGGCGTCCGCACCGGGCCGCTCGCGGTGCGCGCACGTGCCCTCCCGTCCCCCGGTGGCCAACGGCCGCCGGGGGACCGGCCGTACGGGGGTCCGGGGCCGGTCGGTAGGGTCGCGGCACAACCGATCGAGGAGGCCGGATATGGCGGACACCGTCGTGATCGCGCAGACGATTCTGACCGACGAGGACAAGGCGTACCAACTCGCCCGCGGGGCGGTCGAGTCCAGGCTGGCGGCCGGCGCGCAGGTGGAGGCGCGGATGACCCTCTTCCAGTGGGAGGAGGGCAAGCTGCGGCACGAGCGCGGCTACCGGGTCTCCCTCCAGACGACCGGGGCCCGCCTGGAGGAACTGCGGGCGTGGGCGCACGCGGACCACACCTCCCCGGTCCCGCAGTGGGTCGTGCTGCCGGTCACGGAGACGACCGAGGAGTACCTCGGGTGGGTGGTGAAGGAGACCGGCGGGGCGTGACGGGCCCGGTACGGCCGGCCCGGCGCCGAGGTCAGCAGGCGTCGTACTTCCAGGCGCCGCCCTCGCGCGTCCAGGGCTGCTCCTCGCGGTCCAGCCCGGGCACGGCGTACGTGTACGTGACCCGGGCCGTGTCACCCGCGATCCGGTCGACCCTGAGGGTCTCGACCTCCTGCGGCCCGTACTCCCGCGCGGCGCGCCCGATCGTGTCCGCGAAGGCGGCGGCGTCGCCCGCCGCGGCGCGGCAGCGCGCCGACAGGAAGACGTACGCGGTCGCGCCCTCGCCCGCGAAGTAGTGCCCCGAGTACTCACGCACGACCCGCTCCAGATCGCCCGCTGCGAGAGCGTCCGGGGTGGCGGAGGGCGCGGGTGCCGCCGGACCTCCGGCGTCGGGGGTGGGCGAGGCGGAGGGGGTGGCCGGGGCGGGGTCGCCGTCGCACGCGGTCAGGCCGAGGAGGGCGGCGGCGAGGAGCACGGCGGTGGCGTGGTGGCGTCTGCGCATCGCGCCATGCTGCCGGCCGCCCGGCGCCCGGGATCACCGGGGGGCAACCACCGGCCATCGGCCGCCCGCCGTCGATCGGCCACCGTCCGCGATCGGCCCCGACCGTCAGCGGTCGGCGGCGAGGATGAGGTCGGCGGCCAGGTGGGGGCAGGTGCGGGTGTGCCAGGTCACCGACAGCGCACCTCCGGCGGCGGACAACGTCCGCGCGGCGCCGCTGCGTTCCGTGGCCTTGCAGTACGCGCAGACGACGATTCTCGGACGGTCGACCTCAGAGACGGACACGGCCCTCACCCTTTCCCACCGGGCGGACGGTTGCACCGGCTTAGGCCAGAACTATCAAATCCGCGACGGCGCTGCCCCCTTACCGGCCGGTATGCCCGGCGATTCCCCGAAGTCGGTGTCCCCCGTCAGTGGCCGACGGGATGACGGGGCGCACGCCGTTCGGACCGGAAGCGGTGGACGGCCCACACCGCGCCGACCGCGGCCGCCGTCCAGACGATCGCCTCGGCGGCGATGATGCCCGGGGTCAGGGTCATGTGCGGGCGGGGCGGCATCAGGAGCATCTGCGCGGCGGCGCCGACCGGCACCGTCAGGGCTGCGAGCAGGCCGATCACCCCGGGGCGCCTGACGGCGGCGCCGACCACGCCGAGGATCGAGCCGAACAGGACACTGGCCACCCACCACAGGATCAGGTCCGGTCCGTAGCCGGCGAGCGGTTCGCCACGCGCGAAGGAGTCCGTCACGTAGTACGCCGCCGTGGCCGCCATCAGCCCCAGTGCGCCCGCCGCGGCGCCCCTGCCCCACGTCCGGGCCGTCACGCCCACCGCCACCGCGAGCGCGGCCCACGTCCAGCCCGCGTCCAGCAACAGGCTGAGCACCTTGGCCGCGCCCCCCGGGACGGTGCCCACGAGGGGCGCTCCGAGCGAGGAGAACGGGGAGGAGAGGGCGTTGACGAGCGAGGTGACGGCTCCGAACGCCGCCCCGACGCCGAGAACCGGAATGATCTTCATACCGCGAGGATAGTCGGCGCGTACACGGCCGAAAGGCCGCCGGATCGGCCGCCCTGACCGTACGTCACACGGCGCGGCGACCGTGGCCGAGGGGCCGGCGCCCCGGGCAGGAGGCGCACCCGCTCCGACCCGGTGGGTGCGCGGCCGGGGCGGCCGGCCCGGGCGGCCGGGAACTGCCCGCCGACGGCCGCATACCCTTGTCGCCGTGCCGCCCCCCTCCCGCCTCCACCGTGTCGCCGTCCTCGTCCTGGAGGGCGCCAAGCCCCTCGACGTCGGCATCCCCGCCCAGGTGTTCACGACCCGCGCGAGCATGCCCTACGAGGTCCGGGTGTGCGGCGCGGCGCCCGGACTCGTCACCGGCGGGGACGGGCTGTCGTACCACGTCACCCACGGTCTGGAGGCGCTCGCGTGGGCCGACATCGTCTTCGTCCCCGGCTACCGCCTTCCGGACCGCGACGATCCGCCGCGGCCCGTCCTCGACGCACTGGTCGCCGCGCACGCGCGCGGCGCACGGCTCGCCGCCATCTCCACCGGCGCGTTCGCGCTCGCCGCCACCGGACTGCTCGACGGCAGGCGCGCCACGACGCACTGGCACTACGCGCGGGCGCTGGCGGCGAAGCACCCGCTCGTCCGGCTCGACGAGAACGTCCTGTTCGTCGACGAGGGGAGCCTGCTGACCTCGGCCGGCGCCGCCTCCGGCATCGACCTGTGCCTGCACATCCTGCGCGGCGACCTCGGCGTCGCGGCCTCGAACCACGCGGCGCGGCGCCTGGTCGCCGCCCCCTACCGCAGCGGCGGGCAGGCGCAGTACGTGCCGCGCAGCGTGCCCGATCCGCTCGGCGAACGGTTCGCCGCCACCCGCGAGTGGGCGCTGCACCGGCTCGGGGAGCCCCTCACCCTCGACGCGCTCGCCGGGCACGCGGGGGTCTCGCCGCGCACGTTCTCGCGTCGCTTCGTCGACGACACCGGGTACACGCCGATGCAGTGGGTCATGCGGGCGCGGATCGACCTGGCCCGCGAGCTGCTGGAACGCTCGGAGCGCAGCGTCGAGCAGATCGCCGCCGACGTGGGCCTGGGCACCGGCGCCAACCTCAGGCTGCACTTCCACCGCATCCTGGGGACCACCCCGACCGAGTACCGGCGGACCTTCACGCGGGGCGAGTAGACCGCCCCCGGCCGTCCTGGCGAGATCCTTACGAACCATGGCGATCTCGCCGCTGTCACGGGCCGTCCGCGGGCGCGAACCTGATGGCGAACGAAAGGGACATCGCTCATGACTCGCATCGCCATCAACGGATTCGGCCGCATCGGACGCAACGTGCTGCGCGCGCTGCTGGAGCGCGACAGCGACCTCCAGGTCGTCGCCGTCAACGACCTCACCGAGCCCGCCACCCTGGCGCGGCTGCTCGCCTACGACACCACCGCCGGTCGACTCGGTCGCCCGGTGACGGTCGAGGGCAACGTCCTCGTCGTCGACGGCCGGCGCATCACGGTCCTCGCGGAGCGCGAGCCGGAGCAGCTGCCGTGGGCCGAGCTCGGCGTCGACATCGTGCTGGAGGCCACCGGTCGGTTCACCTCCGCCGAGGCCGCCCGCGGTCACCTCAAGGCCGGCGCCCGCAAGGTGCTCGTCAGCGCGCCGTCCGACGGCGCCGACGTCACGCTGGCCTACGGGGTCAACACCGACGCCTACGACCCGGCCCTGCACACGATCGTCTCGAACGCCTCGTGCACGACCAACGCGCTCGCCCCGCTGGCCGCCGTACTCGACGACCTCGCCGGGATCGAGCACGGCTTCATGACCACCGTGCACGCCTACACGCAGGAGCAGAACCTGCAGGACGGCCCGCACCGCGACCCCCGCCGCGCCCGCGCCGCCGGCGTCAACATCGTGCCGACCTCGACGGGCGCCGCCAAGGCGATCGGCCTGGTCCTGCCGGGTCTGGACGGCAAGCTGTCGGGCGACTCGATCCGCGTGCCCGTCCCGGTGGGCTCGATCGTCGAGCTCAACACCACCGTCGCGCGCGACGTGACCCGCGAGGAGGTCCTGGAGGCCTACCGCACCGCCGCCGCCGGACCGCTGGCCGGCGTGCTGGAGTACTCCGACGACCCGCTCGTGTCCTCGGACATCACGGGCAACCCCGCGTCGTCGATCTTCGACTCGGAGCTGACCCGCGTCGAGGGCCGGCACATCAAGGTCGTCGCCTGGTACGACAACGAGTGGGGCTTCTCGAACCGCGTGATCGACACCCTCACCCTGCTCGCCGCCGGCTGATCCGCCCGCCCGACGCGCCCGCGTCGCGATGCTCAGGGCCCGGCGCCCGGTACTCGGGGGTGCCGGGCGTCCCCCTCCTCACCCGACCGTCCCGCTCACCCGACCGTCTCCCTCACCCGACCGTCCTGCTCACCCGGCCTTCCGGCCAGGTCGGCGTAGACCATGTGGTGGTCCGAGTACGGGCTCGGGCGCACCCGGTCCCCGCTCGGGGCGATGCCGCGCAGGAAGACGTAGTCGAACCGCAGGCGCCAGTCGGTGGTCGGCTCGCAGGCCTCGGTGGGCGCGGGGCGGCAGCCGGGGGCGGCAGCCGTGACGAGGGGCCACAGGGGCGCGAGCTCGGGTGCGTCCGGCCGGGCGTTGAAGTCGCCGAGGACGATCGCCCGCTCGTGGCGGGCGACCTCGGCGGCCAGGACGCCGACCTGCCCGGCCCGGACCTCCCCCTGCCGGCGTTCGGCGAGGTGGGTGTTGAAGACGCGGACCGAGCGGCCGGCGACGGTGGTGGTGACCGCCATGTACCCGCGGTCCTCGGACCCGCCGTCGGGGTACTCCACGTTCACGCGGTCGCTCATCGGCGCCGCGGAGAGGATCGCCTGGCCGTACTCCCCCGGGCTCCACGGAAGTCCCCCGCACCGGTTGCGCTTGCGCAGCACCATCCCGTACTCGACGTGGTAGACGAGCCCGTAGAGGCCCTCCAGGTGGTCCCGGATCCGCTCGACGTCCCGTACGCACGCCTCCTGGAGCGCGACGACCTGGGGCGCGTACGTGGCGATCTCCATGGCCCTGCCGAGGTCGTGCCCGCCTCCGCCGCAGGGGTTGCAGATGTTCCACGTCATGACCCGGTTCGGCACGACCTCCTCGACGGCGTCGGCCGGCAGGGGCAGGGCCACGAGACCGCCGTCCGGTGCGCTGGGGCCGACGAGCACCGCGCAGGCCGCGATCATGACGCCCGCGACCCACCGCACGCCGTTTCCGGCCACCGTCGCCTCCCGCTCCAGGTCGCGTACGGCACCGCGTGCCGTCTTCCGTGCCCGAGCGTAGGGGACGTCCCGCGGAGCGACCGAGGACCCCCGCCGGAGTCCCGGACGCCGGTGCGCCCGGCTGCCCGCGCGGGACGGGCGGGCCCGGTGATATTGCCGTGCCCCGGGGCCCGGGACCCGCATATCCTGCCTCCTCCCCTACCGGCCACGGAGGCCCCACCATGAGCAGCGCCGTACTCCCCTTTCCCGACCGCATCGAGCTGACCGGGGAGGGCGTGGTCCTGCGCGACTGGACGGAGTCGGACGTGGCCGCGATGCCCGGACTCTTCGACCACCCCGACATCGCGTACTGGACGCCGATCGTCTCCCCCTTCGACGCCGAGGCCGCGCACACCCGCCTCGACCGGGCCCGGCGACTGCGCGCGGAGGGCACCGCCATCCTCCTCGCGATCACCGTCGACGGCGGAGCCCCGCTCGGCGAGATGATGCTGAAGCGCGCTCCCGAGGGCACCGAGCTCGGCTACGCGCTCGGCCCCGCCCACCGCGGCAAGGGGTTGGCCGCCGGCGCGGTGCGGCTGATGGCCGCGTACGCCTTCGAGCGGCTGGGCGTGGACCGGGTGATCCTGGAGCTGGAGGCGGAGAACGCCGCCAGCGTGAGCGTGGCCACCCGCACCGGTTTCCGGCTTCTCGACGTGCCCCTGATCGAGGGCGAGGAGAAGGGCCGGCCCTACTCCCTCCAGACCTGGGGCCTGGACCGCCCCTGACCGGCGAAGCGCTCCCGGGTACACGAAAGACGCCCGGCCGGGGTGTCCCGGTCGGGCGTCTTTCGCGTGTGGCTGGGGGCTGTCGCCCGGGGCGGCCTAGTACCAGTGGTTGGCCTGCCAGAAGTTCCAGGCGCCCACGGGGCTGCCGTAGCGCTCGTTCATGTAGTCCAGGCCCCACTTG
>NZ_JBVJMA010000033.1:0-9965 GCF_055584445.1 Streptomyces sp. NPDC103540
GGGGGGGGGGGTGGGGCGCTGCGCGGCCAAACGCGCCCGGTGGGGGGCGGTTGGGCCTCCGCTTCGCTGAGGCCTAGGCAGAGACCCCCCTCGCTGCGCTCGGGGGAGGACCGCTTCGCGGTCCGAGGCCGGCCCTTCGGGCCGGTGGGGCCTCCGCTTCGCTGCGGTCTTGGCAGGGGCACTGCCTCGCTGCGCTCGGCGGAGGGCCGCTTCGCGGTCCGAGGCCGGCCCTTCGGGCCGGTGGGCCCTCCGCTTCGCTGCGGTCTTGGCAGGGGCACTGCCTCGCTGCGCTCGGCGGAGGGCCGCTTCGCGGCCCGAGGCCGGCCCTTCGGGCCGGTTGGCCCTCCGCTTCGCTCGGGCCTAGGTAGGGACTCCCCCTCGCTGCGCTCGGCGGAGGGCCGCTTCGCGGCCCAAAACCGGCCCTCGGGGCCGGTTGGGCCTCCGCTTCGCTCCGGCCTTGGCAGGGACCCCGCCTCGCTGCGCTCGGCGGAGGGCCGCTTCGCGCCCCAAAGCTGCCCCTTCGGGGCGGTTGGGCCTCCGCTTCGCTGCGGCCTTGGCAGGGGCACTGCCTCGCTGCGCTCGGCGGAGGGCTGCTTCGCAGCCCAAGGCCGGCCCTTCCAGCGGGTTGGGCCTTCGCTTCGCCGAGGCCTTAGCAGAGACCCTGCTTCGCTGGGTTCGGCGCAGGACCGCTTCGCGGACCGACTTCGTTTCGGGCTAGGGGGTGCTGAGCCCTGCGTAGCGCAGCTGGGGGCACAGCTGGAGCTTGGGGGCTTGTCTGGCTGCGTTTGGTGCAGACCTGGTTTCTGGGGCGCCGGGCAGGGGTTCCGCGGGTTGAAGTGGCTTGTGGGTGGGGGTCTCTGGCTTCTTGGGGAAGTTTTGACTTCGGGCGGTTGGTGGGTTCGAGGGCGTGGGCCTGGTGGTGGTTCAGGTGGGTGAGGGGCTGTTGTTTTTGGTTCCGGTTCAACGATTGGGTGCCGCTCCAGTGGGGCGCTGGTCGGGAGGCGTAGAGCTGGGTGGGGTTTTGAAGTGTGCAGGTTGGGGTGTGGCTGGAGGTTTCTTGGAGTGTTGTTGGAGGTTGGGAAGTGGGCGTTAACGGCGTTAATGCCGGTGGAGGGGCTGATTCAAAGTGGTGGTGAGATAGAGACGGGAATCAGTCAGATTCCGCGAGGTTATGGACAGGGTGTCCGAGAGCCTCCCTTCGGCCGGCCGGTGCTTCGGGGTGTCAGAAAGTGCGGTGGCGTTGAGCGTTGAGACGAGGTTCAGTGCGCGCAGCGCGGCAGGAGACGGCCTATAGAAGGTACGGAGATGGATCGTCGCAGGTCAGGCGGGGTGCGGGGGGAAAGTTATGTCCCCTCAGGAGGGACATAACTCGATGGATGTGTCCCTGGTGGGGGGACAGAACGGCTGCAAAACGTCAGTGAGGCTGACGGTTTTTGGGCTAAAACGTCGGGGAGACTGACGTTCTTCCGGAGATACGTCCCCGAACTGCTGGAGGGAGGGGACGGGTTGGGTGGGGGCCGGGGAGGGGTGCCGGCGAGGGGGCGTGGCCGAGATGTGTCCCTGCTGGGGGGACATAAGACACGCCGAACGTCAACGAGCGTGACATTAGTGTCACCCTTGTTGACATACTCTCTCTGCAGATCAACGAAGTGGAGAGCATCCTCGTGTCATCAGAGCCACAGCGCCGTCGGCCGAGTCCGTCGCGCGCGCCGCGTCCTGATCTCCCCGTTGATGACGCGATCTCGGCATGGAGTCAGCCACTGGCTCCGGTCAAGGACCTGGACAGCCTGGCGAAGAGGTATCCGAGCCGGAAGCTGACGCTGGACGGCGAGCGCAAGCCGCTCGAGTTCTACGGGACGCAGAGTCAGCCCAATGCCTTTTCCATGGACAGCCTCGAGTTTTTTCTGGTGATCGCCCAGTACTTCAGGGAAGCATTGCCGTTGAGGCTGATCCTGCTGCTGATCGCGTGCCAGCGCGCGGGGGGGCGGATTCCACTTACTCAGGAGGAGATGGCTACGATCCTGGACGTCAGTCGGACGAAGACGTCGGAGGCACTGCACACCGTCATGTCTCATGGGATCGTCTTCAAGGTGCGGCGGGGTGTGTACCAGTTCAACCCGCCCTACAGTTACCGGGTGGCCGAGTTCATCCCGGGGACGGAGACGGCGGGTGAGTTCGTGAAGGTGGAGCAGCACAGCACCATCTCGCAGATCCGTGGCGATACGAGCCTGCCTGATCTGGTGCGCTTCCCGTCGCTGGACCACATGCGGCAGGCAATCGAGGAACTGCGGGCCGAACGGTCCAGAGAGCGCGCTGCGCGCCGGCTGAGCCGGGCACAGCGCAAGGAAGAAGGGACACCTCAGTGAGCACCTTGCGATTCGCTGCGGTCAACGCCGACGGGCTTCTCTCCGACCTGGACCTTCCGCCCGCGGCGTACCGTGTGTTGCTGAAGCTGCGCTCGCTGAGTGAGCCCGGGGGTCGGATCCTGATCGACCAGGCCACCATCGGGGGGATGCTGGAGCTGAGCCGGCCGAGCGTGAACGCGGCGCTGCGCAGCCTGGAGCTCGCGAAGCTGGTGCGCAAGGTCCGCAACGGCGTCTACCAGATCAACCCGATGCTGGCCGGCTACAACTCCTTCGAGGACGCCGTCGCCGCGGTGAACGGGATGCCCGCCGAGGAGCGTCTGGACGCGCGGGGTTACGTCGCCAGTTACCACCAGGCGGTGGCGGAGTACCAGGACCAGTTGGCGGAGCAGCGGAAGAAGCGGGCGGCGCAGGCCGCGGCGAAGAAGGCCGCGGAGTCGAAGCGGCGGAGGACGTTGCACGCGGTGGGGTGACAACGGCCCCGTGGAGGCCCCTGAGGGGGTCCAGGAGCGTGGAAGGCCCCGGGTGGATGGATCCACCCGGGGCCTTCGGTTTCAGGGGCTTGGAGGGGCTGTTGGGGGCTAGAAGGCGAAGTCGACGTAGTCGATGTCCGTGAACTCGACGAGGAGGGTCGTCGCCCGTGCCCCGTTGTCCTTGAAGTAGATCTCCTGGAGGGCCTCGGCCGCGATGTGGCGGAGCTGGGCCTCGGTGGCGCCGGCCTCCTGGGCGGTGAAGAGGCGGCCCGCGTACTCCGGGGGAAGGTGCTGGGTGATGCGGCGCATGCGGCCGTCGTCGGTGGTGCCGGGGGCGGCGGTGAAGCCGAATCGGGCGCGGGTCTCGATGACGACGCCGGTGGTGCGGGCGGCCTGGTCGCGGGCGCGCTTGCGGACCAGGGGCTGCCAGCGGCGGCGTACCTCGGTTTCGAGGCGGGCGGCGAGCGCCGGCTTCGGTTGTTTGATCTGGTTGCGCACGTAGCGTTCGACGGTGCGCTGGGAGATGCCGAGGAGGGTGGCGGCCTCCTTGGTGGACTTGAGCTGTTTGACGAGGAAGCGCATCTGGGCGCCCGCCGACTTCGGGATCGGGCGGGTGAAGTGCTGCTCGTCGGCTCTGCTGAGACCGTCTGAGATGTCGGACACGGTTTACTCGCCGTCTGCGGCTGCGTCGTGGCCCTTGATGTGGCGGGCCGGGTTGATGTGTTCGTCGAGGAGTCCCACGGCCCACAGGAGCGGTTGGGTGCCCTCGTGCTTGACCATGCCGGGGCTGACGCCCAGGCGGAAGCCGCCGGGCAGGGGCTTGCCCTCGGGGGTGTGGGGGAGGAAGTCGAGGGGGCCGGGTCCGTCGGAGAGGTAGACGGCGCAGTCCGACAGGACCGCGATGGGGTGGAGGTCGGCGGCCTCGGCCAGCTTGCGCATCTTGCGGTGCATGTTGACGCGGGCCGTGGAGATGACGGCGGCGCGGATGTCGGGGCGCCAGGTGGGGCGTTCGAGGGCGGGCCAGGCCTCGCCGGGACGGTAGCCGGCGCCCTGGGGGCGTTCGCGGAGCTTGCCGATGCCGCCCTTGACCGTCGACTTGATGGCGGACAGCACGGCTACGGGGGCGGGGTCGTCCTGTGACTTGTGGGTGGTCATCGCGTCCAGGAACTCGGCTTCGGTGAGCGAGGTGGTGACGCCGAGGTCGGCCATCGTCGCGATGTAGGCGTCGCGCAGGCGGGTGTACCAGGCGTCGAGGTACGGGCCGTTGTCCGGGCGGATCCACGCCTCGGTGGGGCGGACGTCGTGGCCGAGCTCCAGGGCGTAGGCGAGGGTCGGGGTGGCGTACCAGGCGGGTCCGGTGGGGGGCTTGCCGTGCGGGGTGAAGGGGCTGGGCAGGCGCGGGTCGTGGGGGACGGCCGAGAGGTCCGCGAGCCAGCAGCCGGGGGTCTTCGGGTCGAAGCGGGGGCGGTCGGTGTGGACGGCCGGGCCCAGGCCCACCGGGAGGCGGTTGGCGGCCGCGGCGAAGGCCATGTTCACGTCGATGCCGACGGCGTGGGTGCGGGCGCACTCGGCGTCAGTGAGGAGTTCGGGGTCGCGGATCCAGTCGTAGGCCTCCTCGTCGAGGACCTGGTCCGGGGTGCGCTGGTGGGCGCGCGGGTACAGGGCCGCGACCACCGGGTGCTCGTCGGGGGCCTCCGGGGGAGCGGGGTCGACGGGACGGGTGAGGGAGCCGGCGACGGGGGCGGATTCCCAGGCGTTCGTGAGGGGGTTGCGGGCGGCGCGGGTGGGCGGGCGGAGCGCCGTCATGAGTTCGAGGCCGGTGACGGCGGTGGAGCCTCGGGGGGTCAGGACGCGGGTGGCGTACGTCGTGAGGACGTCGGCGAGTTCGGGGGCCGGGAGTTCGGCGGTGTCCTCGCCCCAGGCGCGGGGGTCGAGCGCGCCCCAGGGGAGTACGGCGAGTTGGACGCACTGGCGGCCGGTGGCGGCGGTGGCCGGACGGTAGACGCGGGCCCAGGGGCCGAAGCCGCGGCGGGTCAGCTGCCACTTGGCCTTGGTGAGCTGCCGGACCACCGCGTGGTTGTCGGGCAGGCGGAGGGCGCGGCGGTCTTCGAGCGTGAGGGGCAGGCCGAGGGCTTCGGCGGCGGGGGCGGTGAGGACGAGCAGGGGGTCGCCGTCCTTGCCGTTGCGGTGGAGCCGGGGGGCGCGGAGGTCCGCGTCGGGGCCGAGGGCCCAGGTGATGAGTGCGGGGAGGTCCGCGGTGGGGTGGGCGAGGACGAGGCCGCCGGCGGCGTGGGCCTGGCCGGTGCCGTCGAGGACGGCCAGGGGGCCGTTGCCCGCGAAGGGGGTGGGGGGCGTCGGCCGGGGGCGGGGGTGGGCTTGAGGCTGGGGCTGGGGCTTCTGGGGTGCCGGCTCGGGGTGTCGGGGGGAGGGGGCGACTTCGGGGTCGGCGGCGTTAACGGCGTTAACGCCGTTAACGGTGGAGGGGGGTGCGGGGGGTGGGGGTGTGTCGGTGGGAGGTCCGGCGTTAACGGCGTTAACGGGGTGGGGGGAAGGAGGCGGGTCGGTGGGGGTGGGGAGTCCGGCGTTAACGGCGTTAACGCCGGAGGGGGGTGTGGGGGGTGCCGGTGTGTCGGTGGGGGGCGCGGCGTTAACGCCGTTAACAGCGTCGGTGGGGTGGAGGGCGGCGAGGCCTTCCAGGAGGCGGGCGTACGCGGCGCGCTTCGGGGGGCGGGGGGCCGTGCGGCCCGTTTCCCAGGAGGTGACCGTTTCGCGGCGGACCGAGAGGGCCTTGGCGATCTGGTCCTGGCTGAGGCCGGCGGCCTCGCGCAGGCGCTTGCGCTCGTCCGGGTGCGGCAGCCCGTCCTGCGCGGCCGCCTCTTCGAGCAGGGCGTCGACCGCTGCGAAGAGGGTGGTCTGTTCGTTCTTGTCGCTCATGGGTACCTCCGGGTGCAGCCTATGCGAACCGCACGTTTGAACGCACATGAAACGCACGTGGGGGCGTCGACGGCGTGGTGCCGTCAGCGCCCCCGGCGTGGGTGTGGCCTCAGATGCGGGTGATCAGGAGCTCGGTGACGGCCTTCAGGTCGTCCGGCGTGAGGTGGGCGGTGAGGGCGTCCGCGATGGTCTGCGGGGAGTCGGTGGCGATCGTGATGCGGGGAGCGGGAGGAAGGGGAGGGGAGGGAGGGGTCGCCGGGGCGGTCGGGGCGTTAACGGCGTTAACGCCGTTAACGGTCGGCGGCGTCGGGCGGGTGCGCTGGCGCGGGGGATTGACCGCGTTGAGGCTCTCGGCCGCCGCCGTCGCCTGCTCCTCCTGGGGAAGGCGGCCGATGCGCCGGGCCGGCTCCACCTTGAGCTCGCCGGTCTCCACCTTCTCCTGGAGGCTCGGGGTGAGGTTGAGGAGCGTCAGGCGCTGGGAGACCCAGGCGGCGGTCTTGCCGAGCCGCTTGGCCACCTGGGCCTGGGAGCCGTGCACCTCGACGAGCTCCTGGAGGGCGCGCGCCTGGTCCATGGGGGCCACGTCGACCCGGTGGACGTTGGCGATGAGGGCCGATTCGAGGATGTCGGCGGCCGACGCGGAGAGGGCGTCGTTCACGTGGATCTGGATGGTCTTCAGGCCCGCGAGCTGTGCCGCCGCCAGCCGGCGGTTGCCGTCGATGACCACGTACGGGGCACGGCCGAGGCCGTCGGTCTGTCCGGGGTGGGCCTCCATGAAGGCCATGCGCGTGGCGACGGCGAGCGGCTGGAGCTGGCCGCGGGAGATGAGGGACTGGGCCAGTTCGTCGATCTCCGTGAGGTCCTCGCGGAGGTTGAACGGGTTGTGGGCGAGGGCCTCGATGGGCACCTCGGACGGCGGGACGACCCCGGAGGTGGGGGCGCCGGTGGCCTCGGCGATCGCCGCGCGGCGGGGGCTGACGCCCACGGGCTGCGCGCGGGCGAAGGACGCCGAGACTCCGAGCTTGTCGGCCTTGCTCATGAGATCTCCCGGGCGAGGGCGCGCAGTGCGACGGCTTGGTCGCCCTTGGGGGCGTAGACGAACAGCGGCTGCTTCACGCGTACGGCTTCGCGCTGTTCCTTGAGGTCCGGGACGATCGCCACGACCCGCGGATCCTTTATGTCCATCCAGGCCTGGAGGGAGGAGGTCGCGATGTAGCCGCGGCGGCCGTCGTAGAGGTTCACGACGAGGCCGAGGTAGTCGATGTCCAGGCTGAGGTCGTCGCGCAGATCGTTGATCTGGGAGGTGAGCAGGTCGTAGGCGTCGGCGGAGGAGTCCTCGGCCTGTACGACGATCAGGGCCCCGGAGGCGCCGGGCTGTTCGGCGTCGCGGCGGCGGCCGTAGTAGATGGCGGCGTCCATGCTGAGGCCGAGGCTGGGCGGGCAGTCGATGAGGATGACGTCGTAGTCGGACTCGACCGGGGCGAGGGCGCGTTCGAGGGCGGCCTCGCGGGCGCGGACGGTGGAGAGGCGGACGTCCAGGAGGAAGGCGTCCGTGCAGGCGGGCAGGATGTGGAGGCGGTCGCCGAAGCGCTCGTCCGGGACCTGGACGATCAGGTCGGAGAGGGGGCCCTTGGCCTCGCCGGCCATGTGGCAGGTGAGGCTGTCGCCGCCGATGGGCAGGGGCTGGCCGCCGAGCTGCTTGGTGAGGTGGCCCTGCGGGTCGAAGTCGACGAGCAGGACGCGCATGCCCAGGCCCGGCAGGTCTTCGAGGTCCAGGGGAGTGGTGTGCTCCGGGTGGTGCGGGGCGTCGCCCTCGGTCGGGGCGAGGCGGGCCAGTTGGCGGGCGACGCGCACCGGGTGGAGGGTCGAGGGGTCCTCGGCGAGGGCCTCGGCGGTGCCCGCGGTGATGGCGGTCTTGCCGACTCCGCCCTTCTGGTTGCACACGACGATGCGGCGGACGACGGCCGGTCGCCGCACGGTGGGGGCCGGGTTCATCTCCAGCCAGAGGCGCACCGCCTGGGCGAGACCCTGGATGAGGGAGACGCCGCGGTCCTTGGCGTCCGTACGGAAGGAATCCCACTGACCGGCGGGCAGCCACGTCGAGAACGACTCGGCGCCGGAGGTGTCGACGGGGGAGGGCGCGGAGGCGAGGGCGCTCCAGTGGGCGATGCCCTGGTGGACGGCGTCCTGGATGTCGACCCGCAGTTGGGCGGTGCGGATCTTCAACTCCTGGCGGAGCCACGGGGGGAGCTTGGAGACGACCTTCTCTCGGTCGCTCTGGGACGAGGGCGAAGTCATGAGAGGGACTTTACTAACGTTCTGGGGTGCGTGTGAGCGCCACGCTTGAGTTTTGCTAACGAAGTGGGTCGTGGGTGTCGGGAAACGCGACAGGGCGGCCTCGCACACGCCGTAGCGAGCACCCCCGTGGTTCACCACGGCGTGTGCGAGGCCGCCCTGGACGCGTCGTCAGCCGACGGGAAGCGCCGGGACGGTGGGCGCGGGGGCCGGACCGACACCGGGGTCGAGGTCGAGGTCGAGGAGGTCGAGACCGAGCTCGGCGCGGCAGGCGGGCGAGCCGGCCGGGTCGAAGAGGGGGATGCGCGGTCCGGGGACGATGCCCGGAAGGAGGTAGTTCCAGAGGTCGACGACCCGGGTGTGCAGGTCCTCTCGGCCGGTGCGCACGTGCGAGGTCACCTGGATGCCGGTGAAGGAGCCGACGAGGAAGGTGGAGAGGTCGTTCACGTCGACCGACGGGAAGAGGTCTCCGCGTTCCTTCGCCGGCGCCAGACAGCCGCGGCTGGTCTCGATCCAGGCGTTGTACGGGGACGGGTCCGGGTGCGTGAACGACCCGAACTCGATCACCAGGCGGATGCCGGCGCGGACGCGGACGTTGGTGCGCAGCCCGAACGCCATCTGGTGGGTGAGGTCGATGACCGTTTGAAGGCCCGGTTCCTCGATGGCGGGGACGTCCTTGGAGACCTGGAACTGTTCGTCGATCAGGGTGCGGGCGAGGGCTTCCTTGGACGGGAAGTGGAAGTAGAGGGCGCCCTTGGTGACCCCGGCGTGCTTGACCACGTCGCTGAGGCTCGTGCCGCCGAAGCCGGAGCGGTCGAAGGCGATGGCCGCGCCCTCCAGGATCGCCTGTCGGGTGTTCTCCGCCCGTTCCTGCCTGACCCTCGCCACGTGGGTTTCTCCTGATGCCTGTTGGGGTCGCTGGTACGGGTCAATGTAGTGCGACCCCGAGAAAGAAAACCAGTCGACAAGTACTTTTAAGGGCGGAGTGGAGTGGGGTTTTGGTGGTGTGTGGGGGGTTGTGCGGTGTTTCTTTTTGGTGGGTTGGGGTGGGGGCTGGGCGTTAACGGCGTTAACGCCGTCAACGGGTGGGGGCGTTAACGCCGTTAACGCCGTTAACGCCGGTGAGGCCGGCGGTGGTGGGAGCCGGCGTCGTCCCGGCGGCGCGTGAGGAAGGTGCGGGGCCGGGCGGTCGACGTGTATGCATGCCCGCATGGACACGTTCGCGGTAATCGACGTCGTTTCGGAGGCGGAGCGGGAGGGTGTGGTGCCCCGGCGCGCCGCGCGGGGCGAGGGGCGGGCCGCGCGCTGATGGTGCCGCTGTTGTTGCTCCTCGTCCCGGCCGCGCTTGTCGGCACCTGCTTCCTGCTCGGCTCCGCGTTCACCGGGTTCGCCCGGGCCGCGTCCCGCGGCGGCGGACGCGGGACCTGGCCGCGCGCCCTCGCCGCCCTGTTCGGAGCCTGCGCGGCCGGCTGCTACGCGTGGGGACTGCTCCACTTGGCGGGGGCGGTCCTGGAGACGGAGGACGGCGGCGCCGGCTCCTCGCCGCCGGCGCCCTGCCGAATACCCGGCCGGGAGGCGCGGGCCGAGACCTTCGTCGACTACACCGTGACGTACGTGCCCCTGCGCTTCGTCTGCGAGACGGCGGACGGCGGCGGTTACGTCGGCGATTCCCTGCCCGCGTACGTGAACCCGGTCGCGTTCGGCTTCGCGCCGGTGGCCCTCGGCTCCTGGGGGCTCGCGGTCGCCGCCTCGCGGCGGCGGGCGGCCGGGGTGGCCGGGGTGGCCGGCGGGGAGCGGGGGGCGGGGGGGGGGGCGGCCCCCCCGCGCCCCCCCGGGGGGGGGGGGCGGGGGGGCCCGGGGGGGGGCGGGGCCCCGCCCGGGGGGGGGGCGCGGGGGGGCC
>NZ_JBVJMA010000033.1:9975-25507 GCF_055584445.1 Streptomyces sp. NPDC103540
CCCCGCAGCCAACCCTCAGCCCCCCCCCGCGCGGAGCCCCGCCGGGGGCCGGGGGGGGGGGGGGGGGGGGGGGGGGGGGGGGGGGGGGGGGCGGCGGCCCCCCCCCCCCCCCCCCCCCCCCCCGCCCGGGGGAGCGGAGCAGGGGGCTCCGGTGGGAGTCCGGTCACGCTCCGGCGGGGGCGCCGACTGTGACCGCGAGGATTCCGCGTCCCTGCCCGGGAACCGGCGGACGCGGTCGGCGCGGTGTGGAGAGCCCCCCATGGTCAAGCAGGAGCGTGCCGCGCGCACGCGGGAAGCCCTCGTGCGCGCCGCCGCGGAGGTGTTCTTCGAGGAGGGCTACGTCGCGGCCTCGGTCGCCGCGATCAGCCGACGGGCCGGGCTGACCCCCGGCGCGCTCCACTTCCACTTCGAGAACAAGACCGCGCTCGCCACGGCCGTGGAACACCGGGCGGCGGACGCGTTGCGCCGCCTCACCGGGGCCCGTGACGTCGACGACCCGCTGGAGGCGCTCGTCGAGTCGACGTACGCGCTGATGGACCTCCTCACTCGCGACGTGGTCGTGCGGGCCGGCTTCGCGCTGTCCGTGGACGCGTCCTACCGGAGCCGCGTCGCACTGCGGCGCCAGTGGGGTCGGTGGGTGGGCGAGTCGCTCGTCGCGGCGCACCGGGCGGGCCGGCTCGCCGACGGAGTCTCCCCGCAGGACGCGGCCAGGGTGGTCCTGGCCTCGACCGTGGGGTTGGAGGTGTTGGGGGTCGCCGAACCCGACTGGGCCGCGCCCGACACCCTCGCCCGCATCTGGGCCCTGTTGCTGCCGAGGATCGCATCGGACGGGCACCAGAAAACAGACCGATTGGTTTGATCTGCCCTGCGTAGAGCCCCCTGAGGCCCTCATCGAGGGGTGGTCCAGGGTGTCAGTGCTGCGGTCAAAGCGCCCGATCTGAAACGTATGGGCTGGTCAGTCAGTGTTCTTGAGCGGAAGTAGAGTCTCACTGGCTACAAAACAGCGCGGACGGTTTGATATTGACAAACCGTGGGGCCTGTTTTCTACTGACTCTTGCGACTCATCCAAGGACACAGGGGAGTACGACGTGGACATCGATGTACTGGGCGCACTGGCCGTGCGGGAGAACGGGATCTCCATCACGCCGACCGCCCCCAAGCCCCGGCAGGTCCTGGCCCTGTTGGCCCTCCATGCCGACCAGGTCGTGCCGGTCTCGGCGCTGATCGAGGAGCTGTGGGGCGGATTACCGCCGCGCAGTGCCCGTACGACGCTTCAGACGTACGTGCTCCAACTCCGCGCGCTCATCGCGACGGCCCTGGAAGGCAACGAGGGCAACGGCCGGGTGCGCACGGCCAAGGACGTGCTGGTCACGCTGCCGGGCGGCTACCTGCTCAGCAGTGGCGGCGGGACCAGTGACGTCCGCGAATTCGACCGGCTGGCCGGCATGGGTTACCGGGCGATGGACGCCGGTGACCACCCGAACGCCGCGCGGTTGCTGCGCGAGGCGCTGGCGCTGTGGTCCGGGCCGGCGTTCGCCGACGTCCAGGGCGGCGTCCAGCTCGACATGGAGACGCGACGGCTGGAGGAGACCCGGCTGTGCGCCCTCGACCAGCGCATCGAGGCCGACCTGCGACTGGGGCGCCACCGCGAGCTGCTCGCCGAACTGACCGTCCTGGCCAGCCGGTACCGCACCCACGAGAACCTGCACGGACAGTTCATGCTCGCCCTGCACCGCTCCGGCCGCCGCGGCGAGGCCCTGGACGTGTACCAGCGGCTGCGCGCCACGCTCGTCCGTGACCTGGGGCTGGAGCCGTCCGGGGCGCTGCGCCGGTTGCAGCGCTCGATATTGATGGCCGGTCCGGAAGGGGCCGGGGCCGCCGCGGCGGTGGGCGTACCCGTCGGTGCCGGGGTCGGCGCCGGGGTCGGCGCGGGTGACGCGGTGGCAGCGGTGAGGGCCGAACGGCTCGTGCGGGCCTGACCACCCCGCGCGGTGTGGGCGTGGGGAGAGCGGGGGCGGAAGGAGACGGAGCGGTGCAGGAGAGGTCGGAGCGAACCCGTAGGCGGCTGGTCTTCGCGGGGGCCGAGATGTTCCACCGCAACGGATACGCCAATGCGACGCTCGGCGAGATCGCGGGCGCGGCGGGTGTGACCAAGGGGGCGCTGTACTTCCACTTCGCCTCGAAGGACGAGCTCGCGGACGCCGTGCAACAGCGCGGCTGCGGGTTGCTGCACGAAGCGGTGCGCGGGCTGCGCGAGGCCGGCGCCTCGCCCTTGCAGGCACTGATCGACATGACGCACTGGTTGGCGCGCACGCTGCACGAGGATCCGGCGATCCCCGCGAGCTTCCGCATCACCAAGGAGTGCGCGGGGCAGCAGCCGGCGGTCGTGGACTTCCACGGGACGTGGCTGGCGGCGGTGTACGGACTGCTGCGGATGGCACGGGACACCGGGGAACTGCCCGTGGTCGACGCCGGGCGTGCGGTGCCCGGCGGGATCGGTGGCGTCGGTGCGGTCGGTGCGGTCGGTGGCGTCGGTGCGGTCGGCGTGGGCGCGGTCGGTGGTTCCGGTGAGGACGACGGGCGGGGGCACGACGGCCCGGGCGCCGGCGCCGGTGGCTGGGAGAGCGCCGAGGCCCTGGTGGCGGCCGCGGTCTGCGGTATCGAGGTGCTGGCCGGGACCGGGCTGACGTACTGGGAGTTGCAGCGGAAGGTGGCCGCCCTGTGGGGGCTGCTGCTGCCGAGCCTGGTCGGCGAGGCGCGTGTAGGGGAGTACCGCACCGGCGCCGTCGAGGCGCGGGCGGTGGGCGGGGAACGGTGCTACGAGTTCCTCGGCAGCGGGGTGTAGGGACACGCAGGACGAAACGGAAATCGAGGCGACTCGACGGAAGGCGGAAGGGTCATCGTGGAGATTCAGGTTCTGGGTCCGTTGAGCGCCGAGATCAACGGCCGCTCGATCGTGCCCACGGCGGGCAAGCCCCGGCAGATCCTGGCCCTGCTCGCACTGCACCCGGGGCGGGTGATCCCCGTACCCACCCTCATGGAGGAGATCTGGGGCCACGACCTGCCCCACAGCGCGCACACCACCCTCCAGACGTACATCCTCCAACTGCGCCGCAGGCTCGGTACGGCCATGGGGCCGGGCCGACCGCAGGGTGCGAAGGAGGTGTTGGCGACCCGGCACGGCGGATACCTGCTCCAGGTGCCGCCCGAGTCCATCGACGTCAACCGGTACGAGACCCTCGTGACCCAGGGCCAGAGCGCCTTCGAGGACGGGGACGACGAGACCGCGGCGCGACGGCTGCGGGACGCGCTCGGGCTGTGGCAGGGGCGCGCGCTGGTCGACGTACGCGTGGGGCCGATCCTGGAGATCGAGGTCATGCGGCTGGAGGAGAGCCGGCTGGTCACGGTCGAGCGGCGCATCGACGTGGACCTGCGGCTCGGCCGGCACAGCGAACTCCTGGCGGAACTGACCGAGTTGACCGCGCGCCACCGGCAGCACGAGGGGCTCCACTCCCAGCTGATGGTGGCCCTGTACCGGTCGGGACGACAGGGCGGCGCCCTCGACGTCTACCGGCGCCTGCGGCACCGGCTGATCGGGGAACTCGGGGTCGAGCCCTCGAACCAGCTCCAGCGGCTGCACCAGGCGATGCTCACCGTGGACCCGGCCCTCGACGTCGTCGCCGGCCCCCGACGCGGATCGACGTTCGACCTGTACGCGGCCTGATTCCGCGGATGCGGCTGCGGCTGCGGAGGCGGGCGGCCCGTGCGGGGGCCGCCGCGGAGCGGGATCAGGGCTGGGGGACGACCGTACGGTCCACCGCGTCCAGCGCGAGCTGCCACGGGAAGTGCGGCGGGGCGTCCGGGCCCGCCGGGCCGGGGACGAAACCGCCCTCGCCGTAGAGCATTTCGGCGCCGGCGCCGCGCAGGACCGTCAGGGACTGCTCGAACTGGGGGTGCGCGGCGAGCGCGGCGTTCGTACAGGGCATCGCGACGACCGGGGTGCCCTTGCCGAGGGCCTCGGCGGCCACCCCGACGGTGAAGCGGTCGGTGAGGCCGAGCGCCCAGGCGTTGATGGTGTTGAAGGTGGCGGGGGCGAACAGCAGCGCGTCCGCGGCGGGCCACACGTCGGGCTCCCCGGGGAGCTTGTACTGCCAGCGCACCGGGTTGCCGGTCAGGGCGGCGAGCCCGTCGAGGCTCTGCGCGATCCACTGCGCCGCCGTCGGGGTCAGGCCCACGCAGACGTCCCAGCCGCGCGACTGGGCGTCCTCGATCACGTGGGCCACGTCGAAGACGGGCGGGGCGGCGGAGCAGAACAGGTAGAGAGTCCTCGTCATACCGTCATGTGATCATATTGCCGGCCCTTGACCCTCCCCGATGGCGTACACGGGTCCGCAGGGAGATCGAGATCACTGCGGACCCGGGGACCGCGGTCAGGCGGCGGCGGTGACCTTCGAGGCGAAGGCGTCCAGGTTCCCCCGCATCCGCGCGAGGCGCTCGTCCACGGTGAGGGACTCCTCGTGACGCGTGGTGCGCAGCTTCGGCTGCCGCTTCCCGCGGACGTACAGGGAGCAGGCGAGATCGGCGCAGATGTACGTGCCGACCGTGTTGCCCTCGCGGCCCCGGGCTCCCGCCAGGGGGGCGGCGAGCAGGGTGACCCCGGAGGAGGCGTGCCCGGTCAGGCAGATCTGGCACAGGCTGGACTTCAACGCGCTGGTGCGGCCGACGGCGGGCACCCGCAGCGAGATCCCGACGGGCCCGTCGGGGCGGGGCAGCACGAGGTGGGCCCGCAGCGGCGCGCCGGGATCCACCCAGCCCAGGAAGTCGAGGTCCTGCCAGGGCAGTTCGGCGAAGTCGAGGGGCAGCCGCAGCCGGGCCGCCTCGCCCTTGGTGCAGTTCACGAAGGATGAGCGGATCTGTTTGTCGTCGAGCGGTTCCACGGGGGTCGACCCTAATACCGGTCCGCGGGGGCGCGCATCCCGGTATCGGGCACCCCGGTCGTGGCCTCGGCGCTCTCGGGGGCTCTCGGGGGCGTGGACGCACGCGTATGCGGTTGAGCTTCTCGCCGATGTCGCGCGTCGGGCGATCGGGCTTGACTGGTCCGCATGACGACGAACGAGAAGAACCGGAAGAACGAGTCGAACGAGGCGACGGGGATGGACGAGGCGAACGGGACGGACGTGCGGGGGCTCACGCTCGTCATCGGCGGCAACGGCAAGACGGGGCGCCGCGTCGTCGAGCGGCTGCGGCGCCTCGGCCGGCCCGTCCGGGTCGGGTCCCGCGCCGGCGAGCCGCCCTTCGACTGGAACGCCCCCGAGACCTGGGGGCCGGCGCTGCGGGACGTGCGCCGGGTGTACGTGACGTACCACCCCGACCTGGCCTTCCCCGGGGCCGCCGAGCGGATCGGAGAGTTCGCCGCGCTGGCCGTCGCCGCCGGGGCCCGCAGGCTCGTACTGCTGTCGGGCCGGGGCGAGGAGGCCGCGCGGCGCGGTGAGGAACTGCTGAAGGCGTCCGGCGCCGACTGGACGGTGGTCCGGGCCTCCTGGTTCCACCAGAACTTCGACGAGGCCTTCTTCCTGGAGCCCGTGCTGGCCGGGGAGATCGCCCTGCCGACGGGGGACGCGGTCGAGCCGTTCGTCGACGCCGACGACATCGCCGACGTCGTCGTGGCCGCGCTCACCGACGAACGGCACGTCGGCCGGACGTACGAGCTGTCCGGGCCGCGGCTGATGGGCTTCGCGGACGTGGCCGCCGAACTGTCGAAGGCGACCGGGCGCGCGATCGCGTACGTTCCCGTCGCGGACGAGGAGTACCGGGCGGTGCTGCGGGAGAACGGGCTGCCGGAGGAGTTCGCCGAGCTGTTCACGCTGATCACCGACGGTCGCAACGCGCACCTCGTCCACGGCGTGCGGGAGGTGCTGGGGCGCCCGCCGCGGGACTTCGCCGACTACGCCCGGGAGGTGGCGGCGAGCGGGGTGTGGGACGTCTGAGCGGGGTGGGCGCGGGGAGGATGGGGGCATGGACACGCTGACCGGTCTGCTCGAAGGGCCCCACGCCCGGGGCGCCTTCCTGCTCAAGGCCGTCTTCAACCCGCCGTGGTCCGTACGGATCGAGGACCGGGCCCCGCTGTCGGTGCTGACGGCGGTGCGCGGTGCGGCCTGGGTGCTGCCCGACGGGGGCGAGCCGGTCCGGTTGGGGCCGGGGGACGTGGCGCTCGTACGGGGACCCGAGCCGTACACGCTGGCCGACGACCCGGACAGTCCGGTACGGGTGACCGTGGGCCCGGACCAGCGGTGCAGCAGCGCCGGCTCGGGCGAGGACCTCACCGACAGCCTGACGCTGGGCGTGCGGACCTGGGGCGATCCGGTGCGCGGGCCCCGCTCGACGGTGGTGCTGAGCGGGACCTACCAGGCGCCGGGCGAGGTCGGACGGCGCCTGCTGGGGGCGCTGCCGGCGGTACTGGTCCGCCCGGCGGGGCACGCGGACGCGGCGCTGATCGCGCTGCTGGCCTCGGAGATGAGCCGGGACGAGCCGGGCCAGGAGATCGTGTTGGACCGGCTGCTCGACCTGTTGCTGATCGGGGTGCTGCGGGCCTGGCTCGCGGATCCCGAGGCGGGCGCGCCGGCCTGGTACCGGGCGCAGGGCGATCCCGTGGTCGGGCCGGCGCTGAGGCTGCTGCACGAGCGGCCGGGCCACGGTTGGACGGTGGCCGAACTGGCCCGCCGGGCCGGGGTGTCGCGGGCCTCGCTCGCCCGGCGCTTCACGGAGCTGGTCGGCGAGCCGCCGGTGGCCTACCTGACGGGCCGGCGGATCGCCCTCGCCGCCGACCTGCTGCGCGAGCCGGACGCCACCGTCGCGACGGTGGCCCGCCGGGTCGGCTACGGCAGCGCGTTCGCGCTGTCCACGGCCTTCAAGCGGGTCCGGGGGGTCAGCCCGCAGGAGTTCCGCGCGGGCGTCTCCCCGGCCTGGACGGTGACGGGGGCGGGGGCACCGGCGTCGGCGTCGGCGCGGACGGTGGTGCTGGCCTGACGGGTCGGTCCCGGCGGGGCTACCCGAGGTCGAGGGCCGCCACGCGCTGCTCGCCGCTCAGCTCGCCGGTGAGCCGGAAGCCCAGCCCGAGGTAGAAGGGCTCGGGGCTGCCCTCGCCCGGGTGGAAGGTGACGTACGCGCGGGCATCGCCGCGCCGGCGCAGCTCGTCGAGGACCGCCCGGACCGCGAAACGGCCGTAGCCCTTGCCCTGGTGGTCGGCGGAGACGTTCAGGCGCCACAGGCCGGAGCGGCGGCCCTCGGGGTCCGCGGCGGGGTCCCAGACGATGTCGAGGAAGGCCATGACGAAGCCGACGACCGCGTCGCCGTCCACGACGGCGCGGGGCCAGGCGGTCGGGCCGTGGGCGTAGGCCTCGGCGAGCGACTTCACGACGGGGGAGACGAGGTGCTCCTGGTGCGGGTGGATCCGCACCGCGCACACGGCGTCGAAGTTCTCGGGGGTCACCGGAACCAGACGGAGGGTTGAGCTGATCATGTGCTCAGCGTAAATCCGACGGACTTCGGTGATCCCATGGGAAAGGAACGGGGCGTCCGGTATATTTTCGCCGGGCGAGAAGAAAGGATCATGATGCGCGCGTGCGGCACGCCGACGTCGGACTCAGCCGCGGACCCCGATCCGCTCGTCTTCGGGCAGGTTCGCCGTGGCCTCCCTGTAAACATCGGTGGCGCGGGTCTCACCGAGCTGGAGGGAAGCCAGCACGGAGGGCACCACGATGCTGGGGAGCAGGTGGCGCAGGAGAGCGGTGACCCTGGTCACGAGATCCCGGTAGTCGGTGAGCGCCTGGGACATCGATTGGATGCCCGCGTAGGAGCCGACGATCACGTCGGCCGTCTCGACCGGCACGACGTGGGGCAGCAGTTCTCCCTGCCCCTGGGCCTTTTCGAGGCGCTCCAGGACGGGCATGGCCCAGGTGCGGAACGGGCCGCTGCGGTCGAGCCCCTGTGCCTGCTGGTCCATGGTCAGCCGCACCGCGGCCCGGACCATGGCGTCCGTCTCCAGGCGGTAGGTGTGCAGCATGACGATGTCCACGATCTCCTGGACCTTGGACGGCCGTTCGGGCAGAACGAGGTTCTGGTCCTGCGCGCTGAGGACCCCTTGCGCGAGGTCGTCCTTGGATTGGAAGTGGAAGTACAGGGCACCCTTGGTGACCCCGGCCGTCGTGAGGATCTCCGAGATCGTGGCGGCCTGGTAGCCGCGCTCCTCGAAGATCTTTGCCGCCGCGAACAGGATCGCCCTGCGCGTCCGGATGGCTCGGGCCTGCTCAGCCACTTTGCCTCCCTCCTCCACAAAATGTTCCGGAGCGGCGGCAGTCAGGTGCAAACCGTCCGTCCCGTACGTATCTTACAGCGGGTAACTGTGGCGCCAAGTCTTTGCGCGGCCGGGCAGACCTTCGACGGGGGAAAGAGACCATGATTCTCGTGACGGGTGCGACCGGGACGATTGGCCGGGAAGTGATGTCCCGCCTCGGACCGGAAGCGGAGGTTCGGGTATTGGCGAGAGAGCCGCGCAGGGTCGACACCGTGTCCGGGGTGGTGGAGGTGGTGCGGGGGGACTACGGCGACCCGCGTTCACTGGAGTACGCCCTGCGGGGCGTACTCGGAGTTTTTCTCGTCACCGCGCGGGTGGGGGGTCGGGACGACGCCGACTTCCTCCGAGCCGCGCGATCGGCCGGTGTCCGGCACGTGGTCAAGCTTTCGGCGGCGGCCGTCACGGACCCGGGAGCGGACGACCTGATCACCCGTTGGCAGCGGGATACCGAGGAATCGCTGGTCGGTTCCGGGATGGACTGGACCCTGCTGCGCCCGCGGTCCTTCATGTCGAACACCCTCTCCTGGGCGGGATCCATTCGGGCGGAAGGGGTCGTACGGGTCCTCTACGGGAGTTCGGCCAATGCCTGCGTGGACCCTCGCGACATCGCGGACGTGGCGGTGCGCGCGCTCACGGAGCCGGGCCACGAGGGTCGGGCGTACACGCTCACCGGACCCGAGGCGATCACCGCGCACGAGCAGACGGCCCAACTGTCCGAGGTGCTGGGCCGTCCGGTGCGCTGTGAGGAAATGGAGCCGGAACAGGCCCGTGCCCGATGGGGCGAACGGTATCCGGCGGACGTGGTCGAGGCCTTGCTGGGCAGCGCCGGGCGGCAGCGTGACGGTGCCAAGCTTCGGGTGGAGGACACGGTGCGGGAGGTGACCGGGGTGCCGGCGCGATCCTTCCGGGAATGGGTACGGGACAACGTGGCGGCGTTCGGGCCGCGGTGACGGCTTCCTGTCAGCAGAACCCGGGAGCGGCCGTGAGGGTGGTGCCGAAGACGAACTCGCCGTCCTGGTGCCCCGTGACGTAGACGGTGTCGTAGGTGCCGGCATCGGCCCGTGACAGCACCCGTGCCTTGATCAGGCAGGGCAGGTCCAGTTCCACGTACCGCTTGAAGTCGCTGTCCATGCTGAGGGGCAGAAGGGACGATCGGCCGAGCGCGGCGGTGGCCGCTTGGCGTGCTGCCTCCAGCAGGGTCATGCCCGGCACGTGGTCGACGGGGTGGTCGAAGAGCACGGGGTGCAGGGTGTCCACCCGCAGCTGCCAGTGATTGGGCTCGCCCAACGGGGAGAGGACGACGTCCGTCGGGGACAGCCGTCCCACGCTCTGGGGCGCCACGGGCGCGGTGAGCGGCAGCGGGCTGTGGTCGGCCTCCAACGTGTGGTCGGGGCGCAGTCGCTGGTACACGGCGGGGCTGGTGCAGGTGTAGGAGAGGCGGCCGCGCGCCACGACGTGTCCTTCCCGGTGGACGACCGCCTCGTAGGTGAGACCGGACAGGCTGCCGCCCCGGCGCTTGACCTCGGTGCAGTGGACGTCGATGTCGAGGGACGCAGGCGTGGGACGGACCTGGAGGTGCTCAGGGTGCACCGACAGGCTGACGTCCCACCACAGGAAGTGATGGCCGAAAGGAACGCCGTACTCCGCGTGGGCCAGCAGGCTGCCGATCTGTCGGATCGTCTCTCCGCAGAGCAGTGGATCGTGGAAACCGCCCTCGAGGGGCGTGTAGAAGCTGTGGCTGCGGGGCCACTGCGCGGTCACCCGGAAGCGATCCTCGCCGATCCGATCCCAATCGGTGAGAAGAACTTCGGCGACCGAGGCGCGATGCACTAATTCCTTCGGAACGGTCGCGGTGAGGGACGGGTACCGGTGACCGTTCGCGGTTCTGAGGGAGGAGGCCGTGCCATGCCACGGCGCACTGCGGTCGACCGACATGCGCTCGACTTGAAACGTGCTCGCGCTCATTGTTCCCCCTAGACAGCGCTGGCGAGATTTGGTGTGGCTGCTGAGAAAAATATATACCAACCGGTTTTTTATCCAGGGGGTGTCCGGACCTCGGTACGGGAAAAACCGGAAGAAACGCTTCCGGACATTCTTTGCCGTGCTGTTTCCGTAGATCCTCGCAGTTTGGCGGGATTCGGTTCTTCCATGGGCCTCTGAGGGCATCCTTCCGGCGTCCGGCGTGGGCGTTCGAGGGGGTGACAACCCTTGGTCGGCGGCCCGAGGGGAGGGGTGGTCGAGTCCAGGATCATGGGCCGGCCTGCGACTGGGGGTGGGCGGCGTGTCGCGTGGCGCCGCTGGCGAGGGGGCGTCGAGTGACTTGATCATGGCCGGTTCACGCCTTGCGGGAAGGCGGCCGCGAGGCTCTAACGAAACCGCGCAATCGGTTTGTTAGGGAGTGTCCGCAACGGTGCGTGTGCCCCTGTGATTGCCGAGCGGTGCTCCAGTGACGATCCAGTCGCACTCCGGGCAGGAAGGTGATCATGGTGTGAAACTTAGTCGCCACTGGGCAAACCGGGACCGGTTTGTGGAGATCGCATGGTCAAGCAGGAACGTGCTGCCCGCACGCGCGAGAGTCTGGTCCGGGCCGCCGCCGAGGTGTTCACCGAGGAGGGCTTCGTCACGGCGTCGATCGCGTCCATCAGCAAACGCGCGGGGGTCAGTGCCGGCGGGCTGCACTTCCACTTCGGGAACAAGGCGGCGCTCGCCGAGGCCGTGTTGCTGCGGGCGTCCGAGGCGGTCCGGGTCATCACCGTGTCCCGGCTGTCCGGGGGCAACGCGCTCCAGGTGCTCGTGGACTCCACTCACGACCTGATGGCGCTGCTCGCCCACGACCCCGTCGTCAGCGCCGGGTTCGGGCTGTGCGCCACCGCGAGCGCGCGCGCCGACCACGACGGGGGCGACGGGTTCGACCTGCGCCGGCAGTGGCGGCGTTGGGTCGAGGCGATGTTCCGCGCCGCCGACCAGGAGGGCCGGCTCGCCGACGGGGTGTCGCCGGACGACGCCGCGGCCGCCGTCGTGGCCGCGATCGTCGGCTTCGAGGTGCTCGGCGCCGCCGAACAGGGGTGGTTCGCGCAGTCCTCCCTCACCCGCTACTGGACGCTGATGCTGCCGCGGATCGCCGCGCACGGATCGCTCGGCGAACTGGCCGCCGACGGATCCCGCGAAGAGGGTCCGCCCCTACCCGTCGGCGCGGCCGACTGAGACGACCAGATGGTCGGTTCTGCTCCGCAGAGGACCCCTCGGGACCCTTCCCGAGGGGTCTTTTTTGTTCTTCTGTAGGGGCTCGGAAGCGGCTCCCGAGGGTCTCTCGACCATTGAAGTCGCAGGTCAGAGGTGGTTTCCGGGGTGTGAGGGGGTGCTCAGCGGAAGGAAACGGCGCAAGCGGTTTGGTATTGACAAACCGGAGCTCCTGTTTTTTGCTCATTCCGGTGAAGTTCAAGGGCTCATCCACGGACGAAGTAGGGGAGTACGGCGTGGACATCGATGTACTGGGCGCACTGGCCGTTCGGGAGAACGGGACCTCCATCACGCCGACGGCGGCCAAGCCCCGTCAGGTGCTGGCGCTGCTCGCCCTGCACGCGGACCAGGTGGTCCCCGTGGCGGCGCTGATCGAGGAACTGTGGGGGGAGGAACCGCCGCGCAGTGCCCGTACGACGCTTCAGACGTACGTGCTCCAGCTCCGCGCGCTCATCGCGACGGCCCTGGAGGGCACCGACGGAACCCGCACGCCCAAGGACGTGCTGGTCACGCTGCCCGGCGGCTACATGCTCAGCAGCAACGGCGGGACCAGTGACGTCCGCGAATTCGACCGGCTGGCCGGAATGGGCTACCGGGCGATGGACGCCGGGGACTTCCCCGGTGCGGCCCGCCTCCTGCGCGAGGCGCTGGCGCTGTGGTCCGGGCCGGCGTTCGCCGACGTCCAGGGCGGCGTCCAGCTCGACATGGAGACCCGCCGGCTGGAGGAGACCCGGCTGTGCGCCCTCGACCAGCGCATCGAGGCCGACCTGCGCCTCGGCAGGCACCGTGAACTGCTCGCCGAACTGACCGTCCTGGCCAGCCGGTACCGCACCCACGAGAACCTGCACGGACAGTTCATGCTCGCCCTGCACCGCTCCGGCCGCCGCGGCGAGGCCCTCAGCGTCTACCAGCGGCTGCGCGCGACCCTCGTGCGGGAGCTCGGCATCGAGCCCTCGGCCGCCCTGCGCCGGCTCCAGCGCTCCATCCTGATGACCGGCCCCGAAAACCCGATGGAAACCCCGGACTCGGCTCGTAAGCGCCTTGCGCGGGTGGGTTGAGAAGTCATCGCCGGGTAATCGCTCGCTCATTTCCGGTAGCTGTCCGGTAAATGCGTTCGAGAATTTTCGAAGAAAATGTCGAAAGGGATATGAGCGAGCGTAACCGGAAGTAGACGGACCTGGCTGAAAGTGCAGGAGAACGGTGGTGTGGCGACGTAACCGGAGTCTAGCGGTTTCTCGACTCCCGGAGCCCTCGCGTTTCGGAGAACTACTCGACGTCGACTTGAGATTTCGGTGATGTTGCCCAGGGCGGCCTTATCGTTCTCACGTCGAATACTGAAAACCGGGAGTAGCTCGACGAAATGCGGAGAGGAGACGAGAGACCGTGAAGATTCAGGTTCTGGGGCCGTTGAGTGCCGAGGTCAACGGGGCATCGATCGTTCCTACGGCAGGCAAACCGCGTCAGATCCTGGCGCTCCTCGCGCTCTACCCGGGGCGGGTGATGCCCGTACCGACCCTCATGGAGGAGATCTGGGGGACCGACCTGCCCCAGAGCGCGCTCACCACCCTGCAGACGTACATCCTCCAGCTGCGCCGCAGGCTGGGCACCGCCATGGGCCCCGGGTCACCGACCACCGCCAAGGACGTGCTCGCGACCCGGCACGGCGGATACCTGCTCCAGATCCCGCAGGAGTCCGTGGACGTCCACGAGTACGAGAACCTCGTCGCCGGCGGCCAGAGCGCCTTCGACGACGGTGACGACGAGCGCGCCGCCGACCTGCTGCGCAAGGCCCTCGGCCTCTGGCAGGGCCCCGCCCTGGTCGACGTACGCGTCGGGCCCATCCTGGACATCGAGGTCCTGCGGCTGGCCGAGAGCAGGCTCGTGGCCACCGAGCGGCGCATCGACGTCGACCTGCGCCTGGGCCGGCACACCGAACTCCTCGCCGAGCTCACCGAGCTGATCGCCCGCCACCCGCAGCACGAAGGGCTCCACTCGCAGGCCATGGTCGCCCTCTACCGCTCCGGCCGGCAGGCCACGGCGCTGGATGTCTACCGCCGGCTGCGGACCCGCCTGATCGACGAGCTGGGCGTGGAACCCTCCCAGCAGTTGCAGCGCCTCCACCAGGCGATGCTGCGGGTCGACCCGGCCCTCGACGTCGTCGCCGGGCCGCGCCGCACCTCCACCTTCGACCTGTACGCGGCCTGACGGAGCCGCGCGCACCACCCAACCCCACGGGCCGCCGGAGCGCGGCCGCGTGCGCGGTCCGCCGGCCGCGTACCGCTTCCAGCCGCTCTCCACCGACTTCGGTCAGGCTCGGGTCCACCCGGCGCGCTTCCGCGTGCCCGAGGACGAGGAGAGAGTAGCCATGGACCGGCTGGACCCCACCACCCTGACCCGCATCCTGCGGGCCTGGGACGGAGAGGAAGAGGGCGTCGAACTCACCGACGACGTCCTCGACCTGTACTGGGTCGAGCTCGGCTACGACTGTCTCTCCGTCCTGCAGACCACCGGCTGGATCGAGCGGAGGTTCGGCATCCTCCTCGACGGGGACGCCCTGGAGCAGGCCGACACCCCCCGCAGCTACCTCGGCCTGGTCAACGCGGAACTCCACCGGAAGTCCAGGGACCTTCCGGTGGTCGCGGACAGGCTCTGCATCAAGCGTTGAGAGGGGTGTCTATGTCTGTCGAGCGAGTACACCGGATGTCGTTCGCGGTGGACGCGGCGGCACCGGCCGGCGTCCTGTACGGGCTGGTGGCGGACACCACCCAGTGGCCGCTGCTGGTACCGGCCACCGTCCACGTCGAACGCATGGACTTCGACGGGACCCAGGACCGGTACTTCATGTGGGCCGGCGCGGACGGGAACGTACGGCAGTCGGTCTGGCGCCGGACCCTGGATCCCGAGCGGCTGCGCGTCGACTTCCACCAGGAGGTCCCCACCGCACCCGTCACCTCGACGGCCGGGAGCTGGAGCGTCGAGGCGCTCGCCCCCGGCTGGTCGCGGCTGACCCTGGAGCAGTACGTCACCGTCGCCGGCAACCGCGCCGCGGACGTGGAACGGACCCGCGCGGCGACGGAGGCCGACGGCCGGGCCACGCTCACCCGGATCCGGGAACTCGCCGAACGCTGGGGCCGGCTGGACGCGCTGACGCTCTCCTTCGAGGACACCCTGCGCATCGAGGGCCCGCCCGAGCCGGCCTACGCCTTCCTGTACGAGGTGGGCGCCTGGCCCGGCCGCGTCCCGCACGTCGCGCGCGTCGACGTGGTCGAGGACCGTCCCGGCGTGCAGGTCGTCAGCACCGACACCCTGACGCCGGACGGCTCCGTCCACACCACCGACGCCGTACGCGTCTGTTTCCCCGCGGCCGGCCGCATCGTCCACAAGCAGACCCGGCCCTCCGCCCTGCTCGCCGCGCACACCGGCGAGTGGTCGGTGCTGCCCGACGCCGACGGGGTCACCGTGGTCTCCCGCCACGACGTCCTGCTGGACGAGGCCATGGTCGAGCGTTCCTTCGGCCCCGACGCCGACCTCTCCGAGGCCCGCCGCTACGTGCGCGAGGCCCTCGGACGCGAGAGCGAGGCCACCTTGCGGCTGACCCGCGACCACGCGCGCGAGGTGGCCCGGCAGGCGGAGCGCGACGCCGCCGCGCGCGCCGGCGTCAGGGCCCTGCGCGCGGTGTGAGAGCCGGACCGCGAGCGGAGGTCCGGCTCCCACCGTCGATCACCGCCGACGGGTCACTCGCCGATGGTCACCCGCCGACGACGGTCCACGCGTCGTTGCCCGTCAGCAGCGCGCCCAGGTCCGCCTTGCCCTGCCGCTCGACGGCCTTCTCCAGCTGTTCCGCCATGAGGGTGTCGTAGACGGGGCGTTCGGTGTCGCGGAAGACGCCGATGGGGGTGTGGTGGAGGGTGTCGGGGTCGGCGAGGCGGGAGAGGGCGA
>NZ_JBVJMA010000034.1:0-23647 GCF_055584445.1 Streptomyces sp. NPDC103540
CGCATCGGCCTGATCCGCTTCGGCTCCCGCGTCGACATCTACCTCCCCGAGGGCGTCGAGGTCGCGGTCGAGGTCGGTCAGACCACCACCGCGGGCGTCACCCGGATCGACCGCGACGACGCGTGATCCACCCCGGGGCGCCGAAGGGGCCGCTCCCCTTCGGCGTCCCGGAGTTCGCGGCCGGTGGGTCACTCCGGCCGGCGGACGGCGTCGTAGAGGCGCCCCAACAGGGCTCCCTGGCCGGACTGGAGGACGTGCGCCGCCTCCAGCGGGATCCAGAAGCATTCGAAGCGGGTCGGTTCCCGCTCGCCGTCGTGTTCCTCCCGGCTCGCCCACCGCTCGGGGGCGGGCCCGGTGAGCTCCAGGTGGTACACGTGCCGGTGCTGGACCTCGAAGCGGTACGGGCTGATGTCGTACTCGCTCTCGCCGAGCTTGCGCACGATCCCGAAGCCCGGCAGGCCGGTCTCCTCGCGCGCCTCGCGCAGCACGGCGGCCTCCGGGGTCTCACCGGGGCGTATCCCGCCCGCGGGGACCTGGATGCCGACCTCCTCGTAGGAGTGGTCGACGTGCCGGAACACCAGGAGCCGGCCGTCGCGGACGACGTAGGCGAGGACCTTCTCCCGCGTGACCTTCTGGATCTTCTCGACCTTCTCGACCTTCTCGACCTTCTCGACCTTCTCGACCTTCTCGGTCTTCTCGGGCACGGAAGCGACCTCCCCTTGATGTCGGGAGGGGAGTCTAGGACCCAACTCGGCCTCGGTGCTGTGTGGTTCAGCGGTACGCCAGACCCCGCACGGGTGGCGTTCCGCGGGGTGGGGTGCCGTGCGCCGATCGGATGAGGTGTGCGGTGGGGTGCGGACGCGCCGGGCGGGTTTGCCGGCACGATCCCGCCCATGGCATCACGGGCAGGCTCCGTAGAGAGCGCGCCGGCGGCGCGGGTCGTCCTGCTGACGCTCTCGGCCGGTCAGTTCCTGATGGCGCTCGACAGCTCGGTCATGAACGTCTCGATCGCGACCGTCGCCGAGGACGTGGGGACCACCGTCTCCGGCATCCAGGGCGCGATCACCGCCTACACGCTCGTGATGGCGATGTTCATGATCCCCGGCGGCAAGGTCGGGGCGCTGATCGGCCGCAAACGCGCCTTCCTGCTCGGCTGTTGCGTCTACGGCGCGGGCTCCCTCACCACGGCGCTCGCACCGAACCTCCCGGTGCTGCTGCTCGGCTGGGCCCTCCTCGAAGGCATCGGGGCCGCGCTCATCCTGCCCGCGATCGTGGCGCTGGTGGCCGGCAACTTCCCCGCCGAACGCCGACCCGCCGCCTACGGACTCGTCGCGGCGGCCGGAGCCGTGGCCATCGCGGTGGGGCCGCTCGTCGGCGGCGTCGCGACGACGTACTTCTCCTGGCGGTGGGTCTTCGCCGGGGAGGTGCTGGTGGTGCTCGCCATCCTCCTGCTCGCCCGCCGCGTCGCCGACGCCCCGGTCGCCGAACGCAGCCCCGTCGACCTCGTCGGCGTCGTGCTCTCCGCACTCGGACTCGGGCTCTTCGTCTACGGCGTCCTCCGCTCCGACCAGTGGGGCTGGTTCCGGCCGAAGCCCGACGCGCCCTCGTGGCTCGGGATCTCGATGGTCGTCTGGCTGGTGCTGGCCGGCCTGCTGCTGATCTGGTTCTTCCTGCGCTGGGAGGCGTACCTCGCGCAGCGGCGCCGGGAGCCGCTCGTCGACCCGGAGCTGCTGCGCAACCGGCAGCTCACCGGCGGGCTGACCATGTTCTTCTTCCAGTACCTGGTGCAGATGGGCGTGTTCTTCGTCGTCCCGCTCTACCTGTCGGTCGCCCTCGGCCTGTCCGCGCTCCAGACCGGCGCCCGCCTCCTGCCGCTGTCCGTGACCCTGCTGGCGGCCGCCGTCCTGATCCCCCGCCTCCTTCCGGACGTCTCGCCGCGACGGGTGGTGCGGCTCGGGGTGCTCGCCCTGCTCGCGGGGGCGGTGGCGCTCATGGCGGCCCTGGATGTCGGCGCCGGCGCGGAGGTCGTCACCGTCCCGCTGCTGCTGATCGGTCTCGGTATGGGAGCGTTGGCTTCGCAGCTCGGGGCGGTCACCGTGTCCGCCGTACCGGAGGAGAAGAGCGGGGAGGTCGGCGGCGTCCAGAACGCCGTCACCAACCTCGGCGCCTCGATCGGTACGGCACTCGCCGGATCCATCATGATCGCCGCGCTGGCCGGCTCCTTCCTGGCCGGCATCGAGCAGAATCCGGCGGTCCCGGACAGCGTCAAGAGCCAGGCGACCACGAACCTCCAGAGCGGGGCGCCGTTCCTGTCGGACGCGCAGCTGGAGGTGGCCCTCGACGAAGCCGGCACGAGCGACGAGGTGACCCGCGCCGCGCTGGACGCGAACGCCGCGGCGCGACTCGACGGCCTGCGGGCCGCCCTGGCCATCCTCGCCCTCACGGCCCTGCTGGCGATGTTCTTCACCCACCGCATCCCGACCACCCAACCGGGATCGACCGAGCCCCCGGGCCGATGAAGTCATATGGTGTGGCGTGGCCTGACGTGACGTGACGTGACGTGACGTGATGTGACGTGGCCTTGCCGGCCCGTCCGGGCGGTCGTCACCTCACCCGATGCCGGTGACGACCGAGGCCGACGACAGGATCAGCGCGCCCAGGGCCCCCGCCCAGCCGTAGCGCCTCACCTCGCGGCGGCCGTCGTGCCGGCGGACGTAGTGCACGGTGGCGGCGGCGAAGGCCAGGCCACCGGCGACGAACCACGGCCCCCACAGGTAGAGGTACCAGCGGGTCAACCCGGCCAGATCGGGTGCCACCGCGCGCGCCCCCGCCTCGACCAGCACCCCGTGGAACACGAACTGGCACCCGTGCCAGACGAGCAGCACGGCCGCGCCCCCGCCGCAGAACACCAGGAACCGACCGGCCCACGTGCCGCGACGGCGCGTCAGGCCGATGCCGATCAGCGCGCCGAGGAGCTTCAGGAGCCCGGTCAGCCACAGGACGGCCAGGAACCACGTCACCCGGTCGTGCGCGAGCTCCACCAGCGCCGGCGCCACCGTGGACCGCACGCCGAAGGTGCCGCCCGACGCCCAGACGAAGCTGGGCAGCGCGAACAGGATCCCCCATGCCGCGGCGGCGAACCCGAGCCACCGGCCCCGATGGGGACGGGGCGCCCGGGGAGGGGCGGGACGTACTGCGTCGTTCGGTGCTGCGTAGTCGGTGGTCACCACTCCACGGTCGTCGAACCCCGGCGACGGAACGTCGTCCGGGCGAACGATCACCCTCCCCCGCGTGGGGGAGCGCCGGGCGCGGGCGCGTGTACCCGTACATCCTGTTTGTCCAAGATTTCCTCAAGGTCGGGGCCCTCCTGACGGGGCGTACCCGCGGGCCGGCCGCGATGCGCCTACCTTGTCGCCGTATGACACCTCGTGCTGCGGGTTCGGTCCCGGTCGGGCGGCGCCGGTTGGTTCGGACGGGGCTGGCGGGTGCGGCGGCGGTTGCCGCGGGAGCCGTCTCGGGTCCCGCCGCGCCCTCGCTCACCACCGGGGCGGCCGGGGCGGGGGCCAGGAGGCCCGACAGTCCCCAGTCGGCGCTGCGGGCGCTGGGGGCGGGGAACGCGCGCTGGCGGACGTACCACGAATCCCATCCGGACCGGACGCGGACGGTGCGGCGGACCCTGGTGTCCGGCCAGCACCCCTTCGCGGTGGTGTTGGGCTGCGTGGACTCCAGGGTCCCGCCGGAGTTGGTCTTCGACCAGGGCCTGGGGGACCTCCTGACGGTCCGTTCGGCGGGCTCGGTGCTGGACGAGGCGATCCTGGCGAGCATCACGTTCGGGGTCCTGGAGCTGGCCATCCCGCTCGTCGTCGTCCTCGGCCACCAGTCGTGCGGAGCCGTCAACGCCGCCGTGCACTCGGCGCAGGCCGGCGAACGGCTGCCCGGGCACATGCAGTACCTGGCCGACCAGATCCGTCCGGCGATCGACCACACCCTGAGCGGCGCGGCCCGCGTGGACGCCGCCGTCACCGCGAACGTACGGCTGGTCCGGGACCGCCTGGCCGCCGAGCCCGACCTCGCGCCGAGGATCGCGGCGGGCACCCTGGACGTGGTCGCGGCCCGGTACGAACTGACCGACCAGCGGGTCCGCCGGATCCTCTGAGGGGCCGGAGCCCCGTCAGCCGTTCCCCGGCGGGGTGAGGGTGGTGCGCAGCAGGTCCAGCAGGAGGGTGGCCGCGGGGCTCATCGGGCCGTCGGCGCGCCAGGCCAGGGCGACCCGGCCGCGGAGCCCCGGCTCGGTGATGGCCAGCGTCCGCAGGCCGAAGGCCGACGCCGCGCCCGCGGGGAGGGCCGGTACGACCGCCACGCCCAGGCCCCGGGCGGCGAGTTGGGCCAGGAACCGCGGGGCGGCCGCCTCGAAGGCGATGCGGGGCTGGAACCCCGCCGCGGCGCACGCGCGGTCGAGGACCCCGCGGATGCCCGTGCCGCGCGGCAGGCTGATCAGCGGGTGCTCCCGGAGCTCGGCCAACGCGATGCTCGTGCGCTCCGCGGGCGCGAGCGTGGTGTCGTCCGCGGCGACGGCCGCGACCAGGGGTTCGTCGACGAGGACCCGCACGGCGATCCCGGGCGGGGGTTCCTCGTCCGCGAGGCCGATCAGGGCGAGGTCGAGGTCCCCTCGGCGCAGCGCCGTGAGCATCCGTTCCGAGTTGTCCTCGGACAGGGTGATCTCCACCCGGGGGTGGTCCCGGTGGAAGCCGGCCAGGACGGCCGCCAGGTCGAACCGGTGGGCCGCCTCGGCCGCGCCCGAGACGAGGCCGAGGGTGACGTGCCCGCGCAGCAGTCCGGTGAACTCGTCCGCGGTCTGGCGTACGGCCTCGACGGCGGTGATCGCGGCCCGCGCGTACGGCAGGACGGCCTCGCCGACCTCCGTCAGGGTCACGGATCCGCCGGAGCGGTCGAGCAGCGGGTGCCCGAGTTCCCTTTCGAGCTGACGGACCTGGGCGCTCACGCCGGGCTGCGCCAGGCGCAGCCGGGCGGCGGCGCGGGTGAAGTTGGCTTCCTCCGCGACGGTGACGAAGTACCGCAGCTGCCGAATGTCCATAACGGGGAATGCTAGCGGCGAGACGTGCAAACTCTTGGACTTATGGCCGGTCTGTCGAGAGCCTGGGGCCATGGAGAACACGACGCACCGCAGGCCGACGGCGGCGACCAAGGCGGGGACGAAGGCGGGGACCAAGGCGGCGACCAGGATGGCGATCAGGGCGGCTATCGCGGCCGAGCGCCGGGAGTTGGCGGCCGTGCTGGACGGCCTGTCGAGCGAGCAGTGGAACGCGCCGACCCTGTGCGGAGGATGGCGGGTGAAGGAGGTCGCGGCCCACATGTCCCTCGGCTTCCGGTACACGCGCTCCAGGATCGCGCGGGAGCTGATCGCGGCGCGCGGCAGTCTCCACCGGATGACCGACCGGTGCGCCCGCAGGGACGCGGCCGGCCATGCGCCGCGCGAGCTCGCCGCGTTCCTGGCCGACCACGCGGACCACCCCTGGAAGCCCCCGGTCGGCGGGATCGCGGCGGCCCTGGGCCACGACGTGATCCACGGCCTGGACATCACCGTCGCCCTGGGCCTGGACCGCCGCGTCCCCGAGGACCGCCTGCGCGTCCTCCTGGAGGGGGTCGACGCCCGGACCGTCAGGTTCTTCGGCGCCGACCTGGCCGGCATCGCCCTGCGCGCCGACGACCTCGACTGGTCCTTCGGCACCGGAACGCCCCTGTCCGGAGCCGCGCAGGACCTCCTCCTCGTCGCCTACGGCCGACGGCTCCCCCCGGGCCACCTCCACGGCGCCCCGGCCGACCGCTACCTCGCCGCGCGGGCCTGAGGCGAACCCTCGCCGCCGTCCGGACGGAGACAGTCCCACCCCCGAGTGTGATTTTTGAGCGCGTTCAAATAGGGTGTGATCATCGGTTCGGGCGTCTGGTGTGGGGTGGGGTCTGTGAGGATGCGTACGGGGTTCAGGCGGGGGAGGGCGCGCGGGCGTTGGCTCGGCGCCGTACTGGTCGCCTCCGCCGTGCTCACCTCGGGGTGCGCGGCGTTCGCGATCGACCCGGGCGAGCTGCCGGGCGTGTACCGCGACGAGAAGACCGGCGGGGAGGTCCGGCTCGGCTCCGACGGAAGGTTCTCCGCCACGGACGTCACGCCGTACCGGGGCTCCGGGCCCACCGACTTCAGCGGGAGGTGGGAGTTCACGGACAACACCGCGTCCGATGACTTCGTCTTCCTGACGGTCGACGACGGTGGGCTCGGGAACATCGGCGCGATCCAGCTCTACACCCTCTGGCGGGGCCAGGTCGAGTTCCGGGAGCCGGACGAGCCGGCGATCATGGTGCTCAAGAAGGTCCCCGCGTCGTAGGCGCCGCCCCGCCCGAAGGTGCCCCGAGCGGGCGGCGCGTGCGGTGTGCGGCGTCCCGCGTAGCCTGGGCCGCCGACGACGACTTTCACGACGACTCCGACCGGAGTCGGGAAAGGAGCACCGCTGTGCCCCTCGTTTCCGTGGTGATGCCGGTGTACAACGCGGCGGCCACGCTCGGGCCCGCCGTACGGTCGGTGCTCGCGCAGACCCACACCGACGTCGAACTGCTGATCACGGACGACGGTTCCTCGGACGGTTCGATGGATCTGCTGAGGGAGTTGGCCCGCCGGGACGAGCGGGTCCTGCCGGAGGCGGCGGCCCGGCAGGGCGGCGCCGCGCGCGCCCGCAACCTGGCCATCGAGCGGGCCCGGGGTGACTACGTCGCCTTCCTGGACAGCGACGACATGTGGCTGCCGACGAAGCTGGAGAAGCAACTCGCCTTCGCAGCGACGGCCGGGACGCCCCTCACGTTCACCTCGTACTACAAGATGGACGCCCTGTACGAGGGCGAGGCCGCCGACTTCGTGCCCAACGGGCGCGTGGTGTGGGCACCGGAGCGCGTGGACTACCGCGCGATGCTGGTCCAGGACCACATCGGCGCCCTGACCGCCATGTACGACCGCCGGGTGGTCGGGACGAGGCTGATGCCGGACATGCCCAAGCGGCAGGACTACGCGCTCTGGCTGTCGATCATGCGGGACGGGACCGTGGCGCGGGCGCTGCGGGAACCGCTGGCCGTGTACCGGGCGCAGCGGCCCGGCTCGCTCTCGTCGAACAAGCTGTCGCTGATCCCGTACAACTGGAACCTCTACCGCCGGCACGAGCATCTCTCGCTGTTCCGGTCGGCCCGGGCCCTGAGCGGGGCGGCCTGGCACTCGATGAGGAAGTCGCGGATCTAGGGCTTTCCTCCCGCCCACCCCGCTTCGGCATCATCCGGTCACGCACTCCACCGGGGGCACCGGGCCGTAGTACCCGAGGGGTACGCCCGCACCCGCCGATGATCAACTGCCGATCCAAGGCGAACGGTGACACGTAGTCACCGGGTCGGCAAGCCTTCCCGGGCCCTCCGGCGCTCCGTCCCGCTGCGGAAAGCCGCAGCTCGAACCGCGAGCCGTCGAGACGGGGCATCCGACCGCTCGACCGCGCGGCCGGGATTCCCGCGGCGACCACGCTCGGCAGGACGGACTCGGCCGGCACCGGGTCCGATTCCCGGCAGTGCCGCTTCCCGGGTCTCCGCCGGCGGTCGACCGGTCGCCACACCTTCCGCCGTCGGCGCCGCCGTTCAGCCCTTGGGGGTCAGCGGCTGCCCCGCGAAGGTCACGCCCGCCAGGCCGTGGGCCATGAGGTTGCGGATGTTGCCGTGGTCGGTGTCGTTCGGCGTCGCCAACACACCGCGGTAGTACTCGCCGAACGCCAGCAGCGCCTCCTCGTCGCTCAACCCCTCCAGCAGGGCCAGACCCAGCGTCTTGCAGGAACCCTCGTTCGTGCCCGCGGCGTTCTCCAGCTCGCCGTTGCGGAACGCCTGCGGCCGGTACTCGTAGTGCGCGGCGACGAAGGCCAAGGTGTCGGCGAACGCGTGCTCACCCGACGCGAGGCTCGCCCGCAGCGCGTTCAGATCGGTCATGTCGGCTCCCCAGGGTTGGACGGACGGCCGATCGCCGTCCGTGACCGGACGACGATACCCCCCGCGCGGGCTCCGGCAGGCATCGCGCCACATGCCGGAACGGGCGGCGTCTTCGCAGGTCACAGCATGCGCCCACGCGACCGGCCGGGTCGGGCGGGGACGTTGTCAGTGCCGGGCCGCATGATGACCTTCATGACCGAAAACAGTGCCCTCCTCACTCCCGCCGCCTACGTCGAGGCCGTGACCACCGCCGTCGCGGCGTCGGCCGCGTACTACGGCGACGGAACCACCCCGCTCGGCGACGACGAGTACGACGGGCTGCTGCGCGCCATCGCGGCCTACGAGGAGACCCACCCGGACGAGGTGCTCGCCGAGTCGCCGACCGGGAAGGTGGCCGGCGGGGCCGTGCAGGGCGACGTACCGCACTCGGTGCCGATGCTCTCCCTCGACAACGTCTTCGACGCCGACGAGCTCGCCGAATGGGCCGCCGGACTGGAACGCCGCCTCGGGCACCCCGTGGCCGGCTGGTGCGTCGAGCCGAAGCTCGACGGCCTCGCGGTGGCCGCCCGCTACCGGGCCGGTCGCCTCGTCCAGCTCCTCACCCGCGGCGACGGCCTGGCCGGCGAGGACATCACCCACGCCGCCGACGCCGTCCTCGGTCTGCCGTCCGTCCTCACCGAGCCGATCGACGTCGAGCTGCGCGGCGAGGTGCTGCTGACGACCGCGCAGTTCGAGGAGGCCAACCGGATCCGGCTCGCCCACGAGGCCACGCCCTTCGCGCACCCGCGCAGCGGAGCGGCCGGCACCCTGCGGGCCAAGGACCGCCCCTACCGGATCGAGTTGACCCTCTTCGCCTACAGCGCGATCGGCCTCGACGACGACCTCGGCCACGTCGCCCTGCTGGAGAGGCTGGCCGCGCTCGGCGCGAACACGGCCACCACCACGGCCGCCGCGCCGATGAGGTGCGAGACCGTGGAGCAGGTACAGGAACGCATCGACGTGATCGCCGGCCTGCGCGGGGACCTGCCGTTCGGGATCGACGGGGTCGTCGTCAAGGCCGACACGGCCGAGGACCAGCGGCAGGCCGGCAACGGCTCGCGCGCCCCGAGATGGGCCGTCGCAAGGAAACTGGCCGCCGAACACAAGGTGACGCGCCTGCTGGCGGTGGAGTGGAACGTCGGCCGGACCGGGATCATCGCCCCCCGCGCCGTCCTGGAGCCCGTGGTCATCGACGGCGTGACGGTCACGTACGCCACGCTCCACAACCCGTCCGACATCACCCGCCGCGGGCTCATGATCGGCGACCAGGTGTTCGTGTACCGCGCCGGCGACGTGATCCCCCGGGTCGAGGCACCGCTGGTCGACCAGCGCACCGGCGCCGAGAGCCCGATCCTCTTCCCCGAGGCGTGCCCCCGCTGCGGCGACGCGATCGACACCAGCGAGCAGCGGTGGCGGTGCGTGCGCGGCCGGAGCTGCCAGGCGGTGGCCTCGGTGATCTACGCGGCCGGCCGCGACCAGCTCGACATCGAGGGCCTCGGCGGCACGCGCGCGATCCAGCTCGTGGAGGCCGGCCTGGTCAAGGACGTCGCCGACCTGTTCACCCTGACCCGCGAACAGCTCCTCGGCCTGGAAAGGATGGGCGAGACCAGCGCCGCCAACCTCCTCGCCGCCATCGAGACCGCCCGCGGGGCCGCGCTGAGCCGCGTGTTCTGCGCCCTCGGCGTCCGCGGCACCGGGCGTACGATGTCCCGCCGGATCGCCGCCCACTTCGGCTCGATGGCCGCGATCCGGGCCGCCGACGCGGACACCCTGGCCGGGGTCGACGGCATCGGCTCCGAGAAGGCCCGCGTCATCGAGGCCGAACTCCTCGAACTCGCCCCGCTCCTCGACAGGCTCCAGGCCCAGCGCGTCGGCATCCAGGTCACCGAGCCGCGGAAGCCCGCCCCGGCCGCCACCGAAGCGGAGGGGGCGGACGGCACGGAGGGCGCGGACGGCGGACAGGCCCCGGCGGGCGGCCCGCTGGCCGGGCAGGCCGTCGTGGTGACCGGCTCCATGACCGGCCCCCTCGCGGTCCTGTCCCGCAACGAGATGAACGAGCTGATCGAGCGCGCCGGCGGAAAGGCGTCCTCGTCGGTGTCCAAGCGCACCACCCTGGTGGTGGCGGGCGAGAAGGCCGGCTCCAAGCGCGCCAAGGCCGAGGAACTGGGCATCCGCGTCCTCGACCCGGAGGAGTTCGCCGCCCTCGTCGCCGATCTCCTGCCCACCGCGTAGGCGCGGGGCGCCCGTCCGGCCATCGGGCCCCTCCGCGGGGCCCGGTCCGGGCGGCGGGAGCCGGCACGATGATCCGATGCACGAATCCCCGTACGCGGCGTGGCTGCGCGGCATCGCCCTCAACCCGGCAGCGCCCTCCGACGTGTTGGTGCGCCTGCTGGGCCCCGAGGCCGGCCCGGCCGCACTGTTGATGTGCGAGGGACGCGACCTTCCGGACGACGTCGTCGACCTCGCCCTCCGCCATCCCGCGCGAGCCGTCCGCCGCGCCCTCGCCGGCAACCGGTACGTCGACCCCTCGCGGCTCGCGCCCCTGGCGAGCGACCCGTCCGGGATCGTCCGCGCGCGGCTCGCCGGCGGCCCCCGCCCCCGCCCCCGACGGGTCCGACCCCTGCCGGACGACATCCTCGTCACCCTCCTGACCGCCCGGGACGGGGGCGAGGACCGCATGCTCACCGAGCACGAGATCGCCCAGGAACTCGACTTCTCCCGCCAGATCCCCGCCTCCTTCCACCGCTCCATGGCCGACCACGAGCACCCCCGGCTCCGCGTCCGCGCCACCTGGAACTGGCGGTCGCTCACTCCCGCACAGCGCGAGGCCCTGCTCGACGACCCCGACCCCGCCGTACGCGAAGCGGCCCGGGAGAGCGTGTGGGAGCTGGACCCGGCAGGGGTGGAGGCCAAGCTGCCCACCTTCGGCGCGCACGGCAGGTCGCACGCGCTCGGCGCGTACCCCCTGTCACCCGCCGTCGTCGAGCAGTGCCTCGCCGCCGACGAGGTGTACCCGCTGACCTGGAACCGGCACACGCCGGCCGACGCGCTGGCCCGGCTCGCCCGCCATCCCGAGGCCGGGGTCCGCGCGCGGGTCGCCGCCCGGCCCGACCTGGCACCGGAGCTGGTGGCGAGGCTGGAGGAGGACCCGGACGCGTCCGTGCGGACGCGTCCGGGTCTGCACCCCTTCCCCCGCACCTGGGCGGAGTACGGGGCGATCGAGCGGATCATCGGGCACGGTCCGGACTGCACCTGCCCGATCACGGAGCCGGAACCGCAAACAGACCCGGAGCGGGACCCGGAGCGAAACCCGGACCCGGAACGGTCCACCGCACCGTCGCCCGCGTGGTTCGCCGCCTGCGCGGTGTCGAAGGAGCCGGTCCTGCGCCGGGTGGCGGCGGCCTGGCCCGGCCTGCCCGCGGAACTCGTCGACGCGCTCGCGCACGACGAGGACGAGGAGGTACGGATCCGCCTCGCCTGCCACCACCCCCTGGCCCCGCCCCACCTCCTGCTGGACGTGTTCGTCACCCGCCCGGCGCACCGCCCGCACCTGCTGACACTGCCCGCGTTCCCCCGTACCGGACGCGTCCACCTCCTCGATCACCCGGACCCCGAGGTGCGCGCGCTGGCCGCGGCCGATCCGGCGCTGTCCCGGCCCCCGGTGGAGGACCCGGACGCGTCGGTGTCCAGGGCCGCCGCCGCCCATCCGAACCTGACGCCGGAAGCCCTGGACACCCTTCTCACCCGCCCCCGTACCGCCGAGGGCGCGGCCGCCAATCCCTCCCTCCCCGCCGCCCGCATGCACGAACTCCTCGACCTCTGCCCGGACGGCGCCGTACCTCCCGCGCCCGGCTACGGGGCGGGGTGTCGCACGGGCGCGTGAGTGGTGGACGGAGTGAGGCAGCCGTGGGCGCACAGTTGGCCGCAGGCGCCGCCTCGCAGCATGATGTCGGCCGGCGTTCGCCAGCCGGGAAGCGCGGTCAGGGCGAGCAGGCCGGAGTCCCGGACCGTCGCGCCGGTGGTGTCCGTGGTGGCGGTGTTCATGGTGCCTCCTTCGGAGGATCGGATCGGGCTCCCTCCAGGACACCACCCGGTGGCCGCGTCGGCTGTCCTGCGTGTGGACGATCGGCCGGAGGACGTACGGGGCCGCGCGCCCGGGGCTCGGTCGCTCCCCGCGCGCGGCCCCGGCCGGCTACGCCGGGGCGGTGGGGGCCGCGGGCTCGTAGGTGAGGACCACGACGCCGGTGTCCATCGGCGTGGTGCCGGTGTGCCGCAGGCGCCGCAGTGAGCCCTGCGCGCCCGCGGTGCCGGCGCCGCCACCGGCCCCGGTGCCCGCGATGACCGGGTGCACCCAGAAGTGGACCTCGTCGAGGAGGCCGTGCGTCAGCAGGTTCTCGGCGACGGGGCCGAAGCCGTACAGGAGGATGTCCCCGCCCGGCCGCTCCTTGAGCCGGGCGATCTCCTCGGCGGCGCGGTCCCGGGGGATGATCGTGGTGTCGCCCCAGTCGCCGCCCTCCAGGGTGTCGGAGACCACGTACTTGGCGATCTCGTTCATGCGGTCCGAGAACGCGTCCGCCCCGGCGCGCTCCGACCACGCGGCGGCGAAGTTCACGTACGTCTCGCGGCCCATCAGCAGCGCGTCGGCGGCGAACAGCAGTCGGTGCGCGTAGCGCTCCAGGTCATCGCTCCAGTACTCGAAGGACCACTGGTCGATCCGCTCGGTGTCGCCGTCGAGGGAGACGTACGTGGAGTTGACGGTCTTTCGCATGGTGTTGCGGCTCCTCACCACCGGACGGAGCCCGGGCGGCGTGCCCGGGCTCCGTACCCATCGCTTCGTTGAGGAGAGACGGTACGTATCGTTTCATGGATCGGCAACGAACCCGGGGCGCCGCGGCGGCTCCACCGCAGCTCAGCGCCCGGAAATCGGCGCAATGGGCCTGCGTCTCAACGCAACGACGGCCCGGGCGGCGGCGGGGTGCCTCACGGGCGGGAGTTGAGTTCCCCGACGATGGAGGCGGGGGTGTGGCCGCTGCCGTCGGACAGGCGGTGGAAGTCGACGGAGACGAAGTTCGGGTCGCGCCCGCCGCTCGCCGTCCGGCACTGCCCCGCGACGCGGTCGCGCAGCTTGGCGCCGTTGTCGAGGGCGGCGGTGAGCACGGTGGGTACGTTGCGGTGGTGGCTCATCGTGAACAGCCTCCGGAATCCGGGCTCCTGCCGGTCCAGAGGCACGTCGGGCCAGCGGGTGACGCACGCGAGGTCGTTGCCCAGGTCGCCGAGGCTCCAGTAATTGCTCACCGTCCAGGACCTGTCGTACATGACGCCCAGGTGTTCGCGGTCGGACCGGTCCGAGAAGACGAGCAGGCGTTCGCCGGTGGTGACGAGGTCGGCCACCTTCGGCCAGCCCCGCTGCCGGACGTCCCACTGGTCCGGCCGGAACAGCAGCCCGTCGAGCCCGCGGACCTTGTCCAGGGACCGCCGGAGTTGCTCGGCGTCGACGTAGTCCTCCAGGAAGACGGTCACCACCTCCTGCGGATGCGCGGTCAGGAAGTCCACCACGGTCTGCAGGGTGCCGTGGAAGGACTGCCGCGGCAGCGCGTACGTCGCCCCGGCGAAGGTCTTGCAGTCGCCGTGGCACAGGTACACGTCGCTCGGGTAGCAGTCGCTGCCGAAGCTGATGACGCACAGCCAGGTGCTGCGCTCGTACCAGTGCGTGTCCAGGCTCAGGCCGCGGACGCCGCCTTCGAGCTGGGCGCGCACCGACTCGGACTGGTTGACCGAACTCCAGCGGGAGTCCTCGTAGTTGGTGAAGGAGTTGTGGGTGGTGAGGAAGGAGACCTCGTCGAGGCGGCGATCACCCCAGCGGGCGGTGGTCTCGGCCGTCGGCGGGGCGGCGGGGGAGGGGGCGGGGGGCGTGGCCGCGGCGGCGCCCGGTGCGCCGAGGAGGGTCAACAGGAGGAGGCAGAGCAGGAGTCGCAGGCCGGCTCTTCGCGCCGGTGAGGTGCGGGTACGTGCGCGGCCCGCGCCCCTGAAGGGCGTGTCCATGTCAATCATGGCGGGGAGGGTAGCGCGCGCCGGGACCGGGCGCCTCCCCGTGGACGGCATCGGCCGAATCCCGCCGTCGGACTTGCCAAAGAAAACTCTGCAAAAAGAGTTTTGGAAACCTTCCCGGGCGCCCTAACCTCCCTCCATGGCCGGAGAAGAACACACACGGGTCCTTGACCCCGAGCGCGATGCCGCGGCCCTGAAGGCCCTCACGCATCCCCTGCGCATCAGGCTCCTCGGACTCCTGCGCGAGGACGGCCCGGCGACCGCGAGCGAACTCGCCGCCAGGACCGCGGAGTCCTCCGCCTCCACCAGCTACCACCTGCGGGTCCTGGCCAGGTACGCGTTCGTCGCCGAGGCCGAGCACCGCGACGGACGGGAGCGCCGCTGGCGGGCGGTGCACGCCACGACCTCCTGGAGCAACAGCGCGATGGAGGCCTCCCCCGACAGCCGGGTCCGGGCCTTCGTCAACTTCACCCGCGAGGCCCAGGTCGAGCACCTGCGCGCGTCGCTGCTGCGGCACGAGGCGGACACCGCCGCCGGGCGGCTGGACCCGAGCTGGCGGGAACCGGCCGGGATCAGCGACCTGATGCCCCGCCTCACCCCCGAGTCGCTCACCGAACTCTGGGACACGATCGAGCGGAAGCTGGAGGAACTGACCCGACGGGACGAGGGCGATCCCCGCGCCGCGCGGGTGGTGTTCGTCGCCGCCGGGCTGCCGCTCGCCCCCCACGACCCCGACGAGCGGCTGGCCGCGCAGGCCGACGCGCAGGCCGACGCCCGGGCCGACGCGCGGCCCGGCGCCCAGGCCGGCGAGCAGCCCGACGTCCACCCCGACCAGCCGGTCCCGTACGCCCCCGACCCGTCGCCGACGGACACCGGGGCGGCGCCGTGACCAGGCCGCCGGATCCCCTCACCGCACGACGCCGCTACGCGACGGCCTGCGCCCTCTACTGGCTCCCCCTGGGCCTGGCCGTCACCCCCCTCGTCCTCCTCTTCACCGAACGCGGCATCCCCCTCCCCGCCATCGCCGGCTTCTTCGTCGCCCACTCCCTCACCGCCGCCGCCCTGGAACTGCCCACCGGCGGCCTCTCCGACGTGGTCGGCCGTCGCCCCGTCCTGGCCGCGGCCGGACTGCTGAACCTGGCCGCCTTCACCCTCCAGGGCCTCGGCACCGCACCCTGGGTCCTCACCCTCGGCATGGCCCTCATGGGCGCCGCGCGCGCCCTGTCCAGCGGGCCCACCGAGGCCTGGTACGTCGACACCGTCCAGGCGCACTCCGGCCCCGAGACCGACCTGCGCACCGGGCTCGCCCGCGGCGGCGCCGCCGCCTCCGCCGCCCTCGCCGTCGGAACCCTCCTCGGCGGCGCCCTCCCCTGGCTGCTCGCCCGGACCCCCGGACTCGGCGCCGGCCCGGGCCCGGTGACGTGGGGCCCGGTGATCCCGCTGGCCGTCCCGCCCCTGGCGGCCGCCGTGATCGAGATCGCCTTCGTGCTCTACGTCCTCACCGCCCTGCCCGAGCCGCCCCGGCCGCCCCGCCCGGCCGACACACCGCCCTCCGTACTGCGAGGCATCCCCGCCACCGTCGCCGAAGGACTGCGCCTCGGCGGACGCGACGCCCTCGTCCGCCGCGTGCTGCTCGGCGCGGCGGCCGCCGGCAGCGCGCTGGCCACGATCGAGCTGCTGACACCCGGCCGGGCCGCGGCGCTCACGGGCGCACCGGAATCGGGGGCGATGCTCTTCGCCGCACTCGCCTGCGCCGGCTTCGTCTGCTCGGCCGTCGGAAGCCAACTCGCGCCCCGCGCCGCCCGTCTCGCGGGCGGCGGCGAGCGCGCGGTGCTGCTGGGCCTCGGCACCGGCGCGGGCGGCCTGCTCCTGCTCGCCGTGGGAGCGGGCACCGACCTGACGGGCCCTGCCCCGTCGGTCCTCGCGGCCGTCGGCTACGGACTGGTGTACCTCGGTCTCGGTACGGCGGGCCCCAACGAGAACGACCTCCTGCACCGTCGCGTCCCCGCCTCGGCCCGCGCCACCGCCCTGTCCGTCCAGTCCCTCGCCCTGCAACTGACCGGCGCGCTCACCGGGATGGCCGCCGGCGGCATGACACCGGGTCCCCTGCCGTGGCTGCCGGCCCTCGCCGCACTGGTCGCCGCGGCGCTCCTGTGGGGGATCCGTCGCCGCGGGACCGCCCCTCCCGACCCGGCCGGGCCCGCCCCGCAACGGAGCGCGGATCAGCGGCGATTGAGGGTGACGGACGGCGGGACGTCGTAGGCCTGCCGGTAGAGCGCCGAGAAGCGGCCCGGGTGCGAGAACCCCCACCGCGCGGCGACCTGCGCCACCGTCACCGGGCCCGGCTCCGCCGAGACGAGGTCCGCGTGGGCGCAGGCCAGCCGCGCCGTGCGCAGATAGGCCAGCGGCGTCGTCCCGGCGTGCCGGGCGAAGGCGTACTGGACGGCCCGCGGGGTGACCTTGGCCGCCCGCGCGATGTCCGCGATGCCGATCGCCCGGTCGGCGTTCTCCTCGATGAACCGCACCGCCCGCTGCCACGTCCCCGCGTGCGCGGACCTCGTCTCCGTGATCGAGAGTTCCTCCTCGCCCGCGCGACGGGGGAAGGAGTCCAGGACGATCGCCGCGAGGTGCTCCGCGGCGGTCCGCATCACCAGCGCGCTGTCCCAGGCCTGCGACCCCGGCGACTCCGCCACGGAACCCAGGTAGGAGACGGCCATGGAGAGGCGGTCCTCGGCGGCGCGGGAGACCGCGCGGAATCCGCTCACGGGGCAGGGGGAGCCCTCCTCGGTCCCCGCCACCCGGTGGAGGACGGAGGGGTGGAGGAGGACGGCGGTGTGACCGGACTGCGCGGCGCGGCCCCGGTAGGGCTGCCCGGGCAGACCGGGGATCATGACGTTGCCCGGCCCGCAGGTGTCCGCCACACCGGATTCCCGCAGGACCGTGACCGTTCCCCGATGGACGCTCAGCAGGCAGAGGTGGTCGAGGGGTTCCGCGTCGAACGAGAAGCCGTACCGGAAGTCGAGGGTGTCCACGCTGATCTGGGGGGAGACCCGTCGGACGATGACGGTCGCGGGATCCTCGACGTCTCCGCAGACCCGCACGGGGGCGTAGTGGGCCGACAGGAACTCCTCCGCGGCCCCAAGGCTCCGGCTCTCGAAGCACACCCTTCTCAACCATGCCTCCGTTTCGGTCCTGGACGGCGCACCGGGTGTCGGGGACTCGGCCTCGGGGGACTCGCCCTCGGGACGCCGCAGGCAGATTCTGACCGAGGGACCGGAGCGTCACCGACGGCCGACGCGGTCACGGCCCCGATGTCGTGGACACCTGGACGGAAAACGAAGGGACCGGCACGCGAACGGCGCGCTGCCGCCGCCCGCCGCGTCCACGCGGTGCTCCGGACGGGGGAACCGTCGGCTCGTGGAGGGACACATCGCGAAGGTCCCCCTGTCGGACGAGCGTCCGGCGGACGACGGGCGCCGCTCCGCAGCGAGTTCCCGGAACGCGTGGAACGGGACGAAACGCCATGGCGCGGATTCGCTCCGGGCCATCTGTACCGCGAGCGAAGGAGGAGTTCGCGGCACTTGTTCGTTTTCCGGCCGGAGGCGGTCCCGTGAGACCGATCCACAGAGGATCGAGAATGTGGAAATCCGGATTCCGATGTCCTGTTCCACTCGATCTTTCAAAGGCGTGACCGTGTTCAGAGTGTTTCCAGGGTGGTGAATGCCGCTTCCTCTGTATGTCCGCGGGCGTGGGGGCACCACATGCTCACCGACGGCGGATGGGCCAACGGCCAGGCCCTCTTCCTCAACGGCGGACACACCACCCGCTGACCCGAGGGGGCGTCACCAGAACCGCAGGGTCGTCGCCGGATCGACCCCGTACGCGGCCCGGTACGCGGCGGCGAACCGGCCCGGGTTCGAGAACCCCCACCGGGCGGCGATCCCTTTGACCGACTCGCCCCCGCCGGGTTCCGCGGCCTTGAGGTCGGCGTGGGCGCGTGCCAGACGCACGCGGCGCAGGTACCCGTACGGCGAACAGTCCCCGTGACGGGAGAACGCGTACTGGAGCGCCCGCGGGGTGACCCGCGCGGCCCGGGCGATGTCGCCGAGCCCCACCCCCCGGTGGGCGTTCTCCTCGATGAACCGCACCGCCCGCTCCCACGTCCCGCGGTTGCCGTCCCGGGTGTCGGTCAGGGCCGGCTCCGCCTCCAGGACGTCGTTGGGGAACGCCGTCAGCAGGGCGTGGGCGAGGACCTGGCTCGCCGACGTGACCATCAACGGCGACTGTCGGGCCAGGGGATTGGCGAGCACCCCGTCCCGCAGGTAGAGCAGCGCCGCCCGGACGAGCTGCGCCGCGGCGGGTGAACGCGGCCGGTGCGCGGTGAAGCGCACCCCCCTTTCGGCCTCGGCGGCGCCGGCCGGAGCGGTGTCGCGCAGCAGCACGGGGTCCAGGACGATCCCCGTCGACTCCATCCTCCTGACCGTGCCCGTGCAGGGCCCCGAGCCGGGGGGCAGGAAGGCGATGTCGCCCCCGCAGTAGGTCTCCTTCCCGGATCCATTCCGGTACGTCACCGTTCCGGAGTGGATCAACGCGGCCAGCACGCCGTCCATCGTGTCGAAGTCGAACGAGAACGAGCACGCGTACCGGGCCTCGTCGAGGACCAGGACCCCGGAGCTGACGCGCGAGATGCGCGTCGCCGCGCCCGAGTCCGACGCCTCCCGGGACTCCAGGCGGGCCCGGGAGAATCCCGCGCGTGCGAGGAAGCTCTCGATGTCGCCGTCGGAGCGCGAGATGAGCTGTTCCATGTCGACCTGACCTGACCTGACCTCACCCGACCCGGTGCGCGGGTGTGCGGGTGCGCGGGTGTGCGTGTGTCCTGTGGTGTGCGCGCACGAGCGTCGCGGCGGGTGGCGTGGCTACGGGCCGGTACGCGCCCGTGTTCACCCGATCGGGCCCCTGCGGTCCGGGTCCGGGGGCCTGTCGCCCGGGGGCGGGATATCCATTTCGCGCAGAGGTGACGGCCGCCTCTTTCGTATTTCGTCCCCGCGCCTATTCCTCCCCTCCGATTTCTTCCGTCATTCTCTCCGGCCCTCGGTGGACGGCTTCGTTTCGGTGCGAAACCGGTTTTCCTCGGTCGATGCTCCGTTGTTGGCCGATCGAATGCTTTTACAGGCGTGTCGAGGGTGGGATTTTCCAGATTTCTGTATAAATCTTCCCGACCCGTACGGCCGCCCCCGGAGAGTACGGGCGACCGGCGGGATGTCGGCGATCCACTCATCAGGAACCGGAGTAGTAGATGGCTCAGGACCGAGGGTCGGGCATGCGGCGGGCGCTGGTGAGCGCCGCTGTCGCACTGGTGCTCGCGACGACGGGCACGGGGACGGCGATGGGGGCCGCGGCACCCACCGGGGCGCCCCGCCAGGCGACCGGAACGAAGGCGCCCCAATCGAAGGCGGCGGAATCGGGTCCGGGCGCGTCCCGCGCGGTCTGCCCGCCCGGCCCCCTGTGGGCCAACGCCGGCGGGTCGGTGCAGCGGCTCTTCCAGTACGACACGTCCGGCAACCAGCTGTCGACGGCCCCGCTCGCGCGGAACTACGGCGACATCGCGTTCAGCGCCGACGGCTCCACCCTGTACGGCGTCAACTTCCCCGGCAACGGCGGCAGCAACCTGTACTCGATCAACCCGGTGACCGGGGCGGAGACCGCCACCGTGGCGATCACCGGCCCGATCGCCACCCTCGGCGGGGACGACGGGGCGGCGATCAACGCGCTGTCGGCACGTGCGGACGGCACACTGCTCGCGGGTTCCTTCGCGACGCGGCAGATCTTCGTGATCGACCCGGTGACGGGGGTGAGCAGCAACTTCACGGCCTCCTTCCCGGCCGGCTGGGTGTCCGCGGGCGACTTCCTCGCCCTGGACGACGGCGACGTCCTCGCCTTCGGCACGGCCGAGGGGTCCGCGGCCGGCACGCCGTCGGGCGTGTTCCGCATCCACCCGGACAACTCCGTCACCCAGATCGGCACGATGCCGCAGGTCTTCGGCGCGGCCCAGTCCGGGAACCTGCCCTTCGGGTTCGGCTCGAACGGTGACATCTACCAGCTGACCAGCCTGCCCACCGCCGCGTCCACGGACCCCCTGCCGTACACCACCATCGCCTCCCCGGGCGTCGGCTACTACGGCGCCACCGGAGCCCAGGACGCCGGCGAATGCCCGCAACCCGCCTACACGGTGGCCAAGTCGGCCTCCACCGCGGGGCCGGTGGGCGAGGGCGACACCATCACCTACACCGTCAACGTCACCAACACCGGCACGGTCGTGGCCAACGGCGACTTCACCGACGACCTCTCCGACGTCTTCGACGACGCCACCCTGGTCCCGGGTTCGGTCACCGCGAGCTCCGGCAGCGCCACGATCTCCGGCGACGACCTGAACTGGACCGGGGTCCTGCTCGGCGGCGGCACCGCCACCATCACCTACCAGGTCAAGGTCAACACCCCGGCCACCAGTGACTTCGGCCTGACCAACACGGTCACCCCGACCTCCGAGGGTGGCTCCTGCGCCACCGCGACCGGGTGCACCGTCGACATCCCCGTCAGCGGCGCCTCCCGCGGCATCACGATCGTCAAGAAGGCCGACGAGGACGCATTCACCGCGTCCGGGCAGCAGATCCACTACGGCTACCTGGTCACCAACACCGGCACCGTGCCCGTCTCCTCGCTGACGGTCTCCGACCACGGCCCCGGCACTCCCCAGGTCACCTGCCCCGTCACCACCCTCGCCCCGGGCGCCTCCACCACCTGCACCGCCACGCACACGACCACCGCCGCCGACGTCACCGCCGGGAAGGTCGTCAACACCGCCACCGGCAACGGCACCACCCCCGGCGGGGTGCCCGTCACCGCCGACAGCAACACGGTGACCGTGCCCTACGCGGCCGTGAAGGTCGTCAAGTCCGCCCTGGAGCAGAGCTTCTCCGGCGCCGGACAGACGCTCCACTACAGCTTCACCGTCACCAACACCGGCCAGACCACGCTCAACGACCTCGACGTCACCGACGACGGCCCCGGCAGCCCCGACCCCGAGGTGACCTGCCCCGTCGACACCCTGGCCCCGGGCACGTCGACCGTCTGCACCGCCACCCACACCACCACCGCGGCCGACGTGACCGCGGGCCACGTCAGCGACGTCGCCAAGGCCACCGCCACCACCCCGGGCGACACCCCGGTCACCGGCACCAGCAACGTCGTGGACGTCCCGGCCGTGGGCACCGAGCCGAAGCTGAAGGTGGAGAAGGACGTCGAGGAGACCGCGTTCTCCGCCGCCGGCCAGCTCCTGCACTACACCTTCACCGTCACCAACGTCGGCACCGTCCCGGTCTCCGGGATCACCGTCACCGACATCGGCCCCGGCGACCCGCGGGTCACCTGCCCCGCCACCACCCTGGCACCGGGCCAGTCGACGATCTGCACCGCGACCTACCGGACCACCGAGGCCGACGTCAGGGCCGGGAGGATCAGCGACGTCGCCAAGGTCACCGGCACCGGGCCCAACGGACAGCCGGCCGACGCCACCAGCAACACGGTGACCATCGTCTCCTGCGCCCCCTGCAAGGACCACGACCACGGCGGCTGTGACGGCGACCACCCCGAGGGCAAGCCCCACAAGCCCGGCAAGGGCGGCAAGCCCCACAAGGGCGGCAAGCCCGGCCGGGACGACGACCACGGCCACGGACCGCGGAGCGCCGGCACCACCCGCTGACCCGTCCGACCCCTGACGGTACGGGGCACCCCTGGCGGTGCCCCGTACCGCGCCCGCCGACCTCGCGGGAGCGCCCGCCCACGGGGCCCGCGCGAGGAGCCGCGGGCAGCCGCGAGAAGCCGCGAGAAGCCGCGAGAAGAGGAGACATGTCCCGAAGGCAGATGTACGCAGTGATGGTGGTCGCGTTCGTCACCGGAACGATGGCCGCCCCGATGGCTCCCGCGTTCGCCGACGCCGCCACCATGCGCTTCGACCAGCCGTACGTGCCGCTCATCCAGCCGGGCCAATCGGGCCAGGCCACCATCGTCGGAACGAACGGAGCGGGCGCCGCTCCCGTCTCGGCGTTCCGCGTGACGGCACCCGACCAGACGACGTTCTCCGCGAACCAGTACTACGTCGACGGCGTGGCCGGCTCCATGCCCTGCTCGCTGTCGAATGCCAACCGGCTGCTGACCTGCACCGCTCCGGTCGGTAACGAACCCGTCTTCCCGGAGAACGTGAGCACCCGACTCTCGGTGCCGCTGACGGTCGACGCCGGAGCCCCGAACGGGGTGACGCTGGAGAACGGCACATGGGCCATCGACTCCGGATACCCGGCCTCGCCGGTGTCCTTCGCGGTGGCCACCCCGGTGCCGGGCCCTCCGGGCCAGGACGGTGCGCCGGGCCCGAAGGGCGACGACGGCGTGCCCGGCGACCAGGGCCCACAGGGCGTGCCGGGGCCCTCCGGCTCGGACGGGCTTCCGGGCCTGCCCGGCAACCCGGGCAAGGACGGCCTGCCGGGTCTCCCGGGCAAGGACGGCCTGCCCGGCAACCCGGGCCAGGACGGTGCGCCGGGCCCCCGAGGCCCGTCCGGGGCGGACGGGGTGCCGGGGGAGAAGGGCGACACCGGAGCACCCGGTGTGAACGGTACGGACGGCCTGCCCGGCAACCCGGGCCAGGACGGCGCCCCCGGTCCCCGGGGCCCGTCCGGCGCGGACGGCGCGGACGGCGCGGACGGCCTGCCGGGAATCCCCGGCCCGCCCGGCCCGGTGGGTCCGCCCGGCAGCGACGGCGCGCCGGGCCCCCAGGGAGACGACGGCGCGCCCGGCATGCCCGGGGCGGACGGGGTGCCGGGGGAGAAGGGCGACACCGGAGCACCCGGTGTGAACGGCAAGGACGGCCTCCCCGGCCTCCCCGGCCAGGACGGCGCCCCCGGCCCCCAAGGCCCGGCCGGTGAGAACGGCACCCCCGGCACCCCGGGCGCGACCGGAGCGCCGGGACCCACCGGGGCCCCCGGCCCGGCCGGCCCCAAGGGCGAGCCCGGAACCTGCGACTGCTCGAAGGACCACCACGGCGGCAAGGGCAAGGTGGTCTCGAAGCACCCGCTGACCATCCGGTCCGGTCCCTCCACCGGGCACAGGTCGCTCGGCAGCCTCCAGCCGAGCACCATGGTCGCCCTCCAGTGCAAGGCGAAGGGCGAGAAGGTCGGCGACAACGCCCTCTGGTACCGGCTCGCCGGCGACCGCGGCTGGGTACCCGCCCGGTACGTCGTGGACAAGTCCCCCGTCCCGTACTGCTCCAAGCCCGGCCCGGCCTGACCGGCCCGGCCCGACCGGCCTGACCCGCCCCGAACAGCGGGGTGGTCCGCCACGGACGCACACCGTGGCGGACCACCCCCCGGGCCCCCCCCCCCCCCCCCCCCCCGGGCCCCCCACCCCCCCCCACCCCCCCCCCCCCCCCCCCCCCCCCCCCCCCCCCCCCCCCCCCCCCCGCCCCGGGCGCGGCCCCCCCCCCCGGGCC
>NZ_JBVJMA010000035.1:0-23592 GCF_055584445.1 Streptomyces sp. NPDC103540
GTCTACGTAGGGCTAGGTGAGCGCGTGGAGACGGCCAGGCCTCCGTCGTGGTGACACCTATCGCTGTGAAGTGACAACTATTGCGAGCAGTCACAACTGGGCAAGCCCATGCCGGCGCGACCCCGCGGTAGTTGCACCGGAAGGGGGCTGGAGGGTTGGCTGCAGAGGTGCACTAGGAGTTGCACCGGAGGTGTGACCGGGAGTGGGACCCCCATTTTTTCGATCTTGATCATCGTGCCTGGTCAGGCCCTGTGGGCAAGCCCCCTCGCCACGACGACACCTCTTTCTCCGCGATAGCCGGAGGAAGAGGCCTGCTTCTTCTCAGGGCCGGCCTTCATCAGCCCAGTCCAGCCCAGCTCGGCCCAGCCGAGTTCGGACCGGTTCCCACGGTTCGGTCCGTGCCTTGGCCGGCTCCCTGCTCTCCACTCCGGACTCGGCGCCGTCCGCGGCCCGGCCCGGCCCGGGCCGCGCAGTGCGGCGCCCGCCTGTGCTTGGACATGCCGAAGCGGCCCCGCCGGAGGCGGGGCCGCTTGGTGTGGAGCTGATTCAGTGCATCTCCCAGTCGACGCAGCGGCGCTGGGGGAGCGGCGGCTCGACGCCGAGGCGCAGTGCCAGCCGGACCGCCGCGCGGTCCCGCTTGTGTGCCGCCTGCTGGTGAGGCTTCCGGCTCCCGTCCTTCAGGTGGGAGATCCAGGGCCGCTCCTGAAGCTGCAGGTGTGCGGGGCGGTCGTGGAAAGTGCGGGCCATCTTGGGGCTCCTCGCTGTGGATTTGTAGCGGTGCGTGTTTCGCGGTCGCTGACCGGCTGCCACCGCCGATCAACTGAGACAACCATAATCTCTACTCGTCACTTCCGTCAAGCGGGAGCGTGCGGCGAGTCGCCCCGCGTCGCGGCGGGTGCGGCCGGATGGGTGAATGCGAAATCGGGTCGAGGAAAAGGCCGTTCCGGCTTCCCAAGAGTGATGAGTAGAGGTTATAGTTGTCTTGTTGGTCGGGAGTGGCACCCGGCCAACACCCCCCGAACTCACACGCTCCAGGGAGAAACCCGTGTCGAACTCCATGAAGATCACCGCCGGTCAGACCACCACCCGCACCCTGACCGACCTGATCCGCGCCATGGACGGCCAGCGCGCCACGACCATCACCTACGTCGACAGCAAGGGCGACGAGTCGGTGCGCACCATCGAGATCCACAACATCCTCACCACCAGCAAGGGCGGCATCATCGTGCGCGCGATGTGCCGCACCCGGGGCGAGATGCGCACCTTCTCCCTGGAGCAGATCCAGGCGTACACGGTCCACCGCATCCGCTTCGTGCTCGCCGTCCCGGAGGAGAAGGCGTGGGACGCGCTGCCCCTCACGCACCTCGCCGTCACTCCGCAGGAACTGGTCGACCTGGAACTGGAGCGCGACTACGAGCCCAAGTTGAAGCTGGCCGCGTAGGCGGGCGGGCCCGCCCCTCTCCGGGGCGGGCCCGCCCGCACCCCTTCACCATCGACCGCATAGAGAGGTGCGCCCGATGAGCAGCTGTCCCTGCTGCTGCCAGGCCTGTGATCGCGGATACGTCCGCGATGCCGTCTACGACGAAGACACCGACCGGTACGTACCCGTCGACTACCTCTGTGTCTGTCGAAAGCGCGGTGCCTCGATGTGTGCCTACTGTCGGAAGAACTGCGATCGCACTTTCGGGCCCCGCTGTAACGCCTGACGCGCCCCGCCGGGCGGGCCCCGCCTCCGGGGCCCGCCCGTATCGGCGCGCCCCTCTCCTTGGCCGATGGTGTGATCGGGGGCGCTCCTCGCCGGCTGGGGGCGAACGGGGCGCTGCTGCCTGCGGGGCCGGGTGCCTTGGTGGGCGACACGGGTCGGGCCGGCTGGTCTTGGGGTTGTTCGACGGCGCTCGGGTTCCGGCTCGGCCGTCGTGGGGGAAGGTCGGCGGAGCGGGCGGCGGAGGCGGATTCGGATCTGACGGTAAGTCAGAGATCGGCCGTCCTTGTGGAAGTGATGAATGGCGAGTATAGTTTTATCAAGCGGGGCGGGTTGGGCTCCGCAGCGGCAGTGGCAGCCGCGTACCGATCCACACCCTCAAGGAGTTCCATGTCTCGCGTTCTGCGCATCAGCCCTTCCGAATTCTGGTGGGACTGCCCCCTGGACCCGGCCGCCGAGCTCGGATACGTGCGCTTCACCTGCGCCGATCCCGTCGCGGACGCGTGGGAGGTGAAGTTCCCCCGCTACTGGGTCGCATTCGGCGGCTGGTGCGCCGACCGCAACATGACCCTCTCCGTGGACCACATCGCCGAGAGGCCCGTCGCCGAGCAGATCCGCGAGCACATTCTCGCCGGCGTGTACCAGCGCCGGGCCTTCGACGGTTTGTGGGCGGAAGTCGGCGACATGGGTCGGGCGCCGTACGAGACCTTCGATGTAGGCGCCGAATTCTGGGCCACCGGGGGGCCCCGTGCCGGCCGACGCGGCAAGATCGTGATCCGCAACCGAGACAGTGCCGCCGTGATGTGGGACGACGAACCCTGCTTCGTGGGCGGCACCACGTACCCCCTGGATCTGATGAGCGCCACCAAGCCCGCCGCGCAGCACCTGCCTCGCGGCATGGGCTGGCTTCGGGGCTGATCCACCCCGCCGCTGTGCGGGGCCGAACGCACTTCGGCCCCGCACAGCGCGCAGTGACCAGTGGAGGCCATCGCGCGCACGCCGGTCAAGGCCGGTTCGACGCGCGGCGCGACCCCGGAGAGAAGCGCGCCCGCCTCACGCCACCAGACCCGGCGAATGCTCGCCGGCCGAACCCTTAGCGCAGTGCGCCCGAGGCTCGCGCCACCGGGTCGAGCGCCGTCCGCCAGTTGGTCGCTCGCCTCTCCGACCCCCGGCTCTTCCCGGGTTGTGCAGCACCTGAGCGGGGCGCGGAGCCCCGCTGCCCTCTCCCCGGCCGGCGCCGCCGTTGCCTTCCCAGGCCGGGCGCGGCCGGCGGCCGCAGTGCTCTTCGGCCCGGAAAGCTGACGGATAGTCAGAAGGGGGCGGAGGTTGCGGGAGTAATGAAAGGCGAGTATTGTTGTTTTGTCGGGACGGGGGGTTCCGAGGCGGCAGTGGCAGCCGCACACCGAAGACCGCACCACCCAAGGAGACCTGTATGCATGCCCGCAGCCGCATCCCCAACCCGTACATCACGGTCACCGCAGACGACCTACACCGGGTGATCGACTCCCGCCACGGATACGCCCTGGCCGCGCACGCCGACCGCGACGACGCCGAGCGTCACGCACTCCGGCTCGAAGCGGACCCTCATGCGGCACGCGCTGCCGTGCAGGCCCTGGACGCCCTACAGTCCGGGCCCGCTGCCGACGCCCGCCGTACCCTGCGCCGCCACGGCTACGCCTGGACCCTGGTCCAGGACGAGATGATGGCGCGCCACGGCTACCGCCAGCTGGAGGACTGGCGGGCCGAAGGGCACCTCTCCATGGTGTGGAGTCGGGCGGGAATGCCGTTCTACTGCACGCCTGAACGGCTCGCCGAACTCGACATCGTCTGGCTCGACGACGAGGGCACCCGCCTTCCGGCCGCCGATCTCGGCCAGTTGCAACGGCCCCGGCCGGCCCGCGACGCCATGCCGGACCGAATTCGCTACGAACCCTGTGAGCTGCACGGTATCTACACCTACCGGTGCGGGATCTGTGGACCGCGCGAGTCGTACGAGTGCGACTGGGGCACCTGCTACGCCAACGTCCTCGTGGGCCGGTACTGCGAGCACGAGTTCCACACGCCGGTCACCCGATCCGTCTGAGTGCGCCTCCGGCCCGGCCCGATCGGGGAGAACGCCAGTGGCTCCCCGATCGGGTCCCGAAGCGCCCCGCCCGGCGCCGCACAGCCGCGAACACACCCTCACGCACCCGCCCCGGAGACTCCGAATGCACCTGCCTGCCCACACCCGGGCGAATGTTCACGCCGCCCGGCCCGCACGCCCCGCTGTCCGACGTAGGCGCCCGACCGTCCTTACCTGGGGTCTGGGCGCTGACTCGACGGCCGAGATCCTCATGTTCCTCAACGATCCGGTCGCCCATGGCCTGGAGCCGGACCTGTCCGACCTGGTGATCGTGCACGCCGTCACGGGCGACGAGTTCAGCGACTCCCTGTCCTACGCCGACCGCCTGGTCCTGCCGCTCCTGCGCGCATGGCGGGTGCGCCTGGTCCAGGTCTGCCGCGGCGGGCCGCGCGACGCCGACGGCGTCCTGGTCCTTGACGACTCCCGCGCGCCCCGCCGCATCCACGCCGCCGGTCCCTGGCGCCTGTCCGACGAACTGCGCACCGCCGGCACCGTCCCGATGCTCGCCTCCGGCCAGAGGCGATGCAGCCTTCGTTTTAAGGGCTGGGTACTGGACACCTGGGCCGCCCACGAGTTCGGCACCGAGACCTTCCGCCGTGTGATCGGCTACCACGCCGACGAGACCGGCCGGGCGCTGAAGGACTCCGCCATCCAGGACCAGCTGAACACCGCCGCCGGCCGGATCATCTGCGAACCGGACTACCCCCTGATCCGCGCGGGCATGGCCCGGGCCGCCGTCGAGCAGTACGTCATCGACAACCTCGGCGAAATGATCTTGAAGAGCCACTGCACCATGTGCCCGTTCACCGGGGTCTGTTCCTCCCGCGACCTCTACGAGGAGCGGCTGCGCGCCCACCCGGCCGAAGCCGCGCAGGTCCTGCGCATGGAGTACATCTCGCTCGCCCTCAACGAGAGGATGTCCCTCTACGGGCCCGCCGGATCCCTCCACCGGCGCCTGGCCGAGGACGGCCGCAACCGGCCCGTCCTGGACGCCTTCCAGGCCGACCTGAAGCAGACCCCGTACGCGGTGTACGAGGTGCGCCGCCTTACCGGCCTCGGCCGCACGAAGGACTGTCGGCGCTGGCACGGCAAGGAGTGCACGGAGCCGAAGTGGTGGTGCAGTCGGAAGCGCAAGCCCCGCTGCCTCCGCGTCCACACGGTCGTCGACCAGGACGGTTCGCCGGTGGACGCCGAACCGCAGTGCCTCGGCGACGACGAGCGGTGCCGCGGCGCGCAGCAGAAAGGACCGACCTGGCGATCGGTGCGCACCATCTACGAGGCGCCCCGCGAGCGGGCCGAGGAACTCGTCACCCGGTTCGCCCAACGATTTCCTCGGCGCGTCCGTCTGGCCCCAGGCGAGACCTCCGGGATCCGGCGCGCCCACTACCTGCCCGACTCCGAAGGCCTCCCGCACGCCGAAGCGTTCATCGTCGCGGCACCTGCGGGCGTTGCCGACAAGCAGCGCTCGGGGTTCGAGAAGCGCTGGAAGGAGCACACCGGCAAGGGGTCGGTCTTCCCGCCGCTGCGCGAGCTGCCCGAGCCGGCGCCACGCCGGCGGACGGCCGGCGGCCCGGCGCCGCTGCACCGGGCGAAGGCCATCGGGGACGTGCTCCTGATCGCGTGACCGCACACCTTGCGAAGTGATGAGTCGTGTGTATAGTTGTCTTGTGGGTCGGCGGTGGCAGCCGACCTCCCGGAAACACTCAACTCGGAGGCACTCCATGAGCACCCCTACCCTCGGCACGCCCCGACTCGACGCCATCCTGGCCGAGGGAACCGACCGCGGCTTCACCCGCGTCCGCCTCGCCGACCGCCACTCGCTCCTCCTCAACGTCCGGCCCGGAGCCAACGCCGCGGAAGAGGTCTTCCTGTCCCCGGGCATGACCGCCCCCGACACGGAAGCCTGGGAGAACGAGGACTCCTGGGAGGAGTGGCTGACCGGCGGCGAACTCGGAGCCGAGAGCGGCATGTTCCTGGACGTCCCCGCCGAAGCGCTGCGCGACCTGATCGCCCAGCACGGTGGCGAGCACGAGGACCAGGAGGGCGAAGAGCCCCCGGCGATCCCGGACGCCGCGACCGTCGAGCAGCGGGAGCCGGACCTGCTGACCGAGCTCGCCGACCTGCGCGGTTCGTTCGAGCACGGGTACGGCGCCGACGACATCCGGCGCGTCTTCGGGCAGATCAGCGACGCGGGCGGGCCGTACCTGGTCTGCGTGTGGGACCTGGCGGACGACTGCGGGTTCGGCGGGAACTCCGAGTTCTACGCCGAGGACGAGAACGGCCGCCTCTTCGAGATCCAGCCGGACGTCTACGGGTGGCTCACCGGCGAGCAGGAGACGCCCGGCTCCGTGGACACCTGGGTCTGTGCGCGCGTCACCGGGCTGGCCGAGTTCGCCGCCACCGACGACCGCCACAACTACGCCAAGGCCGAGCGCTGACCGTCGCGCACGGCAGGAGGCGGGCCGCCGCCCCCTGCCGGACGCGGCCCGAGGCAGCCGAGCCCTCGGCGCGACGGATCGGCCGGCCGGGCGACGCCGCGCAAGGGGCGAGACCGACGAGGGGCCGCAGTGCGCCCTGTTCTGAGGGGTGTTCGCGAACTCTGAGGCGATTCGACTCTGGGCGTGGGGGCCTGGAGCCGGATCGGCAGAGGTGTGCCAGGAAGCCCAGCGCTCCGCCATGAGGGGCGAGGGGGCGCACCCTCTTGCCGAAGTGATGAGTAGTGGTTATTGTTGTCTTGTCGGCGGGGGGTTCCCGCCGACACCCCCACCACTCTCCAAGGGAGTCCACATGACCGTCGCCACCGCCTCCACCGTCCAGACCGTTCTGGAGCCGGGCACGGTCGTGCGCACCCCCCGCTACGACGAGGGCAAGAACACCGGTCTGCGCAAGGCCATCGTCCTCGGCCTGCGGAACGAGGGCGCCCCGAAGGACGGGTACAGGGTGTGGTTCTACACGCTCGGCGCCCCCTCCTTCGCGCCCAGGACCCTTGGCACGGCCCTCCTCGGCGAGTTCACCGAGCTGGGCACGGTCGAGGAGATGTCGGAGCGCACCCTGCTCCGGCTCTATCTCCAGCTCCGGGACTACAACCTCCTCCGGAGCGGCACTGGCTGCGTCGCCGTGGAGCACCGGATCCAGAAGGCGGGCCTGCGGCTCCGCACCCTCCGCCTGGGCCAGTAGGCCCGATGCCGGGGGCGGGCCCACCGCCCCCGGCCCTCGCCCTAGCTGGCCCGGCCGTGGCAGTCGGCCAGCACCGACAACACACCCGACACGCAAGGAGCTCCCGTCATGGCCCGTACCACCTTCGTCGCCTCCACCGGCTGCACCCGCACCAGCGAAACCCGCCACTACACCCACGCGGTCACCGTCGACCGCCGCGAGGGCGAAGGCCGCATCGTGCACACCTGGTCGATGTCCGCCGCCAACGTCGCCAAGGCGGCCCGGACCGCCGAGCGTGCCGGCTGGAAGAACATCGCGGTCGAGGAAGTCGCCGTCCAGGCCAAGCCGGTCCGCACCCGCAAGACGACCCCCGCCCAGGCGCAGCAGGCCCTGGCCGAGGAGCGCGCGCCGCTCGCCCTGTACTCCGTACGCCCGGCCGCAGGCGGGGGCTTCGACGTCGTCAACAACTCCGGCCTGGTCGTCTCGGGCAACTGCCAGACCGAGGCCTGCGCCCAGGAGCGCGCCGAGCTGCTGAACGCCCAGGAGAACCGCAGGCGCGTCGAGGAAGCCCTGACCGACCCGCAGCGGCGGGTGTACGCCGTCGCTAAGCGCGACGGCGCGATCGGCGCCGGATACGGGCACAACCTCACCGCCGTCCGGAGCCTGCACACCGCAGGCCTCGTCAAGCTAGCCGAGTACGGTGCGGGCTCCTGGAACGCCGTCCTCGTCCCTCCGCCCGTTGCCAGCTCGGCCGAGGACGTCCCGGCGGCCGGTACGGGCGTACTGCCCGAGGGCGCCGAACACCCGGCGGCCGCCGCCGCGGTGACCGCCCTGTCCGGACAGCCGCTCGCCGACGTCAGCGGCCCCGACGACCTCGGCGAGGTCGCCGGCTACTGGGTCCGGCCGGACGGCACCAGCGGCCGCCTGGCCGTCGGCTGGGTCGAGGACGGCAAGCTGACCACCGGCGCCGACGGGCGGCCGCCCCTGGCCGCGCTGCGCGTCGCGAAGGAGCTGTTCGAGCGCACCGAAGGCTGGCTCGTCGAGCCCGGATACCACCCGTCCCTGCACGTCTGGCACGTGCCCACCCTGGAGGCCGCTGCCACGCAGGGCGCCGCCGCCGAGCAGGTCCGGGGCGCGATCACCGACACCTGGACCATCACCCACACCGGCCTGCCCGAGGGACGCTCCTTCCTGAGGGTCGAGGCTCCCGACTCCGGCGCGGCCTTCGAGGCCGCCCTTGCCACCCGCGGCGGCCGCCTGGTCCAGCAGGCGGGCCACCGGCTCGGCGCGCGGCGTCTGCGGGAAGCGGACCTGGTCCGCACCGTCGGCGAGCGGGTCCGGCACGTGGCCAGCGGCCAGACCGGCACCGTCGAGGCGGTGGACGTTCGGATGGCCGGCGCCCGGGCATACCGGGACGGCGTGACCGTCGCCGTTGACGGCCGGTCCCGCAAGACCGCCCGCTCCCTGGAGTGGGAGCCCCTGCCGGTGGCCGAGGACCCCGAGGCTGCCTGCTGATGGCCCCGCCCGGCCCCGCGGGGCCGGGCGGCCCTCTTTCCCCTCCGCCGCCACGGCGCGTGCCGCGCCCAGGCGGCGCGCTGCCGGGTGCCACCCCCAGCAACCCCGAAGCCCTCTGCGGATTTCTGCCCGGAAGCGCCAGCGAGCCTTGCGACATGATGAATGGCGAGTATAGTTGTCTTGTGGTCGACGGTGGCAGTCGACCACACCGGACACACATCCTCGGACCCTTCGGAGAGTCATGATCATCAGCGCGCCGCTCCCCAACGCCCTGCACGCAGCCGCCCGTGCCCGCGCCATCGCCGGTATCGCCCGACGCAGGAGCGTGCTCAACCACCCGGCCGAGGAAGCGCTGACCACGGTCGCCGAACTCCTTGACGACGTCGCGCTGGCCTTTGAGACCTACCTCCCCCCGGTCCTGGACGGAGTCGTGATCACCAACACGATCCCCTTCGACGCCTCCCTGTTCCTCTCCATCGCCGAAGACGTCATCGTCCAGAACAGGTCGACCGGGCTCCCCGACTGCCTCGGCCAGTACGTCACCAGCGCCGTGTTCGGCACCCTCGAACTGCCCCGGCTCCTGCACCCCGTCAGCGCCCAGCTCGCCTCCCAGGAGACCAGCCTGCGCGCTGCCCTCCAGCTGCTGCACGAGCGCCACCTGACGGGAGCCGGTGAGCGGCCGGAGGCAGCGGCTCTCTACCTGGAAGCCGCATTCAAGCTCCACCTGAACTGGGCCCGCCTCGCCGCCGCCGTCGCCGTGGACAACGCCCGCCCCTGCAACCGGCCGACCGTCGCCCAGTAGGACATCGCGCGGCGCACAGCGCCCCGCACCCCGGCGCCCGGCCCCACCTCGGGCCGGGCGCCGGGCCCAGGCGCCCACTGCGTCCGGCGCCAGGGGGCACGGGCCGGGCCGCGCCCCGTCGACCGGGACGCACGCAGCGCCCCGCCCCGCCCCCCTTCCCCGTGCCCCGTTCGAGCTCCGAGGACTTCCCATGCAGACCGCCCCGGCCTACCGCGCCAAGACCACTGACTACGACCGGAGCGCTTCCGAGCGCACGTACACCGCCCTTGAGGCGGACGCGCTCATCGCCACTGCCCTGCTCGACGAGGACGAGGTGATCCCGGACGCCGACCGCTCGGGCAGGCTGACCGTCATCCGCACCATCACCAGCCACCGAAGCGCCCTCGAATCCGAGCCCCGGACGCTGCGCCGCATCATCCGTCTGGAGCCGGTACGCGCGCCCCGGCGGCTGACTCCCCGCCAGTACGAAGACCTTTCGCTGATCCTGGCCCGGGACGAGCAGGGTGGAGGGACCCTCGTGGACGGCCGCGTCCGGGCAGGGATCGCTTCCATTCCGCCCGCAGCCGTCACCCGGCTGTGCGAGCACGGGTGGCTCACCGTGGAGTCGGGTGACGTGGTCACCGTGTCGTACGCGGGCCGGGTCGCGATGACGCTCCACGACCACCAGGCCGGAACCGGCTACATGGGCACGGACAAATGGGTGGTCGACGCGTTCGGAGTCGGCGAATGGCAAATCGGCCCGGGGCTGTTCCTCTCCCGCTGCTCCTGCGGCTACCGCTCGCCGTCGCGCTTCGATGACCGGGCGATGGCGCAGGGCGACTCCCGCAGACATCGCCTGGAGCGCCTGCGGACCGCCTTCGACCTGACCGTCTGACCGTCAGACAGCTACATCCTCTCGATCCTTCAGCCGGGCGGCAGTGGCAGCCGCCCGGCGCCGAACTCACCACCCCGCACCCCTGAGGAGACCCATGGACATGAGCACCCGCCGCCGGCTGCTGGAGGCAATCCGGCGCGCCCACCAGGCCGACGCCGCGTACACCGCCGCAGACCGCGCCCGCGCCCGGGCCGCCAAGGCCGCCGCTGCCGCGCACACCCGCATCACCAACGACCCGCAGCTGCAGGCCGACGCCGACGAGCCGGCGGCCGCGCAGGCCGCGTACGCCGGTCTCGTTCGCCGCGAGCAGGAGGCCCGAGCCAAGGTCCGCCGGGCCTTCACTGCCGCCCGCTTGGCCAACGGCGCTCTCGCAGCGCTCTACGCCCCGCACGCCCCCGGCCGCGGAACCGGCGGCCAGCGCCGGTCCGGCATCGCGGCCAGCCTCCTGGGCGAGCTCGCCGACACGCCCCGCGAGCTCATCCTGGCCGCGGACAAAATCGTCGTCTCGACCAGTGCCGGCAAGGACTCGCTCGTCTGCGGGCAGCGCGTGGTCACCCTGGCCGCCGAGGCCGGCTGCCTGGACAAGGTGGTCCTGGTCCACGCGGACCTGGGGGAGGAGTCCGAATGGCCGGGTGTCCGCGAGCTCGCCCAGCGCCAGGCCGAGCGCTGGGGAGTCGAGTTCCTCGTCGTCCAGGCCGACCGCGGCCTGCTCGGCCTCGTCGAGAAGCGCGGCATGTGGCCCGACGCGGCCCGCCGGCTGTGCACATCGACCCTCAAGCGAGACAAGATCACCCCGCTGTTCAAGCAGATCACCGACGCCCTCGGACTCGACTGGCAGGCCCTGATCCTCTCCGCCCTCGGCATCCGTGCCGCCGAATCCCCCGCCCGGGCCCGAAAGCTGCCGCTCGCCCTCGACATGCGCGCGAGCACCGGCCAGCGCATGGTCCTGACCTGGCATCCGATCCTGGAGCTCTCCGAGGCCGACGTCTGGCAGGAGATCGCCGACGCCGCCCTGGAGTACCACCCCGTCTACGACGCGGTCATCCCGCGGCTGTCCTGCGTCTTCTGCGTGCTCGCCGGCCGGGACGTCCTGGTGCGCGCTGTGCGGCTGTGCTGGGCGCTTGGCCTGGACCTGCCCGCCCGGTACGTCGCCCTGGAGGAGCACATCGGCCACCGCTTCAGGGAGAAGCTCAGCGTTGCCGAGATCGTCGCCGAGGCCGCCCGTGTCGAGGCGAGGGAAGGTCCGCTGGTTTGGGCGCGAGGTGATGCGCTGCGACAGCAGGTCGGCGAGGAGGCCGCGGCCGACTACCTCCGCAGGCTGGCCTTGGTGTTGGCGGCCTGAGCGCCCGGACGGTGGGAGGGGGCGGCGCAATGCGGCCGGCGGCCGTCGGTTGAAGCCGGCGAGGGCCGGCCGCGCCGGAGGGGCCGGCCTCGGTGGCGGGGGAGAGAAAGGCCGGACGGGGGCGTCCACCCAGTAGACATGCGTGATGAGTGGATGCTATAGTTGTCTTGTTGGTCGGCGGTGGCAGTCGGCCAACAAACCGAAACACAACCAAAGGAGAGAATCATGTCGAAGAAGTCGACGCCGGGCGACGGCGGGCACGGTCTGGGCGCGAAGGGCCTCCCGCTGGGCGGCGACAAGGTCAGTGCCCTGACGGTGGCGCGTGGCCTGTGGCGCACCCTGGTGCTCCGCCAGCGGTGATCTCACCCCTGGGAGCACGCTTCCGGGGCGGGGACGGACACACGGCGGCAAACCCGCTCGCTGTGTCCGGCCCCGCCCCGGGGGTCGACCTGTCGGCGGTCGGGCTGCTCCTCAGCCCGCCCGCCCTGACCGGGGAGTTCTGCCCGGTCAGTCTGTGGCGCGGAGTCGAACGGCTCCCCACGCGCCCCCTCACCCCGACCCCGTACCCCGGTGGGCTGGGCGCCGCCTTCGCGCACTCCGTGCGCGACCTGACCGCCGACGCCGAGACGATCGGTGTGGCCCTGTCCGGAGGGCTCGACTCACTCGCCACCTTGGTCCACGCCGTTAGCACCGGCCGCCGCGTCATCGCCTTCACCATCGACATGACCGACGACCAAGGGCAGAGCACCGTCACCGTGGCCAGACGCCTGCTCGCAAACCTCGGCCTCGACCACGTCCCCCTCGAAGTGATCGACCACACGGACGCCACACCACCGCCGTGGTCCCCTCTCGGCCCTCGGCGCGACGCACTGCCCGAGCTGAACGCCGCCGTCTCGGCCCGCGCCCTGTCCCTGGGCGTGAACATCCTCCTCTCAGGAGACGGCTCCGACGAACTCCTCGGCGTACCGCGCTACGCCACGCCCGCCATCGCCCTGCGACACGGGCCCGGCGCCGCGCTTCGGTACGCGGCCGACGTGGCGCGTTCGGGACCGGGACTGGCCGGCGAGGTCGCCGCCGCAGTGAGCCGGCTACTTCCCGCCGACCGGCGAGCAGCGGCCTATTGGGCCGTGAACTGGCCCGACTGGGCCCGGCCGGTGACCACTCCGGTCCTGGCCGAGCCCTACCGCACCCCCGCCACCGAGTGGGCGCGTACCTGGGTGGCCGAACGCATCGCCGACCACACCGCCGACGGCCGCACCTGGGCCGCCGCCGACGCCTACGACGCCTTCTACCCCCACGACCTGCTCGCACCGGCCGGCGAGGTCGCGGAGGCATCGCCCTTCCTGACCCAACGGTTCCTCGCAGCCGCCCACGCCGTACCGTTGACCGACCGGTACGGGCCGCACCTTCCCACCGGCTACTGGCGGTGCAAGGCGCTCGTCCTGTCCCTCATGCCCGAGCACCGGGCGGCCCTGCCCCGACACAAGCAGTACTTCACCCGGGCCCTGGCCCGCCAGGCCATCAGCCTGGCCGACGAGCCCGGCCGACTGCTCGTGATCCAAACCGGCCTGGTCTCCGCCGCCCACCTGGCACGCGAACGCGACCCGGCCGTACTGCTGGCCGTCTCGGCGATCGAACAGTGGCTACGCGGTGCCCAGGAACGGGGCATCCCCATCAACTGACGGCCTCTCCGTCGGGCGGGGCGCCACCCGCCCCGCCCCACGGAGGATCATGGACACGAACGGAGGCACTTGCCATGGTCTTCACTGTGGCCCCCGCACTTCGCGCTGCACTGCGCCCCTACGTCCCCGCCGACGCCGAAGCCGTCCTCGACCTGGTCCACGCCGACAGACTCCCCGGACAGCCCACAACGACCCCGCAGATGCTGACCGAGGCCCTGGCCGGCCGATCACCCATCGACGCCGGCTGGTGGGCCGAACTCACCCGGCCCACGACCCACGTGGCCCTGGACTCCCGGGGCCGTGTCGTCGGAGTGATCTCCTGGGCCCAGCGCCCCAAAGACGACACCGGCCTGATCCTGTGGCTGCACTGCCGAGAGAACGCCGACATCGCCGACACCTTGATCGGCCATGCACTTGCCGCCCTCGGCCCGCGCCGCATCGAAGCCTTCCAGTTCGCGACGGCCCTGACCCGAGGGGTGGAAGCCCTACCGGTGGACCACCGACCCGTCACGCACGCGGCACTGAACCGAGCCGGGTTCACAGGCGAGTTCCTGTGGCGATACTTCCTGCTCGACCTGCCCGCGCCCCACCTCCCGCAGGCCGACGGGGTGCGTCAACGTCCCGAGCCTGGAGACGATCACGCTGTACGCCTCGAAGTGCACGACCACGGACGGATCGTCGCGGAATCGGTGGTAGGCATGCCGGTCGAAGACGTGGGTGCTCTGTGGTGGATCGGAGTACTCCCGGACGTCCGGGGACAGGGGATCGGCAGGAAGCTGCTGGGATCGGCACTGGCAACACTGCATGCCCTCGGGGCCACATCGGTGTTCCTGTACGTGGAGGAGAACACCACGCCCGGCGACGGCGACCGGACGGCAGCCACCGCCCTCTACCGATCGGCCGGATTCACGGAGATCGACCGACTGCACTCCTACTCGACACTCCGTCGCAACTGACCGCCCCGGCGCGGACCCGACCGGTACCCCGACTACAACCGGCCTGGCGGGGCCCGCCTCGGCGCCGGCCGCCCACACGACGTCCCTTCGACGGGCAGCACGTGGACGGCGCCGCGCACAGGCGGCCCGAAGAGGCGCCTTCCAGGGCGTCGAAACCGGTGCGCCACAGTAAGGAACGCGGTCACCGACCACCCCGCAGGCCATGTCTGGCCTCGTTCGCCCGACCTCAGCGACGACGGCCGGCCCCTGGCGAGCCGCAGAACGCCCGCCGCGAGCCCATCAACGAGACCGGGCGCGCCTGCGCCACCGGTCTGCCCGAAACTGGAAGAAGCCTGCGGATCGCGCGACACGCGCGCGCTCATCACCGCCGCCGTCCGCCTACGACCGTGGTCGAACTCTCCGATCGCCACCCGGACGACAGCGGCCGGTGGCAGGCGGTGATCGACCGCGCCCGCGTGTACACGGATGTCGACGCCGACGGACCACGCTCCATGCCCCAGGACGTCCGGCAGTGACCTTCGACAGGTAGCGCAAACCCTGGCCTCCGGTCGGCAGTGGCAGCCGACCGGCCCAACCGAAAGCACACACCCATCGGCGGGCGGCAGCCCGACAGCGGCCGCCGCCCGGCCTCGGTGCCCCTGCCGCTCCAGACCTGAAGCGCCACCGCGCGCCCGATCCCAGGAGTGCCCGTATGCCCACCGCCCTCCATTCTGAGCAGCTGCCCCGCCCCCGCCGCCGTGTCGTCTACCGGGCCGGCGCCTACAGCACGGTCCACCGCTTCCGCCACGCCGCCGTCCACCTGGAAGCCTTCCGCACCGGCCGGCAGTGGCACGTCGACCAGCTGATGCCCCGCACCGCCCCGGTGCCCCGCGAAGCCGTCGTGCGCTGCGCCGCCACCCTCGCCGACGCCGTGGCCCAGGCGGTCGCCCGGATCGACCTCCGGGCTGTCCAGGCGCCCGACCACACGGACGACAACCTGCGCGCGTACGCCGCCGCGGGCTGGGACATCGTCGACCCCGCCACCGGCCGCGCGATGGCCTGGGCCCGCCGCCACGTCGGTGACCCCTACCCGTGGCAGCCGGCCGAACACGAAGGCCTCGTCCCCGTGAACAGCAGCCGCAGCGCCGGCGCCGCCCTCGACGTACGCGAGACCTCCCGGTCGACGGCCCCCGGCCCGCTGGGGCCCGTCATTGTCGTACCGTGCAGCGGCGTCAAGACGCCCACCAGGACAGCCCTGCCGGCCCGCGACCTCTACCGGGGCAGCTATCACCTCCTGTGCCGACAGGCGGCCGAGCGCCTCGCAGGCACCACCGGCGACGTCGTCGTCCTCTCCGCGCAGCACGGCTTCGTCACCCTCGACGAACCGCTCTTCCCGTACGACCTGCGCATGGGCCAGCCCGGCTCCGTCACCGCCGAGCTGCTCGCCGTCCAGGCCGCGCAGCTCGGCGTCCTGCCCGGCCCGCGGCCGGTCGTCGCCCTCGGCGGCCGCGCCTACGTCCAGGCCGTCACGCAGCTGCGCCCGGACACCCTGCAGCCGCTCGCCGGCTGCCGCGGCATCGGGGAGCAGCGCGCCCGCCTTGCCCGGCTGGTTCGAGCCGAGCTGCCTCTCGAAGTCCTCCGTCAGCTGACCGCCGCAGCCGCACCCACGGCCTGAACCCCGCCAAGCCAACTGGCCTCGCCCGTAACGGGCGAGGCCAGTTCTGCGTATCGGGAGCGGCAACGGGGAGCGGCTCTGAGCAGCGAAAACAGGGCCGAAGACCCCCCGGGGATGATGAGTGTGATGTATAGTTGTTTTGTGGTCGACGGTGGCAGTCGACCACGACCGGAAACCCACACACCCTGGAGAACCGCATGCCCCTGGACTTCAACCACCCGCACGAATTCAGCTGCTTCGGCATGCTCCACCCCGACCACCTCGTTGCGTGGTCCTTCGGAGACCCCCACGTCGAGTGGGAGCTCACCGGCCTCTTCTCCGGCCCCGGCGCGTACACCACCGTCCCGCTCGACGACGAGACGGACATGCACTACCACCCCGGCGACCAGGGCGCTCCCAACACCGTGGCGCAGCACCTCGCCGCCCGCTACGGCTTCGACAGCCTCGACGTCCGGGGCCCCGTCCACTTCACCGGCCGGAGCGGCGAGACCGACCGCGCCCTGGGCATCGCCCCGGACGCCTTCGACGTCCTCTACGGCCGGGTCAAGGACATCTGCGCCGACCTCGGCGTCCGCACCTGGTGCAAGCTCCACCCCGGCGACACCGTCAGCGTCCGGTACACCGACCTGGAACGCGGCGACGTCTACTGGTTCCTGAACACCCCCCACCGCTTCCAGGGCTTCAAGGACTTCCCCGCCGACAGCAAGACGCTGGAGTTCATCCCGAACGCCCGCATCCTGGTCTGCGACGACGAGTTCACGATGACCGCCTACGGCACCTACCAGTGCCGCGCGGACCGCGCCCCCGCCGGGTACTGGCAGCGCACCGGCAACCAGCTCCTCAGCGCCTGACCCGCCCCCTTCCCCGGCCCGCCGCCGGGGGAGGGGCTCCTCAGCCGACGGCCGGCCGCACTGCCGGGCCCCCGCACACCCCTCAGGAGGCACGATGCACACCACCCTTCAGGACTGCCAGAACGCCCTCGAAGCCGCCCAGGACCAGGCCCGGGGCCTCACTCGAACCCTCGCCGCCACCCTCGCCGACATGGACCCGAACGCCGCCTACCTGGTGCTGCGCCGAGACCCCTGCTCCGGCGAACTCCACCTCGACAGCCTCCGCACCGCCGGCGGCGGCACGCAGTGTGACTTCGGCGACGTGGACACCCTCCCCGAACTCACCGACCCCGAACTGCGCACGGCCTGGGGCCGGACCGACCCGCGCGACCCTCAGGCCCTGCTCCAGGTCCTCCGGCACCTCGACCGCCTCGGCAACCCGTTCGGCCGACTCCCCGACGCCGCCCAGGCGCAGGCCGACCCGTACGAGGACACGGCGGCCCTGCTGTGCCTCGTGGTCAACGCCGAGGCGCCCGAGCCCGAGGGCCACGACCGGGAAGTGACCGCACACCTCGCCCTGACTGTGAGCGAGGAGGTCACCTACGAGTTCACCGTTGAGGCCCGGCTCCCCGCGTACATCGTCAACAACCCGAACGCCCTGCGCGACTATCTCGCCGACAACGAGGACATCTGGCTCGACGAACTCGACCCCCTCAGCGGCGTCACCATCAACGAGCGCAACCTGGACGGCGTCGAACTCACCCTCGCCGCCTAGACCTCCCACGAGCGCACACGGGCGCTGAGGGCGCCCAGGAAGGCACGAAACCATGCCGGAGTACAGCATCAGCTGGACCATCGAGATTGACGCGGAGACGCCCGTACAAGCCGCCTTCGCGGCGCTGGCTCTCCAGCGCGACCCCGCGTCTTGGGCCACGGTCTTCACCGTCCACGCGGCCGACGGTGACGTGGTCGTCGATCTCAACCCCCACCAGCCGGGCCCGCCACGACTGAGCGGCCCCTGGACGCTCACCGCGTAGCCCCGCACCTCCTCGCGCCCCGGCACGGCCCACCAGCCGCGCCGGGGCGCAGTCGTGCCCGGCCGCAGGACATCTCGCCGGCCGCGGAGGCAGCCGGGCGCCCCCTCCAGGCCCGCGGACACCGCCGGCGCGCGCCGGCGGCCCGGCCGGGGAGCCTCCACCGCGGCCGCCGCCTGCCGCGGCCGGCCGCTTCGGCGCCGGCCCCTGGAACCCAGGACGGGCCGGCGGCGCGCGCGCGAACGCCGCCGGCGGGGCCCTCGGGCATGCCGCTGAACAGGGGAAATAGAGGCCTGCGACGTTCCAAAAGTGACATGTAGTTGGTATAGTTAAATCGTGGGTCGGCGGTGGCAGCCGACCCGCACCGAAAACCAACTCCCAGGAAAGGGGACCCCCATGCCCACTCTCCTTCAGGACGGCTACGCCCTGCTGGTCCAGCCCACCGGCGGATTCAGCCTGCTCGACTGGGGCGCCGACACCTGCCCGCAGGACGCGCTCGGCGCCGACCAGGTCCGTTCCACCGACCTGACCACCCAGCTGATCATGTGGACCGACGAGCTGGCCGTCCCGCTCGGCCTCCCCGTCAACGCCCCCGCGCGCCAGCTCCTGCACAGCTACCAGGACAAGCCCACCCCGGTCCGTGGCGTGGCCGTCTTCACCGGATCCACGCGCGGCGGAGCACTGCTCGGCCTCACCGAGGACCAGGCCCTCATGCTCGTCGACCGCTACTTCAGCCGTCACCGCGACGTCCCCCGGCCGCGCCGCTAGGCGCAGGTCATCCCCGGCCCCGGAACCGAATTCCGGGTCCTCGAATTCGACGCAGGAAACCCGTGAAATACCCCATCATCGGTGACTGGTGCGAAGTCTGGGATCTAGCCCATTCGTTGCGGTCGCCGCCGAAAGAGCGGATTTCGAGGAGGCCAGGGCGAACGCGGCCGCCGCCGCGCTGGAGACCTTCCCGCGGCGCGCCGAGGAGGGCGGCGAGACCCTGGACCCTCTGGGTGGGCGACAACGGCGCCTACGTCGGCGTCGAGTTCACGGTCCTGTACGACTGCCACACCATTGACCTGACCGTCGGCATCGCCGTCGAGTCCGTACGCGCCACCGTGACGTCCAGCTAGACACCCTCCCGCCCTGTGCCCCCACCGTGCCGCTGTCGCACGGTGGGGCGCACTGGCGTTCCATTCGGCAGGATCCAGGCAGGACGTGCCGGACTCCCTCCCGCACCCTCCGCGCCGGCCGCAGGAGAAACGACGGCGGCTCCTACGCCGCCGGCGGAACGCAGGAGGCCGCCAACTCGTGCAGGTGGCCGGGCTGATGAGGACACCGGAAGTGATCCAAGTGTGTTATGGTTGTCTTGTTGGTCGGCGGTGGCAGTCGATCACAAACCGAATCCACGCACAGCCGTGAGGAGACACTCATGTCCGACACCCTGCTCCGCACTATCGACCTCGTCGAGCCCGGCGACCTGGTCATCTACCACGGCAGCAAGCCCGAGCACCACGGCTTCTACCTGGCCCGGCCGTGCGACTGCTTCTACTGCGGACGTGCGGACCACGTCGGGAGCGCCGATACCCGCTACCACCTCACCGACCCGTTCGCCGAGGACCCGGACGCCTGCGTGGTGCACCACGTGCGCCGCGCGTCCATCACCCGGTCGGCCGCCAACGCCTGACCCCTCGGGGCGCAGCCACCCGGCTGCGCCCCACCCCGGGCGGCGGGGAGTGGCACCCCGTCGCCACCGAGAACACCGCTCACGAAAGGGCGGCTCATGACTGACAAGACCCTCATCGACGGCACCGCCAACCCGGACAACCTGGGCCCTGACGCGATGCGCTGGACCCCCGAGCCGGAGTAGCCGGCCGTTTCTGCGGCCGACCTCTTCGGAGAGGTCATCGCGTATAGCCGCGCCAGCGCCCTCGCCGACGGGGCCTTCGTCGCCGTCGGCGAGGACATCGCCCGCGAGGCCTGGTTCACGGCCCCCGTGGCCCTCACCGCGGCCGCGTGGGCCGATTGCGTGGCCTGGACGGCCGAGGACAACCGGCAGACCTACCAGGACGAGTCGGGACGCCTCTGGGGCGTGCTCCAGATGACCCACTACGCCATCAGGCGGTCGAACGACGGGAGCTCCTGCACCGTCGAGCTCTACCTCGTCCCCCGCGATGGAGAGAGCCGCGAGAGCGAGCGGGCCCGGCTGCTCGCCACGTGCGGGCTCTGCGACGAAATGGAGCCCGTGCTCACGATCTCCCTGCCCGGCGAGGACTGACCGGCGAATGCGGCGCCCACTCAGCGAGAGGTGGGCGCCGCGCATTCGCAGCGCCACCCACGTGCGGAAATTCCCTCGGAAAAGATCCAAAAAGCCTCCCGGAAGTGACGAATAACAAGTATAGTTGTCTTGCTGGTCGGTGGTGGCAGCCGACCGGGAACCGGAAGCAGACCGAGAGGAATCGACATGGCATTCACGTCGCAGGACCGGACCCCGTACGAGATTGAGCGCTCCGCCGCGCTGGTGATGGGCTTCGTCCGCGCGGTGGGGGACGGCTGTCACCACCTCACCGTCGCGGTATCCACGATCGGCGCCACCCTCTCCGTGCCGTTCCGTAACCACGGAGAGACCAGCGACCTGGACCCGGACGACGCCCTTGTGGCCATGGAGATCCTCACCCTGGCCGCCGTAGTGGGCGGTGGCGCGGTCATCCGCACGCACCTCGCCGACCAGACGTCCGAAGTCAGGGGCTGGAAGCTGGTGGAGTTCTACGCCAAGCCGCTCAGCGCCTTCGAGACCTTCGCTGTCTACTGCACGGACCCGGACACGGGCGAACTGATTCCGCCGGAGTGGGGCGTGGAGTACATGGCCGCACCCCGTCTGACGGTCTGAACCGGGGGGCTCCGGGGCCGGGCGCTTCGCCCGGCGCCGGAGCCGCTCCGGCCCGACCCCGTCCGCCTCTGCCGCGCCCGGCCGGCCGTTGCGGGCGGAGCCCCACGAACTGGTGGCGCAGAGCTGAGTGTTGTTTTGCCGTTCTAGTTATTTCGTGGTCGGCGGTGGCAGCCGACCGCGAGCCGAATTCACACAGACTTTGAGGAGTTCCGTCGTGACCATGACCCGTGAAGAGCAGAAGGCGCACCGCGAGGCCCGCCGACTTGTTGCCCTCGCCCGCGACCTGACCGAGGACGAGAAGGACACCGTCGCCGAGCATTGGCAGGAGTCCAGTAGCGTCACGAACAAGCTCGACGGCGCTCACTTCACCCCGCTGGGCCTCGCGTCTGACCTTCGGTTCCACGTGGTCGGCACCCGGATCATCGACCTGTGCGCCGGTGTCGGTCGACTCGCCTACGCCGCCCGCGAGCTCTACACCCGTCGGTGGGAGGGACTCCCGCCCCGCGAGATCGTGTGCGTGGAGAAGAACCCGGACTACGTCGCCGTGGGCCGCAAGCTCATGCCCGAGGCCCGGTGGATCGTTGCAGACGTGCTCACCATGGACGCCGAAGAGCTGGGGTTGGGCGAGTTCGACACCGCCATCGCGAACCCGCCCTTCGGTCCCCGAGTCGAACGCCACGGGGCCGGCCCCCGCTATCGGGGCGACCGGTTTGAATTCCACGTCATTGACCGCGCGGCCACCCTCGCCCGGCAGGGTGCGTTCATCATCCCGCAGCAGTCCGCCCCCTTCGAGTACAGCGGTCGGCCCTCCTTCCAGCACCGCCCCAGCGAGCAGTACGCCCGTTTCCACCGTGAGACCGGTCTGACCCTGGGCGAGAACATCGGCATCGACACCAGCTACCACGGCTACCGATGGCGCGGGGTGTCCCCCACGGTCGAAATCGTCACCGCCGACTTCACCGATCCCGCCAACGGACTCCTTCCGTAACCCCGTTCCGGGTTTCACGGTAGTCCAGCCCCCGTGAGTGACGAAAGCATGGTATAGTTTTCTTGTTGGTCGGTGGTGGCAGCCGACGGACACCGGACACACATACGAGGAGAGTTTCATGGCGCACCTGATTGAGCAGTTCAGCGACGGTACGGCGGCGTTCGTGAGCGCGCAGAAGAGTGCCTGGCACCGGCTGGGTACCGTGACGACTGAGGCGCTGACGGCGGAGAGCGCGATGCGTCTCGCCGCGCTGGACGGCTGGAACGTCCGCCTCGTCGGCCTGCAAGCGACCGAGCTCACGGCCGAGGGTGCGGCGAAGCTGCTGGACGTGCCGAACCACCGCGCGAGCGTGCGCACGCACCCGAAGACCGGCCGCCCCGAGACGCTGGGCGTGGTGGGCCCGGACTACACCCCGGTCCAGAACGAGGAGCACGCGGAGTTCTTGAACTACCTGGTCGACGAGTCCGGGGCGCACTTCGAAACCGCGGGCTCGCTGAAGGGCGGCCGCCAGGTCTTCCTGACCATGAAGCTGCCCCAGACGATGACGATCGGCCAGAGTGACGAAGTTGACCTCTACATCGCCGCGTTCAACTCCCACGACGGCTCCAGCGCCTTCCGGATCGTCGTTACCCCGGTCCGGGTGGTGTGCGCCAACACGCTGCGGGCGGGGCTCCGCAACGCGAAGAGCAGCTACACGGTCCGCCACACCTCGGGTGCGCGGGGCCGGATTGCCGAGGCCCGGCAGGCGCTGGGGCTGACTTTCAAGTACGCCGAGGAGTTCGAGAAGGCCGCCCAGCGGATGCTGGACGCGGAGATGACCACTCCCATGCTGCGGTCGGTCGTGGAACAGCTGTGGCCTGTCGCCAACGGCGACAGCACCCGGAAGAAGAACAACCAGCTCACCCGCTGGAACACCATCCGGAACCTCTTCGAACACGCGGACACTCAGGCAGGTATCCGGGGAACGGCCTGGGCGGGCTACAACGCGATCACCGAGTACGCCAACCACGTTGCCCCGGCCCGTGGTGCTACCTCGGAGCTGAAGAGCGCCGCTCGCGCGGAGCGGGTGATCACAGGCACCGCCGACGACGTGATGGAGCGAGCCTTCCGCCTTGTGACTGCTTAGCCCCGAGGCGGGGAGGGGAGCAGCCGGAAGGCTGCTCCCCTCCCCGGCTGGCTGCCGGAAGTGGCCGGGGGCCGGGGTGTTTTGATGGTGTGTCGATTGTGTGGGGGAGGCCCGAAAGGGCCTCTTTCTCTTTCCCGGGGTGGCTTCCTATTCGTTACCCGGGCGGGCCGAATTCCCTTCATCCATTCTCTGACGTGTCATCAGATTCAGAGCCTCTGACGGTCGGTCCGTGACGCCCTATCGAGGTACCTGAGCGACGCACCACGAACGGCTTGAGGGAATTCAGGACATCGATAATTCGGCCGTAAGGCCGCCCCCGGAATTCACCCGCGCACCCGCACCAATAAACCCGGTCACCCGCGAGGACGACCGCCCCCGACACCGCACCCGGAAGGGCGCTGAAACCCCCTCAGGAAAACCGCCCCCACCCCCACCCTGAACCTTCCCACCCCACACCCCCACCCCACCCCCGGACACCCGCACACAGCCCCTCCCACCCCCACAGGCCCCGACAGGGGCCCACACCCCTCACCCACACTTCCGCCAACCCCCCAACCAGCCACCACACATGACACCAAACCCCAAACCCTAGCCACACCCCCACAACAAAACACCCCCACCCCCAAGGCTCCGAAGGAGCCCACACCACCCACCACCCCACCCGCCGGCAGGCGGGCCCCCCACCCCACAATCAATACCCCATCAAATCCCGCAACGCGGGATAAACCAAAAAGCCTGAAAGGCTTTCAAAACCCACACACCAATAATTGCCGAAAGGCAATTCAATGCCGCCCAACAAAACCCCCGAAGGGGGTTGATATAAACCACCCACGAATTCCCCGAAGGGGAATTCCCTGCGCCATTCCCCCGAAGGGGGAATGCTTGGAATTCCGAAAGGAATTCCCTTTAAGGCCGGTAGGCCTCCGCCCCC
>NZ_JBVJMA010000036.1:0-14398 GCF_055584445.1 Streptomyces sp. NPDC103540
CCCCGCGGAGCGGGTCTCTCGGCGCTGCGCGCCTTCGAAGAGAGTGCAGGCGCTTCGCGCCTGCAATTGCGGTCCGCTTCGCGGACCTTGGCCGGCCGTTGGCCGGGCGCCGGCGCTTCGCTTCGGCGGGCCGGCTGCGCCGGCCTGAGTTTCGCCGCTTCGCGGCTTTGACCAGGCACTTCGTGCCTGGTGGGTCAGTCGCTTCGCTCCTGACCGGGCCGCTTCGCGGCCGGCAGGCTGCGAGGGAGGGGCGGGGCTGGTCTTTCGGCTCCCGCTCTCACGTTGCAACTGCAAGATATCTGATGGACAATTAGGTTGTCAACCCCCTTCTGAATTCTTGGAGTTGATTCCTGCGTCGCTCTTTTCTCTGCGATGCGAAGCGGTATTCAGACATTGAATTCGCTGGTGTTTTCGGAGAATTGGAGCCGCCGAACTCCAACTCGGAATGTGTAAGGGGAACTCGGCCAAGTTCCCCTTACGCTCTCGCGGGAATCTGTAAGGGGAACCGGTGCAGGTTCCCCTTACACTCCGGAGTTTTATCCTTCGTCGTACATCGCGTCTTCGGCGGCGTACATGCAGTCGTCATCGTGCTGGAAACCGGCCACGATATCGGCGCGGCAGTCCTCGCACTTTCCGCCCGCTCCGAGACTCGTACCCGATTCGTCGTGGTACCCCATAACAACCTCCATTTGGCTGTGTGCGGGCCTCAGAATGGCCCGTGGCCCGAGACCATAGGGTCTCGGGCCACGGGTCGTCAAATGGGCTGCTGCGGCTTTCTGTTGGGCTATTCAGTTTCGGCCGGGGAGCCATCCGAGCCAGCCATCGGCCCGGCGGTCGCGCTCCGCCTGGGCGGTCTCTTCAGCAAGTCGGGCGGCCTTCTCCTCCTGGAGCTGGCGGGCCTCCGCCGCGCGCCGGCACCGGTCGCAGGGCGTGCCCTGGGTGGTCCAGCCGTCCGGGTACACCGCCGTCCCACAGACCGGGCACGGCCACATGCCCGCCTGGCGCTCGCGCTCGGCCTCGACCCGGGCCACCGCCTCGCGCGCCTCGCGGTCCGCCCGTCGAACCGCCTCTCGCGCCGAGTAGGCCTCGTACGAGTCGGCCTGGTTGGACAGGGCCGCGGTGAGGGTCTGACCGCCCCGCTCACGCCCGTACCGCCACCAGATCGGCCCGTGTGGGCCGTCGGCCCGGAGCCGGTCCCACCGGCACGCCACGACCGGCACCACGCCGTCGTAGCTCCGGTAGCCGTCGCCCTCCGCGTCCCCGTACCCGACGGCCGTCCACCGGCCCTCCCACACCGGCGTGGACAGCTCCGCGATCCCCCTGATGCATGCCTGCATCGCCTCCGGCCCCAAATCCTTGGTGAACACGAGCGCGACCGGCGGGTGCGCCCCCTTCCAGGTTTCCGGGGCCGACCACACCGTCCGCCACAACGGCCGCTGCCCGCCTGCCGTGGCCGGCCGCGCGAAAAACCGCTGGTAGCGGGCGAGTTTGTCCGCGACCGCCGCGCGGGTCTCCGTCCCGTTGTCGACCTCCACGAACAACAACGGGACCGGCTCGCCGGGCGCCGCGAACACGGCGTCCGCCCGCAGGCTGCCCCGCGCCGGCGAGCTCCACGTGCCGGCCACCGGGAGGACCGCCTCCGTGGACCAGGCCGCGATCGGTCCCAGCCCCGGCGGGCGCCGGCGCTCCGCCGCCTGGCGCGGCACGGCGCGGGTCGCAGCGACCGGGGCGCCGGGCGCCTCCACCGGCCGCTGAACAAACGCGGCGAGCACGTCCGTCACGCGCAACGCGTGCTTCGCGCCGGAGGCCGCCGCCGCCCGCGCCGTGCCACCCATCTCGCGGACGGGACGCTCCAGCGCGTGCGCGGCGGCCTCCAACCCCGGAGCCGTCAACGACCAGATCTTCTCGGTGACCCGCCGGCCGCCTGCCTCCAGCCGCGACGTCGTGCCCGCAGACACCACCAGGCCGGACGCCTCCAGATCCTTCAACCCGCCCCGCACCGTCCCGGCGTCCGCCGTCCCCGGACACGTCATGTCCCGCAGCTGCGCCGCCGTCGCCACCTTGACCACGCCCAACGCCTCCAGAACCGCCCCGCGAGTCTTCGTCGTCGACCCGTACTTGCCCATCTGGCCCTCCCGCCGCCGCCACATGTTTTCCTCTGCCTCTACAGGATCAGGGACAGAGAGAGGTGTCGGCGTCCCTTCTTCAGGTGGTCAAGGGGTCTGACCTGCGTAAATGCCTTGCAGAGGACGGGAGATCACCACAGGGGACACCACAGGAATCACCACAGGGGGTACCGCAGGCTGACTGGGGGGCTTGCCCAGCCCAGTCACACCGCCTGTCACACCGGCCTGTCACACCGGCGCCAGTCACGGCCCTGACCAGCGGCTAGACCCCTCTACCCCCCGCCCGACCCCCGGTGTGACAGGGCGGTGTGACAGGGCCGCGCCCGCCGGCCCCGCAGGACGACCGGGGCCGGCTGACACCCGGTCTGACACCCGTCTCCAGACCGGTGTCAGAACCGGGCCCCACCAGCACCCGGGGGTACATGTACCGGTCCGGTGTCAGGTGTCAGGACCGCCATGGGCACCGCCACGCGAACCGCCACGGCACCGCCACGGGTTGACCGTGTGGCGGTGCCGTGGCGGTGGCCGGGCGGTGCCCATGGCGGTGGCCGTGGCGGTGCAGGCCGGTCCAGCGGTCCGCCACATCATCTGCCGGACGTCCGCCCGGAGTCCGCCCCGCCGGCGGTCCGGACCGCCGTCCGACAGATGCCCGGCGGACCCTCGGCGGACGTCCGGCGGATCGCTGGGCGGATCGCTGAGACGTCGCTGGCAGTCCGCTGGGCGTCCGCCAGCCAGCGAACCGAACGGGTGGCCCAGCAGACCGTCAGCGAACGATCCAGCGGACCGAACAGGCTTGCCCAGGGGGGCTTGCCCAGCGCCGGCGAGGCTTGCCCGCAAGGGCTTGCCCGGCCCGTGCGGGCCGCCGCGCCGCCGATCACTGGCGGTCATTACCTGTCGCGTGTTGCGTGTCGCAACACCCGTGCGGGAGGGGGGTGCACACACCCCCAGGGGGCCGGGACCGGCCCTTCTGGGGGTGTTGCGACACGCGACACGCAACAGTGTGCGGTGACGCTGAGTTATGCCGCGCGGTGGTGTTCGGTCGCGACGTAGGAGACTTGGCCGGCCCCGCGGTCGACTCGGACGACGTATCCGTAGGCGGCCCAGCTGGGCATCCAGCGGTGAAGGGTGCTGCGGTCGCGGCTGTGCTCCGGGTGGTCCTTGACCGCTTCCGCGAGCGCGCTCACGCCGAGCCCGGCGGGGCCGGCCTCCCGGATCTTCTGGAGCGCGTAGAGCTGCGAGCGGTCGGTGATCACCATGGCGGACGGCGGGACGGCCGCGAGCGTCGGCGGCGCGGTGATGGTCGGGGCCGGCGCCGGCGCCGGGGCGGGCGCGGTGGTGTCGTCCATGGTCCACATGGCGTCGTCCAGGACGGCGCGGAACTGGCGTGTGGTGTCGGCCGACGACGCCAGCGCCGGCGGTTCCTGGGGGTTGGGTGCGGGCGTGGCGGGGTTTTTGGTGAGGGACGGGAAAAGCGCGTCCATGTCGACTCTGGCCGGCGCCGATTCGCCAATCTCCGGCAATGCGTCGGCGGTTACGGTCACCGATCCTTCCATTGCCTGCTTTGCGGCCTTGGAGAGAGTGTCGGTGTTCGTGTAGAGCATGGGCAGAGTGCGCGCCCAGCGTTCACGGTAGAACTGCGCGGATTCGATGGTGAGACTCACGTCATCGAGCTTCGGGCGGTATCCCGCAACCGACTTGGATACGGCGAGGATGTTATGCGGTTCGATTCGGTAGGCCTTGAAAGGCTTCGGGCTCTGTGCGCCGTCCTCCACGAATCCGCTGCCGGGGTAGGCGGCGTCCTCCTTCTTGATGCCGCGTGCGTCGCTGAAAATGTGCATGTACTCGGCTTCGTCGCTCACTCGCATGGCGACTCGGAAGCGTGTCATTTCCTTCATGGCGGGTGAAGCCATTTCGCGTGTTCCGCGCAGCACGCAGTTGATGCCGCGAACTCCGGCGGCTCGCCCGGTGTTGTTCACGGTGTCCAATCCCTTTTGGACCGTGAGCGGGAGCTGTGCGGCTTCGTCGGTGACGATGATGATTTGGGGAAGGTTCTCGCTTACCGGGATCCGGTCGGTGTTCGAGTCGAACATGAGGTCCTGGTAGTCGCGCTTGCGGGTGGTGATGATCTCCTCCGCGACGCGGAGCATGACGAGTGCTTCCTCGACGGTGCTGGCGGACCAGTCGACCACCGGAGCCGCGGCTGATCCGTCCCGTGCCCAGGCGCGGAGCCAGGGGAGGGTGACGCCGGCCCCGGTGACGTCGATGTGCCAGATGAGGACGTCGACGCAGCGGGCGAGTTCGGCGTTGATCACGTTGAGGAAGTTTGTTTTGCCGCCCTCGGGCTGGCCGATGACCAGGCCGCAGTGGAATCGCAGAGTGCTCGTGCTGAATTTCGTTCCGTCCTTGAAGCGGCCGAAATCAAGGGCGTCGTTGATGGATCCGGGCGTCAATGCGCGGTCGGCGTTGTAGGGGAAATCTCGGGCTACCGCGTTGACCAATTCCACCTTGATGATCACGGTGCCGTAGTCCTGGCCGTGGCGGATCTCCAGCCCGCAACCGATCGGGAGACGCAAGTCGGCGCGCAACGCGTCTCCCTGGCTCTGGATCGAGGCGAGCGTCTGCCGGGGCGGGAGAGTCAACTCCAGCGTGTAACCGCACGGCATCTCGCCCGGCTCCGCCTCCCACGTCTCGACGCCGACCACCTGACAGCCGCTGATCCCGCAGATGCGGTGGAGCCGGTCCTCCCACTCGCCGCGCACTTCCTCGCGCAGCGCCTGGGCGAGCGCCTCCGCCCGCCGGCCGGGCGCGCCGAGCTCGTACTCGCGGAACGCGGCGTTGGCGCCCCATCCGAGAACGGTCCCGGCCACGAGCGCCGTCGCCGGCCACCAGGACGACCACGGGCCCGCCTCCAGCGCCCAGGACGTCCAGCCGCCCGCCAGGAGCCAGGCGGTGGCCCGGTAGACCTTGTTGGGGGTGGACCACCTGCGATGAGTGGCCACCGCCACCGATGCCACCGCGCCGGCGACGCCCTCGGCGAGACCGATCACGGGCGGCATGTTCGCCAGGTGCCCGGCCGCGGCCGTCAGGGCGGCGATCCCGGCCGCGTTGGTCGCGGCCCACGCGGGCGGGTGGGGCGCCGTCCAGTCCACCCGGCCCGGCTGCTTCTTGCTGCTCATCGCTGGTGATCCCCTTCAGACAGGCGGTCAGACGTTCCACATGGCTTCGGCCGCGGCCCCGTTGCGGGGCGACTCGTGCCGCGACAGGTCCAGTTCGTGCGCCCGGCGGAAGACCGGCAGCACGTCGGACGCGGCGGAGATCGCCCGCCTTAGGTGGTGGGCGACCCCGGCGACCATCTCCGCGATCATCGGCTTGACCGGGTAGGAGTCCGCCGAGTGCACCGCGAGGGACTGCACCGCGCTCGCCAGGTGCTCGATCCCGTCCGGCAGGCACGCGTACTCCTGCCCGACCTCGGTCATCACCCCCGGCTGGTAAGTGGCGTAGACCGTGGCGACCGCCTCGCAGGAGCGGGAGAACACCGACTGGTGGGCGGTGCCGGAGTCGCCGGGCTTGCCGCCGATGTTCCACATCACCTCACCCGAGTACCCGTTGCGGGGTGCCTCGTGGCGGGCGAGGTCCGCCTCGTGTACGTCGCGGAACGTCTGGTGGATCTCGTCGGCGGCGTCGGCCGCCGCCGCGAGCGCCTTGTAGACGGCCGACACCGACTCGACCACGCTCTTGTGCGCCGGGTAGACCTGCTCGGTGTTGAGCGCCAGGTGCCGGATCGCCATCGCGGCGTGCCGGATCCCCTCGGGCAGCCCCGCGTACTCGGCGGCGACCGCCAGCATCGAGGGCGGCGAGTACGCGCCGTACGCGGTGGCGACCGCCTCGGCGGCGCGGGCGAAGACCTGCTGCACGTTGGAACCTCCTCCGGGCGCGCCGGCCGGCGCACCCCCCTGCCCGGTCGCGGACGCGCCCGGGTCGTTCACGGTGGCGCGGACGGGCCGCCGCTTGTCGGCGGCATCGGCCGCGGCTTCCTTGGCGCGGAGCGCGTCCTCCTTGGGGCGGATCCGATTCGCCCGCCAGTTCCACACGCGCAGCGCGAGCTTCTTCCCCGAGCCCCAGGTGAAGGGGCGCAGCAGCTTCCCGGCGATCCCGGCGAGCGCGGCCAGGAGCATGGTGAAGCCCACGCGGCGGGCGTAGCGGAGCTTGGCCCGCGCGGCCCGGCGAGCGGTACGTGTACCGGACCAGGCACCCGCCAGGAGCCGGCCGCCCTTCGCCATCGCCTTGGGGAACCCGTCCCGGACCGCGCGCAGCCGGCGGCCGACCCACCCGCCGGCCGTGGTGGTGGCGCGCTTGGCACGTCCGGTGTTCGCGGCCAGCTGGCGGCCCGTCCACGCCGCCGCGCGGTTCAGGCGGCCCCGTAAGGCGCCCGGCTGCGCCGGCTGCGTGGTGGTGCCGCCGGCGCCGGCGCGACGTCGCGCGGCGGCCGTGGTCTGCCTGGCGGAAGTGCTCTTGGCGCCGTCCCGGCCGGCCGCGGTGCCGCGCCCCGCGACGTCGCGGCCGGCGGCCCGCGTCCCGGTCCCGCGCAGCCACCCGCCGCCCCGGCCCCGGCGTCCGTCCGCCGATCCCGCGCCCGTCCCGGAGCCGCCGGGGGCTCCGGCGCCCGTGCGGCCCGGCGCCCTGCCCGTGGCGGTGGCGCCGGCGCCGGCGCCGGCCACATTGGCCGCGGCGGTCCGCCGTTCGGCACGACGGCTCCCACCGCCGGCGCCGGCGCCGGACGCGGTGGAGCCGGAGGCGCTACCGCCCCGGCGTCCGCCGACCCCGGAGGTGAAGGAGCCGGAGCCGGCCCCCAGAGAGGCCGTTCGGCGGGCGTCCCGGCTCCGGCCCCAACGGGTCGGAGACAGGCCGGCGTAGCCCATTCCGCGGCGTCCGCCACGGGTCGCGCGGCGGAACGCGTACGCGGTCCCGACCGCGCCGGCGCCGACCGCCGCCCCGCCGAGCACGACCGCGCCGGCGACTCCGGCCGCGTAGTAGGCCGACGTCCCGGCCAGGCCGGCCGCGTTGAGCGCGCTCAGCAGCAGAGGACCGCCCGGCACGCGCTCGGCGCGTTCGGGCCGGGCCGGCTGCTCGTGCTCCTGGTCCTCCTCCGGCGCGGGGGCCGGGGCCGGCTCCGAGGCGGGGGCGGGGGTGGGCTGCGCGGGTACCACCTGCGCGCGGGGCGCGGGAGGCGCCAGTTCGTAGTCACCCGACTCGGGCGTCCCGGAGGTTCCCGCCGGGTCGGACGTGTGTGACGCAATCCCCGTTTGTGCCGGGGTAGTCGGTGAGGACATGCTGTGCCTACCTCCTGAAATCCTGACTGGCAGTCATGTGATGGGGAGGGGGACCCGGCGGGGAGGCATCCCGCCGGGTCCCGTCACGGGGAGATCACTCCCCGTGAGACTAGGACCAGGCTCAGACACCCGAACAGGTGTTTCCTCGCCTGGTGTTGTCCGTGTGGCTGGTGGTGCTGGTGGGCAGCGGCGTCACCCACAGGGCGAGCTGTCCAGGAACGGGGTCGACCGGTCCGACGGGGACGTCGACCGGGCGGAGCCGGTAGCGGCGCCGGCGGCGCTTCACCGGTCCTCCCAAGCCCAGCCGGCCCGGTCCGCGACCCGATCGGCCATCTCGGCCCCCCAGTCGCTCACCGGTCGCCGGCCGCCGGGCCCGCCCGGCAGAACCGGCGCCAGGCGCACCGCCGCGTACGCGCCGCACGCCGCCATCGCGGTCGCCCAGGCGGACGTCCACGGGCTCACCGCCCCGTACAGCCACGCGTTCGCCGCGACCGCGCCGGCCACCATGGCGACGTCGCACAGGTTCGCCAGCACCCACACGGCCACCCACACGAGCCCGTCCCGCAGCCGGCTCACAGCCCGCCCCCGGGCCGGAACGCGCCGCCGGCGAGCTCCGGCTCCGCCTCCGCCTCGGGGTTGGCCAGCAGCCACGCCCGGTACGCCCGGCGGACGTAGGACCGGCCCCGCGGCTCGTCCTCCCGCCGCACGCCGGCGTCGCCCGCCCACAGCGCATCGGCGGTCAGCTCCGCCTCCGTGACGTCGGCCGGCTCCCCGGTCATCAGCGCCGCCTGATCGGCCAGCGCCGCGCGGTGCAGGCGGAACTCCCGCCCAATCTCGGCCGGCACCCCGCCCATCCGGTCCAGCGTCGTCAACCGCGTCTGCCACCGCAGCAGGTGACCCGCCGCGCTCAGCAGCTCCAGCGGCTGCGCCCCGTACACCCCGCCCTGCGGCGGCGCGATCTCGGTGGTCTCGGTGGTCTCGGTCTCGTTGCTCATGGTCTGTTCCCCTTCCGGGAGCCCGGGGGCGGACGGGTGCCCGCCCCCGGGGCGATCCTTGATCCAGCGCCGGCACGACGGCCGGCCTTTCGCGGATTCCGACTCGATCGGGCCTACGGCCCCTTGGCCGACGCCGCCGCCCGCGCCTCCCGCAGATAGCGGTCCACGGACGTGCGGGACACGGAGCCCAGGAGCGCGGACAGCCGGTTGGTCGCGTCATCGGGGTCGTCGACCCCGAGGGCGTAGAGGGTGTGCACCGCCGCCCGCAAGTTCGGCGGGCGCTGCTCCGGCACCCGCTCATCCGGAGCCGGCTCCGGCGCCGGCCGGGACATCCCGCCCGGTTCCGGCTCTCTGACCTGCGAGGATGCCGGCGGTTCCGGAGGACGCGGGGGCGCCTGGCGGAGCCGTCCCGCACGCTCCAGCACATCCCGGACCGGCAGCCCGGCGTCCACGGCCGTACTCAGAGAGGCCTCCGCCCGGACCTGATCGGCCGCCGCCCGCTCCAGCAGGCCCGCCCCATCGACAGGCACCTGCGCCGGCGCCGGCGCCACCACCCGCTCGACCACCACCGGTTCCGCCGGCGCGATCTCCAGCGGCCCGTACCGGTACTCCAGCGCCGCCCGCTGCTGCGCCGCCGCCGCCCGCGTCCGGGACACCTCCATGTCCACCGAGGCGATCGCCAGCTCCGCGTACGCACGGTCCCGCTCCGCCGCCACCCAACCGGCCGCGACGGGCGACAGGTTGCGGTGGAACGCGTCCAGGACCGCCAGCCACAGGCTCTTGGCCACCAGCGAGACCGCCGGCCCGCCCCAGGTCACCCCGGGGTCATTGATCTTGATCCCGTAGCCGGCGAGTGCCCCCATGGAGATGACCAGCAGGGCCCAGCCCATCCACTGCGCCCGCCGGCGCCGGCGCCGGTCGTAGCGGTGGACCATCTCCAGCAGAAGGACCACCAGCCACGCCGCGTCGAACACCACGGCGGCCACGTAGCCCTCGTTCCCGCCGCCCAGGAGCCGGCCGATCGAAACGGTGGACCAGACGATGCAGGCGACCGTGAGAACGCCCGTCACCGCCAGCGCCACCCGCAGGCCGATCCTCCGCCAGTCCCTCGGCTCGGAGGGGGCCTCCATCGGCACCTCGTGCGTTCTGCCGGCCATCGTGACCGGCACCGTGCGCCGCATCCCGAACCCGCTCACTGGGCACCGCCGTCAACCACACGGGAGGCCACGATCACGGGGCCGACCTCGTACCGGGCGCCGGCGTCGGGCGCCAGGTGGGCGGCACTGTGGCCACGCCGCACCAGCGCGGCGGCCAGGGCCTCCGTCGCTTCCACGTCCGTGGCCCGCATCCGGTAGTCACCCCAGACCATGGCCAGCACATCCGCCGGCAGCACCTGGCCGAGGCGGCGGGGGTCCGGCGACCGCTCCGCCCGCACCACCAGGTGAACCGCCACCAGCATCAGCCGGATGTGGCGCCGGCGCTCCCGCGTCCACCCGATCACCGGGCACCGCCCGACCGCTGCCACTCCTCGCGGGCCGCCCGCAGCGCCCGCGCCTCCGCGTCCCGCGCCAGACCGGCCTGGTAGGCCAGCTCCTGCGCCGCCAGCCGCGCACCGACCTGGAGCCCGGGCTCCTCCGGCAGCGCCTGCACGCGCACCACGTTCGCCGCGGCCTCCGCCGCCGCCCGCTCCGCGTCCCGCCGCACGGCCTCCGCCGCGTCCACGGCCGCCGACGCCGCCAACCACCGCGCGCTCATCGGGCACCGCCCGACTGCTGCGCCGCGATCTGCGCCCGCAGCCGCTCCGCCGCCAGCCGCGCGGCCTCCGCCGCCGCAGCCGCCGCGTTCGCGGAGGCGATCCTCGCGGCCGTCGCCGCGTCCGCTCCCGGGTTCTCGCTCACTGGGCACCGCCCAGCACCTCGGGGGCCAGCGTCCAGGAGATGACCGTCAGCCGGCCGCCGCCGTACGCGGCGCCGATCCCGGCGAGCACCTTGCCGTACACCTCGGAGCGGGTCGCGGACGGCAGGGTGTCGACCAGGCCGTCGTACGTCCACCGCTCACCGCCGGCCGCCTCCACCGTCAGCACCCAGTGCCAACGGCGGGGCTCCGCGTAGATACCAGGCACCTCGTGCCCGATCGTGATCACACTCTCGATACGATCCATGTAGGACCGCACCTCCCTGGTTGTGTCAGGAATGGGTGTTGGTCTCAGGCCCCGGACGTCGGTGTTCCACCACCGACCACCCCTGTGTTCCACCACAGGGCCGGGGCCGCATTCAGTTGTCGGGCATCAAATGCCCGGCCGATCCGCCGTGTTGGCCGGACCGCCTTGCGAGACCAACGATGCCATGAACGGACATGGGAAACAAGTACTTCACCCACGGGTCTAATTCCGCTACCCTGCACACATGGTTGACATCCCGGAAAAGCAGCAGGCGGAGGCGCTGGTGGAGGTCGCAAGACTCTCTGCCGACCGCGACGCGGCACAGGCAGAGGTGGACCGGATCATGCAGGCCCTACGCGAGGCGGCCGTTCACGCGGCCCGACTCGGAGCCGGCCGAACCCGCATCCGCGAGCTGGCCAAGATCAGCAGCAAGACCCTCTACACCTGGCTCGGCCAGGCCGGCGTCGATGTCCGCCCGCAGCAGTCCCGCCGCTAACCCACCGCCGGCCCCGGCCAGCTACGAGAGGTACGAAATGCCTGATCAGAGCCCCTTACTCCCCTCCCCCGAGGACATGTCCCACGCCATGCTGCTCGCCGTGCTCATGGAGGCCGGAGGCAGCATGGAGATCCCCGCGTCCGCCCTGGAGATAGACGGACTCGGTACGCCGGACGGCACGTTCCACGCGGTGCAGATGACCGTGCTGCCCGGGGAGCGCCTCCGTCTGTCCGTCGTGCCTCGCCCCGCCGCCAGCCCCGGCGCCGGCTCCACCTACACCCCGGGAGCCTGACCCGTGGGCGCGATCCGAGACGCCCTGGACCGCGCCCGCGCGGCCGTCACCACCAGGCCGCCGCCGGCCCGGCCGGAGACGCAGCTCCGGTTCCTGATGCGCGTCGAGAAGGGGTCGACCGCCGCCGTTGCGGCCCGGGTCGGTGTGTCCCAACGGACCGTCCAGCGGTGGCTCGCAGGCACCCAAGCGCCGAAAGGCGCATCAGCGGATCGCCTCCGAGAGGAGGCCGCCAAGAGCTGGCAGCCCCGGGTGAAGGCCAAGGCGGAGGCGCAAGCCGCGGCGCGCGGCGTGGTCATCGAGACCCGGGCCCGGTTCGGGTTCACGGCGGCGGCCGGCTCGACTGACGACGCCCGCCTACGCCGGATCACCCAGCACATCACCCCAGACAGGAGCGCGGCCGTGCTCGCCGCCTACCACGCAGGCGCCGGCGAAGCCGAGCTGCAAGCGCTCGTGGGGGCCGGCCTCGGCGAGAGCTACTTCCGCGACGGGGGCGCCCGCGCTCACGGCCTGGACGTCGAGATCACGGACGTGGACTACGTGGACGTGGCCTACTGATGAGGACGTCGGCGCCGGCGCGCGGGGTGGGTCAAGGAGCGGAGCAACTCCGCCTCCGTGGCACCCTCCACCGCGTCCGCCTGCATCAAGAGGTAGTCGACCGCGACCCGAATCAAGGTGTTGTCGGTGATCACCTCACGCCGATCGGTTCGAGCGGCGGCAACGCGGCGCCGGAGGCGTTCAAGATCATCCAATTGATCCTGCCGGAGTCGCGCTTCCTTTCGAATCAGCGTGGCCCAACGTGCTGTCGGAGCCGGCTCCGACAGCACGGGCAACGAGAGAACGTCCTCCGCGACCGCCGGGGGCACCTCCGCCCGCGCCTCCGGCACCGGAACCGGAGCCTCGGGCAGCAGCGGTTCAGCCGGCGGGAGATCCTCCTCCGCCGGCGCGCCGTTCCCAAAGTGCGCAAGCCAAGGATTGCCCTGACCAGCCATTTCGCGCCTCGACTCTGTAGGTCTGGAATTCACAGACCGCCTGACTCGGCGAGTCTGGAATTCCCAGACTGACGGATCCGAGACAGACGACGGGAACTAACAGGCCATCAACTCGAAGTCGGCCCCAACAAGTACGCCCACTGGCCCATACGACGGCTACAGCGGGCGATCAGATCGGGCGTAGCCTGATCCCCACCCGCCGGGACGGCGGGCGCAAGACCGCCCTAGACGGCGAGAACCCCCCGGGGTCACAGGTGCTCCAACACCTATCCCGGAGGGCTCGTCGTGACTACGCAAGTCGTTGCTGAGTGTAGGGGAGAAGTGCTTCCCCTTCCACCAGGCGACGGCGCATCCCGAAAGGTGAGCGCGTGTCCCACCGCAACATCCCGCCCGGCAAGTGCCAGAGCTGCACCGCCATCGGCCGCTACCTGAAGAAGTGCGTCGAGGACCGGCCGGACAACCCGCCCACGAACGCCGAGATCGGCGCGGCGGTCGACCTCCACCCGAAAGTGGTCCAGCGCCACCTAGCCCACCTCGTGACCTGCGGCGTTCTCGACACCAACCGCCGCACGCTCCTCCGCGTCCCCCGCGACCTCCCCACGCTCGCCGGCCCGGAGGCCTGGGCCGCCGGCGTCCCCGGCCTCCACGCCACCACCCGCAAGGCACTGATGATCCCCGCCCGCATGGGCTGGGACGGCCAACTCTCCAACGCGGAGTGGGCCGACGCGGCCGGCCTCTCCCTGGCTACGCTCAAGCGGCACCGCAGCGTGCTGGCCGGACGAACCGCGAAGCAGCCGGTCCCGCTGATCGAGTTCCGGCAGGACTACGTCGAGGTGGTTGGCAACGACCTGAAGCCGTACTGGATCCGGCAGGCGGACCGGTTCACGCTCCTGTCCGGCATCGAAGCTGCGCCGCTGGAAGGGGAGGCGCTGGCCACCGTGCCAGAGCTGGCGCGCGCGCTGCTCCACCAGCTCCGCTGGTTCGACTACGCTCTCTCCAGCCGGGCCGGGGTCGAGTTCTCCGCCCGTGAGATCGCCCGCTACCTCGCCGCGGGCTGGCCCGCCTACGCCCTGCTCAACATCCTCCAAGCCAGCGCCGACAAGCGCCCCTCAAGCCCCCGCACGTACCTCAAGACCGTCCTCGACAACGAGCCCCGTCTCAAGCGCCCGCACGTCATCCCCGCCCGGGTTCAGTTCGACGGGATGGCGCGCGCGGGCGAGTGCCTCCTCTGCCACCAGCCCGCATGGGAACTCCCCGGCCGCACACCGCTGTGTGGCGGCGACCACTGCCGCGAGGCCGCAACGCCCGCCGGGGGCAGCGGACTCCGGACGGGCGTGTTCGTTCCCTTCCCCCGGGAACACGCCCTCACCGCCTGAACGCCCCTCACACGGCCCCGCGCCCACGCCCCGGACGCGGGGCCCACCCATGCGCCCGCAAGCTCGCCAGGAGCCGCACGGCGGCGCCTATTCCCGCAGGTAGGACCGTAGAGGCCACTTGAGTTCCCCCCCCCCTTCGGAAAATCCGCGCCCGCGAAACACGCACCCCAAACGGGCCGTCAGACAGGGGGAACCCGGAGGAAACTGAGTTCCTGTCAGCACTCTCGCCCCTTGAGACTCCTGACGGGAACTCACTAATGGGAACGATTCTCAAATACCGAGCACGAAAAGGCGCGTTTCCGCAGGTCAGCCGGTAGGGCTCACTGGGGTTCCCCCCCCCCGCCTCCAGGTCTCTACGACTGTGGACAAAGGGGAACCCAAATGAGCCCTAGCTTCCTACCCTTGGCCAGGGCATTCCGGACACAGCGCTCTGAACTGCGGCGATACTTTCGGAGGGGGGGAACCCAAGTGAGCCCTAGCCCTCTGGATTGAGGGCGTCATGTCAACTCTCAGAGAGGCCGCGAAGCGGCCGGCCTTACGGCCAGGCGCGCGAAGCGCGCCTAGGCCAGCGAGGCGCGAAGCGCCTCGCCCTCCCTGACACAGCGCGCAGCGCTGTGGGACCCGCTCCGCGGG
>NZ_JBVJMA010000037.1:0-12903 GCF_055584445.1 Streptomyces sp. NPDC103540
TGGTGTTCTCGGCTCCGAACCACATGAGTGCGGTGCGGAGCTGGTCGAGCGCCTGCGGGAGGCGCTCGACCACGGTCCGGAGCGCGTACGCGGCGGCGCCCGCGTCGGCGGGGCTGTCGTACGAGCCCTGGTCGATGGTGCGGTGGTTGAGGGCGCGGATCGCTTCGGCGGCCTCGGTGGCGATTTCGCCGGGGGTCTTGGTCAGGTCCATGGTGGTCATCCTTCCGGGTGGGCGGTGCGGTCGGGGTCGACTCCGGTGTGGTGGTTGTAGCCGCGGCCGATGAGGGTGAGTGCCTCGGTGCGGTACTCGGAGACGGCGCCGGGTGAGGTGATGCCGAGGGCGGCGCCGATGTCGGCCGGGGTGAGCGGGGACGTGTCCCTGAGGATCTTCTCCAGCTCCAGCGGGTGTTCGGCCGCGAGGGTGAGCGGGTCGATGGAGTCCAGGAACAGGCGGGCGGTGCGGCGCACCTTGCGGGGGCGCTGGCTCATGGCGGCGAGGTCCTCGGCCTCGACCGCGCGGAGCGTGGACTGGGCGGCGCGCTCTCGGGCCTCGGCTGTGCGCCGGTCGGCTTCGGCGATCCGCTGCTCGGCTTCGCGGGCCTTCGCCATCTCGTCGCCGATCTTCGCCAACGCCTCCTTCTCCTTCGCGGACTCCTCGGCCAACCGCCGCTTCGCTTCGCGCTCTCGGGTCTCGGCGTCGGCGAGGTTCGCGGACTCCTCGGCGAGCTTCGCCAACGCCGCCGTCTCCTTCGCGCGGTCGGCGGTCACCTTCGCGGACTCTTCGGCGGCGGCTTCGGCGGCGGCCTTGCGGCCGGCTGCGTCGGCCGCGTGCTGGGCCGCGTTGAGGGCGGTCGTCGCCTCCAGTCGGGCGCCGGCCTCGGCGGCCTGGGCGCGGGCCTGGGCGACGCCGGTCTCGGCGGTGACGGCGGCGCGAGCTGCGTCGATGTCGCCCTGAACCCGGATCCGTTCGATCTCGGCGGCGGCGTCTGCACGCTCCCTGTCGAGATCCATTTGCAGGGCGGCGGCGTCCTTGGCCCGTCGGCGGGCGTCGTCGTCGGCCTGCATCGTGTCGGGCAGGGCGAGGGCCTCGTCCACGGTCATGCCGTAGGCCTTCATCGTGATGGGGAGGCGGTCAAGGACACCGAGGGCGCCGTCCTCGCGTCCGGCCTCCAGCTCCTCTCGGTACTCCAACCACGCGGTGTAGATGGCGCGCTCGCGCTCCAGCTCCATTGCCTGGGTGTAGGTCAGGCCCCAGGTCTTCATCTGCCTGAGCATCTGCCACGACGTGGCGTGGTCGAAGAGCCAGCGGGAGAGGGGGACGGACGTCCGGTCGACTCCCATCTCCAGCTCGGCGGCCTGGACAAGGTAGTCGCGGCCGGCCTCGACGCAGACAACGAACAGGACCGGCATCGCGGCGTGCGCGACGGCCTTGTCGAGGTGGGCGAGGATCTCGCCGTGGGCGGCGGCGTTGAGGTAGACGGTGACGCCGGTCATGACGTGCGCCATCGGCCGCAGGAGCCGGTAGGGGCGCCGGCCCCGGGAGACGGCGAACAGGTCACCCGCCATGAACAGGATGATCGCCCCGTCCACCCCGCCCGCGAAGAGCCGGCCGTGGTCGAGGGTCGGGAACCCGAAGCGGTCGACGCCGGCGGCCGAAAGGTTCCCGAAGGAGAGGTAGAACCCGATGGCCGCGACGGCGGGCGCGAGGATCAGGCAGACCGCTCCGAGGGCGTAGCCGGCTCGGCGGGTCGTCTGCGGGGTGGTGGTCGGGGCGGTCCGCGAACCGCCCTCCCCGGTGGGCGAATCCGTCTCGGCGGTCGGCGAACCGCCGTCCAGGGCGGGCGACGGGAGGCGCGGGCGGGTGGGCGCCGGGACGTGAAGCCCGGGTTCCAGGGTGGTCGTCATCTCTCTCCAGGGTGGTGTTGGGCGAAGGGTCCCCGGGCCGGCCCGAAGGCCGGCCCGGGGACCCGTCATCGTCTCTCGGCGGTCCGTCAGCGGCTCATGTGGGCCGCGATGTCGGCGGCGAGCCGGTCGGCGGCCTCCGCCTGGGCGGCCAGGCTCTCGGCGGCGATCGTCGCGTCCCATATGGCCTGCGTGGAGGACTGGCGGGCCCGCTCCATCGCGTCGGCGGCGGCCCGCCGCTCGGCGTCCGTCACCGGTTCCACCAGCGGCGTCCGCCGCTCGTGTCCGTGTCGGCGGCCGGCTGCTGCTCGTCCCTCTTGACCCACCCTCCGCGGCTCGCCGAGTAGTCGGTGCCGTGCTTGTCTCGGTCCGCGTCGGTCTGCTTCGACCTCAGCTCGTCCTGGGAGATCGTCCGACGAAAGGGCATGATGGTCTCTCCATCTCTTGCTAGGGGTGGTTGCCCGTCCGGGGGTGCTTGGTAGGTGGCCCCGGACGGGCCTTTTTGCGGGCCTTTTTGCTGGTCAGGAGTTCAGCCACTCCTTGGGGTGGACCTTGAAGATCCGGATGAACTCCTGGCACAGGGTCAGGGCGCGGTGGTCGGCCTTGGCCGTCTCCTCCGTCCACTGGCCCCGGTCTCGGCGGGCGAGGGTCAGAAACTTCGCCTCGGCGTCCTTGACTTCCTGGGCCATCGCGGCCGGCACGCCGGGGGTCTCCCAGTCGCAGGTGTAGGTGATGGACATGTGTGCTCCTTCGGGTGGTGTGCGGCTCACGCCAGGAGGCGGAGCCAGATGATCGCCACGACCGCGAACGCTCCGACGGCGTAGGCGAGGTAGTGGGCGGGCCTGGTGGGCTGGCCCGGCCTGGGGGGCGGGGTGTGGTGCTGGATCTCCTCCCCGTCCGGGATGTGTCCGGCGTGGGCCCGGCGCCGGTGCCGGTCCCGCTCGGCCTCCGCCTCCGTGGCGGTGCGGACGTCGGGCGAGGTCGTGCGGCACTGGGCACACCGGTAGCGGTACACGCGCTCGTGCTCCTCGGGTTGGGGGTGTTGGCCTGCTGGCCGTCACCCTCTCCCCTCTCGGACGGGGGCGGTAGGAGGGGTAGGTAGGAGGGGGGTAGGCGGGCGGGTAGGCGCCGCGCTGACCTGCGAGAACTACCCGGCTACCGGGGCCCCTGGGAGGGGGCCGCGGGGGCGGTCGGGGAGGGGCCGGCGGCCGGCTCGCCGGCCACCCCGGACCGGCCCTCGACGGGGCCCTCGACGGGGCCCTCGACGGGGCCCTCGGGCGGGGCCTCGGCGGGGGTGCGCGGGGGCACCACCGACAGGCCCCGGGCGGGCCCCTCCCCGACCGGTCCGGCAGGGGCCGGCGGGAGGCTGCGCAGACGCACCCCGTCGCGCACCCTCTGGGCCCTCCCCTGGGGGGTGCGGAAGATGAGTTTGAAGGCCTCGACGGGGAGTCCCCAATCAGCGGTGAGCGCCGTCTTCAGGTCCCCCTTCTCCCACCCCGCGAGCAGGGGCTCGGCCAGGAGGTCGTCAAGGTGCGCGCCCTGGTGTCCGTGGCGGGCAGCGACGGCGCGGATGAGATCGACGACCTCGCCGATCTCGATCCGTACGTCGTCCTGCTCGTCGAGGTACTCGGGCTCGTCGTCCGGGTCCTCCGTCGCGGCCTGGCTCGGCTGCGGCTTGGCCAGCCGCACGGGCTGGGCCGGCGCGTACCGCTTGGCCGCGATGCACGCGCAGACGACAGCCACCGTGGGGACGAACGGGGCGTAGGGGCCGGCGGCCGTCGTGGCGGCGGTCCAGACGGCGGGGAGTCCGAAGACGGCTCCGGCCGCGACCGCGCCGGCCTTCATCAGGCCGTCCCACACCCAACCGTCGCGCCTCATCCACTCCATGCCCATGCCGATGAGGGCTCGGCCGCCGGCCCCTACCCCGGCAAGCGGGGCTCGGAGCTGTCGGCGGGTAGGGAGGTAGGGGCGCAGGTCGGACCGCAGGACGGCCATCCGGCCCGGCGCCGGCACCACTTCGAGGCGGGGGCGGGTCTCCTCCTCGGTGCCGACGGGCACCCGCTCGGCGGTCACAGGAGGTTCAGCTTCTGGGCGAGGAGGAGGAGCGCGAACTCCGGGAGCCCCCAGATGCCGCCGGCCGCCGAGAAGAGGCCAGCCATGAGGATGCCGAGGACGGCGGCCCATCCGGGGCGCGGGGCCCGGTAGTAGAGGAGCGCGGAGAACATGAGGGCGACTCCTCCGACGCCGGCGGTGCCCAGCGCCCCGCCCGTGAAGATCTGCGCGATCGAGTTGCTGACCTCCTTACCGACGGTCCAGATGGAGCCGGCCGTGATGTAGAAGGTGCCGGCGATCAGCCCCATGATCGACGCCTCGGTGCTGGTGATCTTGCGGCGCTGCTTGCCGGCCTTTTTGCCCTCGGCGGCCTTGGGCTCCTTGATCCCCGCGATGAGGGCGACCGTGAGGGAAGTTGCGATGGCGCCGGCCCCGACGGAGCCCAGAAGCCGGCCCCCGACGCTGAAGCTCTCGGCGGCCATCTGGACGTACTGGACGTGGTCGTACATCGATCTCTCCTGATCAGAGCTGGGATGCGGGGGCGTACAGGGCGAGGGCGGTGACGGCCGCCGCGAGGGGGATTCGGGCGATCCAGGCCAGGGGCCGGTACCAGTGGCGGGTGCGCCGGTCCCAAAGGGCGGCGATACCGAGGCAGATCCCTCCTCCGAGGAGGAGGGCGGCGCCGATCGAGTAGTCGCGGCCGCAATCCGCGATCCACCCGCCGATCGTGGGGACCAGGCCGAGGGCCCAGCCGGCCGCGCCGGCGCCGACGTTGTAGACGAGGCGCTTCGTCCCGTCGCTGAGCGACGGCTTCGGCATCTCCGGGAGGGTGGGCCAGTACCCGGGCTGAGGCACGAACCAGCGGGCGGGGGCCGGCTCTTCGGGCTCCCCGGTCTGCTCCGGGCTCTCCTCCGCCGTGGGCGTCGGGGTGGCCGGGGTCTCCTCGGCGTACAGCCGGTCGAACCAGTCCTCGACCCGCTCGCCCTCGACGGGGGGTTCGGTACGGGGCGCCGGCACGGCCGCGGCCTCCGGCATGAGTTCGGTGGGCTTCTCCTTCGCCCACCACGGCGCCATAGCGGTCACGCCGCACCCCTGACCAGGCCCTCGCGGACCAGCTCCAGGTACAGCGCGCGCCGCTCGGCCTGCCTGAGACCGGCCCTGATTCCCCGGATCTCGACGGCACTGGAGACACCGGTCATCTCGCCCACCAGGCAGCTATTCGTCAGGGGGCATCCCTCGCACATCGCGAGCGCCAGGCGCTCGTGCCGGTGCGGCTCCCGACTGAGCGGCGAGGCCGGCGCCTCCGGGTAGAACGCCTCCGGGTCGGACGTCGCGCACACCGGCACGACGTCGCCGGTGGCGGGGCGGAAGCTGCGGCTGATCAGCCGGTACCGAACCACAAGCTCGTCGGTGCCGGGTCGGCTCGTGTGAGGTAAGGCGCTGGCTCCGGGCATGGCGGTGCCTCCTTCGGCATGCCAAAACAGGGGGAATAGTGGGATCAACTGCCTTCAATCGCCTCCGAGTTGGGGCGATCTGTGGTGACACAGAGAGAGTGCACCCGGACACGCCGCGAAGTCAAGTGTGGTACCACAGATGCGCCACGGCGCGGCGCCCGCTACCGTCATGGACACGCAACTGCGTAGACACAGATGGCAGATGGAGGAGACGACGACCATGTCCCCCACCAGGTACGAAGAGACCGCGACGCATCTGCGTGAGCGGATCGAAGCAGGGGACTACCCCCCAGGGACAAAGCTCCCGTCCGTCCGGACGCTGGCCAGTACGTACGACGTCAGCGACGGCACCATCCGTGCGGCCCTGCGGATCCTGGAGTCCGACGGCCTGGTGAAGACCGTGCTCAAGAGCGGGATCATCGTCCGCGAGAGGGGCGGTCGGCGACGGCTGACCCGGTCATCGCAGATCAGCCACGATGGGCAGATCTACCGCTTCCCCGCCGCTGCGGCCCAGGGAGAGCCCTGGGTTGCCCACGGTCAGCCCCGGACCTCGGTCGAGCCGGTCCCCGGCGACGTCGCGCACGTTCTCGACCTCGACCCCGGCACGCCCGTGGTCCGGCGCCGCCGCGTGATGTCCCCCCAGGGGGAAGAGCCCTGGGACATCATCGACACGTGGATCCCGCCCCACATCGTCGCCGTGGCCCCTCAGGCGGCAGAGCCGGTCACCGGGCCCGGCGGGTACATCGCCCGCATTGAGGAGACCGACCACGGTCCCCTGAGCTGGGAGGAGACCGCGCGCGCCGGCATGCCGACCCGTGAGGAGGCGGACCTCCTCGGAATCTCCTCCCTCATGCCCGTGATGCGGATCCTCCGGGTGGGCCTGTCCGCCCTCGACGGCCGGCCCGCCGAGTGCTCCGCGTACGTCATCCCGGCGGACCGGGTGGAGATCCACAGCGCCCTGACCAGGGGACCGTCCGCCCGGTGGCCCGTCTCCTACTCCTGACCCACCACAGCCTGAAGGCCCGTACCCCGGCGGGGGGTGCGGGCCTTCGTGCGTCTGCGGCCCAACCGGTGGGCGCCTACCGTCACATGGCATGCGTGGCCGGCTCCGGCCAGCGACCGCGGGCGCCCTGGCCTGCTGAAAAGCGGCCGGCGGCGGGGGAGGGGTGCCCGGGTCGCGCCCGGTTTGCCGGATTTCCGGGCCGCGTTGGGCGCGGACCGTTCCCACGCCGTCGACCCCTCCGCGCGTGAGGGGACCGGGACGCTGCGGCCGTGGCGGGCGGGGAGCTGGCCGCTGCCGCGCGGTGGCCCGGCCCGGCACTCTCGCTCCGCTCGTGACCGGTCTCGTCGTGGTCAGGCGTCCGCCTGGCCCTCGTCGGGGGCCTCGGCCTCGAACAGGCCCGGCTGGGGCTGCTGCCTGGTCGCGGCCGTGCGCTCGACGGCCGCGAGCCACGGATTCGCCGGCGCCGCGGGGGCGGGCTCGGGCTCGTCCAGGAACGGTATCGGCGAGGCGGTCATGCCCACGCGGCGCCGGCCTCCCCTGCGGACGGGAGGCAGGGGAGCGGCGGCCGGCTCGTCGGCCGGCCGCCGGCGGCCCTTCGCCACCGCGGCTGCGGTGAACGCCTCCTGCGCGGCCTCCGACCTCGCAGGGGCCGGCAACGTCAGTGACGTTTGGGCGCTGACCTGCGACTCCTCCCCCGCAAAGTCAGTGACCTCCGCCGCTGAGGTCACTGACTTTGCCGGCCCGTCCGGGTGACGCTCCGCCCGCAAAGTCACTGACTTTGCGGCGTTCTTGCGCTCCGCCTCGACGGCGGCCTCGATGGCACGGCGCAGCCGGCGGGCCTCGTAGGCGGCCTGCTTGCAGGCGGCGGAGCAATAGATCACGGGCTTGGTCCCGAGGGACTCCCGGACGGGGACCCGGTGGCAGTGCTGGCAGACGCGGGCGCCCCCCGCGTCCCTGGGTGTCTCGTACTTCGGCATGCCGTCGACCGTACCGGCGCCGGCCGCCGGGGCGGAGGAAGACGACGGCCTGGTGCTCGTCGTCCTCCCCTAGGCATTACCCAATTCGCCGGGGATCGGGCCCTGTCCAAGGGGTCGCCGGACTCTCCCTGACGTGCCTGTCGTCCGCGCGAGGGCGACGGCCTGGTGCTCGTCGTCGATCGCCCTCTCTACGGGCAGGCGGCGCGGCCCCGTCTCAGGGTTGGTGGTCGGATCGGGGGCTGGGCCGGTGCCCAGGGTGCGGCGTGTGGTGCTCATGACCGCAGTGTGCACGGCGCCTCCGGCCGCTCTGCGCGGGGGAGTCGGGACCAGGGGGCGGTGTCGTCCGGCGCGGACCGCGCTCGGCCACCGCGAGAGCGGTCCGCGCCGGTCGGCACCGACCGGAGCGGGGGTCTGGGGGCCGGCGAAGGCCCCCAGCACCCACGCGCCGGATCATCGTCCGTGACCTCGATCCCTGGGCGGCTGCTGGGGGTTGCGCAGGTGTGGGGGGACCCTGCTGCCCCCGGGCGTACGGGGGGTGCGGCTCGGCGCCTTTCGTGTTGCCGCGGATCGTGCTGCCGCCGATCGTGCGAGGCCCTCCACCGTCCGCTGCTGCTGGGGCATCGTGCGGCGCGTCCCCTGCTCCTGCTGGACCTGCTCGATGCGGGCGCGCACGGCGGTGATCCGGGTGTCCAGGTCCGTGGTGCGGGTGACGGCGGCGGTGTGTTGGGTGGTGGCGCGGGCGACGTCGGCCCGGTCGGCCGCGGCCACCAGGGCGGGCCATTGCTCGCGCAGTCGGGCGAGATCGGCGCCCGGGTCGACGACGCCGGCGATCCGCCGGGCCTCGATCGCGGCGGCGCCGGCGGTCTCTCGGGCCTGGCGGGCCTCCTCGGTGTGGAGCTCGATCGCCTCGGCGGCGCCGGCGGCGCGACGCTCCTCGTCGGCCCGGCTCGTGCCCAGCTTCCGCAGCTCCCACCAGCTCATGCGGGTGCGGCCGTCGGCCTCCCGCCACACGCCGCGGGCCCGGCCCGTCGCGGTGTCCGCCTCGGTGGTCAGGGCCCCGTAGTGGGCGGCGCGGCGGATGTGTGGCTCGGCGGCCTCCAGCCTGGCGCGCTGCTCGTCGAGCCGCCGGCGGTGGGGGCCGGTGACGCGGCCGGAAAGCACAGAGGTGCCCTCGGCGGCCTCCTCGACGGCGTTGCCGCGGCTCCGCTCCAGGGTCGCGAGCCGCCTCTTGAGCCTCTGGAGTTCGGCGGTGAGCGCGTCGGATCCGAGCCGGCCGAAGGGCCGCTCCGTCCAGGCCGGTACGGCCGGCTCGGGCGCGGGGGCAGGGGTCTCGACGGCCGGCTCGGGCCGGCCCTCCGCCCTGGCCCGCCACTGGTCCAGGAGTTGGGCCGCCGGGTCGACCGCAGGGGCGGGCTGTGCCTGGTCGGCCGGGGTGGGGGCCTGGGCGGCGACGTCCTCGCGCGGGCTGGGCACGGCGGCCGGGGCGGGCTCCGGCTGTGGGGCGCGGAGCATGAGGGCGATCCGGGGGTCGGGGATCCCTCCGGCGGCCGGGGCCTGGATCGCGGGCCCCAGCTCGGCCCACCGCAGATCCCGCGCGACCCGCGACGCGGACACCCACACCTGGGCGCCCCGGCCGTCCTGCCAACCCGGCAAGGTGAAGGAGTAGCCCGACATGCGGCCCGTGCTCGCCTCGTTGGCCCGGTACTCGACGCCCGCGTCGACGAGTCCGGCCTCGAAGGCCTCACGGCCTAGACCGCGGGCCGCGTCGCGCACGTCGCGCACGATGCGGCGGAGCTGCTCGCGCTCGGGCTCGGCGAGGGTGCCGCGCCGGCGCGCGGCCTCGCGCTCCGCGTTCCTGACCTCGGGTCCCTCGGACCGGAAGCGAGTGTGCGCGGGGACCAGGCCGTGCTCCTGCTCCAGCCGGTCGGCGGCCTCGCGCGCACGCCGGTAGTCGTGCCGGTCCGAGACGAGTTGGCCGTCCCACCCGACCCTGCACACCGTGACGTGCACGTGGTCGTCGCCGTGGCGCACCGCCACCCACGGCGCGCCCTCGAACCCCATGTCGGAGATGAAGCCGCGGGCCATCTCGCCCCATTGCTCATCCGACAGAACCCCGTCCTCGTCCGGGAGCGACAGGCTCGCGCGCCAGATCGGGGCGGCGATCTCGGGCCGGCGGCCGGCGGTGTGGTCCAACGCGCGGGCGATCTGCATCGGCGTGCCCGCGAGGTTCCCGGCGACGGTCCGGGGGTTGAGGTGCTCGTCCCTCCGGCCGGGCCCGAAGTCGTAGAGGATCGCGCCGGTTGCGCGCCGGCCTTTGGTGATGTTGGCGATCACTCGGGATCCGCGGGTGCGGGGATGCCGCGCAGGGCGAGTACGGCGGCGCCCACCTCCTGGAGGACGTCCTCGACGGCCTGGTGCAGCCGGCCGTCCTGGTGGCTGTAGCGGGTGAGCTGGTTGAGGTTGTGCCCGATGCGGGTCAGCTCCGCGAGGGCGGCCTCGGTCACGGGGTCGAGCGCCGGCGGCCCCCAGCTCCCGGCCGGCCTCCCGGCGAGGACGTCCTCGACCACGGTCCGGACCCATGCGCCCATCTCCCGCCGGCCCGACTCCTGTCGAGCGGCCGTCCACCGCTCCCGCTCCTCGGCGGACAACCTGACCGACACCGTGTGTCCGCGTCGCTCGCCCGGTGTTCCTCGCACCATCGCTCCCCCTCGTGTTGCCGGCCTGCGGCCCCCAGTCTCCGCGTCGGCCGTAGGCCGGCGGGAGGCGGGGCCGCGGCCGTGCCGACCGCCGGGCCGGCCCTGGCCGAAGGCCCGGGCCGTGCCGTGCGGCCCCCTCGGGGCCGCCGGCGGGACCGCCCCCTCGGGGCGGTCCTCCCCCGGGCAAGCGAAGCGCCGCCCAGGGCGAGGTGCCGTAAGCGAAGCGCACGGCATACCTCGCTGCCGAGCTTTGGGTGTCGCCAGGAGAGTCAGGTGCGACTGGGCGTCACCCGCTCGGCCCGGACGCTCCGGCACCCGGTCACCGGACCGTCGTGGCACCGGATCGGAGCCCCTGGGCTCCGATGGTCGGCGCTCGCGCCGGCCCCTCCCGTGGACCACCGGTCAGCACGCGAACAACTCCGGCTGCGGTACGAGTACCGGTCCGCCAGGGTCCGGCGGAGCCGGGCGCGGGTCGGGCTTGGGCAGGGGCTCGGGCTCTCGGAACTCCACGGGGGTGGAGTCGTCCAGGTCAGACCAGACGTCGTAGCCCCAGGTGAGCTTCCAGGATTCGAGGAGGGCACGCAGGCCGGTGAGGCCTGCGCCCTCGAAGGCTTGCTGGGCGTCCAGGCGTCGGGTGGGCACCTTGAGGATCACCTGGAACCAGGCGTCGAGGCGGACCCCGAGGACGTCGAGGATCCGCGGGCCCTCCTCGGGCGTGGGCGCGGGAGGTTCTTCACCGTCGTCGTCGTTGGAGTCGTGGATCTCCTCGTCGGTGCGGCCGTCGATCCACTTGGCCAGGGGGTTGAGGTTGTCGGACCAGCGCAGCCACCACACGCCCCTGATCGCGTCCTCGTACTGGGCCCACAGGGCCCTGTCCTGCGGGTTTCCGGTCTCGGCGTAGTCCTGGGCGATCTGCCACGGGGTTCTCCGGCCCTTCTGGCCCGACTTGGTGAGCAGGCCCGTCATCTCCTTGGCGATGTACCTGGCGAAGGCCTCGACGTCGCCGTTACGCGGGACGTCGAGGCGTACGCCGTACTTGCGGCTGAGCGTGTAGCCGCCCGCGCGGCCGACGGCCTTCTCCCAGCGCTGGAAGAGGATCTGCTCAAGCTCCTTGCGCTGGGCCTCGGTCAGGGGCCGGGCGAGGAAGTACGTGACGTGGAAGTGCGGGTGCCATCCGTTCGCCGAACCCCAGGTCGTCTCGAACACTCGGACATCTCCGACAATCCCGTACCGAACGCGCACCTTCTGCCAGTTCTTACCGGACTCCCGTCCGAAGGCGTACGACCACGCCTTGCGCTGGACGGTGATCAGCGTGGCCAGCGGGGTCCGGCGGTAGTGCTTGAGCGTGAAGGTGCCCATGGCCAGGCCGCCGCCGGTCTCGACGCGGAGCGTATCGAAGGGCGCGGGCAGCTTGGCCTGCGGGTTTGCCCAGGCCATCGCGGCGGCAGCTAGCTGGTCGCCGCGGGCGGTCCGGACTCGGTTTCCGCAGACGGGGCACAGGTTGGCCTTGCGGCAGGTGCGGACGTTGACCCAGCCGGTGCGGTTCTTGGCCTTGTCGTAGCGGAGCTTCACCCTGCCGACGCCGGGGATCGGGAGGCGTCCGCACTTCGAGAGGGTGTCGTCCTCGGTCATCTTCTGGAGGACGATCCGCAGCTCGTGCCAGTGGTCGCGCTTCTTGTTCGCCTTCTTCAGCGCGGCCGAACCCGCCGACGGCGGCTCGCCGTCGGTGCTCCGGACCTCCTTGGCCTGGGCCGGGAGGTTCGCGCGGCGCGTCCCGGGCTCGTCCCCGATGTCCTCCGGCGAGACCTGTACGTGCTGCTCAGAGGGCTTCTGACGGGTGCTGGGGCCGGTGGGGGGGGTTGCACTCTCGCCCCCCTGACCAAGGCCCGCCTCCGTGCTCCCAACGGCCTCTGAGGGCCCCTCACCCTGGGTGGTGGGTACGGGGGTGGTGGCGGTGGCCTTGCGTGCGGCGCGGGCCTCCGCGCGGATCTTCCGCTGTCGGGCGTCGAAGGCTTCGAGGGGGGAGTCGAAGGCGGCGGCGAACTCGGCGCCGGCCGTACGGGCGACGTCGCGGCCGGCCGCGAGACCGGCCGCGGCCGTCGGCCCGAACCGGTCGACCCACCGTGCGAGCTGGGCGGCGTCGGCGTCCACGGCAACGGGGGGGTACTCGGCGGCCTGGCGGGCGGCCTCACGCTGGCGGACCAGGTCGCGCGGCGTCGGAGCCTGCGGGAGAAACACGGATACACCCGACACATCGGACGGGTGATCGTCAGGCGTGGGCGCCTGGAGAGGTGTTGCGGGACTGCTGTCCCCGGGTACGCTGATCAAAGCGTTGGGCCCTTGCTGGTCGCCTGAGAACGAAGGTGAGGGTCTGCGCGGGGCGTTCCGGGATGTAGGAGTCCGGGGGCGCCCCACGTTCTTTTGTAGAGCTGATCTTTTCGCATTCCGGCGGGGATATCCACCGCCGTGCCGAAAGAGGCTCCACAGACAACGAGAGGCCCGTGACGATTCCCGCGTCACGGGCCTCTCGTATGTGGCCTCCCGTCAGGCGGGACGCCCTGTGCGGCTATTCGCCGGTGGGCCAGTGTCCGCCCATGTGGCTGGTGCGGGCGGAGACGAGCGCGAGTTCCTCCATGAGCGGGCCCAGGTGTTGGTGGGCGACAAGGAGCGCGGCGTTGCACTCGGCGACGGCCTCGCGGGCGTCGGTGCCGTCGTCCATGCGAATGGTGTTCTCGGCTCCGAACCACATGAGTGCGGTGCGGAGCTGGTCGAGCGCCTGCGGGAGGCGCTCGACCACGGTCCGGAGCGCGTACGCGGCG
>NZ_JBVJMA010000038.1:0-10576 GCF_055584445.1 Streptomyces sp. NPDC103540
CGACCCCGCCGCCTTGCGACTCATCCAGTTCTACCGACCCCCCGACCCGCCGGCAACGACCCCCACTACTACCCCACCCCCACACACCGGGCCCGGCGAACAGGGGCGAAGGGGCGGGATCGCGGCGCGCGGGGCCTACGATCCCGCTTCGTATGTGACGTGGGTCCTATGGGGCGAGTCACCCCGACACGGCGGTTTCCTTACGGAAAGTCACCCTTCATACCCATTTCTGCGGTAGGTCCGGTGGCGGAATCACCTCGGGATCGACGGTTTCGAGGGCTCCGCGCCTTGGCTTCCGAGACGGTCAGGCCGGACGCGCCAAGACCTCCGCGAGGCGGTCGAGGCCCCAGTCCAGGTCGGCCTCCTCGATGACCAGGGGCGGCGCCAGTCGGATCGTGCTGCCGTGGGTCTCCTTCACCAGGACGCCGCTCCGGAGCAGCCGGCGCGCGATCTCACCGCCGCTGCCGTGGCGCGGCGGAACGTCCACGCCGGCCCACAGGCCCCGGCCGCGGCTGCCCTCGATCAGACCCGCCGCGGTGAGCTCGTCGAGTCGGCCGTGCAGTCGGGCTCCCAGGCGCGCGGACCGTTCCTGGAACTCGCCGGTGCCCAGCATGTCGACGACTTCGAGGGCGACGGCGCAGGCCAGCGGGTTTCCGCCGAAGGTGGAGCCGTGCTGTCCGGGGCGCAGGACGCCCAGTACGGCCTGCGAGGAGACAACGGCCGACACGGGGACGAGTCCCCCGCCGAGCGCCTTGCCGAGCAGGTACACGTCCGGGGTGACCCCCTCGTGCTCGCAGGCGAAGGTGCGGCCCGTGCGCGCGAGCCCGGACTGGATCTCGTCGGCGACGAGGAGGACGCCGCGCTCCGCGGTGAGTTCCCGGACGCGGGTGAGGTAGCCGGGGGGCGGGACCCGTACGCCGGCCTCGCCCTGGATCGGTTCGATCAGGACGGCGACGGTGTCGTCGGTGAGGGCCGCCTCCAGCGCGGCGGCGTCCCCGAAGGGGACGATGTCGAAGCCCGGGGTGAAGGGGCCGAAGTCGGCGCGGGCCTCGGGGTCGCCGGAGAAGGAGACGACGGTCGTGGTGCGGCCGTGGAAGTTGCCGGCTGCGACGACGATCCGGGCGTGGTCGGGGCGCACGCCCTTGACCCGGTAGCCCCATTTCCGGGCGACCTTGACGGCGGTCTCGACGGCTTCGGCGCCCGTGTTCATCGGGAGGACGACCTCCATCCCGCACAGCTCGGCGAGCCGGGCGCAGAACTCGGCGAACCGGTCGTGGTGGAAGGCGCGGGAGGTCAGGGTGAGGCGGTCGAGCTGCGCCTTCGCGGCGGCGATCAGACGGGGGTTGCGGTGGCCGAAGTTCAGGGCCGAGTACCCGGCGAGCAGGTCGAGCCGGCGGTGGCCCTCGATGTCGGTGGTCCAGGCTCCCTCGGCGGAGGCGATGACCACCGGGAGGGGGTGGTAGTTGTGCGCGCTGTGGGCTTCGGCGGCCGCCACGGCGCGGCCGGTCGCGGAGCCGGGCGTCGCGGGCATCGGGGACTCGGGTGTCGCGGGCTCGGGCGTCGCGGGCTCGGGCGTGGTGTTCGTGGGGGTGGTGGCCGCGTGGGCGGAGGTGGACATGACGACTCCGATCGGCAGGAGGGGCGGCTACAGGAAGGGCAGGGCGCGGGGGTGGACGGCGCCGGTGTCGCGGCGCAGCAGGTCCGCGTAGGTCTCGCGGCGGACCGCCTCCCGTGCCCGGCCGTCCCGGCAGAAGACGACGGCGGGCCTGCGCGCGCCGTTGTAGTTGTTGGCCAGGGAGTGGCAGTAGGCGCCGGTCACGGGCACGGCGACGACGTCGCCGGCGCGCGGGGAGCGCAACGGGACGTCGCGGATGAGGGTGTCGCCCGATTCGCAGTGCCGGCCGACCAGGTCGCAGCCCTCCCCTCCCCCGACCCGGTCCACGACGGTGGCCTCGAACCGCTGGCCGTACAGCATCGGTTCCAGGTTGTCGGCCATGCCTCCGTCGACCGCGACCAGCGGGCGTTCGCCCGGCTTGACCGTGACCACGCGGTAGAGGGTCACGGCGGTCGGTGCGACGAGCGAGCGCCCGGGTTCGACGATGATCCGGGCATCGGCGGGCAGGAGTTCGCGCGCGGCGTCGGCGAGGGTCCTGACGTACTCCTCGATCGTCGGCGGCCGGTCGGTGTGGGTGTAGCGCACGCCCAGCCCGCCGCCGAGGTCGTAGACGCCGTGGCGGCCGAGCCCGGGGAGGTCGGAGACGGCCTCGACGGCCCGCCTGAAGGGGGTGAGGTCCATGAGCTGGGATCCGACGTGTACGTGCAGTCCGTCGAGGCGCAGCCGGGAACCGCGGCGGATGCGGGCCGCGGCCTCCGCGGCCTGTGGGCCCGTCAGGCCGAACTTGGAACCGCGGTGTCCGGTCAGCATGGCGGCGTGGGTGTCGGCGTCGACCTCGGGGACGACGCGCAGCAGCACGGCCTGTCGTCCGTGGGTGACCAGTGCCTCCAGCCGTTCCAGGTCGCGCAGGTTGTCGACGACCACGGTGCCGACGCCGGCCGCGACGGCCATGGCGAGTTCCTCGTCGGTCTTGGCGTTGCCGTGCATGACGATGTGCGCGGGGTCGGCTCCGGCGGCCAGGGCGGTGACGAGTTCACCGCCTCCGGCGACGTCGACGCCGAGGCCTTCCTCCACCAGCGTGCGGACCACTTCGGTGCAGGGGAAGGACTTGGAGGCGAAGACGGCTTGGCTGTTCGGCCAATGCTCGTCGAGCGCGCGGCGGTAGGCCCTCGCCCGACCGCGCAGGGCTTCTTCGTCGACCACGAGAGCGGGGGTGCCGAACCGCTCGGCGAGGTCGGCCAGGCGGCACCCGCCGACCTGGAGGTGGCCGTGTTCGTCCAGGTCGGAGCCGTCTGGGAAGAGGTCCAACAGGGCGCGGCCGGTGGGTGCCCCGGTGCGGTCGAGGATCATGGGACGGGTTTCCGTTCGGTTCGGCGGGTGATCTCCGGTGGCTATCCTGGCAACGCCTCGGCGCGAGCGCCGCTGCCGATCGGCCTACGAAAGGCGGCTCCCGTTGTCCGATCTCCCAACGGCCTCCACGCCGTCCGACGGGGCCGCCACCCTGGGCGGGGTGCTGGACGGCGCCGGCCCCGCGGGGATCCGGCTGCTCGCCGCCCCGGACGGTCTGGGCGTGCCCGTGCGGGGCACGGTCATCCACGACGCCGGTGATCGGGTCGCGGACTCCCCCGGCGGGCTCCTCCTGCTGGTCGGGGTCGATCCCGGCGATCCGGGTGCGCTGACGCTGCCGGGCTTCGCCGCCGCCCGGGGCTGCACGGTCGTCGTGGTGAAGCGTCGCGGACGCGACATCGGGCCGTTCGTGGCCGAGGCCGAGCGGCACGGTGTGGCCGTGCTGGCCGCCGAGGACGACCTGCCGTGGCGCAACGTCGACGCCGTGCTGAGCTGCGCGCTCACCGGCGCCGGTACGACGTCCCTGCTCGGGGCGGTGCCGATGGGGGGCGAGTTGTACGCCCTCACGGACCATCTGGCCGCGGTGGTGGGGGGTGCGGCCGTGGTGGAGGACCTGGCGCGGCGGGTCGTCGCCTATTCGAGCGTCCCGGGCGTCCGCATCGACGCGCCCCGCGAGCGGGGCATCCTCTCGCGCCGCGTGGAGAACTGGCCGGACCTGCCCGAGCAACCGCGGCAGTACCAGCGGGTGCTGTCCTCCCAGGAGGTGGTGCGCTTCCCGGCCATCGGCGCGGAACTGCCGCGGGCCGCCGTGGCGGTGCGGGCCGGGACGCTGCCGTTGGGCACGTTGTGGGTGATCGAACCGGAGGAGGGGATCTCCGAAGAGGGTCTGGCGGTCCTCACCGAGACCGCGCGGCTCGTCGCCCCGCACCTGCTGAGGCTGCTGAACCTGCCGGAGGCCAACCGGCGGCTGCGCCGCGAGACGCTCCTGACGCTGTTGGAGTCGGGTACGGCGCCCCGGGAGTCCCGCGCGCTCCTCGGGGTCGGCGGCGGGGTTCCCTTCCGGCTGCTGGGCTTCGCCCCGCCCGGTACGACCCCGCCCGGTTCGGCCCCACCCGGTTCGGCCCCACCCGGTTCGGCCCCGCCCGGTTCGGCCCCGGCGAACGGGGAGGCGTACGCGGGGTCGGCCGCGGGGTCGGCCGCCGCCTCGGCGACGGTCCTCGAACACGCGGAGTCCGAGGTGGCGCGGCACGCGGCGGCCCACCGCCCGGACGCCACCGTCGCGACGACGGCCGGGGTGGTCTTCGTCCTGCTGCCGCACTCGACGCGGGACGCGGACGGGCGCCGGTTCGCCGAGGCCGCGCTCGCCGCGGTGCGGCGCGCGGTCTCGCCCGCGGTGCGGGCCGCCGTGAGCCGCTCGGGGCAGGACGCGTCCGCCGCGCTCTCCCTGCGCGGGGAGACCGAGGCGATCCTGCGGGCCACGGTGGACGCGCCCGCCGGGAGCCCGCCGGCCACGCTCGGGCAGGTCCGCCACCGGATCCTGCTCGACCGGATCGGTGACGAGCTGCGGCGTGATCCGTGGCTGCGCACGGCCGGGATCGACGAGCTGGTCGCGCACGACGCGGCGCACGGCACCGCGTACGCGGCCTCGATCACGGCCTGGCTGGACGGGCTCGGCGACATCGCGACGGCCGCCGACCGGCTGCGGGTGCACCCGAACACGCTGCGCCACCGGCTGCGGCGCGCCAGGGAGCTGTTCGACCTCGACCTCGACGATCCCGATGTGCGGCTGGCCGCCTGGCTGGAACTCAGGCGGTCGACCCGACCGCTCCCGGCTCCTCGGGGCCACCGCTCCGGCGATCGCTCACGCCCCTGACGCCGGCGGCCCGTCCTCCCACCTCAGGACGCGCGCGATGCGGGCCCGCACCTCGGGGGGAACGCCGTCGAGGCCGCGCAGGACCCGCGCGCGCAGCGCCCCCTCCTCTTCGGGCGACAGCTCGCCGGCGCCGAGCAGCAGTTCCAGCACGTCGTGCGCCAGGGAGGTGGCCGGCCCGTCCGGGGAGGTGAGGAAGGTGGTGACGGCCGGCCCGAGCCGGGCGAAGACCGGGTCCATGGCGTGGCGCACCACACCGTCGTTGGTGCCCGCGGAGACGTCCAGCTTGTGGCGGAGCTCTTCCCAGTAGGTGCGGGACCAGCCCGGGCCGTCGTTGCCCCGGGGGTAGCGGTACAGCCAGTTCATGTCCGCGGGCTCGGGCGGTTCCAGGGCCGGCGGTTCCGGGGAGGAGGCGGTCCGCAGGCCGATCTCCAGTTCCCTGCCCCGTTCGCCCCAGGTGCGCCGCACCGTGAGGGACAGCGCGAAGTCGGTCCACTGTTCCTCGTCGAAGGAGGAGCGCCACAGGAGCGCGTGGCGGTGCCAGGCGCCGCCGTGGTCGTTCCACGAGGGGAACAGCTCGCGCGCGGTGGCGCTGCCCTTCAGCAGCAGGACGACGAGGACCAGGTTGGCCCCGTAGACGCCGTGGCGGGCCGAGGTCCGCAGTCCCGGGGAGGCGGGGAAGCGGGTGGGCCGGTAGGAGCGGTGCGGTTCGTGGGTGCGCCGCCCGTGCTGTTCCAGGACGTCGATGAGCAGGCGGGCCAGTCGTCGCCGCTCGGGGGCGGGGATCCGGCCCACCATGTGGCCGGCGAAGCGCATCATCTGGCGGGAGGACAGCGGCGCGTACGACAGGAGGGTGTAGGCGAGGTCGTCGTCGACGCTGCTCTCGGCGGCGGCCAGGGTCGGGCGGTGTGCCAGGAGACCGGTGAGCACGTGCAGGGCGAGGCGTACGACCAGGTACTCGCCGAAGGTGGCGTGCAGGAACTCGTACGTGGCGAGCACGTGGCCGTCGCGCACCGACTGGGATCGCTGGACGAAGAAGAAGCGGCCGAGTGCCACCTCTCCGGCGCCGAGCGGGGTGCGGAACCCGGAGGCCTCGACGGCGGTGCGGCCGAGGAGGGCCGCGAGGTCCTCGTCGAGTTCGGCTGCCGAGACCCACTGCCGTCGACGGTTGTGCACGGCGAAGGCGACCAGGGAGAGGCGTTGCAGTTCGAGTTCGGCGCGTTCCCGGGCCTCGTCGTCGAACGCGGTGGTGTGGTGGGGGCCGGTCTTGTCGATCTCGCGGCGGGCGAAGGTGACGAGCAGCTCCTCGTACAGTTCGGCCTCGTCGAGGGGGCCGTCGCCGTCCCGGTGGAGGGCGTTGTCACCGGCGTCGTAGAGCGCCAGCATGGTCAGCAGCAGCGGTTGCGCGGCCAGCGCCCGGTGCCGCTCGACCGCCTCCCAGGTCAGCGGTCGCAGGCCCCGGGAGGCGAAGAGGTCGGCGTTGCGCTCGTTCCACACGGCGAGCCAGCGACGTATCTGGTCGGGGTGGAACGGTTCGAGGCGCAGGGCGACGAGGCCCTCGGGGTAGCGGGCCCGGTCGGCGACGGCGATGCGGCTGGTGACGAGGGCGCGGACGGTGCGATGCTGTTCCGCCTCGCGCCGTTGGAAGCGGGCGACCCGCGTGAGGAAGTCGCTGTGGTGGACTCCGGTGGTCTGCAACAGTTCGTCGAAGCCGTCGAGGAGCAGGACGGGGACGAGGCCGCCGGCCGAGCGGACCAGGTCCGGCCAGGCGGCGCGCTCCCCGGTCGCGGTCCGCACCGCCTGCTCGATCTGGGTCTGGAGGTCGTCCTCGGTGCGCACGTCGCGCAGCGGCACCCGTACGGGCAGGAAGCCGGCGGAGGGCAGTCGTGCGGCCAGGACCCGGGTGAGGACGGACTTGCCCGCGCCCGGCTGGCCGAGCACGAGGACCGGGGCCTCGGCCGATGCCGCGGACGTCAGCGCCCCCGCGAGGTAGGCGGTGAGGTCCCGGCGCACGGGGGCCTCCTGCCACCAGGCCTCGGTGGCCGGGGCTCCGCCGCCCGACACCTCGCGCACCCGGAAGTCCGGGTCGAGGTAGATCTCGCGCAGCGTCGGGACGCGGACGCCCTCGGGGCCGGACGAGGCGTCCAGGACGGGCCGGGCCAGGACGGCCTCGGCGGCGCGGGCGAGGGCGAGGGCGACGTCGGTCGCGGGGAGTGCCGTGCCCGGCAGGCCGGCGAGCAGTTCGGTGATCCCGGCGAGGGAGCGGCGCACCTCCGCCCGGGTGGCCCGGTGCTCGACCTGCGTGGTCCAGAACCCGAACTCCGGCGCCTCCTGGGCGAGTCGCGCGTACAGCGTCTCGTACTCCCGCACGGCCTCGCGGGGCAGGTCGGTGCGCAGCGCCCGGCGGGCCTCGGCGCGTTCGGCGTCCGTGCGCGCGCTCCAGACGCGCAGCCCCTCGGCGAAGTCGAGGAACCGTTCGGACAGGCCCTCGTACCAGTGGCCCAGCCGGTCGGTGACCGCTTCGTGGGGCTGGTGGGGTGCGGGGACCGGCGCGTCGACGGCGGCGAGCGAGCGGGCGAACGCGGCTCCGCGCCCGGTGGCCGGGGAGGCTCCCGCGAGGGCGAGCTGTTCGGCGCGGGTCAGCTGAAGGTCGTCGAGGGCGACCGGCAGGCGGCGTTCCTCCAGGGCCTGGAACCAGGCGAGGACGACGATGACGGTGTGGGCGGCGTGCAGCAGTTCGGTGCGCTCGGCTCGGCCCTGCGCACGCCCGAGGCTGCGGCCGATGCCGTGCACGGCGCCACGGCCGAGCGACAGCACGCTCCCGCGTGCGTCGGCCATCCGCAGGATTCCCTCGCCGGCGCCGCCGGTGGCGAGGTTCAGCGCCCCGCCGAGCGCCCGGTCCAGCGCGGCGACGGCGGGCGGGTCGGTGCCCAGCAGCGTCAACGCGTCGGAGAAGGACAGCAGCCCCCGTGGTCCCGCCATGCCCCCGCGCCCCCTGTACCCCGTGCCCTCGATGCCCCCGCGGGTGTTGCCCGCGACGCCCGCGCCCACCGCACTCTGACACAGCGGCGCGGGGCGGGGGTGCCGTTCGCCGCAGCCGGTACCGGTACCGGTACCGGTACCGGTCGCTGTCGCCGTACCGCGCGGCCGGCTCCGATGGCGCGTCCGGATTGCGGGGTCCCGCGGGGGGTGGTGGGCTGGCCGGGTGTGCGCGCGGCCCGTCCGGGGGCGGCGCGGCCGTCGGACGAGCGGAGAACCGTCGTGGCCAAGGCCTATCTCGTGGGTTCGGGTATCGCCTCCCTGTCGGCGGCGGCGCTGCTGATCCGGGAAGGCGGGTTCGCGGGTGGGGACATCACGCTCTTCGAAGCCCAGGACCGGACCGGCGGCAGTCTGGACGCGGCGGGCGACCCGGAGACCGGGTACACCATGCGGGGCGGGCGGATGTTCGAGCTGCACTTCGAGTGCACCTACGACCTGCTGCGCTCGATCCCCTCCCTGGACGCGCCGGGCACCTCGGTCACCGAGGACACCTTCGCCTTCCACAAGGACTTCGCCTGGAACGACCGGGCCCGCCTCGTCGACGCCGGGGGCCGACGGGTCGACACGCGTTCCATGGGGTTCTCGGAGCGCGACCGGCTCGACCTGGTCACGTGCGCGGCCCTGCCCGAGTCGCGCCTGGACGGCAAGCGGATCTCCGACTGTTTCACCCCGGAGTTCTTCACCACCCCCTTCTGGTACATGTGGTGCACGACCTTCGCCTTCGAGCCCTGGCATTCGGCGATCGAGTTCCGGCGTTACCTCAACCGGTTCGTGCACCTCTTCAAGACCTTCGACACCATGTCGGGCATCTACCGCACCCGTTTCAACCAGTACGACTCGATCGTGCGCCCGCTCCGGGCGTGGCTGCGGGACCAGGGCGTGGTCATCGAGACGAACACCACGGTCACCGACGTGGAGTTCGCCGATGGAGACGGCATCACCGCGACCTCCCTCACCCTCGCCCGTGACGGTGCCGGCTCGCGGATCCCCGTCGGACCCGAGGACCTGGTGTTCGTCACCAACGGTTCGATGACCGCGAATTCCACCCTCGGCACCACCGACACACCCGCCGTGCTCGACACCGGCGCCCCGGACGCGTCGTGGCAACTGTGGCGGACCCTGGCGGCCAAGCGGCCCCACCTGGGCGACCCCTCGGTCTTCGACTCCTCGGTCGCGGACTCCACCTGGGGGTCCTTCACCGTGACCACCCAGGACCCGACCTTCTTCAAGGCCATGGAGGAGTTCTCCGGCAGCGAGGCCGGCAAGGGCGGACTGATCACCTTCAAGGACTCCGCCTGGCTGCTGACCATCGTCCTCAACCACCAGCCGCACTTCCACGACCAGCCCGAAGGCACCTACGTGTGGTGGGGTTACGCCCTCTTCCCGGACAGGCCGGGCGATCACGTGGGCAAGACGATGGCCGCGTGCACCGGCCGCGAGATCCTCACCGAGGTGCTCGGGCACCTGCGTCTCGCGCAGGGCGAGCAGATCCTGGAGTCCTCGATCGTACGGCCGGCCCTGATGCCGTACATCACCAGCCAGTTCCTGGTCCGCAAGGCCGGCGACCGGCCCGAGGTGGTGCCGCCCGGATCCACCAACCTGGCCTTCATCGGCCAGTACGCCGAGGTCCCCGACGACGTGGTGTTCACCGTCGAGTACTCGGTGCGCACCGCCTGGACCGCCGTGGCCCGGCTGCTGCGCCTGGACCGGCAACCGCCGCCGGTCCACAAGGGCGGCCACGATCCGCGGGTCCTGCTCGAAGCCCTGCACACCCTGCACCGCCGCTGAGCGGGCGACGCCCGCTCAGCGCGTGCGGGGCGGGCGCGTCACCGCTCGCAGGCGACGCCGTCCCCGTCCTTGTCGAGGTGCTTGCCGTAGCCCGGGTCCCCCCGACGGATGGGCGCCGCGCCGGCGGCGCGGACGGCGTCACAGTTCTTGTACGAGACGCTGCCGCCACCGCCGGAGGTGGTGGACGACCCTCCCGAGGAGGATCCGCCGGACGTGGTGGAGGAGCCGCCGCTCGTGTCGTTCCCGCTGGTGGGCGGCTTCGGACCCTGCGTGGTCCTGGCCGGGGCGGGCGTGGGGGTCGCCTTGCGCGTGGGCGTGGCCGCGGCGGAGGGGGTCGTGATCGCCGTGGGGGTCTCCAGCGGCGTGGGGCTCGTCGAAGGAGTCGGTTCCGCGGAGGTCGGCGAAGGCGCGGGGCTGCTCTGCGTGACGGCCGGCTTGCCGTCACGGCCGTCCTCGGCGCCCTTCTTCCCGCCGTCGGTCAGGAAGGGCACGAAGAACCAGATGCCCGCGAGGACGGTCGCGATGATCTTCTTGGGCTTGTCCCACGGCCCGGCCCACGCGAGGGCGATGCCGACCGGGGGTATGACCACCAGCATCGCGATGATCAGCGCGGGATGCTGCCACCAGCGTCTGACGGGCGGCTGGGCAGGGGGGTACGAGTGCGGGGACGGGTACACGGCTCTCCGAGCGGGTGTGAGGTGAGCGACGAACATGACCGACGGTCACCGGGTGGGATCAACCCGGTGATCAACGCTCACCTTGCAACACCCTGTCAATACATGCCAAGCACCCATCGAGCAGTATTTGAAGTTTGATCGAACGCGAAAGACGCCCGGCCGGGGTGTCCCGGTCGGGCGTCTTTCGCGTGTGGCTGGGGGCTGTCGCCCGGGGCGGCCTAGTACCAGTGGTTGGCCTGC
>NZ_JBVJMA010000039.1:0-7451 GCF_055584445.1 Streptomyces sp. NPDC103540
CCCGCGGAGCGGGTTCCTACGCGCTGCGCGCGTAGGAGAGAAACCGCCTCGCTGCGCTCGGCGCTCGGGCTACGCCCGAGCATGGCCGGCCCTTCGAGCCGGTGTCCTGCGCTTCGCTTAGGACGGATTCGGGCTTTGCCCGAAACGGCTCGCTCCGCGAGCCGGGGTGACCCCGTTTCACGGGGTTCCGGGCCTTCGGCCCGTTGGGGTGGGTCCGCTCCGCTCCCCCACCCTGGGAACCCCTCCGGCTTCTCGATTGTCCTCTTCCGTGTGGAACTCTCGGGGTTGGCTTCTGCTGGGGCGCCCGGGTAACGTCGTTCTCTTCGGGTGCCGTCGGGGCCCGGAGTCCCTGAGGTGTATGCCCCATGACCACTCGCCAACTGCCCATCGTGTGGAGCCCCTCTTCCAAGGACACCCAAGCCGGATGGCGAGCACTCTGGTGGGACATCGGACCGGACGGTGCACTCGGAGTGATCCTGGTCCAGGAACAAAACCTGCGCCGTTCCCCCTACGTCAGAGGCTGGATCGGCTGGCGCGTAACCACTACATGCGACCGCCTGCTCATCCTGGTCAAAGGCGGGACGGAACACCGCAAAATCCTACCCGGCATCAACGAATCGACCGGCGGCCTGGTCCTCCTCTCATGGTCTCGATTCCTACTCAAAGACAGTCGGGAGCAGAACCACGTCGTGTACTCGCCCGGCGGCTACCCCATGAGCCGCATATACCTCGGAGAATGCATCGAAAACGTCATGGGCGACCGTGACGGAGGCATCTGGACATCCCACGGCGACGAAGGCATCTACGGCGACCACCCCGCGTCCCGCGAAGGCCTCGCACGCTGGAACACCGACGGCGACCACACATGGACTCCACAGCAACTACCCGTGCTGCCTCTCGGTTCTCTGGCAAGCACCACGGAGGGAATGTTGGCCTGGCACGCCTGGTACAGCCCCGAAGGCGCCTTCCTCACACGAGTCGATACCGCGACCGGAGAGGAGACCAGCTGGAAAATGCCGATCAGGGACATCGACGGACTCGCCGTCCAGGGCGACCGGATGATCCTCACCCATAGCTTCCACAACCGGCCCGGCATCGAACTGCACCACGCAGAACTCATCGACAACACCTGGGTCATCACCAGACAGGAGGAACTGACCCTCCCCCAACCCATAACCAGAGCCTGCACCCAAGGCCGCGACGGAGCCCTCTGGCTCCGCGGCGGCGACACATGGACACGCATCACACTCTGAACCACAACCCACTCACCAAAAAGCATGCCAGGGTGACCCCGTTTCACAAGGTTTGGGCCTTTGCCCCGCCGCGGGGCTCGCTTCACTCCCCTGCTCCGGAACCCTTCCACCTCGCCTCAGGCCCAGTCCGCTCCGCACGTAGCCAGGGAGTAGCGGTTGCGGCCGCCTCAGCTCGCCGCGGAAGGGTCTACGGGCATCCATGGTTCGACCGGATGGGAATCGGCCGGCTCGGCCAATAGTGGGTGCATCAGGTCGAAGCTGCATGTACGGTTGGCAAAAATCGGCTACACGGATCGGTTCGCTCGGAAAGGGTTTGGGGATGCCTGTCTACGAATATCATCCGGAGGAATTGATCCGCCTTTCTGTGGTCAGGCGGGCTTCCGGACTCACGTTGAACGAGGTGGAGGAACAGCTCCGGGCAGCCCAGGACCGTGAAAACCGGGCGCTGGCCGCACCGAAAGAGCCCCGCAAGCCGACCGAGACGGACATGGCAGTGTCCCACAGACTCGAATGGCAACGGATCCTTCGGATCATGACGAAGCAGCGGATGGCCGTGTACTCACCCGACGAGGACCATCGCGTAGCGCGCCAGGAAGACAAACGTGCGCAGCGCAAGGCCACCGAGGCTCTCTGGAGCGAACAAGCGGATGCCGGGCTGCCGATCGAGGTGCTGCGGCACCGCGTCTACAGGATCACCGCGCGGGCGACCACCGCTTCGGACCGACAAGCAGTGGTGGTCCGCCACATCTTCGCCGCGTCCGGCGGCGCGGCCGTCGAACACGCTCGGAGACTGTTCGACTGGCCCGGCAGCCCATACCAGGACGGCGAGTACCGGATCATCGCCGTCGATCAGGTACTTCCCGAACCGGGAGAATTCTTTTGATCCAGCTCCGTGAACACCAGGTCGATCAGAAGTCGGCGTTCCGGAAGTGGGTGGGAATTCCCGCAAAGTCGCCACTGCCCCCTCGGGGAGCCCGGGGCACCATCGTGTCCGCGACCGGGTCGGGCAAAACCATCACGGCCGCCGCCTGCGCGCTGGAATCCTTTCCGAACGGCCGGATCCTCGTCACCGTCCCCACCCTGGACCTCCTCGCCCAGACCGCCCAGGCGTGGCGCCTGGTGGGCCACCGGACCCCGATGATCGCCGTCTGCTCCTTGGAGAACGACCCGGTGCTGAACGAACTGGGCGTGCGCACCACCACGAACCCCATCCAGCTCGCCCTGTGGGCCGCCTCCGGGCCGGTCGTCGTGTTCGCCACGTACGCCTCTCTCGTGGACCGCCAGGATTTCGACGCACCCGAGGGCCAGCGGAAGGTTCGCGGGCCTCTGGAGGCCGCTCTGGCCGGCGGGGAGCGGCTCTACGGGCAGCAGATGGCGGGCTTCGACCTCGCCATCGTCGACGAAGCGCACGGAACCGCCGGCGACCTCGGAAGACCGTGGGCAGCGATCCACGACAACTCCCGGATCCCGGCGGACTTCCGGCTCTACCTCACCGCAACCCCGCGCATCCTCGCCGCGGCCCGCCCGCAGAAAGGCGCGGAGGGCCAGGAGCCGGAGATCGCGAGCATGGCAGATGACCCCGACGGCACGTATGGGGCATGGCTCGCGGAGCTGGGGCTGTCCGAGGCGATCGAGCGGGGCATCCTCGCCGGGTTCGAGATCGACGTCCTGGAAATCCGCGACCCCTCCCCCGTCCTCGACGAGTCCGAGGAAGCGCAGCGGGGCCGACGCCTGGCACTGCTGCAGACCGCGCTCCTGGAGCACGCCGCGGCGTACAATCTGCGTACGGTCATGACCTTCCACCAGAAGGTGGAGGAGGCGGCCGCGTTCGCGGAGAAGCTGCCCGAGACCGCCGCCGAGCTGTACGCCACCGACGCCACGGACGCCGATCTGGCGGCCGCGGAGAAGCTACCGAAATCGTCCATCGACGCGGAATTCTACGAGCTGGAGGCCGGCCGCCACGTCCCGCCAGACCGGGTCTGGTCCGCGTGGCTGTGCGGGGACCACCTCGTCACCGAGCGCCGCGCAGTCCTGCGCCAGTTCGCCAACGGCATCGACGCCACCGGCCACCGTGTGCACCGGGCGTTCCTCGCATCGGTGCGGGTGCTCGGGGAGGGCGTCGACATCACCGGCGAACGGGGCGTGGAGGCGATCTGCTTCGCGGACACCCGCGGCTCCCAGGTCGAGATCGTCCAGAACATCGGCCGCGCCCTCCGCCTCAACCGCGACGGCTCCACGAAGATCGCCCGGATCATCGTGCCCATCTTCCTGGAACCGAACGAGGACCCGACCGACATGGTCGCCTCCGCCAGCTTCCGCCCTCTTGTGGCGGTCCTCCAGGGCCTGCGCTCTCATGACGACCGCCTCGTCGAGCAGCTCGCCTCCCGCGCCCTGACGAGCGGCAAGCGCAAGCTGCACGTCCGACGCGACGAGGACGGACGGATCGTCGGAGCCGGCGGGAACGGCGAGGACCAGGAGCACGACGAGGACACCGACGCGGCGGCCGAGTCGGCCCTGCTGCACTTCTCCAGCCCCCGGGACGCCGCCACCATCGCCGCGTTCCTACGCACCCGCGTCTACCGGCCCGAGTCCCTGGTGTGGCTGGAGGGCTACCAGGCCCTCATCCGCTGGCGGGCCCAGAACGAGATCACCGGCCTGCACGCCGTCCCGTACGACGTCGAGGTCGAGGTCGGCGTCACCAAGACGTTCCCCCTCGGCCGGTGGGTGCACCAGCAGCGCAAGACTCTGCGCACCGGGGAACTCGAGGACCGGCGCAAGGAACTGCTGGACGCACCAGAGGCCGGGATGGTCTGGGAGCCCGGCGAGGAGGCCTGGGAGGCCAAGCTCGCCGTGCTCCGGTCCTACCGGAAGGCCACCGGGCACCTAGCGCCCCGACAGGACGCCATGTGGGGCGAGGACGACGCCATGGTGCCCATCGGCCAGTACATGGCCAACCTCCGCCGCACAGGCGCCAAGAACGGACTCGGGAAGAACGCAGACACCGCGACAACCCGGGCCGCGCAGCTCACCGCGATCGACACAGACTGGAACTGCCCCTGGCCACTCGACTGGCAACGCCACCACCGCGTCCTCGCCGACCTCGTCAACGCCGACGGACACCTGCCCGACATCGCCCCCGGCGTGCTCTGGGACGGCGACGACATCGGACGATGGCTCCAACAACAGAAGCAACCGGCCACCTGGGCACGGCTGCTGCCCGAGCAACAGGCACGGCTTGCCGCGCTGGGCATGGAACCCGCCCAGACGCCGCCTCCCGCCCCGGCGGCCGCTCGTGGAGCGACGGGGCCGAGCAAGGCACAGCAGGCATTCCAGCGGGGACTGACGGCCCTTGCCCAGTGGGTCGAGCGGGAAGGCGCCCACCGGCCGGTGCCGCGCGCCCACGGGGAGGAGATCACGGTCGAGGGCGAGGCGGAGCCGGTCGCCGTGAAGCTGGGTGTGTGGGTCTCCAACACCAAGAGCCGGCGGGACAAGCTCACCGCCGACCAGCTCGCCGCCCTCGCCAAGCTGGGCGTCGACTGGGCGTGAGCTGGTTCGGTACTGGGCCTCGAGGCGGGCGTCTCGGGGCCCAGTGTGGTCTTGGATGCATTGCCGGGCTGCTATTCCGGCGGTGCCGGATCGTGGAGGGGCTTGTCGAAGTGTTGCTCGACGCCGAGAGCGCGTAGGAGGGGGCTGGTGAGACGGCGGGTGATCGCGCCGGGGGTGGTGGTCAGTTCGGCCCAGGTCGCGGTGGTTGTCTCGGCGTAGGTGTCCGCGTCGTATTGGGCGGTGGGGCCGAACATGCCGTAGCCGCTGTTGTAGGCGCCCATGCCTTTGAGGCGGTTCGCTCCCACGGCCAGGGCCCAGTTGCCGAAGTAGCCAGCTTCCTCAGCGGCGGCGACGACGAGTGTGAGGAGTCGGCGGGTCTTGACCACCGGTGCCGCTGCGAAGATCTGCTGCTGTCCGTTGACCTCGTCCGACAGGCGGCTCGAGTAGATCCGCAGCCCGCCGTCGTCACCCACCTGCAGCTCGATCGCTCGCATGGTCTGCGAGTGTCCGCTGCTCTCCGACGTGAAGAGCCGGGCGGGCCCGATGTCCGGCGATGCCTTCGCGATTCCTCGTGCCCGCCGGTACGAGTGGCTGGCATAACCGGCGATCGAGGGAACGATGTCGTGATTCGGGTGGAGCACCTCGTTCAAGGCCCGAGTGTTGGCCTTCGCGACGAACTCGTTGAGCCGGTTGCTCCACTGGGTATCGGCGGTGAGGCTCAGCAACATGTCGCGGGTGCCTGCGAGGGGCTGTGCCAGCAGAAACAGGTGGGCGTTGTGTCCGTGTCTGACCGGGTCGCGATCCATCTCGTGCTGCAGCAGCTCCAGTGCGTCCCGGTCAGTGGAGCGTCGCCGTTCGTGGAGGCGGACGACGTCCGCGTCGGAAAGGACGTGCTTGGTCTTGTCACCCCGGCCGTAGTAACGGCCGTCGACCATGTGCGGGGCGGCCGGGCTGGCTGGGACGTGGACCACAAGGTATCCGTGGTCCTCGCCGTCAGCTGAGGGGACGTCGGTGGTGACGACGGCAAGTGGCGGGTCCGGCAGAGTCCGCGCGACCTGTTCCACCTTCTCCCCCAGCCCTTTCAGGGGCTGGGGGGCGCGGAAGAAGGTGCGGTTTTCCTTGTCCTCGCCAATGCCGATGATCAGGGTGCCGCCATCGACGGCGAAGGAGGCGATGTCACGGGCCAGCTCCTTGTTGTCGCCCTTCGTCGCGTGCAGGGCCTGCTTCAGGTCCACGTGGTGGTTCTCCTCCACGAGGCCGGCGTCGAGGGCGGCTTGGAGCTCCGCCTCGGTTCGTGGTGACCAGCTGGGGACATCAGGTGACAAGTAGATCGGCAGCACAGGGCCTCCTGCATCGGACGGCGGGCGCACCGGGGCGCCGCCCGCACAGGTCCGAGCCTAGATATCCGATGCCGCTCACAGCATCGGATTTCCGGAAGGAAGCCGTCTGTGAAGGGCCCGGTCTAGGACTGCTCACCGCCCTCCGCATCCCACTGACCGGCGAAGTCCTCCAGGACGCGGCGTTGTTGTTCCTCGCGGGCGATCTGCTGGGAGAGGACGTTGCGGTCGATGTAGGGGTCGACGGCGGCGAGGACCAGGCGCTGGAGTTCGTCGGGCTCCAAGGCTTCGACTTCCCACTGGAACGGGTGTTCGATGTCGAAGCCGTAGCGGCGGGCGAAGGCCGGCCACCTCGGGTCGTCGCGCTTGCCTTCGGTCGCCGGGAGCCCGTACGCGCGGACCTGTTCGTGGGTGAGCAGCACCCGGGTTACCGAGCTCCAGCACCCCGTGCGCTCTACCCAGTCGCGTTCGATGTCCTCGCCCGAGCAGTCGGAGTCGCCGACCACGGCGAGGTGGGCTTGGCGTTGTTCGTGGGCGACGCGGTCGCGGACGATGTCGGCGTAGGAGTGGGAGCTGAAGCCGCGGACGATGAGTACGGGGATGCCCGCGAACTCGAGCCGGCCGGTCAGCTGCTGCCGCAGGGTGTCCTTCTCCGCTGCGACGTACAGGGCGTGCTCCTGGCCGGCGGTGCGGTCCAGGCGGAACCAGTCGGGCATCTCCTGCATGAAGGCGTCCGCGCTCGGCCAGGCCGGTGGGACGTGGACTTCGCGGACGGTGTCGATCAGGTCGGGGAAGCGGCCCTCGCGGCGTGCCTGGGCCAGCCGGGCGGACAGGCGGCGGTACATCGGCGGCGTGTGCGGCAGCACGCCCTCGGCGGCCAAGCGGTACATGACCTGTCACAAGGTCACCTTGAGCGGGGCGTACCCGTCCACGATCTCCCGGGCACGGTCCACGACGAGGGATGTACCTCTGCGGCGCCGCCAGCCTCCGGGACACTGGACAGACCTCTTCGTCCGGCTATCGCGAACAAAGAGGTGTCGTTTTCCGAAGGGGGCTTGCCCACAGCATCTGACCTGCACGAATGCAAGATCACCAGATTCGGGAGGTCCCACTTACGGTCACACCCTCGGTCCCCCGCCTAGTGCACCCCTCCAGACACCTCTGCAGCCGCCCTCCGGTGCAACCCCGCGAAGGGTCAGCGGGAGGGTTCCCAAGCTTCCTGTGACTGCTCGCAATAGTTGTCACTTCACAGCGATAGGTGTCACCACGACGGAGGCCTGGCCGTCTCCACGCGCTCACCTAGCCCTACGTAGAC
>NZ_JBVJMA010000040.1:0-7204 GCF_055584445.1 Streptomyces sp. NPDC103540
CGCCTCCATCAGCCCTCCGAAGCCCACGTCGGCTGCGCCGCCGACCATCATGCGGGCTCCCGAGTGCCGCAGGTAGAGCCGGTCGGCCATGTGCCCTTCGCCTTCCCGGTGGTGTCCGCGGACCACCCTAGCGGGGGGCGTAATGAGGGGGCGGAACGGTGGACCGGATTCGATTGGATCTGCGGCCGGTTCCGGCAGGTCGGCGGGCCGAGCCGATTGGATCTGCACCTGGGGGCGGAATCGACTCCCACCGGCCCCCACCCCCAACGCACCGGCCCGCCCCTGCAACTTCGCCTGCCCGTGCTCGCCGGACAGCCCCCGCGCACGGCTCGTGGGCGGGGGCTGTCGGCGTGGGCGGTCCCGGTCCGCGGGTTGTTCGGCCGGGTACGGGGACACCCCCGGGCGGTGGGTGGCCGGCCGGGGGTGTCGTGGTGTGCTGGAGGGGGTCAGGCGCGGCCGCGGATCTTCTCTCCGGCCGGGGAGTCGGGGTTGAGGATGGCGGCGGCGACGCGGCCGCCGGAGTCCTTGGCGCCGCCGCCGAAGCTGATGCCGTCGGCGCCGTCGCCGGTGGCGCGTCCGGCGATGCCGTCCCAGTAGGAGGCCTTGCGCTCCCACCGGATTCCGGCGAGGAGGGTGTCGAGGTCGTGGCGGTCGTTGCGGCTGTCGCCGTCGTACCAGCTCATGGAGGTGTGGAGGGCGACGCCGAGCCCGGCGAGGACGGCGGGGGTGGAGATCGCGGAGCGGTTGGCGAAGTAGGGGAACAGCTTGGTGATGGCCCAGACGATGGCTTCGGTGGTCTCGTGCTCGACGTCGGCGCGCTTGACGGGGGTGTCGTCGTCGGTGCGGGGGAGGTCGTCGGCCTCGATGGCGGCGGAGGTGAGGCCGATGCCGGAGGCGCCGTACATGGCGGTGACGACGAGGGCGCGGAGGCCGGAGAGGGTGATGACCTCGGGGTCGGACGGGGCGAGCTGCCGCTTGCTGGACTGGACGAGGTCGGTGAAGGGGGTGTCGGTGCCGTTGTGGGTGACGATGATCTGCTCGGCGATGTCGCGGGCGACCTGGGTGGCGATGTCGCGGGTGTCCATGGCCATGGCCATGTTCTTCGCGACGGGCACGGCGAGGACGTTGCGGTCGTAGAAGACCTGACGGGCGCCCTCGGTGTCGAGGTTCCAGTAGAGCTCGAAGGGGATGCGGACGTCGCGGAGCTTGGCGGCCGTCACCCCGTAGTGGGTGGGGTTCTCGGCAATCTCGTGCCAGGCGCAGAGCTGCGTTTCGCCGTCGATGCCGATGACCTTCGTGCCGGTGACGATGGTGACCGTGCAGACGCCGGTGCCGGGGATGAGTTCGGCCTTGAAGCGGACGGTCTCCTCGTTGCCCTCGGGGGGCGCCCACAGGGTGATGGGCGGGTGGGACCAGTGGAGTCCGAGGTCCCCGAGGACGCCCTTGGCGAGGTATCCGGCGTAGACGGGGATGTTCTTCTTCTTCTGGGTGTCGCGGACGGTGCGCTGCACGAGGAGCCGCAGTTCGGCGTGTTCGCGTTCGGTGGGGGTGGCGCGCTTGGACAGGACGCGGTCCTCCTCCCGCTTGGGGTTGGGGCACATGCTCAGGAGGGTCGGCAGGTCGATGACGCCGATGGCGGCGCCGTTGCGGAAGCCGATGACGGTGACGTCGATGCCGGTCACAGCGGGGGTGGGCAGGGGCATGCTCATGACAGTGGTGTCCTTCCGGGTGGGTGCGTCGCGGTGTTCCGCGGTATGAGAACCTACCATCGCACCCGAACCCGCAACACCTCGATTTCTTCCCGCAGTTCAGCCACCCACTCCCGCAACTCCATTGAAGGCGTGATTCCGCTTCCCGCAACTCACTCACCTCCTAGACGTCTTGGCAGGTCAAGGGGTGCGGCCGGTAGCGGCGAAGCTTCGCAACTGGCCTACGAGGGGCCGTAATCCGGCCATGCAAAAACCCGGAACCTGCCTCGAAAGCATCGGTCCACCCTCCGCGGCCCCCACCTACCCTGCTCACCCGACAGCCCCCGCACACGGCTTGTATGCGGGGGCTGTCTACATGTGGGGCGGGAAGGGTTGGCCGGCCGCCGGGTGACGGTTCGGTCAGCCGCGGTGGTTCGGGATGCCGTTGTCGATCAGGTCGCGGTCGGCGCGGACGAACAGGGGGAAGCCGAGGAGTTCGAGGGCGTCGCGGACTGCTTTGACGTCGCGGGTGCGGGGGCCGCCGGTGGCGGCGGCGAAGACGTCGGAGACGTAGTGGAGTCCGCCGCCGACGAGGACGTGCCACTCGGCGCCGCCGGGGGCGTCCTGGTGGAGCGGGGGCAGGCGGGAGCCTGCGGCTTCCACGGCTTCGCGGGTGAGGTCGTACGTCTTGCCGCCAGTCGTGACGGGGACGCTGGTGGGGCGTTCAGGCATGCGAGTGTCCTTCGTGGTGGTGGTCGGTGGAGTGGGGGCCCGGCTGTACGTCCGGGCCCCCGGTGCCCATCTTGGCCGGGGTGGTCTGCTGCGGGGTGGGGCTGGTCATGAGCGTGTGTTGGCGGTTGAGGAACATCGGAACGGAAACCGGCGCTAAGCCCGGATCGCCGCTGGTGAGCACCTGACGGAACGTCGGCGCCGGGACGAACGTGAAGTCTTCCTCCAGATAACGCCCTATTATCTGCGGTATCACTGAGCGCGACCTGCGAGGACCTCTTCCGCACGCTGCGTCAAGCGCCCCTGTTATCTGCGGCAAGGGAGAGACGGTGCCCGCGGTCCTGCTGCTGCCGACCGGGAAGGCGCTGACCGTCCGGACGGCCGCCGATGCCTTCCTCGACTCGCTCACCAACCCGAACACCGTCCGGAACTACGGGATCGCCCTCGGGAAGACCGCCGAGCACTTGGGCGAGGGCCGGCCGCTCGCTGCCGTCGCGGACGACGAGATCGGCGAGGCGCTGGAGCTGCTGTGGGGCAGCTCGGCGGTGAACACCTGGAACGCCCGCCGCGGCGCGGTGCTCTCCTGGACGAGCTGGTGCGCGGAGCGCGGCTACGACGGCCCGGCGGTCCCGGCATGGGCGAAGCGGATGCCGCCGCCGGACTCCGACACCCCGGTGCGCTCGAAGATGGCGATCGACCGGCTGATCGCCCGCCGCGACGTCCACCTGCGGGAGAAGACCCTGTGGCGGATGCTCTACGAGACCTGTGCCCGCTCCGAGGAGATCCTGGACGTCAACATCGAGGACCTCGACCTGGCCGGGCGCCGCTGCCCGGTGAAGGCCAAGGGCGCCCAGCCCAAGGTGCGCCGGCGCGGCGCCACCCGCGCCGACTACGTGCTGGAGACGGTGTTCTGGGACGCGGGCACCGCCCGGCTGCTGCCTCGCCTGCTCAAGGGACGCACCCGTGGGCCGGTGTTCGTCACCCACCGCCGCCCCGGCCCCGGCAAGGTCGCCTCCGCCCGGGACGTGTGCCCGGACACCGGCCTGGCCCGCCTCTCTTACGGCCAGGCCCGCGCCCTGCTCGACCATCACACCGCCTTGGCCGGGCCGGGCACCGGCTGGGATCTGCACGAGTACCGGCACTCCTCCCTGACCCACCTCGGCGAGCAGAACGCCTCGGAGCTGATGCTGATGGCCAAGTCCCGGCACAAGAAGGTGGAGAACGTCCGCCGGTACTTCAAGCCCTCGGCGGATGCCATCGCGGGCGTCACCGCCCTGCTCGCGCCCGGGGACGCCCGGCGTTGACGAGGTCGCGGTTGTGGCAGGGTTCGCCCGGGCTCTCGCCAGGCGCACAGAAGTTGATCAATATCGGCCGTTGGCACCCAAGCCGCAGCTGACGCGCTTGGATGGGACACGCGAGGCGCAACCGCCTCGCCCGCTCGGGCTGGATGAGCGGTCGATTGCCCGCAGCTCAGGAGAGAACCCTGCATATTCTGGTGGTCGAAGACGACGACATCGTCAGGATGTTCGCCGTCGAGGTGCTGGACGAACTCGGCTACACCGCGATCGAGGCCGACTCCGCAGAGGCCGCCTTGAAGATCCTGGAAAGCCCCTACCAGGAGGTCGCTCTGCTGTTCACTGACGTCGGCCTTCCCGACATTCGCGGCGAGGAGCTGGCGGCCAAGGGCCGCGAGCTGCACCCGCTTCTGCCGGTCCTCGGCCTCGGGGATCAATCCGGACGTGGTTAGCGGTAAGGAACGATCTTGCTCGCTAGCACAGTGATCATCCGGCCCACTCGACTTCGATCGAAGATCGTATGAGGTGATCGGCTGGCGGATACCGTCCGCCGCGTGCCGATGGAGTTTCTGACGGATGAGCAGGCCGGGGCGTACGGACGGTTCGTTGAGGAGCCGACGCGCCCGGAGATGGAGAGGTTCTTTTACCTCGATGACGTGGACAGGCGGCTGATCGGGAAACGGCGGAGTGATCACAACCGTCTGGGCTTCGCGCTGCAGATGTGCACGGTCCGGTACCTGGGGCTCTTCCTGGAGGACCCGCTGGACGTGCCGTGGTCGGTGGTCGCGTACGTGGCCGAGCACCTGGGCGTTGAGGACCCCTCGGTGGTGAAGCGGTACACCGAGCGGCAGATGACGGCCTACGAGCACGCCTGGGAGATCCGGGACGCCTACGGCTACCACCAGTTCGAGGACGCGGCGTGGGGCCGGCGGTTCCGCACGTTCCTGCACGGGCGGGCCTGGACGCACGCCGAGGGGCCGGTGGCGCTGTTCAACCAGGCGGTGGGGTGGCTGCGGCGAAACCGGGTGCTGCTGCCCGGGGTGTCGGCGCTGGTGCGGCAGGTCGCGGAGGTCCGCACGGTCGCGGAGCGGCGGCTGTACGCCACGGTGGCCAACGCCGCCCGGCGGGCGGACCCCTCGCTGCCAGCTGACCTGGTGGCTCTGCTGGAGGTGCCGGAGGGCCGTCGGGTCTCGGAGCTGGAGCGGCTGCGCCGGCCGCCGACGCGCACGACCGGCACGAGCATGGCGAAGGCACTGGAGCGGGTGGACGAGATCTCCGCCTTCCACCTGGGCCGGGTGAAGTTGGACAAGGTGCCGCCGAACCGGCTGGCGACGCTGGCCCGGGTCGGGCTGGGGTCGAAGGCGCCGATCCTGGAACGCGCCCGGGAGCCGCGCCGCACCGCGCTGCTGACCTCGGTGGTGCGGCACCTGGAGGCGTCGGCGATCGACGACGCGCTGGACGTGTTCTCGCTGCTGATGCAGGTGAAGCTGCTGAACGTGGCGAAGCGGGCCACGGACAAGGAGTGGCTGGCCTCCCGGCCGCGGCTGGCGAAGGCGTCGCGCACGGTGCAGGCGGTGTACCGGTTGTGGTCCGAGCAGCTGGACCTGGTCGCCGAGTCCGGCGCCGACCTGGACGCGGCGGCGCTCTTCCTGGCGCTGGAGACCGAGGTCGGGCCGCGCGCCGAGGTCGAGGCGGCGGTGCGGCTGCTGGACGAGCTGCTGCCGCCGGGCGACGACGAGGCGGAGGCGGAGATGCGCCGCCAGCTGGCCGGCCGCTACGGCACGGTGCGCCCGTTCCTGTCGCTGCTCGGCGAGTCGAGCGCGCTTGGGGCAGCCTCCGGCGGCCGGCGGGTACTGGAGGCCGTGAAGCGGCTGCCCGCGCTCGCGCGGCGCAAGGTGAAGGCCAAGCCGCTGCTGCCCCGCAAGATCGACCAGAAGCTCGTGCCGCCGGCCTGGAAGAAGGCGGTGTACTCCAACCCCGACCTGCCGCTCGGCGCGGTGGACCGCGACGCCTACGCGGTGTGCGTGCTGGAGCAGCTGCACAAGGCGCTCGGGCGCCGGGACGTGTTCGCCTCGCCGTCGAACCGGTGGGCCGACCCACGGGCGCGGCTGCTGGACGGCGCGCAGTGGGAGGCGGTGCAGGCGGACGTCCTGCACGGGCTGAGTCTGGAGGAGCCGGTGGCCGAGCACCTGGCCGGCCGGGTGCGGGCGCTGGACGCGGCCTGGCAGCTGATGGCGTGGCCGGAGTGAGCTGACCGGCGCCCTCGGCGCCGTACGTCCATTGACTCCCTGGGGGCGGAATCGGTCGAAGGCGGCGTCGCCGGCCCACCACGATCGTGATCACCTGCCTCCGGGCTTGTGGTTCAGGGAGCGCCTTGGGTGCCCGCGAGCCGGGTGCAGGTGACAACGCGGAGTTGCCCGTCTGGCTTCTGAGGGAAGGTGAGCACCACTTTGTCTTTTGTGCCGGTGACCTGCATTTTCGAGTAGCCCTCTTCCTGTCCACCGTTGTCGATCATGCCCCCCGACACGGTGTAGGTGCCGTCGATTGCCTTGCCGGCCTGCTCAGGCATCTCATGGATGACATAGGGAGGATGTCTATGCAGCGACTCCACCGTGTAGGTGAGGCGGCCGTCCTCGTACTTCCATGTGGCCTGATCCGACCACTCTTGGCCGGGCTCTCCTCCGGAGATCACGTAGTTCCCGTCGCTGAATACCTCCACCAGCGCCCCTGCACCGTTCTCTGCTTTGATCCTCCAGGTGCCCTGCAGGAACGCGCTCAGCGTCTGGGAACGGACGCTGGTGGAGCCGTTGCCCGAGCAGGCCGCCACGGCAGCGGCCGCGCTCCCTGCCAGGACATAGCGCAGAGCCGCCCTGCGTCCCACCAGTCGCACGAAGTCCTTGCTGTCCACCACGACTTCCACCTTCACGTCGGCTTCGCCGCGGCTCCTGCCCGACGTGCGCACGCCAAGACTGTGGCCGCACCAGCGGACATGGGCCACCCTGGCGCCTCCCTATGGCTTGATAGCGACCCAGGATGGCGCGTGAGGCGCGAACGTGACGGTGTGCCGATGGGGCAGGGCCCGGTGGGGTCAGTTGGGTGGGCAATCCAACGCCCTGGGGGCGGAAACGGTCGATTCCGCCCCCGCTTGCCGATCCAATTGGCTCGGCCCGCCGACCTGCCCGAACCGGCCGCCGATCCAATCGAATCCGGTCCACTATTCCGCCTCCCCATTCCGCCCCCGCTAGGGTGGTCCGCGGACACCACCGGGCCCGCCCGGCCCACCTGGGGAAGGCGAAGAGCACATGGCCGACCGGCTCTACCTGCGGCACTCCACCGACAAGCAGACCGACGCCCGCCAGCGCCACGCCTTGGCCCCGCTGCTGGCCGCCGGCGCCCCCGTCTACGAAGACCCCGCCACCTCCACCCGGCAGCTCTCCCTCGACCGCGCCGGCTTCACCCGGCTGCTGAACGAGGCCGCCGTCGGCGACACCA
>NZ_JBVJMA010000041.1:0-4903 GCF_055584445.1 Streptomyces sp. NPDC103540
TCGTGGGAGGTGTTCGAGCGGGCGGGGATCGATCCGGTGACGGTGCGGGGTTCGCGTACCGGTGTGTTCGCGGGCGTCATGTACCACGACTACGGTTCGCGCCTGTCCACCGCACCCGACGGCCTGGAGGGATACCTCGTCAACGGGAGCGCGGGCAGCATCGCTTCCGGTCGCATCGCCTACACGTTCGGCCTGGAGGGGCCGGCGGTGACGGTCGACACGGCGTGTTCGTCCTCGCTGGTCGCCCTGCACCTGGCGGCGCAGGCCCTGCGCCAGGGCGAGTGCACGATGGCGCTGGTGGGCGGTGTCACCGTCATGGCGACCCCCAACGTCTTCGTGGAGTTCAGTCGGCAGCGTGGGCTGGCGGCGGATGGTCGGTGCAAGGCGTTCTCCGCGTCGGCGGACGGTACGGGCTGGTCCGAGGGTGTGGGCATGCTGCTGGTGGAGCGGCTGTCGGACGCGCGCCGCAACGGGCACGAGGTGTTGGCGGTCGTACGGGGGTCGGCGGTGAACCAGGACGGTGCGTCGAACGGTTTGACGGCGCCGAACGGTCCGGCGCAGCAGCGGGTGATCCGGCAGGCGCTCGCCCAGGCGGGTCTGTCGCCGGCCGACGTCGACGCGGTCGAGGCCCACGGCACGGGCACGACGCTCGGTGACCCGATCGAGGCACAGGCACTGTTGGCCACCTACGGGCAGGACCGGCCGGTGGAGCGGCCCCTGTGGTTGGGGTCGCTCAAGTCGAACATCGGGCACACGCAGGCCGCCGCGGGCGTGGGTGGTGTGATCAAGATGGTGCAGGCGATGCGCCACGGTGTCCTGCCCCGGACGCTGCACGTGGACGAGCCGACCCCGCACGTCGACTGGTCGGCCGGAGCGGTCCGGCTGCTGACCGAGACCCGCGAATGGGCGGAGGAGCACGGCAGGCCGCGACGTGCGGGCGTGTCCTCCTTCGGCGTCAGCGGAACCAACGCCCACGTCGTACTGGAGCAGCCCGCACCGTACCTCCCGGGGCCGCGCGAGGGATCCGAGAACCCGCGGACCGCCGCCACGACGATGGCGTGGCCCGTCTCCGCCAAGGACCCGGACGCCCTGCGCGAGCAGGCCGCGCGCCTCCTCACCCACATCGAGGACCACCCGGACCACGACCTCGCCGACATCGGCCTGTCCCTGGCCGGCTCCCGCGCCACGCTGGACGTCCGATCCGCGGCCGTCGGCACGAGCCGCGAGGAACTGCTGGACGGCCTGGCCGCCATCGCCGCCGGGCGACCCGCGAGCACGGCGCTCCTACGCGGCGAAACGCCGTCCGGCGCGCCCGTGGGCGGACACCGGACCGCGTTCCTGTTCTCGGGGCAGGGCAGCCAACGGCTCGGTATGGGAAGGGAGTTGTATGCCACCTTCCCCGTATTCGCCGCCGCCTTCGACGCGGTGTGCGTCGAGCTGGACGGACAGCTCGAACAGCCCCTGAAGGAGGTGGTGTTCGGTGGGCACGCGGAGCTGTTGAGCCGGACGGTCTTCGCGCAGCCGGCGCTCTTCGCGATCGAGGTGGCGTTGTACCGGCTCGTGGAGTCGTGGGGTGTGCGGCCGGACTTCCTGGCCGGGCATTCGGTGGGTGAGTTCGCGGTCGCGCACGTGGCGGGGGTGCTGTCCTTGGAGGACGCGGCCCGTCTGGTGGCCGCGCGGGGGCGCCTGATGCAGGGGTTGCCCGCCGGGGGCGTGATGGTCGCCGTCGAGGCTTCCGAAGAGGAAGTGCGGGACCTCCTGGTGGGCTTCGAGGACCGGGCGGACGTCGCCGCCGTCAACGGACCCTCCTCGGTGGTGGTCTCGGGCGACGAGGACGCGATCGCGGCGGTCGTCGACACGCTCGCGGCCGAGGGCCGCAAGACTAAACCCCTGGCCGTCTCCCACGCCTTCCACTCCCCGCTCATGGAACCCATGCTCGACGCGTTCCGACAGATCGCGGCAGGGGCGACGTTCGGCACGCCGACCCTGCCGATCGTCTCCACCCTCACCGGACGGATCGTCCCCGCCGAGGAGTTCGGCACCCCCGACTACTGGGTGAGCCACGCCCGCGAGGCCGTCCGCTTCGCCGACGCCCTCGACGCCCTCGCCCTGGAAGGCGTACGGACCTTCCTGGAGATCGGTCCCGGCGCGGTCCTGACCGCCCTGGCCCAGGACCGCCTGGACGAGCGGGCCCTCACCGTGCCCACCCTGCGCACGGACCGGACCGAGGACCTGGCCGTCACCACCGCGCTCGCCCGCCTCCACGTCCACGGGACCCCCGTCGACTGGTCGGCCCTCCTCGCCGGCCGCGGTGGCACCGGGCACCGCGTCGACCTGCCCACCTACGCCTTCCGACACGAGCACTACTGGCTCGACGCCCCGACCGCCCCCGCCGACGTCGCCGCCGCCGGACTGGCCTCGGCCGGCCACGCGCTCCTGGGAGCCGCCGCCCTGCTCCCCGACGGCGCGGGATCGCTGCTCACCGGACGACTGTCCCTGGCCACGCACCCCTGGCTCGCCGACCACGCCGTCGCCGGGACGGTCCTGCTCCCCGGCACCGCGTTCCTCGACATGGCCGTACGCGCCGGCGACGAGCTCGGTTGCGGCCGGGTCGACGAACTCACCCTGGCCGCGCCCCTGGTGCTCCCACGGCACGGCGCGGTCCAGGTACGGGTCGTCGTCGGCGGAGCCGACGACGCGCAGGACCGCCGCTCGGTCAAGATCTACTCGCGGGCCGAGAGCGCCGACGAGACCAGCGCCGAGACCGGTGGCGACACCGCCTGGACGCGTCACGCCACCGGCTTCCTCGCCCCCGACCTGCCCGCCCCGCCCGGTACGGACGGCGCCTGGCCGCCCGCCGACGCCATCCCCGTCGACATCGGCGACCGCTACGCCGCGCTCGCCGAAGCCGGCTTCGCGTACGGGCCGGTGTTCCGGGGCCTGCGCGGCGCGTGGCGCCGAGGGGACGACGAACTCTTCGCGGAGGTCGCGCTGCCCGACGGCACCACGACCGACGGTTTCGCCATCCACCCCGCCCTCCTCGACGCGGCCCTGCACGCCCTGAGCGTGGACGGCTTCCTCGACGCCGGCGACGAAGGGCGGCTGCCCTTCTCCTGGACCGGTGTCAGCGTCCACGGCACCGGTGCCGAGACCCTGCGGGTCCGTCTGAGCCGCGCCGACACGGCCGGTACGGACGCGGTGGCCCTGCTGATCACCGACGGACGGGGACGGCCCGTCGCATCGATCGACGGGCTGGTCCTGCGGACGGTGCCCGCCGGACGCCCCGTCCGGGCCGACGGGGCCACCGACCCCGCGACGGCGTTCGCCGACGCGCTGTTCACGGTCGTCTGGGAACCGTGCCCGCCCGCCGCGGAGCCCGCCGAGGGCCCCGCCGACGTGACGTGGTGCACGAGCCCGGCCGATCTGGACCCCGGTCCGGACGGCGCCACGGTCCCGGCGACCGTCGCCGTCTCCGTACCCGCGCTGCTCGACACCGACGACGTCACGGCCGCCGCCGCCGTACGCCGGGTGCTCGCCCTGCTCCGGCAGTGGCTGTCGGACGACCGGTGGGCAGCCTCCCGCCTGGTCGTGGTGACACGGGGCGCCGTGCCGGCGTCCGCCGACACCGGCACCCGGGCCGGCGTGGATCCGGCCCAGGCCGCCGTCTGGGGCCTCGTACGCTCGGCACAGTCGGAGAACCCGGGCCGGTTCGTCCTCCTGGACCTCGACGGTGACGCCGCTCCGGGGCTCACCGCGGCGGCGGCCTCCGGCGAGCCGCAGCTGGCCGTCCGGGACGGAGCCGCGCTCGTACCGCGCCTCGTACGGGCCGCCGCCCCCGAGGCGACCGAAGCCCCGTTCGGCCCGGACGGCACCGTCCTGGTCACCGGAGCCTCCGGGGCGCTGGGCCGGCTCGTCGCCCGCCACCTCGTCACCGAGCACGGCGTACGCCACCTCCTGCTGGCCGGCCGCCGGGGACCCGACGCCCCGGGCGCGGCGGAGTTCGACGCGGAGCTGCGCGCCCTGGGAGCCGAGCCGCACACCGTCCGCTGCGACGTGGCGGACCGCGCCGCCCTGGCCGAACTCCTCGCCGCGATCCCGGCCGACCGGCCCCTGACCGGGGTGGTCCACGCGGCAGGCGTCACCGACGACGGCACCGTACCCGCGCTCACGGCGGAGCGCGTCGACCACGTCTTCGGTCCCAAGGCCGACGCGGCCCGGCACCTCCACGAGCTGACCCGCGACGCGGACCTCACGGCGTTCGTCCTCTTCTCCTCCGCCGCGGGCACGCTCGGCAGCGCCGGGCAGGCGAACTACGCCGCCGCCAACACCTTCCTGGACGGCCTCGCCGTGTCCCGGCGCGCCCAGGGCCTCCCCGCCGTGTCCCTCGCCTGGGGCCTGTGGGCGCAGGCCGGCACGCTCACGGCCGGCCTGGCCGACGCGGACCGGCGCCGGATCAGCCGCTCCGGACTGGTCGCGCTGGAAGCCGCCGAAGGCCTGGCCCTGTTCGACGCGGCCTGCCGTTCCACCCTGCCCACCCTGGTCCCCGTCCGACTGGACACCGGCGCGCTCCGGGCACAGGCCCGCGCCGGAACGCTGCCGCCGCTGCTCCGGAAGCTGGTGCGGACCCCCGTGCGACGCGCCCTCGACGGCGCCCGCGAGACGGCGGGGAACGCCACGGTGGCCGGGCGACTCGTCGACCTGCCCCCGGAGGAGCGTCACGCCTTCGTGCTCGACCTCGTCCGCGACCGGGTCGCGACGGTCCTCGGCCACGGAACGGCTCGCTCCGTCACGGTCGACCGGCAGTTCAGGGAGCTCGGCTTCGACTCGCTGACCGCCGTCGAGCTGCGCAACGCCCTCAACGCGGCCACCGGCCTGCGGCTTCCCGCGACCCTCGTCTTCGACC
>NZ_JBVJMA010000042.1:0-1773 GCF_055584445.1 Streptomyces sp. NPDC103540
GGGTGGCTGGTCGTTGCTTGAGAACTACACAGTGGACGCGAGCATCTGTGGCCAAGTTTTTAAGGGCGCACGGTGGATGCCTTGGCACCAGGAACCGATGAAGGACGTGAGAGGCCGCGATAGGCCCCGGGGAGCTGCCAACTGAGCTTTGATCCGGGGGTGTCCGAATGGGGAAACCCGGCAGTCGTCATGGGCTGTCACCCATGCCTGAACACATAGGGCATGTGGAGGGAACGAGGGGAAGTGAAACATCTCAGTACCCTCAGGAAGAGAAAACAACCGTGATTCCGGGAGTAGTGGCGAGCGAAACCGGATGAGGCCAAACCGTATGTGTGTGAGACCCGGCAGGGGTTGCGCATGCGGGGTTGTGGGAATGAGCTTTCACAGTCTGCCGGCTGTGAGGCGAGTCAGAAACCGTTGATGTAGTCGAAGGACATGCGAAAGGTCCGGCGTAGAGGGTAAGACCCCCGTAGACGAAACATCAGCGGCTTGCTTGCTCATCTCCCAAGTAGCACGGGGCCCGAGAAATCCCGTGTGAATCTGGCGGGACCACCCGCTAAGCCTAAATATTCCCTGGTGACCGATAGCGGATAGTACCGTGAGGGAATGGTGAAAAGTACCGCGGGAGCGGAGTGAAATAGTACCTGAAACCGTGTGCCTACAAGCCGTGGGAGCGTCGGATGCAGCTTGCTGTATCTCGTGACTGCGTGCCTTTTGAAGAATGAGCCTGCGAGTTAGCGGTGTGTAGCGAGGTTAACCCGTGTGGGGAAGCCGTAGCGAAAGCGAGTCCGAATAGGGCGATTGAGTTGCACGCTCTAGACCCGAAGCGGAGTGATCTAGCCATGGGCAGGTTGAAGCGGAGGTAAGACTTCGTGGAGGACCGAACCCACCAGGGTTGAAAACCTGGGGGATGACCTGTGGTTAGGGGTGAAAGGCCAATCAAACTCCGTGATAGCTGGTTCTCCCCGAAATGCATTTAGGTGCAGCGTCGTGTGTTTCTTGCCGGAGGTAGAGCACTGGATAGGCGATGGGCCCTACCGGGTTACTGACCTTAGCCAAACTCCGAATGCCGGTAAGTGAGAGCACGGCAGTGAGACTGTGGGGGATAAGCTCCATGGTCGAGAGGGAAACAGCCCAGAGCATCGACTAAGGCCCCTAAGCGTACGCTAAGTGGGAAAGGATGTGGAGTCGCAGAGACAACCAGGAGGTTGGCTTAGAAGCAGCCACCCTTGAAAGAGTGCGTAATAGCTCACTGGTCAAGTGATTCCGCGCCGACAATGTAGCGGGGCTCAAGCGTACCGCCGAAGTCGTGTCATTGCAGCAATAGGGCCAACGCCTGCTGTGATGGGTAGGGGAGCGTCGTGTGCCGGGTGAAGCAGCAGCGGAAGCTAGTTGTGGACGGTTCACGAGTGAGAATGCAGGCATGAGTAGCGATACACACGTGAGAAACGTGTGCGCCGATTGACTAAGGGTTCCTGGGTCAAGCTGATCTGCCCAGGGTAAGTCGGGACCTAAGGCGAGGCCGACAGGCGTAGTCGATGGACAACCGGTTGATATTCCGGTACCCGCTTTGAAACGCCCAATATCGAATCCTCTGATGCTAAGGCCGTGAAGCCGTTCCGGACCCTTCGGGGAAAGGAAAGTGGTGGAGCCGCCGATCCAAGGTGGTAGTAGGTAAGCGATGGGGTGACGCAGGAAGGTAGTCCAGCCCGGGCGGTGGTTGTCCCGGGGTAAGGGTGTAGGCCGAGGGGTAGGCAAATCCGTCCCTCATAT
>NZ_JBVJMA010000042.1:1870-3300 GCF_055584445.1 Streptomyces sp. NPDC103540
ATAAGGCTGAGACCTGATGCCGAGCCGATTGTGGTGAAGTGGATGATCCTATGCTGTCGAGAAAAGCCTCTAGCGAGTTTCATGGCGGCCCGTACCCTAAACCGACTCAGGTGGTCAGGTAGAGAATACCGAGGCGTTCGGGTGAACTATGGTTAAGGAACTCGGCAAAATGCCCCCGTAACTTCGGGAGAAGGGGGGCCATCACTGGTGATCGGACTTGCTCCGTGAGCTGGGGGTGGCCGCAGAGACCAGCGAGAAGCGACTGTTTACTAAAAACACAGGTCCGTGCGAAGCCGTAAGGCGATGTATACGGACTGACGCCTGCCCGGTGCTGGAACGTTAAGGGGACCGGTTAGTGACCTTTCGGGGTTGCGAAGCTGAGAACTTAAGCGCCAGTAAACGGCGGTGGTAACTATAACCATCCTAAGGTAGCGAAATTCCTTGTCGGGTAAGTTCCGACCTGCACGAATGGCGTAACGACTTCTCGACTGTCTCAACCATAGGCCCGGTGAAATTGCACTACGAGTAAAGATGCTCGTTTCGCGCAGCAGGACGGAAAGACCCCGGGACCTTTACTACAGTTTGATATTGGTGTTCGGTTCGGCTTGTGTAGGATAGGTGGGAGACTTTGAAGCCGTGACGCCAGTCATGGTGGAGTCGCCGTTGAAATACCACTCTGGTCGTGCTGGATGTCTAACCTCGGTCCGTGATCCGGATCAGGGACAGTGTCTGATGGGTAGTTTAACTGGGGCGGTTGCCTCCCAAAGGGTAACGGAGGCGCCCAAAGGTTCCCTCAGCCTGGTTGGCAATCAGGTGTTGAGTGTAAGTGCACAAGGGAGCTTGACTGTGAGACCGACGGGTCGAGCAGGGACGAAAGTCGGGACTAGTGATCCGGCGGTGGCTTGTGGAAGCGCCGTCGCTCAACGGATAAAAGGTACCCCGGGGATAACAGGCTGATCTTCCCCAAGAGTCCATATCGACGGGATGGTTTGGCACCTCGATGTCGGCTCGTCGCATCCTGGGGCTGGAGTCGGTCCCAAGGGTTGGGCTGTTCGCCCATTAAAGCGGTACGCGAGCTGGGTTTAGAACGTCGTGAGACAGTTCGGTCCCTATCCGCTGTGCGCGTAGGAATATTGAGAAGGGCTGTCCCTAGTACGAGAGGACCGGGACGGACGAACCTCTGGTGTGCCAGTTGTCCTGCCAAGGGCATGGCTGGTTGGCTACGTTCGGGAGGGATAACCGCTGAAAGCATCTAAGCGGGAAGCCTGCTTCAAGATGAGTATTCCCACCTCCTTGAGAGGGTAAGGCTCCCAGTAGACGACTGGGTTGATAGGCCAGATGTGGAAGCCCGGTAACGGGTGGAGCTGACTGGTACTAATAGGCCGAGGGCTTGTCCTCAGTTGCTCGCGTCCACTGTGTTAGTTCTGAAG
>NZ_JBVJMA010000043.1:0-2932 GCF_055584445.1 Streptomyces sp. NPDC103540
CTCCGGGCTTTCGTTCTGTGTTCTTGCGTTTCCGACTCTATCAGACTCTTTCGGGCCCGATTTCCTCGGTGCTTTCGAGGTTCTGCGCTTTCGCGCTTTCCCTTTCCGGCGGTTCCGACTCTATCAGAAGTTTTCCACCGGATTTCCCGGCTTCAGACTTTCCGAAAGAAGAGTCGACACAGCCCACACGGATTCTCATCCAGGTGGGTTGTGGGGTTGTCGCTGCCGAACTTGTCCAGTTCGAGGCAACCGTTTGACTCTACAACCCTCCCCCCGAGGAGTCAAAACGAGGCCCGCCGAAGGCCGATGCGTGCTCCGCGGCCCACTGCTCGAACGTCCTGGCCTGCAAGCCGGTGATCCGCTCGACGGTGTCCCGGACCGCCAGGAGCTCGTCGTTGACGTCCCCGCCCATGAGGTCGAGCACCGCGTCCGCGCCCTCCGCGCCGAAGAGCGCCGCCATGTCGCGATGGGCCCGCCGGCGGTCGATCTCGGCGAACGGCACCTGCCTCCCCAGTGCCTTCGCGATCGCCGCCACCTGTTCCCTGGGCGTCACCCGGACGGGGCCGGTCAGGGCGTACGTCCTCCCCCGGTGCTCGGGATCGGTCAGCGCGACCTGGGCGACCGCGGCGATGTCACCCGGGTGGATCGTGGGCAGGCCGGTGTCCGCGTACGGGACACGGACCGGCTCCCCGGCGAGGATCGCCGGCGCCCACCACAGGGTGTTCGAGGCGTACTGCGTCGGTCGCAGGATCGTCCACGCCATCCCGCTGCCCTTGAGGAGTTCCTCGACGGCCAGGTTCTCGCGGGCCGGGCCGAGGTGGGGGTGCGTCTGCACCGTCACCGACGAGACCAGGACGACGTGCTCCACACCCGCCCTCCGGGCGGCGTCGAGGACCTCCTCGTCCGCCCCCACCCGCGACGGAAGGAACATCGAGCGCACCCCCTCGAGCGCCGGCCCCAGGGAGGCCGCCTTCCCCAGGTCCCCCTCGACGGCCTCCACCCCTGCCGGGAAGGCAGCCCGCTCCATGTCCCGGGTCAGCCCGCGCAGGCCTCCCGTAGCGCCCGCTCCCCGCGCGGCCAGCGCCTCCAGCAACACACGGCCGATGTTTCCGGTGGCTCCGGTCACGAGCATCATCGGTGCGCCCCTCCCCCTGTAGTGGGTGATCACCCACTACGCGACGCTACGAGCTCGACCACGCTTCAGGTCAAGGGCGCCCCGAACCGCGCCAGGTAGTGCCACACCTTCTTGACGGCCTGGGGGTCTTGGCCGCCGGCCCGCGCGGCATTTCCGACGATGCGGGGGTCGAGTACGCCGTCCACCGCGATCCGCTCAGCCAGGTCCACGTACTCCTGGCCGCGGTAGTCGGGGTGGCTTCGGAGCTCCTCGGCCTGGAGCCGGAAACCGGGGTGCCACTCCACCGGGCAGCCGATCCGCAGGGCCGCGGTCTCCACCGTCGTCCCCCGGTAGCAGGGATCGAGCACGAGCGCCTCCGCGTGGGCACGCAGCCGGACCGGCCCGTGCACCTGTGCCTCGATGTAGTCGTCCAGCTCGTCCTGACGATCGGCGAGGGCCGGCCCGATGAGGCCCATGCGGTCCGCGACGCCGAAGTCCGCCGGCTCCAGGTAGCTGTCCGGGTAGCAGAACGTGGTGCGGGGCAGGACCTCGGCGACCAGCCGAAAGTGGGCCGAGCCGAACCGCGGAGCCCCGCCGACCGGCTTGCCGCGGAAGTTCAACGCACCGTAGACAGGCCGCTGTTGGGCGGACGCTTCGTCGTACGCCCCACCGAAGATGCGGCTCTCCCAGCGCCACCGGTCCCCACCGGGGTGCGCGGTCAGTCCACCGTTGCTGGTCCCCGTGACGAACTGCGAGCGGTAGAAGCCGTCTTCAGCCAAGGCGTCCAGGATCGGCTTGCCGTGCAGCAGACGGTCCGGGTGGAAGTTGAGCGTCACCCGAAGCGCCGGGTCCACCGGCGGCCCCTCCGCGAGTGCCGTGACGTGTCGAAGGGCCCGTTCCTGAGGCGCCTGGGGGGAAGAGGGGAGGCTCATCGGCACAGTGTCGTCCCACGCGATCAACGGGCGCACCCGGATTCTCCACCGGTTCCCACGCCTACCGACCGAGCCAACGGAACCGGATGTCGTCCGGCTCCTCACAGCGATCCTGCCAGGACGTCATCAACCCGGTGAACGCTCCCGTTCACAGCAACGGGCCACGGTCCGTTGACGTGGGCCGGATCCCCGGCTGTAGGTCCCCCAAGAGGCCGTGCTGGAGCGGCAGTTCATCTCTCCTCCCCCGATCGCGGGACCCTCCGTCGTTCACGGTCTCGGCTCCCGCCGAAGGTCCCGTACGAAGCGGATCCCGGGGCGGCCGGCCACGTCGAGCTCGCCGGCCTCGATGAAGCCGGTACGGGCGAGAACCGTGCGGGAGCCGACGTTGTCGAGGGTCGTGACCGCCCTCAGGTGACGCAGGCCGTACCGCTCGACGGCCAGGTCGCACACCGCACGCACCGCGGCCGTCGCCCGTCCCCGCCCCGTCGCACACTCGGCGATGCGGTACCCCAGCTCGGCCGAACCGTCCGCCACGTCGATGAGGTTGACCCGTCCGAGGATCGCGCCGTCCTCCGCCACCAGGAGGTGGAAGAAGTGCAGCCCCGCATCCTGCTCGGCCAGCAGCTCGCCGTGTCGCTCGTCGAACCGGTCGAAGTACTGGTCGCCGCGGTCGGGGACGAGGGAGGCGAAGTAGGCGCGGTTCTCCCGCTCGAAGTCGAGCAGGGCCTTCGCGTGGTCGGCACGAAGCAACTGAAGTTCCGGCATGCGGTCATGCTACGGGCCGGCCCGGTCACCTACCTGGCCGTAAACGCAGAAAAGCCCCGCACCATAAGGTGCGGGGCTTTCCCACAATGATTGTTCGGCGGCGTCCTACTCTCCCACAGGG
>NZ_JBVJMA010000045.1:0-1765 GCF_055584445.1 Streptomyces sp. NPDC103540
GCGGACGCGCGGTGTCGTTCCAGCCGTGCAGGACGAGCTCGCGCTCGGCCTCGCCCATCACCTCCACCTGCGAGACCCGCACCCCCGGATCGGCGGCCACCGCGTCGAGGAGGGCGACCAGCCGGCCGGCCAGCTCCTCCACCCGGGCCCGGTCGAAGAGGTCGGAGGCGTAACGGATGCCACCCTCGATGCCCGCGCCGTCCCGGACGGTGCCGAAGGCCACCTCCAGGTCGAACTTCGCCCCGCCGGTCTCCACCGTCAGCTCCTCGGCGGGCAGCCCGAACAGGCGCGGTACCGCGCTGTCGACGGAGTGGAAGGTGACCATCGTCTGGAACAGCGGGTTGCGGGCGCGCGAGCGCTCCGGGTCCACCGCCTCGACCACGGCCTCCAGCGGCAGGTCGGCGTGCGCGAACGCGGCCAGACCGGTGTCGCGGACCCGCGCCACCAGGTCACCGAAGGTCGGGTCGCCGGACAGGTCGGCCCGCAGGACCAGCGTGTTCAGGAAGAACCCGACCAGCCCGTCCATCTGCTCGCCCTCACGGGCCGAGACCGGACTGCCGAGCGGGATGTCCTCACCCGCGCCGAGCCGGTGCAGCAACGCGGCCACCGCGGCGTGCGCCACCATGAACGGCGTCGCACCGTTCTCGCGGGCCGTCCGGAGCAGACCGGACACGGTCGCCTCGGGGACGGTGAAGGTCACCACACCGCCCTCGTACGAGGGCTCCGCCGGGCGCCGCCGGTCCGTGGGCAGCGCCAGCTCCGCCGGGACTCCCGCCAGGGCCTCGCGCCAGTAGGCCGCCTGACCGGCCGCCACCGAGGCGGGGTCCGCCGGGTCGCCGAGCAGATCGCGCTGCCACCGGGCGAAGTCGGCGTACTGCACCGGCAGCGGGGCGAAGTCCGGCGCCCCGCCGGCCAGCCGGGCCGCGTAGGCCCGGTCCAGGTCGGCCAGCAGCGGGCCGGCCGACCCCTCGTCGGTGGCGATGTGGTGCAGCAGCACCACCAGGACGTGCCGTTCCGCGGAGGCCCGCAGCAGCGTGACCCGCATCGGCAGCTCGGCCGCGAGGTCGAACACGTGCCGGCCCGCCGCGACGGCCTCCTCGGCCAGCCGGTCCTCCGCGACCTCGCGCAACGTCACCGGCACGTGGGCCTGCGCCGGATCGAGCACCCACTGGTACGGCTCCCCGTCGTGCTCGGCGATCACCGTGCGCAGCACCTCGTGACGGGTGACCACGTCGGCCACCGCCGCGCGGAGCGCGGCCATGTCCACCGGGCCGTCCAGGCGCACCGCGAGCGGCACGTTGTAGGCCGCGCTGGGTCCGCGCACGCTGTCCAGCAGCCACAGCCGGTGCTGGGCGAAGGACAGCGCGGGGCGCTCGCCCCGTTCGACGGCGGCCGGCCTCGGCCGCTCCGGACCGGTCGACCTGTCGGCCAGTCGGGCCGCCAGCGCCTCCACCGTGCGCAGCTCGAACACGTCCCGGATCCCGCAGTCGACGCCGAGCGCCTCGCGGATCCGCCCCGCCACCCGGGCGGCGAGCAGCGAGTGCCCGCCGAGCCCGAAGAAGTCGTCGCTCACACCCACCGACGAACGTCCCAGCACGTCGGCCAGGATGCCGACGAGGATCTCCTCGCGGGCGTCACGCGGAGCCCGCGAGGGCTGCCCCGCCGTCTCGACGGGTGCGGGGAGGGCGTTGCGGTCGAGTTTTCCGTTGGGGTTGAGGGGGAGGTGGTCGAGGTGGATGTAGTGGGTGGGGTGCATGTAGTCGGG
>NZ_JBVJMA010000046.1:0-1224 GCF_055584445.1 Streptomyces sp. NPDC103540
AGTGCGGGTTGTGCGGTGTATCCGCGGGCGAGTTGGGTGCCGGCGAGGTGGAGTTCGCCGGGGACGCCGGGGGGTACGGGGCGCAGGTGGTGGTCGAGGACGTAGAGCTGGGTGTTCCAGACGGGCGAACCGATCGAGGCGGAGGGCCTGCCCTGGGCCGCGTTCGCCGCGGTCGCGGAACCGGCGGTCACGTCGACGGCCGCCTCGGTGGGCCCGTAGAGGTTCTCCAGGGCCACCGGTGAGGCACCGGCGGAGGTGTGGAAGCGGGTGGTGAGTTCGGTGGGGAGGGCTTCGCCGCTGCAGGCGACGAGGCGGAGGGTGGGGCAGGTCGCGATCTCGGTTTCGGCGAGGAAGGCGGCGAGCATGGAGGGGACGAAGTGCAGGACGGTGACGTGTTGTTCGCGGATGAGGTGCGCGAGGTAGTCGGGGTCCTTGTGTCCTTCGGGTCGGGCGATGACGAGGGGGATGGCTTCGGCGAGGGGCCAGAAGAACTCCCAGACGGAGACGTCGAATCCGGCGGGGGTCTTCTGTAGGACGCGGTCGCCGGTGGTGAGGCGGTAGGCGTGTTGCATCCACTGGAGGCGGTTGACGATGGCCTCGTGTTCGACCATGACGCCCTTGGGGCGGCCGGTGGAGCCTGAGGTGAAGATGACGTAGGCGGGGTGGCGGGGCTGCAACGGCGCCGTCCGCTCCGCGTCCGTCACCGGACCGCCCGGTTCCAGGGCCAGCCGGACGCGTACGTCCGAGCTGTCGAGCAGAACCGTCTCGACCTCCATCCCGTCGGGCAGACCGGTCACCGACCCCGCGTCCGTGAGCACCAGCGCCGGGGCGGCCGTCCGCAGCATGTGCGCGAGGCGTTCGCCCGGGAGGGTGGTGTCGAGGGGGAGGTAGGCGCCGCCGGCGCGGACGACGGCGTGGAGGGCGACGACGAGGTCGAAGGAGCGGGGCAGGGCCACGCCGACCACCGATTCCGGGCCGACGCCGCGGCCGATGAGCAGGCGTGCCAGTCGGTTGACCCGGTCTTCGAACTCGGCGCGCGAGAGTTCGTCGCCCTCGAAGACCAGGGCGGTGCCGTCCGGGTCGCGGCGTGAGCCGGCGGCCATGAGGGCGTCCAGGGTCATCGGGGGCAGCGGACGCGCGGTGTCGTTCCAGCCGTGCAGGACGAGCTCGCGCTCGGCCTCGCCCATCACCTCCACCTGCGAGACCCGCACCCCCGGATCGGCG